>NZ_JBHLWE010000017.1:0-558543 GCF_042432925.1 Paracoccus niistensis | reverse complement strand
GCCGCCGCAGTGGCGGCGTCGGCGGGAATCAGCCGGCCCGGCGTGGGCTGCGGCGCGGGCCCCGCGGGCGCGGGACTCGGCCGGGGCGGCGCGGCTGCGGCTGTCGAATTGCCGGCAGGCTGGGCTGCGGGTGCGGTGGGCGCGGGCTTGGCGGGTCCAGCCTCTGCGGGCCTCGCGGCGGGCTGGGGATTGGGAACCTGGACAGGCGCGGCCTCTTTCGTCGGCGCTGCTGCAGGCTTCGGCGCGGCGGGCGCCGCTTGTGCGGCCGAGGATGCTGCGGGTGCGGGCCTTGCCTCGCCGGGGGATGCCGGTCGGGCCGGTCCCGCCGCCGCCGAATTGGCCGGGCCGCCCGCGGCCGGACTTGCCGCCCCGGGCGCGCCCGGCCAGGCCGGGCCGTTCGGCGGTGCGGGGTGTGAGGCCGGGGCGGGACGGTCCTGGCCCGGCGGCTGTGCCTGGGGCGCGGCTTGTGGACGATCGCTGGCCATCTGGGCTTTCGCTGCTTCCAATTTACCGGCAGTTGTTACAGAGCCGACCCAACGAATGCCAGCCTCAGCAGTATAAATGTCCGACAGCCTCACCCACCCGCAGCAAAGGCCCGCACCGCCTGCGCCCCCGCGGCGTCCGCCGAACGGGCTGTTCCGCATGGTGCGCACCGTGGCGGCCCTGATCCTGCGCGAGATCGCCACGACCTACGGCCGTTCGCCCGGCGGCTATGTCTGGGCGCTGGCCGACCCGATCCTGGGGGTGGCGCTGCTGACGCTGGTGTTCCAGCATGCACTGGGCAACACCAACCCGCTGCTGGGGACCAGCTTTCCGCTGTTCTACGCGTCGGGCTATCTGCCCTTCCAGATGTATCACGACATTTCCAACAAGACCGCGCAGAGCCTGCGCTTCTCGCGTCCCTTGCTGGCTTATCCCGCCGTGACCTTCGTGGATGCCCTGATTGCGCGGCTGATCCTGAACGGCGTGCTGCATGTCATCGTCTTCACTGTCCTCATCGGCGGCATTGCCATCGTCCAGCGCATCCCGCTGGTGCTGGATGTCGGCGTCGTGCTGCACGCGCTGGGGCTGACGGTCCTTCTGGGCGCGGGGATCGGCACGCTCAACTGCTTTCTCATCATGCGCTTTCCCGTCTGGGAACGGGCCTGGTCGATCCTGACCCGGCCGCTGTTCCTGATGTCGGGGATCTTCTTCACCTACGAACTGATGCCGTCGGTGGTGCGCGACGTGCTGTGGTGGAACCCGGTGCTGCATATCGTCGGACTGATGCGGCGGGGGATCTACGGCGTTTATCCTGCCGACTATGTCAACGAGGGCTATGTCGTGACCCTGTCGTTGATCCTGCTGGTCAGCGGACTGCTGCTGCTGTGGCGGCGCTATCGCGACCTGCTGGAGATGGCCTGAGGCCTCAGCCCGCCGTCAGCCCCTCGATGATGGCGCGCAGGGTGGGGATGCCCTCGCCCTTTTCCGACGAGGTCACGACCAGTTCGGGATAGGCGGCGGGGTGCTTCTGCAACTCGCCTTCGATCTGGGCCAGGACCTGCTGCAATGCGCCGCGGCCGATCTTGTCAGCCTTGGTCACGACCACCTGGAAGGGCACGGCCGAGCGGTCGAGCAGCGTCATGATCTCGTGGTCCACGGGCTTGATGCCGTGGCGCGCGTCGATCAGCGCAAAGGCGCGGCGCAGGTTCGGGCGGCCCGCCAGATACTGCTTCAGAAGCGCCTGCCATTTCTGCACGACCGCCACGGGTGCCTGCGCGTAGCCATAGCCCGGCAGGTCCACCAGATAGCCCCGGTCGCCCAAGGCGAAGAAGTTCAGTTCCTGCGTGCGGCCCGGCGTGTTCGAGGCCCGCGCAATGCCCTTGCGCCCTGTCAGCGCGTTGATGAGGCTGGACTTGCCGACATTCGAGCGGCCCGCAAAGCAGACTTCGGGGCGGTCGGCCGGGGGAAGGCCGTCCATGGCGACCACGCCCTTCACGAAATCCACGGGACCCGCGAACAGGAGGCGACCGGCCTCGGCGGCCTCGACTTCCGGTTCGGGGGCAGGGGGGAAGGAAACCTTCACAGGACTTCGACCTCGTCTCCGGGGCGGATGGTGCCGCCGGTCTCGACCTCGGCGTAGATGCCGAAGTCCTTGTGCCAGAACCGGTCCTGAAGGGCCTGCGGCATGTCCACGTCGATCCGGCCAGTGGCGGTATCCACGCTGGTCGCGTCGCAGCGGCCGATCCGCTCGGTCAGCTTCAGCACGACGGTCTTGCCGATGCGGATTCGGTGCAGCTGCATGTCGCGCTCGGCATAAGCGTCCCAGCCGTCGATCCACAGGTTCGCGCGCCAGCGGCGGGTGCCCAAGGGTTGGCCGAGCCGGCCTTCCAGGTCGCGCAGCGAGGACAGCGACAGGATCGACAGCCACGGGTGGTTCACGTCGGTCAGCGCCTGCGGCGCCTCGACCAGCTTCGCGGCAGGAGCCTTGCCGCTGGGCGCCCACAAGGGGGCCAGCCAGTCCAGCAGGGCGGCTTCGTCCCGCAGGGGGTCGAAGCGCAGCGACGGCAGGTCGGGATGCGACAACACGAGGTGCTTGCCGTCCCAGCCGCCGCTGATCGCCTGCAGGGGCGCGGCCGCGACCCCGCGCACGAAGGCCGACTTGGGCAGCCAGCGGCGCAGGTCCTCGCCTTCCAGATGCTGGAGCGCCGCCTCGTGCATGACCGCGAAGCGGCGGTCGCCGGGCAGGGGCGCGCCCGCGGTCAGGCTGACCTCGGCCAGTTCCTCGCCCCCGATCGACTTGACCGGGTAGCGGAAGATATGGGCCAGCCGCGCCGTCACTTCTTGGCGCTGCGCTTGGGCATGCCCGAGCGGATGTTGCCGAACAGGTCGGGCCGGTGGCCGTGCATGGACATGATCCCGTACTGCTGGATGATCGTGATGATGTTGTTGGTGATCCAGTAGAGCACCAGCCCCGAGGCGAAGCCACCCAGCATGAACATGAAGATCCAGGGCATCCAGGCGAAGATCATCTTCTGTGCCGGATCGGTGGGGGCCGGGTTCAGCTTCTGCTGCAGCCACATGGTGATGCCCAGCACGATCGCCAGCAGCGGCAGCGACAGCGAATGCAGCATCGTGCCCTGCACGGGCGCGTCCCAGGGGAACAGCCCGAAGAGGTTCAGCAGCGACGAGGGGTCCGGTGCCGACAGGTCGCGGATCCAGCCGATCCAGGGCGCGTGGCGCAGTTCCAGCGTGACGAAGATCACCTTGTAGAGCGCGAAGAAGATCGGGATCTGCAGCAGCAGCGGAAGGCAGCCCGCCGCCGGGTTGACCTTGGCGTTGCGGTACAGCGCCATGACCTCCTGCTGGTACTTCATCCGGTCGTCGCCGGTGCGCTCCTTGATGGCCTCCATCTCGGGCTGAAGCTCGCGCATGCGGGCCATTGAGACATAGGACTTGCGGGCCAGCGGGAAGACCAGCGCCTTGAGGATGAAGGTCAGCGCGATGATCGACCAGCCCATGTTGCCGATCACGCCGTGCAGCCAGTGCAGCAGGCGGAAGATCGGCTTGGTCAGGAAGTAGAACCAGCCCCAGTCGATCGAATCGACGAAGCGGTCGATCCCCTTGGACTGCTGGTAGCCGTTGATCGCCTCCCATTCCTTCGCCCCGGCGAAGAGGTAGCTGGAGGAGGACATCTGCGTGCCGGGCGCGACGGTCTGCATCGGCATGCGCGTCTCGGCCTGATAGATGTCGGCGCCCGGCGCGTATTTCACGACCGAGGTGAAGGCCTGGCCGGGCGCGGGAATCAGCGTGGTCATCCAGTACTTGTCGGTGAAGCCGACCCAGCCGTTTTCCGTGACCTCGGTGATCTCGGCAGGGCCCTCGGCGCCGGCCGCGTCGAACTTGGCCATGTCCTTGTATTTGGCCTCGAGCAGCTGGCCGTCGCTCATGCCGACCGCGCCTTCGTGCAGGATGAAGAAGTTCTGCGTGTCGGGCTGGCCGTGGCGGGCGAGGATGCCGTAGGGGGCGGCCACGAAGGGTGCCGAGCCGGTGTTCTCGACGCTCTGGGTCACGGTGAACAGGTAGCGGTCATCCAGCGCGAAGGTGCGACGGAAGATCTGGCCTGCGCCGTTGTCCCAGGCCAGCGTCACCGGCTGGTCGGGGCCAAGCACCGTGCCGCTTTCCACCGTCCACAGCGTCGCGGGCGAGGGGACCAGCGCCGGATCCACACCGGGTCCCGGCATCCAGCCGTAGACGGCGTAATAGGGTTTCTGCACCACGACCTCGGGGTCGGCGCCGGGCGCGATGGGCGTGCCCTCGGTGGTCACGCGCGGCTGCGCGGTCGGCGACAGAAGTCGCACGAAGGGAGAGTTCGGGTCCAGCGTCTCGCGGTAGCCGGTCAGCAGGATGTCGTCGATCCGGCCCCCCGCCAGCGAGATCGAGCCCTGCAGCGAGGGCGATTCGATCTGGACACGCGGCGCGGTCAGCACCGGGTCGTCGGCCGCGCCGATAAGCGTCGGTCCCGGCGCCTGGCCGGCCGGCGCGCTGGGCGCGACTGCCCCGGTCGCCGTCTGCTGCGTCGTCGTCGTCGGGGCCACAGGCTCGGGCGGCGGCGGCGCGAAGAAGGCATACCACCCGATCATGACCAGTGCCGACAGCACCATGGCAAGGATCAGGTTGCGGTTGTTGTCGTCCATCCTCGGACCCCGGCTTCTTGCGAGAAATACGCGCCGCTTCAAGCGGACCCCCCTGCAAAGGTCAAGCCAATAGCGGGTGAGGGCCTGCGTGCGGCCCCTCAGATCGGGGTGACGACGCGTTCCTCGTAAAGCCGGGCCACGTCCTCGGGGCGGCAAAGGTCGGTTGCAGGCGTCATGCAGGCCGCCGCCGCGGCCGCCGCAGCCAGCGCCAGCGCGTCCGCCACGGCCATGCCGCGCGCCACGGCCAGCGTATAGCCCGCGACGAAGCTGTCGCCGGCGCCGACCTTGCTGATGACGGGAACGGGCGGCGCCTCGGCGTGCCAGCGCCCCTCGGGACAGGCCACGATATTGCCGTCCGCGCCCCGCGCCACGATCACGGACTGCGCCGCGCCCGCCTGCACGAGGCTCAGGGCGAAGTCGGCCGTGTCCTTGCGGGTGGGCAGGGGACGGCCTGCCAGCCCCTCGGCCTCGGCGTCGTCCATCCTCAGGACCGCGATGGGCGCGTCGCGCGCGGCCGCCACCGCCGCCAGCGCGGCGCCCGAAGTGTCCACGAACATCCGCGTGTCGCGCCCGGCCATGCGGCGGGCCAGCGACACCGCGAAATCGGGCGGCACGCCGGGCGGGTTCGAGCCGGAAATCACCAGGATGCCGCCCTGCGGCGCGGCGCCCACGATGGCGTCCAGCGCGCCCCGCACGTCCGAGGGCCGCCATTCCGGCCCCGGCAGGACAAAGCGGAACTGCGCGCCGGTGCTGCGGTCGATCACCGACAGAGACTGCCGCGTCTCGCCCGGCGCGTTCAGCCTAAGGACCGGCAGGCCGGTTTCATGCAGCAGGTCGCAAAGCCGCGAGCCCGTCGCGCCCCCCAGCGCCACCAGCGCGCGGGACCGCCCGCCCATGTTGGCGATGGCGCGGCTGACGTTGATGCCGCCGCCGCCGGGATCGATGTCGGGCGCGTCGCAGCGCAGCTTGAGGTCCGGCACCACCTCGTCGGTGCTGGTCGAGATGTCCAGCGCCGGGTTCAGCGTGACGGTCAGGACCGGCGCTTGGGGCTGCGGGGCCAGGATCATTCCCACCACCGGTCGATCCGGGCGATGTCGCCATCCGACCAGCCGAAGTGATGGGCGAATTCATGGATCACCACGTTGCGGACCAGCGCGCCCAGGCTCACATCGCCGCGTTCGGCCCATTCGTCCAGGATCGCGCGGCGGAACAGCCAGACGGTGTCGGGGAAATGCTGGGGCTGACTGGGCGACTTCTCGGTCTGGGGGATGCCGTCGTAAAGGCCGGTCAGTTCCAGCGGGTCGTCGATTTCCAGTTCATCCAGCACGTCCTCGCCGGCCACGTCCTCGACCCGCAGGATGACCTCGGCGGCATAGCCCGCGAACTCGGGCGGCAGGCCTGCCAGGACCTCGCGCGCAAGCGCCTCGATGTCGTCGGCAGAGGGCGCTGCGGCCTCGGTCCAGTCGGTCATGGCGTTCCCTTGGCGGTTGGGCGGCTTCAGGGGCCGATATGGACAAGAATCGCCCGGTGTGAAAGAGCGGGCGGATCAAGGAGACGCCGATGACCACGACCCGTTTCGCGCCCTCGCCGACCGGCCATATCCACGTCGGCAACCTGCGCACCGCCCTGATGAACTACCTGATCGCCCGCAAGACCGGCGGCACGTTCATCCTGCGGCTGGACGACACCGACCGCGAGCGGTCGAAGCAGGAATATGCCGACGGCATCCAGCGCGATCTGGAATGGCTGGGGCTGCAGTGGGACCGGATCGAGCGGCAGTCCGACCGGCTGGACCGGTATGCCGAGGCCGCCGACCAGCTGCGCGCGGCGGGGCGGCTTTACGAGGTCTTCGAGACGCCGACCGAGCTGGACCTCAAGCGCAAGAAGCAGCTGAACATGGGCAAGCCCCCGGTCTATGACCGCGCGGGGCTGAACCTGACCGACGAGGATCGCGAGCGGCTGCGGGCCGAGGGGCGCGAGGGCTACTGGCGCTTCCGGCTGGACCAGGAGCGGATCGAATGGCCCGACGGCATCATCGGCGACGTGTCGATCGACGCGGCCTCGGTCAGCGACCCGGTGCTGATCCGGGCGGACGGGCAGGTGCTTTATACCTTCGCCTCGTCGGTCGATGACGTGGACATGGGCGTGACCGACATCGTGCGGGGCGCGGACCACGTGACCAACACCGCCACGCAGATCCAGATCATCAAGGCGCTGGGCGGCACGCCCCCGCGCTTTGCCCACCATTCGCTGCTGACCGGCCCAGGGGGCGAGGAACTGTCCAAGCGCCTCGGCACCCTGAGCTTGCGCGACCTGCGCGAGCAGGGCGTGGCCCCCGAGGCGCTGCTGTCGCTGATGGCGCGGCTGGGGTCGAACCAGCCCGTCGCGCTGCGGATGTCGCTGGACGAGCTGGCCGAGGGGTTCGAGCTCGACCAGTTCGGCGCCTCGCCCACCAAGTTCGACGCCGAGGACCTGTGGCCGCTGACGCGCGAACGCAACCAGCACCTGCCCTATGAGGCGGTGCGGGACCGGATCGCGGCCATGGGCGTGCCGGATGACATTGCCGAGCAGTTCTGGTCGGTCGCGCGGCAGAACATCACCCGGCTGGACGATCTGGGCGAATGGTGGACGCTGATGCGTGACGGCGCGCAGCCGGTGATCGCCCCCGAGGACGCCGAGTTTGTGGCCCAGGCGCTGGCGATGCTGCCCGCCCGCCCCTGGACCGGTGCGACTTGGGGCGAATGGACAGGCGCGGTCAAGACTGCGACGGGCCGCAAGGGCAAGAGCCTGTTCATGCCGCTGCGCAAGGCCCTGACAGGCATGGACCACGGCCCCGAGATGGGTGAGCTGATGCCCCTGCTGCAAAGGGTGCCCGCCGCCGAGCGGTAAGCCGAAAGAACGAAGGCGGCCCGGGGGCCGCCTTTTTCATGCCTTTCGCCGGTGGCGGTGTGGTCCCGCAAGGGGGCGGGTCCGTCTCATCTCAGCCTGATCGCGATGGGCTGGGTGAACTGGACCGTCTGGCCGCCGGGCGGCGGAGGCAGGTTCGGCATCCGCGCGGCCTGCCGGGCGAGCGCCGCGTCCACCGAAGGATCGCCCGTCCCCCGCGCCAGCTGGGCGCTGGTCGCCCCGCTGGCCGAGACGCTGACGGTGACAGTCGCCTGCACGGTCCCGCCACGCCGGCCGGAAACCCGGGTCCGGCTCATGTGCTTGCTGACCGTGGCCCCCGCGCGCTGTTTCCAGCTGGCCTGTGCCTTTTGCGAATTGCCCCGGGACGAACTGGAGGTCTGGCGCGACTCGCTCTGGCCCTGCTGTCCCTGGCGCGAGGCGCGGGACGGCTCGCGCCGTTCTTCCCGCTGCTCGGTCCGGGGCTGCTCGCGCTGCGTTTCACGGCGGGGTTCCTCCTTCGGCTCCTCGCGCGGCTCTTCCGGGGGCGGCTCGCGCCGGACCAGCCGCTCGGGGCGGCGCAGGGGCGGGGGAACGATGGCGGGCTCGGCCTCGGGCGGCGGGGTGAGGCTCGCGAAATCGGGGGGCGGCATCGGCACGACCGGGGGCGGGACGAAGTCCGGCACGGGCTCGGGCGGAACCAGATCCGAGAAGTCGGGCGGGGGCAGGGGCTCGACCTCGGGCGGGGTGAACTCGGGTTCGGGCTCGGGTTCGGGTTCCGGCGCGGGCGGGGTTTCCGGCGCGACCGTTTCCTCGCTGGGGGCGGCGGCAGGTTCCGGCGCGCCTGCGGGCGGGGGCGCGAGGTCCAGGGGAATCGCCTCGGGTGCGGGGGGAAGGTCCTGGCCGGGCTGGCGCATCGCCCAGGCGGCCACCGCGACATGGGCGGACATCACCAGCGCCCCCACCGCGAGCCAGGCGCCCGCGTGACCCAGGCGGCCGCCGCTCATGGCGTGGCCGCAAGCGCCGCGGGGGGGGCGCTTGCGCGGTCCAGCCCGACCAGAGCGATCTTCAGGTAACCCGAGTCACGCAAGCTGTTCATCACCTCCATCAGGTCGCCATAGGCCACCGCCTGGTCGGCGCGCAGGTAGATGCGGGTCTGAAGGTCGCCCTTGGTCGCGGCGGCGAGTTCCGCCGCCAGCGTCCCGGGCGCGATGGCGCGGTTGCCCAGCGACAGCGCGAGGTCGGGTCCCACCGTCAGCCAGACGGGCGTGTCGGGCCGGCCCGACACGGGCGCGTTCGACACCGGCAGGTCCACGTTGATGTCCACGGTCGACAGCGGCGCGGCGACCATGAAGATGATCAGCAGCACCAGCATCACGTCGATGAAAGGCGTGACGTTGATCTCGTGGTTTTCCACCAGATCGTCGTCGCCGCCCGGCTGGTTCCGGATGCCGCCCGCCATCAGACCCGGATCCCTGCCGCCGCGCGGTCGAGGTCGCGGCTGACCAGCCGCTCGACGCTCGCCGCCGTTTCGTTCAGGCGCAGCCGGTAGCCGGTGATCGCGCGGGCGAAGAAGTTGTAGATCACCACCGCCGGAATGGCCGCGACAAGGCCGATGGCGGTGGCCAGCAGCGCCTCGGCGATGCCGGGGGCCACGACGGCGAGGTTCGTGGTCTGCGCCTCGGAAATGCCGATGAAGCTGTTCATGATCCCCCAGACGGTCCCGAACAGCCCGACGAAGGGCGCCGTCGAGCCGATGGTGGCCAGGACGCCCGTGCCGCGCCCGATGTGCCGCGCGGCCCGCGCCTGGATCTGGCCCAGGTGCGAGGAGATGCGCTCGCGCACGCCGTCCGGCGACAGGCCCGAGGCCGAGCGGTTCAACTCGCGCGCCGCCGCCCGCAGCATACGCGCGTCCGGGCCGCGCCCGTCCGCGCCGGACAGGGCCGCGCGCAGAGATTCGGCCGCCTCGATCCGGCGGGCGCCCCTGCCGATCGCGGACATGGCGATCAGGTATTCCAACAGTTTCACGATCAGCACGGTCCAGGTGACGACCGAGGCGAAGACCAGCCCGAGCATCACCGCCTTCACCACGATGTCGGCCTGCCGGTACATTCCCATCGGCGACAGGTCATGGGGCAGGGCGTGGGCCGGGATGGTCTCGATGGCCGGAGCCGCCGACGCTGCCGGGATCGGCGCGGCAGGCGTGGGCGATTGTTCAGGGGCCGGGGACGGTGAGGCCGGGACCGCAGGGGCAGCCGCATCGGCCGGGGTGGCGACCGGAGCCGTCGCGACCGCGGGAGACGATTCGGGCGCAGCCCCGGGGGCGGTGGCTGCGCTAGGCGAAGGCGCCTGCTGCGCGGGCGCGCCTGCCGTGGCTGGTGCGGTTTCCTGCCCTTGGGCCAGCGCCGGAAGCGCCACTGCCAGACCGCCGAGGACAATGGCGGCGGCAAGCGAAAGGCCGGTCGGGGCGGTGCGGGACGGTTCAGGCTTCATGGACAGACCTTGCTGGGCAAAGTGCGGGCAGGCCGCGTTCAACTCGGGTCCAAACAGACCTGACCATTCCTGTCAACTATGTACCGGAACAAGGCCGTCACGAAAGCTGACTGTCTTTGCAGGACCAGCCCGCCCGTCGAGGCCTTTCATCCGCAACCCTGTGCCCGCCACGGCAGACGGCGCTCGGGACCGGAGAGCGCCCCTGCACACCGGGCGAAGTTTTCCGTTGACAGACTCGATGCCGGACGTAAGAACTCGAACATACCCGAGTGAACTTCTCAACTAACAGGAGGCTCAGATGAACGATCTTACCTTCCACGGAACGGATCGCACTCCCGTCCGGATGCCGACCCCACTGCATGAAGCGACCACCCTGACGGCGGGCGGCCACCTGGCGCAGATCGCCCTGGCCGACCAGATCTATACCCTGCGGATCACCCGGGCCGGAAAGCTGATCCTGACCAAGTGATTTCCTCCTCTGCGCCCAGCCCCTGACAGGAAGCCCGGCCTTATGCCCTTTTCGTTTCACCTGCCCGCCGCAGCCGGGTCGTCCCGATGATCGTTTGCCACTGCATGGGCATCAGCGATGCCGACATCCGGGCCGCGGTCGGCTGGATGCGCGCTTCGGATGCTGATACGATCGTCACGCCCGGCAAGATCTACCACGCTCTTGGAAAGAGTGCGGATTGCGGCGGGTGCATGAAACTGTTCGTTGCGACGATGCGCGCCGCTGACGGCTTTGCCGTGGACTCAGGCCAGAGGGCAGTGCCCCCGGTGCTGCGCGGACTGCGCCAAGGCGCGGCGGGCTGAAAGCAGAGGGGCTTCCATGAAGGGTGATCCAAAGGTCATCGACTATCTCAACGCCGCGCTCAGGTCCGAGCTGACGGCCGTCAGCCAGTACTGGCTGCATTATCGCCTGCAGGAGGACTGGGGCTACGGCCGGATCGCCGACAAGTCGAAGGCCGAATCCATCGAGGAGATGCACCACGCCGATCGTCTGATCGAGCGGATCATCTTCCTGGAAGGTCACCCGAACCTGCAGAAGCTGGATCCCCTGCGCATCGGCCAGAACCTGCGTGAAACGCTGGAAGCCGACCTCGCGGCCGAGCACGAGGCGCGCACCCTCTACCTCGAGGCGCGGAAATACTGCTCCGAGATCAACGACCAGGTGTCCAAGTCGCTGTTCGACGACCTGATCGAGGACGAGGAAGGCCACATCGACTTCCTGGAAACGCAACTGTCGCTGATGGACGAGATAGGTGTCCAGAACTATGGCCAGCTGAACGCCAAGCCCGCCGACAAGGCCGAGTAAAGGGCGGCCACCGCCGGATGGACGAAACGCCGCCCCGAAAGGCGGCGTTTTTATTTGATCCTGCAGTCCTGCATATGACAGCGGTGCCTGCTAATGCTCGGATGCAGCCGTTGGCGCGTCTTCAGCCGTGGCCCGCTGAGAGGTAATCCGCTTTTCGGTGATTTGCAGCGCAAGATCGTTGGCGTGTCTGATAGAGGGCAGGGCCAGCAATCTTTGCATCTGCTCGGCCGTTGCGCCCTCGTGTCGCAGAATCGATCTGTCCTCTGCTTCGTTCCGATTGTGCTCGTCGAAGAACTTGGGGGTGTGGCGCGGCTTCCGTTTCGCTACGCCATTGTCGACATTGACGAACCCTCGCCCCCGCCGCGCTTTCAGTTCGAACATCTCCCTGGTCCGCACGGCATAGTGATTGATCTGAACGAGATCCCACCCGTAATCCTCGGGGGCAATGCGGAAGTTGGCTTTCCCTTGTACCCCCCTGAGCCAACGGGCTGTGGGAAAGAAGTCCAGGTTCAGGGTAGCTCCAGACGCATTCACGAAATCCGTGCCCTGGAAGTGCTTCCACCTCCTGAGGTGCGGCCGATGGTTGGCGATCTCGGACAATCTGGTCT
Source organism: Paracoccus niistensis (assembly GCF_042432925.1). NCBI lineage: Bacteria > Pseudomonadati > Pseudomonadota > Alphaproteobacteria > Rhodobacterales > Paracoccaceae > Paracoccus > Paracoccus niistensis. Next base: position 546,571 of record NZ_JBHLWE010000017.1, on the reverse strand, counting down.
TGCGCGCCCGATGGCGATAGAAGGTCTTGATGATCTTGTTGCCGGCAAAGTCCCGGTCGGCTGCCCGGCTGAAGTCCTGTGAAACAAACCTTCCCGGGAATGTCTTGTTCCCTCCGTCGCCGAAAATGCGCCAGGGAATCAGGACGCCATGCGCCCCGCCAAGGGAAAGAATGAGGTCATCAACTTTTCCCTGCCCGCAATGGATGTTCAGGAATTCGTCAGCATCCAGCCAGATGACCCAGTCGCCATCGGATATCGCTGAACTTTCATTCGCGGCCTTCGCTGCTTTTCCCTGCGGGGACTCGTCCGGACCGACAGAATGATGGATATGCTGTATCTCGCCTGCCGCGTGCAGCGCGTCCAGCAGCTCGGTCGTGCCGTCGTCGCTGTCATTCGACACGATCAGGATCGTGTCGAACCCGATCGCCTTGTGATAGGCGATCCATTCCACCAGGAACGGACCCTCGTTCTTGACGGCCGAGAAAAGAACTTTCTTGGATTCGGGCATGGAGGGCTCGCAGCAAGTGCCCCGGCGGGTTGAGGGGCGATCACGATGCAAGCGTTATGGTTGCATGGCCTTGCAAGCGCAAGACTGCGCCGGGACCTGATGCTGTGCCTGAAGAAAAGGTCGATGGTAGCGGAGGAGGGATTTGAACCCCCGACACAAGGATTATGATTCCTCTGCTCTAACCAGCTGAGCTACTCCGCCCCATGCATCCCGCGAGGGGTGCGCGGGATTTAGGGCGCGACTCGCGGGGCGTCAAGCGGAATCCGCAAAGGCGCCGCTTGCCTCTGCGGCAGGGGCCGTGCAGGGAAACCGGGGGCGCCTCGGGGCGTTTCACGGACAAAGCAAGGGGTTGCAGATGGCGGACGATCCGTATGCCGCACTGGGCGTGTCGAAGACGGCCAGCGATGCCGAGATCAAGAAGGCCTACCGCAGGATCGCCAAGACGGACCACCCGGACCTGACGGATGATCCGAAGGCGCATGAGCGCTTCAAGGCGGCCTCGGCGGCCTACGACCTGCTGAAGGACCCCGCCCAGCGCGCCCGCTTCGACAGGGGCGAGATCGACGCCCAGGGTCAGGAGCGTCCTCAGCGCCGCTATTACCGCGACTTCTCGGAGGCGCCGGACAACCCTTACCGCGGGCAGGCGGATTATGGGGACTTTTCGGACGTCTTTTCCGATCTCTTCGGCGAACGCGGCTTCCGGCAGGGCGGCTTCGGGGGCGGCGCGCGCAGCTTCGACATGCGCGGGCAGGACCACCGCTATACGCTCGAGGTCGACTTCATGACCGCGGCGCGGGGCGGCACGACCCGCATCACCCTGCCGGACGGCAACGTGCTGGACGTGAACATTCCCGCCGGCACCCGCGACGGCCAGACCATCCGGTTGCGCGGCAAGGGCGGCGCAGGCATGGGCAACGGCCAGCCGGGCGACGCGCTGCTGGCAGTCACCGTGCGCGAGGACCCCGACTGGCGGCGCGAGGGCGACGACGTGACCACGGTGCTGCCGATCTCGCTGGACGAGGCGGTGCTGGGGGGCAGGGTCCAGGCGCAGACGATCGACGGGCCGGTGATGCTGACGATCCCGCGTGGCGCCTCCTCGGGGCAGAAGCTCAGGTTGCGTGGCCGCGGGCTGGCCGGCGCGGGCGGCAGGCGCGGGGACCAGCATGTCGAGTTGCGGATCGTCATGCCGCCGCAGATCGACGACGAACTGGCCCGCTTCATCGAAACCTGGCGCAAGGACCATGCCTACAACCCGCGCGCCGCAGGGGGGAAAGGACGATGATCCGCCATTCGATGAGCCGCGACGAGATCCTGTCGCTGATCCCGGATCTTTCGCCCGAGGCGCTGGCCGCGCTGACCGAGGCGGGAGTCATCCAGCCCCTTCTGGGCGAGGGCGAGCCGCGCTTCCGCGAGATCGACGCGGCGCGCCTGCAGCTTGCCGTCGAACTGGAGGAAATGTTCCGGCTCGACCCCGAGGCCCTGGGGCTGGTCCTGTCGCTGATCGACCAGCTGAACGGGATCAGGGGAGAGATGCGGGCGGTGCTGGGCGCGCTGGCCGAAGAGCCGCCCGAGACCCGCGCGCGGCTGCGCCGCGTGATCCACGAGACGCGGCTTCTGCGGGTGCGGCGCGACTGAGCGCGTCCGCCTGCAGCCCGGCGGGCCGCAGGCGGACATGGCCGAGGCGCAGGGCGGCTGCCACTGCGGCGCGGTGCGGTTCCGCGCAACCTTGGCGCAGGGTAGGGCCCCGGCGCGCCGCTGCACCTGTTCCTATTGCCGGATGAAGGGCGGCATCACGATCATGGTGGCGGACGGAGGCTTCCGGCTGCTTTCGAGTGATGGAGATCCGGGAACCTGTCGCCTCGGCTCTGGCGTTGCGGCCCATCATTTCTGCCGGGCCTGCGGCATCAACACGCATCACCACCGCAGCTCGGCCCCCGGTCGGTCGCCGCCAGCACGGCCTTCTTGTGGGCGTGAATCCCTTTCATTTTCTCGAGCTGCCGGCTTGGGCGGCGAGCACGAGGTCTCGCGGAACAGGGGTCTGCTGGCGGGCGTCCTACGCTACAGTCCGGCGTAAAGGGCAGCAAGGCGCTTGGCCTCGACGTCCAGCCCATAAGGCGGGTTGATGACGAACATCCCCGACCCGACCATGCCGTGCCCCGCGCGGGCGGGCGGAAAACGGACCTCGGACGACAGGGCCTGCGGGTGATCCGCCGCCAACGCACCTGCCATGGCGCGGTGCCGTTCGTCGCCAAGGATCGGATACCACAGCACGATCACCCCCACGTTCCACTTGCGCGCCATGCGGGCGATCCATCCGGGGATGCGGTCATAGTCGGCCTTGACCTCGTAGCTGGGGTCGATCAGCAGCAGCCCGCGCCGCGGCATGGGCGGGATCAGGGCATTCGCCATCGCAAAGCCGTCCTGCAGGTGAAGCCGCGCGAAATCCGCAACCTCGGACAGGGCGGCCTGTTCGGCCGGGTGCAACTCGGCCAGATGGGCGCTGTCGCCGGGCCGCAGGAAATGTGCCGCGATCAGGGGAGAGCCGGGATACGCTTGCGGGCCGAAGCGGTCCCGGACCGCCGCCAATGCCTCTGACAGGGGATGATCGGGCGGCAGCCAGCCTTGGGCCAGTGCGCGGGTGATCCCGGCCTCTGCCTCCTGCGTCCGCTGCGCGGCGTCGGAGGCAAGGTCGTAAAGGCCGCGACCGGCATGGGTCTCGATATAGGTCAGCGGCTTCGGCTTGGCCGTCAGGTGCGACAGGGCCGTGGCGAGCAGGGCGTGCTTGTGCACATCCGCCAGGTTTCCTGCGTGATACGCGTGCTGATAGGACAACATGGCCCGTCCCTAGCCGTCGCGTTCCGGATTGGAAAGAGAAGGAAGCGGCGACCCCGGGGAGGAGGAGAGGGGTCGCCGCCGACAACGCGCCCAGGGAGGAGGAGGGGCGGCGCTGCATCGGATCGCTACCGGGGAGGAGGTCGGCTGCGATCCATGAACACAAGATGCCCTCGATGCTGCGAATGCACAACGCATGTTTGCGCTGGTCTGTTATGCGTCTTACGCATGGAATAAACAGGAATGTGCCTACAATTGCGACAATTCTGTGGCAAGAATCGCACTTGCTGCTGATAAATCATCCAGAAGATGTATCACCTATGCGTGTGACGCAACGTTCTGGCGGAACCATGTCCAATGATGCTGCGCAGCAGCATGATCCGGGGCTCGTCTGGTTGTGGCCTGCCTGCCGTCCTATATCGCTGCCAACGACAGTCAAAGGAACGGAAACATGGCGGTGAATCGCGACAGGGTGATGCAGGAACTCGAACAAGTCGCGGTTCCCGGCGGCAGCAATCTGGTCAGGGCAGACCTGATCCGCGCCCTGTCGATTGCAGAGGATGAGGTGAGCTTCGTCATCGAGGCAGGCGACGCGGCCCTGGCCCGGGCGCTGGAAAGCGCCAGCGCCGAGGCCGAATCGCGGCTGCGCGCCCTGGGCTTTGCCCGCGTGCGCATTGTCACCACCGCGCCTGCGGGCAAGCAGCCCGCCGTGGCCGCGCGCTCGGGTCCGGCGGCAGGGGCGGGCGCCCCGCCCAGCCTGACCATTGGGCGGCACCCGACCCCGCAGGCCGGGCCGCAGGCGATCCCGGGCGTGCGCCGCATCATCGCCATCGGTTCGGGCAAGGGCGGCGTCGGCAAGTCCACCCTGACGACCAACCTCGCCGTCGCGCTGGCGCGCAAGGGGCGGCGAATCGGCGTGCTGGATGCCGATATCTACGGCCCCAGCCAGCCGCGGATGCTGGGTGTCAGCGACCGCCCGCGCAGCGAGAACGACCGCATCATCCCCGTACGCGCCCATGGCGTCACCATGATGTCGCTGGGCCTGATGATGAAGGAAGGCGAGGCGGTCGTCTGGCGCGGCCCCATGCTGATGGGCGCGCTGCAGCAGATGCTGAACCAGGTCGAATGGGGCGAACTGGACGCGCTGCTGGTGGATCTGCCGCCCGGCACGGGCGATGTGCAGCTGAGCCTGTGCCAGAAGGCGCCGGTCACGGGCGCGATCATCGTGTCCACGCCGCAGGACGTGGCGCTGATCGACGCCCGCCGCGCCATCGACATGTTCGACAAGCTCAAGACCCCGGTGCTGGGGCTGGTCGAGAACATGTCCTCGTATGTCTGCCCGAACTGCGGGCACGAGGCGCATCTGTTCGGCCATGGCGGCGTCGGCGCCGAGGCGGCCGAGCGCGGCCTGCCCTTCCTGGGCGAGGTGCCGCTGGACCTGTCGGTCCGTCTCGGGGGCGATTCGGGGCAACCGGTCGCTCTGGGCGAGGGGCCGGTGGCCGAGGCCTACGGGCGTTTGGCCGACCGGCTGATCCGCGGCGACATGGCCTGAGCCTGCGGCCTTTCCTTCGGGAAATCACGGGAACGCCGGACTTGGCCCCGGCGGGAAATCATGGGACAGGCGGTCCTTCCGGCCGCCGTCCGTCAGAATCGCAGGGCCGTGATGGGGCGTGATCGGTCACGCGATAGGCGCTGCTCCGCCCAAGTTCCCCAGTTGCCGCAGGCAGTTTTCTTCTTGACCGGGAGAATCTGGGACTATTCTGCCACAGCCTGTTTTTCACAACATCTAGTTTTTTAGCTGCAGTGGCGCACCAGATTTGGACGTGTTAACCGCTCGTTCGGCTGTCGTTCACGCCTCGCGCGCGAAGCTGGGGCTGCGAGATCGTCAGTGTTCCCGCATTCACCCCATTGCTTCCCATGCTTTCCCATGGCATCCCTTCAACCACGGAAGACGGGCAGTTAAGGGGCGGTGAAGACCCCGGCCAAGGCAGGCTTCATACAGGCACCCGCGATCCGAAAAATGACCTGGCCGCGCGCGAGCAGCACCTTCCCCCGAGGTGGCGCATGAGACCGGGCGATCCCCGAAACTTCGGGGCCCAGAGATGGGACGAGGGCGGCGGATCGGGCAGTGGCAGCGGCCCGATCCGCCCTTTCCCGTTCAGGGCACCCTGTTCGGGCAGGGACAGTGGAAGGTGGCGGGCTTGGCACGCAGGTTCAGAGGCTCGGAGGAGGTCAAGGTCGACGCCAAGGGGCGCGTCTCGATCCCCGCCAAGTTTCGCCGCGTCTTCGAATCGGCCGATCCGGATTTCCCCTCCCGCAACCGCGCGCAGCTGGTCGTCGTCTATGGCTTCGCCGACTGGACTCACCTGCGTCTGTACACCATGGAAGCGATCGAGGAAATCGACGAGGGCATCAGCCGGATGCCCCGCGGCTCGGCCGAGCGCAGCTACCTGGAAACCCTGATGAATGGCCTGTCGGACGAGGCGGAGATCGACGCCGACGGGCGCCTCGTCCTGCCGCAGCGCCTGCGCGAGAAGATCGGGCTCGAGGATCGCGCCTTCTTCATGGCGCAGGGCGATTACCTGAAGGTGTCCACCCCCGAGACGCACGAGGCCGATCTGCGCGCAATCGAGGCCGACATGCCGACGCTGGAACCGGGCGCCGACCCCCTGTCCCTGCTGCCCCCGGCCCCCGAAAGCTGATGACTGCGCCGCATATCCCTGTCCTGCTGCGCCCCCTTCTGGCGGCGGTGGCCCCCGTCCGCGGCACCTGGGTGGACGGCACCTTTGGCGCGGGCGGCTATGCCCGCGGGCTGCTGGACGCGGGCGCCGAGCGCGTGATCGGCATCGACCGCGACCCGGGGGTGTTCGACATGGCCCGCGCTTGGGCGGGTGGTTACGGCGACCGGCTGCGGCTGGTGCAGGGGACCTTCTCGGACCTCGACGAACTGGCCGGAGAGCCGGTGGAGGGAGTGGTGCTGGACCTCGGCGTCAGCTCCATGCAGCTCGACCAGCCCGAGCGCGGCTTTTCCTTTCTGCGTGACGGGCCGCTGGACATGCGCATGGGGCAGGACGGGCCCTCGGCCGCCGACCTGCTGAACACCGCCGAGGAATCCCGCATCGCCGACGTGCTGTATCATTACGGCGAAGAACGTGCCGCCCGCCGCATCGCCCGTGCCATCGTGGCAGCCCGGCCCCTGACCACGACCGCGCAACTGGCCGAGGTCGTCCAGTGCTGCCTGCCGCGCCCCAAGCCGGGACAAAGCCACCCCGCCACCCGCAGCTTCCAGGCGGTCCGCATCTGGGTGAACGACGAGTTCGGCCAGCTTCTGTCGGGGCTCATGGCGGCCGAGCGTGCGCTGAAACCGGGCGGCCGGCTGGCGGTGGTCAGCTTCCATTCGCTGGAAGACCGGGTGGTTAAGCGCTTCATGCAGGCCCGCGCCAACGCCGCGGGCGGCGGCAGCCGCTATGCGCCCGAACTGCGGCAGGAGGCCCCCGCCTTCACGCTGCCCTTCCGCCGCGCAATCGGCGCGGACGATGAGGAACTGGCCGCGAACCCCCGCGCACGCTCGGCTTTTCTGCGCGTAGCGGTCCGCACCGATGCGCCCGCGGGCAGGCCCGATCCGGCCGCGCTGGGGCTGCCGCAGCTTCCCGGAGGAATGTGATGCGGCCGCTTCTGTATCTCATGGCGGCGATGGTGGTGATGGGTCTGGCTTTCTGGGCCTATCGCGAGAATTACCGCACCCAGGCGCAGATCGATCAGATGCAGGCCGTGCAGCGCGACATCGCGGGCCTGCGGGAAAACCTGGGCGTGCTGCGCGCCGAATGGGCCTATCTGAACCGCCCCGACCGGCTGCGCCAGCTGGTGGACATGAACTTCGAACGCCTGCGCCTCGCGCCCGTGCAGGCCAACCAGTTCGGCACCGCGCGCAACATCGACTATCCGCCGCCCGAGCCCGTGGCGCCGCCGACCGAGCTGACGCCCGGCGAGACGACTGCCGGCTGGGTGCCCCGCACGCCCTCCAACAACCGCGGCGCGCCGGTCCCCCGCCCTGCCTTGCCCCTTCCCGCCGACCTTGTCGCCGAGCCTGACCCGACAGAGGAGTGACCGCCATGATCCGCACCCCCTTGCGCCCCCTGGCCCGCATCCTCAGCGCCCGGCAGGCCGGACAGGACCCCGACGAGATCGAGGCCGAACTGCGCGCCCAGCGTCATGCCGAGATCCAGGACCGCGCCCGCCGCCGGGCCGAGACGCGACTGAAATGGATGGTCGTCTGCTTCGTGGTGGCTTTCGGTACCGTGGGCCTGCGGATGGGGGCGCTGGCCAGCAGCCAGCCGGCCGAACCCCGCGCCCATGCATCGGGCGCGCAGATCATCTCGCAGCGGGCCGACATCGTGGACCGGCGCGGGCGGGTGCTGGCGACGAACCTGTCCACCCACGCGCTTTACGCCCATCCCCGCGACCTCGTGGACCCCGCGACGGCGGCGGCCAAGCTGGCAAAAATCTTCCCTGATCTGGATGCCGAGCGGCTGAAGAAGGACCTGACCGGAGAGCGCAAGTTCGTCTGGATCAAGAAGAAGCTGTCGCCCGAGCAGATGCAGGCCGTCCATGACATCGGCGAGCCGGGCCTGGTCTTCGGCCCGCGCGAGATGCGGCTTTACCCCAACGGGCGGCTGGCCAGCCATATCCTCGGCGGCTCGCAGTTCGGGGCCGAGGGCGTGAGTTCCGCCGAGGTTCTGGGCATGGCGGGCGTGGAAAAGGCCTTCGACCGCTGGCTGCGCGATCCGGCCAACGGCGGCGCGCCCCTGCAGCTGTCCATCGACCTGACCGCCCAGGCCGCGATGGAGGAGGTGCTGGCCAACAGCATCAAGGTGATGAACGCCAAGGGCGCGACCGGCATCCTGATGGAAGTGAAGTCGGGCGAGATCCTGGCCATGGCGAGCCTGCCCGACTTCGACCCCAACGACCGCCCGAAGCCGCTGACCAAGGGCGACCCTTCGGACAGCCCGCTGTTCAACCGCGCGGTGCAGGGGGTCTATGAGCTCGGCTCGACCTTCAAGATCTTCCCCATCGCGCAGGCGATCGACGAGGGGCTGGTCAACGCCAACACCATGATCAACGCCTCCTCGCCCATGAAGATCGGGAAATACCTGATCCACGACTTCCACAATTACGGCGGCCAGCTGTCGGTGCGCGACGTGCTGGGCAAGTCCTCGAACGTGGGCACGGTGCGGATCGCGCAGATGCTCGGGCCGGAACGCCAGCAGAAGTTCCTCAAGGACCTCGGCTTCTTCGAGCCCACCCCGGTCGAGATGACCGAGGCACCGACAGGCAAGCCCATCGTGCCCTCGCGCTGGCCGGCGGTGACGGCCGCGACGGTGTCCTTCGGGCACGGGCTGGCGGCAAGCCCCCTGCATCTCGCCTCGGCCTTCGCGACCATCGGCAACGACGGGCGTCGCGTGCGCCCGACGCTGATCCACCGGAAGGTGCCGGTGCAGGGCGAACAGGTGCTGTCGCCCAAGGCCGCCAGGCAGGCGCGCGACCTGCTGCGCCATGTCGTGACCAAGGGCACCGCCCGTCAGGCCGAGGTCGCGGGCTACGAGGTCGGGGGCAAGACCGGCACCGCCGACAAGCCGCGCCCCGGCGGCGGCTATTACAAGAACCGCAACGTCTCGACCTTCGCCTCGATGTATCCGACGGACGATCCCGAATACGTGCTGGTCGTGACGCTGGACGAGCCGAAGGTCTCGGCCGCCGGCGGGGGCGAGATGCGCACGGCGGGCGCCACCGCCGCCCCGGTCGCCGCCGCCCTGATCCAGCGGCTGACGCCCATGCTGGGCCTGCAACCCGACGGGTTGAAGCTGCCTGTCATTGAACCCCGTCCGGCCGATGCCGTAAGGGTCTCGGCACAATAAGGACCAAGGGATGATGGACAACGACAAGGCCATGAACCTGTCCCGGCTGGGGCTGCGGGCAGGGGACGGAAGCGATCCGCTGATCACCGGCATCTCGGTCGATTCGCGCCAGGTCCGCGACGGGCACCTGTTCGCGGCGCTGCCCGGATCGGCGTCGCACGGGGGCGAGTTCATCCAGTATGCCCTGCGCCAAGGGGCGGCGGCCATCCTGACCGACCGCCAGGGCGCCGAGATCGCGGCGGCCGAACTGGCAGCATCTTCCGCAGCCCTGGTGGTGGCCGAGGACCCCCGTGCGGCGCTGGCCGGGGCGGCGGCGCTCTGGTTCGAGACGCAGCCCGAGACGGTGGTGGCGGTCACGGGGACCTCGGGCAAGACCTCGGTCACAACCTTCACGCGCCAGATCTGGCAGGCGCTGGGCCTGAAGGCGATCAACCTCGGGACCATGGGCGTGCAGGGCGATTTCACCGCCAAGCTGGCCCACACGACGCCCGAACCGGTGACGCTGCACCGCGTCCTGTCCGAGGCTGCGGCGGCGGGCGTCACCCATGCGGCGATGGAGGCATCCTCGCACGGGCTCGACCAGCGGCGGCTGGACGGGGTGCGGGTGGCTGCCGGGGCCTTCACCAACTTCAGCCAGGACCACCTGGACTATCACCACGATTTCGACAGCTACTTCGCCGCCAAGGCGCTGCTGTTCAACCACATCCTCGAACCCGGCGCGGCGGCGGTGATCTGCACCGACGATGCGCGGGGCCGCGAGGCCGCGCAGATCGCCCGCGACCGGGGCTTGCGGCTTCTGACCTACGGCCGGGACGAAGGCTGCGACTTGCGCATCCTTTCCCAGCGCTATGATGCCACGGGGCAGGAACTGCGCTTTTCCCTGAACGGCCAGACGCACCTGATCCGGCTGAACCTGATCGGCGGCTTCCAGGCGGAAAACGTGCTTTGCGCGGCGGGTCTGTGCATCGCCACGGGTGCCGACCCGCAGCGCGTCATCTCTGCCCTGCCGGGCCTGACCACCGTGCGCGGCCGGATGGAATTGGCCGCCCAGCGCCGGAACGGGGCGGCGGTGTTCGTGGACTACGCCCACAAGCCCGGCGCCGTGATCGCGGCGCTGCAATCCCTGCGCCCCCATGTCATGGGCCGCATTATCGCCATCGTCGGCGCGGGCGGCGACCGCGACCGGGGCAAGCGCCCGCTGATGGGCGAGGCCGCGCGGCAACATGCCGACGTGGTCTATGTCACCGATGACAACCCCCGGACCGAGGACCCCGCAGCCATCCGCGCCGAGGTCATGGCCGGTGCGGGCCAGGATGCGACCGAGGTCGGCGACCGCGCCGAGGCAATCCTGCGCGCCGTGGATGCGCTGGAACCCGGCGACGCGCTGCTGATCATGGGCAAGGGGCACGAGACAGGGCAGATCATCGGCTCGGACGTCTTCCCCTTCGACGACGCGGAACAGGCGTCCGTCGCCGTCGCCGCGCTGGACGGCACGATATGAGCCTCTGGACCTCCACCGACGCCGCCGCCGCGACCGGCGGCCGCGCGACCGCCGACTGGGTGGCCGAGGGTATCTCGATCGACACCCGCACGATCCGGCCGGGCGACCTGTTCGTGGCGCTCAAGGACGCCCGCGACGGCCACGACTTCGTGGCGCAGGCGCTGGAGAAGGGGGCAGCCGCCGCGCTGGTCAGCCATATCCCCGAGGGCGTCTCCACCGACGCGCCCCTACTGGTCGTGGACGATGTCCTGCCCGCGCTTGAGGCGCTGGGCCGCGCCGCCCGCGCCCGCACCCGCGCGCGGGTGCTGGCGATCACCGGCTCGGTCGGCAAGACCTCGACCAAGGACATGGCCGCCGCCGCTTTGGCCCCCCAGGGCCGCGTCCATGCCGCCGAGGCGAGCCTGAACAACCACTGGGGCGTGCCGCTGACCCTCGCGCGGATGCCCGCCGAGACCGACTGGGCGATCCTCGAACTGGGCATGAACCATCCGGGCGAGATCGCGCCCCTTTCGCGCATGGCGCGGCCCCATGTGGCGATGATCACCACCGTCGCCCCCGCCCATATGGAAGCCTTTGGCAGCCTCGAGGGCATCGCCGTCGAAAAGGCCTCGATTTTCGAAGGGATTGAACCGGCAGGCCACGCCATCATCCCCGAGGACCTGCCCGTGACGCAGATCCTGCGCGACGCCGCCGACCGCGCGGGCGCCATCGTCGCGGGCTTCGGCCGCGACGGGGTGGCCAAGCCCGTGAAGACCGAGGTGGCCGAAGGGGAAACCCGCGTCCGTGCCCGCGTGCTGGGCGAAACGCTGGACTTCACCCTTGCTTCGGCGGGAGCGCATTTCGTGATGAACGCGGTGGGCGTCCTCGCCGCCGTCACCGCGCTCGGGGCCGATCCGAAGGCCTCGGCCAAGAGCCTCGCCGACTGGCGCCCCTACAAGGGCCGGGGCGGGGTCGAGCGGATCGGCGGGATCACGCTGATCGACGACAGCTACAACGCCAACCCGACCAGCCTCGCGGCAGGCCTTGCCACGCTGGACGCAATGCCGCCGGGCCGCCGCGTGGCGATCCTGGGCGACATGCTGGAACTGGGCGATGAAGAATTCGCCCTGCACCGCGCCATCGCGGATTATCCGCAGATGCAGGGGGTTGCGCTGGTCCATGCCTGCGGCCCCCGGATGCGGCACCTGATCGAGGCGCTGCCCGAGGAGAAGCGCGGCGTCTGGTCCGAGGATGCCGCCGACCTCTGCGCCCGCGCGGGCGAGCTGGTCCGCGACGGCGACGTGGTCTTCGTGAAGGGGTCCAAGGGTTCTCGTGTCGCCAGCGTGGTTGACGCGATCCGCCGGGCGCGGCAGACGCCCGCATCCGATAACAACAAGGGGTAAACCCGATGCTCTACTGGCTGGCGGACCTGTCCGACAACGGCGGACTCTTCAACCTGTTCCGTTATATCACCTTCCGCTCGGGCGCGGCCTTCTTCACCGCGTTGATCTTCGGCTTCATCTTCGGCCGGCCGCTGATCGACTGGCTGCGCGTGAAGCAGAAGAAGGGCCAGCCCCTGCGCGAGATCGGACCGGACCACTTCGCCAAGGCGGGCACCCCCACCATGGGCGGCATCCTGATCCTGTCGGCTCTGTTCTTCTCGACCCTGCTCTGGGCGCGGCTCGACAACGGCTATGTCTGGGTGGTGCTGTTGGTGACGGCCGCCTTCGCGGCCATCGGATTCGCCGACGACTATGCCAAGGTGACCAAGCAGCACCACGCGGGCGTGTCGGGACGCGTCCGCATGGCGATCGGCCTTGCCGTGGGCGCGCTGGCGGGACTCGCCGTGTCCTGGCTGAACCCCGACCCGCTGTCGGGTCAACTGGCGCTGCCTTTCCTCAAGGACGTGCTGATCAATCTGGGTGTCTTCTTCATCCCCTTCGCCATGCTGGTGATCGTGGGCGCCGCCAATGCGGTGAACCTGACCGACGGGCTGGACGGCCTCGCCATCGGCCCGGTGATGATCGCCGCCATCACCTTCGGGGTGATCGCCTATCTCGTGGGCCATGCGAACTTCGCCAACTACCTGGGCGTCCACTTCGTCCCTGGCACGGGCGAGATCGCCGTCTTCGTTGCCGCCCTGATCGGGGGCGGCCTGGGCTTTTTGTGGTACAACGCGCCCCCCGCCGCCGTCTTCATGGGCGACACCGGCAGCCTCGCCTTGGGCGGCGCGCTGGGCGCCATCGCGGTCTGCATCAAGCACGAGATCGTGCTGGCCATCGTCGGCGGGTTGTTCGTGGTCGAGGCGCTGTCGGTCATCATCCAGGTCGCCTATTTCAAGCGCACCGGCCGTCGCGTCTTCCTGATGGCTCCGATCCACCACCATTTCGAGAAGAAGGGCTGGGCCGAGCCGCAGATCGTCATCCGCTTCTGGATCATCGCCGTGATCCTCGCGCTGATCGGGCTCTCAACCCTGAAGCTGCGCTAAGAGGAACCGCCCCCTCCTGCCGGTGTTCGACTCCTGCCCAACGTGGAGGAGCATCGCATGGCGGACGAGTTTCATCCCGGTCAGCGCGTCAGCTGGCAAAGCTCGGGCGGCACGTCGCATGGCAAGATCGTGCGGAAGCTGACGTCGCGGATGAAGATCAAGGATCACGAGGTCGCCGCCAGTGAAGACGAGCCGCAGTATCTCGTCGAGACCGACAACGGCGCGCAGGCGGCCCACAAGCCCGAGGCGCTGAAGCCCCTGTAAGCGTCGGCAAGGTTGCCGCCGCGCAGCGTCCATGCGACACCGGCCCCCGCATTTTCGTTGCTGCCGGTGCCGCATGATCCCTGTCCAAGGCGTCCAGAACCAGACCATCGCCGTCCTCGGCCTCGGCCGCTCGGGCCGGGCCACCGCCGCCGCGCTGCGCGAGGGCGGCGCAACCGTCGTCGCGTGGGACGACAGCGCCGAGACGCGGGCGCAGGCGGAATCCGAGGGCTTGCCGCTTCTCGACCTCACGCGGGACGCGGGCTGGCGCGACCGGATCGACGCGCTGATCACCTCGCCCGGCATTCCGCATCTCTACCCGCACCCGCATCCGGCCATCGCGCAGGCGCTGCGCCGGGGCGTGCCGGTGGACAACGATATCGGGCTGTTCTTCCGCAGCTTCGGCGCGCTCGACTGGGCGGCCTTCGACACGCCGCCAAGGGTGATCTGCGTCACCGGCTCGAACGGCAAATCCACGACCACGGCGCTGATCAACCACATCCTGCAGGCGGCGGGCCGGCCCACCCAGATGGGCGGCAACATCGGCACCGGCGTCCTGTCGCTAGAGCCGCCCGTCGATGGCGAGGTGGTGGTGCTGGAACTGTCGTCCTACCAGACGGATCTCGCCCGCGCGCTGACGCCCGACGTGGCGGTCTTCACCAACCTGTCGCCCGACCACATGGACCGCCATTCCGGCTTCGGCGGCTATTTCGCCGCCAAGCGCCGGCTGTTCGCGGAAGGCGGCCCCGACCGCTGCGTCATCGGCGTGGACGAGGACGAAGGGCGTTATCTCGCCAACCAGATGGGGCAGGGGCCGCAGGACGACCGGGTGATCCGCGTCTCGGTCGAGGAGAAGCTGGACGGCTTCGGCTGGTCCGTCTCGGCGCGCAAGGGATACCTGTCCGAGTGGCGCAAGGGGCGGCAGATCGCCTCGATCGACCTGCGCGGGATCAGGGGCCTGCCCGGCGCCCACAACCACCAGAACGCCTGCGCGGCCTATGCCGCCTGCCGCAGCATCGGCCTTGCCCCGCGCGAGATCGAGGCGGCTTTCCACAGTTTCGCGGGGCTGCCACACCGCAGCCAGACCGTGGCCGAGATCAACGGCGTGCGCTGGGTGAACGATTCCAAGGCCACCAACGTCGATTCGGCCGAAAAGGCGCTGATGGCCTTCGACAGCATCCGCTGGATCGCGGGCGGCATGGGGAAAGAGGGCGGCATCGCGGCGCTCGCGCCGCTGTTTCCGCGCGTCCGCAAGGCCTATCTGATCGGCCATTCCGCCCGCGACTTTGCGCTGCAGCTGTCGGACACGCCGCACGAGGTTGTCGAGACGATGGAAGCCGCCGTCGCCCGCGCCAGCGCCGAATCCGAGCCGGGCGACACGGTGCTGCTGGCCCCAGCTTCGGCCAGCTTCGACCAGTATCCGAACTTCGAAAAGCGCGGCGAGCATTTCACCGCGCTGGTCGAGGCGCTGCGCCGGGGCTGAACCACCGGGCGGCCGGTCATGGGCGCCACTCGGCCCAATCATTTTCTAGCCTCAAGCGGCCATTCGCGCTATGGTCGCGCGCAGACCCGGGCCAAACCGGGCAGGGCAGAGGCAGTGTCAGCGGTGAACCCATGACCGAGATGGTCTTTGGCGCCACACCCGTTCGGGTGGGCGATCCGATTCTTCCACGCTGGTGGCGAACGGTGGACAAATGGGCGCTGGCCTGCGTGCTGGCGTTGTTCGCGCTGGGGCTGCTTCTGGGGCTCGCGGCCTCGGTGCCGCTGGCCGAACGCAACAACCTGCCCGCCTTCTACTATGTCTCGCGGCAGGCGGCCTTCGGGGGCATGGCGCTGGGGGTGATGCTGGTCGTGTCCATGCTGCCGCCCGTGCAGGTGCGCCGCCTGGGCGTGCTGCTGTTTCTGGGGGCGATGGCCACGGTCATGGCGCTGCCCATCATCGGCACCGACTTCGGCAAGGGGGCGACGCGCTGGCTTTCCCTGGGCTTTGCCTCGGTCCAGCCGTCCGAGTTCCTCAAGCCCGGCTTCATCGCCCTTTGCGCCTGGTTCATGGCCTCGGCCCAGGCCGTGGGCGGGCCGCCGGGGCGGCTTTATTCCTTCTTCGTGGCGGCGACGGTGATCGTGGTGCTGGCGCTGCAGCCGGACTTCGGCCAGGCCTCGCTGATCCTGTTTTCCTGGCTGGTGATGTATTTCATCGCGGGCGCCCCTGTCCTGCTGATCGCGGGCACCATCGGGCTGGCCGGCATGGGCGGCATGTTCGCTTATGCCAACAGCGAACATTTCGCCCGCCGCATCAACGGATTCCTGTCGAACGAGGTCGATCCGCGCACCCAGATCGGCTATGCCACCAACGCCATCCAGGAGGGCGGCTTCTTCGGCGTCGGCGTGGGCGAGGGGACCGTGAAGTGGTCGCTGCCTGACGCGCATACCGATTTCATCATCGCGGTCGCGGCCGAGGAATACGGCTTTGTCATGGTCATGGCGATCATCGCGCTTTACTGCGCGATCGTCGTGCGCTCGCTGTGGCGGCTTCTGGGCGAACGCGACCCCTTTGCCCGGATCGCGGGCACCGGGCTTGCCTGCGCCTTTGGCGTGCAGGCGCTGATCAACATGGGCGTGGCCGTGCGGCTTCTGCCCGCAAAGGGCATGACGCTGCCCTTCGTCAGCTATGGCGGCTCGTCGGTGATCGCCTCGGGGATCACGCTGGGGATGCTGCTCGCGCTGACGAGGACCCGCCCGCAGAACGCGCTGGCGGACGTGCTGGGGCGCGCGGCACGATGAGCGGGGCGGCAAGGCTGGCCCTGATCGCCGCCGGGGGCACCGGCGGGCACATGTTCCCGGCCCAGGCGCTGGCGGAACGGCTGCTGGCGGACGGCTGGCGGGTCAAGCTGTCCACCGACGACCGCGGCGCCCGCTATGCGGGGGGCTTCCCGCCCGAGGTCACGCGCGAGATCGTGCGATCCGCCACCACGGCACGGGGCGGGCTTGCGGGCAAGCTCTCGGCGCCCCTGCGGATCGGGCAGGGGCTGATGGGCGCGCTGGGGGCCATGCGCCGCGACCGCCCGGCGGTGGTCGTGGGATTCGGCGGCTATCCGACGATTCCCGCCATGGGTGCGGCCTCGATCCTGGGCGTGCCGCGCATGATCCATGAACAGAACGGCATCATGGGCCGGGTGAACCGCATCTTCGCCCGCCGCGTGGACCGGGTCGCCTGCGGCACCTGGCCCACCGAGCTGCCCAAAGGGGTGGAGGGTGCCCATGTCGGCAATCCCGTCCGCCAGGCGGTTCTGGACCGCGCCGCCGCGCCCTATCATCCGCCGGGCGACGGCGCGCTGCACCTGCTGGTCATCGGCGGCAGCCAGGGAGCGCGGGTCCTGTCGGACTGCGTGCCCGCCGCCGTCGCGGCCCTTCCGGACGATCTGCGGGTGCGCCTGCAGGTCAGCCACCAGGCCCGCGCCGAGGACGCCGAGCGCGTCACCCGCGCCTATACCGAGGCCGGTGTTCGCGCCGAGGTCCGGCCCTTCTTCACCGACGTGCCCGAACGGCTGGCCGCCTGCCAGCTGGTCGTCAGCCGGGCAGGGGCCTCCTCCATCGCTGACATCACGGTGATCGGGCGGCCCGCGATCCTGATTCCCTTTGCCGCCGCGGCGGGCGACCACCAGACGGCGAACGCCCGGGCATTGGCGGAATCCGGCGCAGCGGTCGTCTTGCCCGAATCCGTGCTGGACGCGGAGAGCCTGGCGCGCGATCTGCGGGCGATCCTGACGGACGGCCCTCGCGCCAGGGCAATGGCCGAAGCCGCTCTTTCCCTCGGCCGCCCCGACGCGGCGGCCCGCCTGCATGACCTTGTGACGGAACTGACCCCATGAACGCAGCCACCAAGCTTCCCGGAGAACTCGGGCCGATCCACTTCGTGGGTATCGGCGGTATCGGCATGTCCGGGATCGCCGAGGTGCTGATGACGCTGGGCTATACGGTCCAGGGGTCCGACGCCAAGCGGTCCAAGATCACCGACCGGCTGGAATCCCTGGGCGCCACCGTCTTCGAAGGCCAGCGGGCCGAGAATGTCGGGGACGCCGGCGTTGTGGTGATCTCGACCGCCATCAAGAAGGGCAACCCCGAGCTTGAGGAGGCGCGCCGACGCGGCCTGCCGGTCGTGCGCCGGGCCGAGATGCTGGCGGAACTGATGCGGCTCAAGTCCAACATCGCCATCGCCGGGACGCATGGGAAGACGACCACCACGACCATGGTGGCGACGCTTCTGGACGCGGGCGGGCTGGACCCGACCGTGATCAACGGCGGCGTGATCCATGCCTATGGGTCCAACGCGCGGGCCGGCGCGGGCGAGTGGATGGTGGTCGAGGCCGACGAATCGGACGGCAGCTTCAACCGCCTGCCCGCGACCATCGCCATTGTCACCAACATCGACCCCGAGCACATGGAGCACTGGGGTTCCTTCGACGCGCTGCGCAAGGGCTTCACCGACTTCGTGTCGAACATCCCCTTCTACGGGCTCGCCGTCTGCTGCACCGACCACCCCGAGGTGCAGGGCCTCGTCGGCCGCATCACTGACCGCCGCGTCGTGACCTTCGGCTTCAACGCCCAGGCCGACGTGCGCGCCGTGAACCTGCGCTATGAGAACGGCGTCGCCCATTTTGACGTGGCCCTGCAGGGCGAGCGCGGCGACGACGGCGAGGTGCCGATGATCGAGGGCTGCACCCTGCCGATGCCCGGTGACCACAACGTCTCGAACGCGCTGTCGGCGATTGCCGTGGCCCGCCATCTCGGGCTCAAGCGCTCGCAGATCCGCGATGCGCTGGCGGCCTTTGGCGGAGTGGGGCGGCGCTTCACCAAGGTGGGCGAGGTGAACGGCGTCACCATCATCGACGACTACGGCCACCACCCGGTCGAGATCGCGGCGGTCCTGAAGGCCGCGCGACAGGCGACCAAGGGGCGTGTGATCGCGGTCCACCAGCCGCACCGCTATTCCCGGCTGTCGAACCTGTTCGACGACTTCTGCACCTGCTTCAACGAGGCCGACGTGGTCGCCATTGCCGAGGTCTATTCGGCGGGCGAGGACCCGATCCCCGGCGCCAGCCGCGACGACCTCGTGGCCGGGCTGATCGCCCACGGCCATCGCCACGCCCGCGCGGTGATGGACGAATCGGACCTGGCGCGGCTGGTACGCGAGCAGGCGCGGCCGGGTGACATGGTGGTCTGCCTCGGCGCCGGGACGATCTCGGCCTGGGCCAACGCCCTGCCCGAGCGGCTGACGCTGAAGGCGGCCTGAGCCCCGTGATCGGCGACTTCGCCCTGCCGGCCGCCCTGGCCGGGACTCTGCCGGGGCTTCTGGCCTGGCTGGCCGCGCGGCGATTCGGGCTGGTGGGGCTGATGGGGGCGCTGGCGTCCTGCGGGCTGCTGGCGATCGTGGGCTGGAACCTGACCCGCGACGTGCTGACGGGCGACGACCAACTGCGCCGCGCCGGGATCATCTTCTTCATCGTGGTGCCCGGCGTCGTTTCGCTGATCCTTGGCGCCATCGCGGGCTTCTGGGAGGCCCATCGCCGCCGGATCGATTCGCCCGACCGCTGATGGGGGCTTCCGCCCCCGGCGCCTTGCGCCTCCCCCGAGGATATTTCGGGACAGAAGACGGGCCATTGCCGCGCGAGCGTGGTCCGGCTTGCCCGGCCCGCGCCGCTGCCCTAGGCGGGGCAGCGAGAAAGGAAGGCTTCCGATGAATGAACTCCCGCCGATCCGGGGCACGCTGACGCAGGACCGACCCCTGGCCGACCTGACCTGGCTGCGCGTGGGCGGGCCTGCCGACTGGCTGTTCCAACCCGCCGACCGCGAGGACCTGGCGCTTTTCCTGCGGAACCTCGTGCCCGAGGTGCCGATCTTCGTGATGGGCGTGGGTTCTAACCTGATCGTGCGCGACGGCGGCATCCGGGGCGTGGTGATCCGGCTGGGCCGCGGCTTCAACGGGATCGAGATCGCGGACGGGCTGGTCCATGCGGGCGCGGCCGCACTGGACATGCACGTGGCGAAACGCGCGGCCGAGGCGGGGCTGGACCTGACCTTCCTGCGCACCATCCCGGGCACCATCGGCGGCGCGGTCCGTATGAACGCAGGCTGCTACGGTTCCTACGTCGCGGACCACCTCGTCGAGGCCGAGGTGGTCACGCGGCAGGGCGAATCGCTGGTGCTGGCGGTGTCAGATCTGCGACTTGCCTATCGATCCTCGGCGCTGCCCGAGGGCTGGGTGCTGACCCGCGCCACCTTCCGGGCCGAGTCCGGGGACCCGGAAGCCTTGTCCGCCCGAATGGAGGAGCAACTTGCCCGGCGCGACGCGAGCCAGCCAACGCGCGAGCGCAGCGCCGGCTCCACCTTCCGCAACCCGGCGGGGTTCAGCTCCACCGGTCAGGCGGACGACGTCCACGACCTCAAGGCCTGGAAGCTGATCGAGGGCGCGGGCCTGCGCGGATATAGCTTGGGGGGTGCGCAGATGAGCGAGAAGCACCCGAACTTCCTGATCAACACCGGGGGCGCCACCGCCGCCGAGCTGGAGGACCTGGGCGAGCTGGTCCGCGCGCGGGTGCGTGAAGCCAGCGGCCACGAGCTTGCCTGGGAGGTCGTGCGGGTGGGCGAGCGCTGATCGCGCGAAACGTGCAAAGCCGCCAGAATCCTCTTCCCCCATCCACGGCTTTGTGACTATCATCGCTTCATTGAAAAACGCCGTGCAAGGCGTTGGAAAACCGGGGACGAAGATCCCCGAACCAGTCCCCGGCTTACGGGGCGAAAGGCAGATGTGGCGGGCAGGTCGAGCAGGACAGCCCACACCGTAGCGGTCCTGATGGGCGGCCCCTCGGCGGAGCGGGAGGTGTCGCTGTCGTCGGGGCGCGGATGCGCGGATGCGCTGCGGGTGGCAGGATACGAGGTGGTCGAGATCGCTCTCGGCCGCGATGACGCCGCAAGCCTGCCTGCGCGGCTGGCCGAGGCCCGCCCGGACGTCGTCTTCAACGCGCTGCATGGCCGGATGGGCGAGGATGGCCGCGTCCAGGGCCTGCTGGAATGGCTGGGCTACCCTTATACCCATTCGGGCGTGCTGGCCTCGGCGCTGGCGATGGACAAGACCCGCGCCAAGCAGGTCTTCCGCGACGCGGGCCTGCCCGTGGTCGACAGCGTGCTGGCCCGCCGCGAGGAGGTCAGCGCGGGCCATGTCATGCGCCCGCCCTATGTGGTGAAGCCGAACGACGAGGGATCGTCCGTCGGCGTCTACATCGTGCGCGAGGGCGACAACGCCGCGCCCCTGTCTGACGACATGCCGGCCGAGGTGATGGTCGAGACCTACGCGCCTGGCCGCGAGCTGACCACCGCCGTCCTCGGCGACCGGCCCCTGGGCGTGACCGAGATCGTGACGGCGGGCTGGTACGATTACGACGCCAAGTATTCCGAGGGCGGCTCGCGCCATGTCATTCCAGCCGGGATCCCCGACGAGATCGCGCAGGCCTGTCTGGACTATGCCCGCCGCGCGCACGAGGCGCTGGGCTGCCGCGGCCTCAGCCGCACCGATTTCCGTTGGGACGATTCGCGCGGCCTCGAGGGGCTGGTGATCCTGGAAACCAACACCCAGCCGGGGATGACGCCCACCTCGCTCGCGCCCGAGCAGGCGGCCCATGCCGGCATCGATTTCCCGGCGCTCTGCCGCTGGATCGTGGAGGACGCGCTGTGTCGGGACTGAAGGACTTCACCCGGTCGTTCCAGGCGGCCGTCCAGCCCGCGCCCGTGCGCCGCGCCGGCGCCCGCCCGGCGCCTGTCCGCGCCCCCCGCCGCGAGCCCGGACCGTCGCGGCTGGCCTATCGGCTGAACCGGCTGTGGCTGACGCCGCTGTACCGACGGCTGCTGCGCGTGGGCCTGCCCGCCTTTCTCGCCTGCCTGATCGGCGGGCTGTGGCTGGCGGACGACACCCGCCGCGCGAACCTGACCGGCGCGATGACGGCCATGGTGGACCGCATCCAGTCGCAGGACGCCTTCATGGTCCACAGCATGGAGATCGAGGGCGCCTCGCCCGCTGTGGAAAAGGGTTTGCGCGCCATGCTTCCGGTGACGCTGCCCGCGTCGAGCTTCGACATCGACCTGCCCGAGTTGCGCGCCTCGGTCGAGCGGCTGGACGCCATCGAGAAGATGGAATTGCGGATCAAGCCGGGCGGCGTGCTGTCGGCCGTCGTGACCGAACGCAAGCCCGCGATCCTGTGGCGCCATGCGCGCGGGCTTGACCTGCTGGATGCCCAGGGGCACCGCGTGGCCTCGATCACCTCGCGCGACATGCGGGCCGACCTGCCGATGATCGCGGGCGAGGGCGCGGGCGACCGTGCCGCCGAGGCGCTGGCCCTGATCGACCTCGCCGGTCCCATCCTGCCGCGCCTGCGGGGCCTGGAACGGATGGGCGAGCGGCGCTGGGACGTCGTTCTGGACCGCGGCCAGCGGATCATGCTGCCGACCGACCGCCCGCTGGCCGCGCTGCAGGCGGTGATGGCGATGGACCGCGAAGACGGGTTGCTGGGGCGCGACGTGGTGGCCGTGGACATGCGCGATCCCTCGCGCCCGGTGCTGCGGATGGGTCTGGCCGCGCAGAACACGCTGCGCCGCGCCGCCGGGCTGCCGGAACTGGACGCCGAGGGCAATCTCATCGACCCCGAAACGGGGGCGAAGGGCGGCGAGAAGACCGCCGCCGCGACACGCGGCTGAGGCAGGGGCAGGAGGGAACGGAAAAGCGATGCGCGATCTTTACGAGGCTCAGCGGGCGATGCGGCAGATGCGCCGCCAGGCGATGGCGCGCGGGGTCATGGCGGTGCTGGACATCGGCACCTCGAAGGTCACCTGCATCATCCTGCAGTTCGATGGTCCCGGCCAGTTCCGCGAGACCGACGGCGTGGGCCCCATGGCGGGGCAATCATCCTTCCGCGTGATCGGCCAGTTCACGACCCAGTCGCGTGGCGTCCGCTATGGCGAGATCGAGACCATGGCCGATGTCGAACGCTGCGTCCGCCATGCCGTGCAGGGCGCGCAGAAGCAGGCGGGCGTCCGCGTCGATCACGTCATTGCCACGATCTCGGGCGCGCGGCCCGCCTCCTACGGGCTGGCGGGAGAGATCCCGCTGCGGTCCGGCAAGGTGACCGAGGAGGACGTGGCCGCCGTGCTGGCCGCCTGCGACGCCCCAGACTTCGGCAAGAACCGCGAGGTGCTGCACGCCCAGCCGGTGAACTTCGCCGTCGATTCGCGCTCGGGCCTGTCGGACCCGCGCGACATCGTGGGAAACACCCTGTCGGTGGACATGCATGTCCTGACGATAGACGGATTCGCGGCCTCGAACCTCGTCCACTGCATCCGGCGCTGCGATCTGGAACTGGCGGGGGTGGGCTCGGCGGCTTACGCGGCGGGCCGCGCGGCGCTGGTCGAGGACGAGCAGGAACTGGGCGCGGCCTGCATCGACATGGGCGGCGGCGTCACGGGCGTGTCGCTGTTCCTCAAGAAGCACATGCTGTTTGCCGACGCGGTGCGGATGGGCGGCGACCTGGTCACCCGCGACATCAGCCAGGGGCTGCGCGTGCCGCTGCCCGTCGCCGAATGGCTCAAGACGCGCCACGGCGGGCTTGAGGCCACGGGCCGCGACGACCGCGAGATGATCGACGTCACGGGCGAGCCGGGCGAGGACTGGGACGGCGAGCGCCGCTTCGTCAGCCGCGCCGATCTCATCGGAATCATGCGCCCCCGCGTCGAGGAGATCCTGGACGGCGTGCGCGAGATCCTGGAGGCGGCGGGCTTCGACCAGATGCCCTCGCGCCAGGTGGTGCTGACCGGGGGCGCGAGCCAGATCCCGGGGCTGGACACGCTGGCCATGCGCATCCTGGGCTACAATGTCCGCATCGGCCGGCCCCTGCGCATCCAGGGACTTGCGCAGCAGCACACCGCGCCCTGCCACGCCGCGACCGTGGGGCTTGCCCTGCACGCCGCCAACCCGCAGGATGAATGGTGGGACTTCGAGATGCCGGCCGAACGCGCGGGCGTGGTCGGTCTGCGGCGGGCCTATCGCTGGTTCCGCAACAACTGGTGAGACAGGGGCGCAGTCGGATCGAACCGCTTGCGTCGTCGGCGACATATCGCCAAAAGCCAGCGTGCCAAGTGCGGCATCTCGGGATATGTGGCGATTGGCAAGTGACGGCGGGGTGCAATCTGCTACCCTTGCCGCGAGCGGCGGAATCGACCGGGCGCCCTGACGCGCCGGCACAAGAAACAGAAGGGCAGGCGGCGATGAACCTCAACCTGATGATGAGTGACGACGACGAGCTGCGCCCGCGCATTACCGTCTTCGGTGTGGGCGGCGCGGGCGGCAACGCCGTCAACAACATGATCGAGAAGCAGCTGGACGGCGTGACCTTCGTGGTCGCCAACACCGACGCGCAGGCCCTGGCGCAAAGCCGGTCCGAGGCGCGCATCCAGCTGGGCCCCAAGGTCACCGAAGGCCTGGGCGCGGGCGCCAAGCCCTCGATCGGGGCGCAGGCCGCCGAGGAAACCATCGAGGACATCGTCGATCACCTGATGGGCGCGCACATGTGCTTCATCACTGCCGGCATGGGCGGCGGCACCGGCACGGGCGCCGCGCCGATCATCGCGCAGGCCGCGCGCGAGATGGGCATCCTGACCGTCGGCGTCGTGACCAAGCCCTTCCAGTTCGAAGGCTCCAAGCGGATGCGGCAGGCCGACGAGGGCGTCGAGAACCTGCAGAAGGTCGTCGACACCCTCATCATCATCCCCAACCAGAACCTGTTCCGCATCGCCAACGAGAAGACCACCTTCACCGAGGCCTTCGCGCTGGCCGACGACGTGCTGTACCAGGGCGTCAAGGGCGTGACCGACCTGATGGTGCGCCCGGGCCTGATCAACCTCGACTTCGCCGACGTGCGCGCGGTGATGGACGAGATGGGCAAGGCCATGATGGGCACCGGCGAGGCCACCGGCGACAACCGCGCCGTCGAGGCCGCCGAGAAGGCCATCGCCAACCCGCTGCTGGACGAGATCAGCCTGCACGGCGCCAAGGGCGTCCTCATCAACATCACGGGCGGCCACGACCTCACCCTGTTCGAGATGGACGAGGCGGCCGAGAAGATCCGCGAAAAGGTCGATTCCGACGCCAACATCATCGTGGGCTCGACGCTCGACCCGACGATGGAAGGCAAGGTCCGCGTGTCGGTCGTCGCCACCGGCATCGACAGTTCCGCCGCCGCCGAAGCGCCTGCCCCGCGCCGCGGCCTGAAGGAGCCGCTGACCCAGACGCCGACGGTCGGCAGCCGCGCCATGGCCCCTGCCGCTGCGCCCGCCCCCGAGGAAGCCCCCGTGCCGCCGCGCCGCAGCCCGGTCATGGAAAGCCCCGCCGCGCGTCCCGCCCCCGCGCCCGAGGATCTGCCCGAGCCCGCCTATCGCCCCGCGGCCGAGCCGGTTGCCGAAGCACGTCCTGCCGTCCGTGTCGACACGCGCAGCATGGACCAGCGCCTGAGCGATCCGGCCAGCGAGTTCACCGCCCCCTCGCGTCCGCAGGCCCCGCGCGGCGAGCCCGCCCCCGCCATGAAGGAACGGCTCGACCGCGCCCTGAACCGCGGCGTCGAGGTGCCGGTCGCCCCCCGGCGGCCCGGCGCTCCGGCGGCGCCCGCCGCCCCGACGCCGCAGGGCCGCATGTCGGGCCTGGGCCGGATGCTGAACCGCGTCGCCGGAGCCGCCCCCGAGGCCGAGCGCCCGCGTCCCGAGACGATCGCCGAGCGCGTGAGCGACCGCCTCGCCCGTGCGCGTCAGGCCGAGACGGATTTCGACGATCTCGCCTCGCCCGACGCCGCTCAGGACAACGTGGAAATCCCCGCCTTCCTGCGCCGCCAGGCGAACTGAGGCGCCCCGCTGGCGCCTTCCGGAAGGTGCCGGATTGCAACAAGCAAGAGGCCGCGAATGCGGCCTCTTTTTCTTTTTTGCGCAACGATTTGGCCTTTGGGACACACTTCCGGGTTGCATGTTACAAGCCGTCACAAATCGTTAATTGAGCCGGGGGCAGGGGAACCATAAGTCTGTGCCAACGGGGAACCATGCCGTTTCCCAACTTGGACGGACAGACCCATGCAGGCCACTCTCGCAACCCCAGCCCGGTTCACGGGCGCCGGACTCCACTCGGGCAAGCCCGCGCGGCTGGTGATCAACCCGGCCCCGGCTGGCCATGGCGTCGTCTTCCGCCGCACGGACCTTGGCGGGCTGTGCATCCCTGCGCGCTGGGACCATGTGGTGCCGTCCCCGCTCTGCACCCTGCTGAAGGGCGAGAACGGGGCCACCGTCTCGACCGTGGAACATGTCATGGCGGCGCTGGCCGGGACCGGCGTCCACAATGCGCTGATCGACATCGACGGACCGGAAGTGCCGATACTCGACGGCTCCTCCGCGCCCTTCGTGGCGGGCATCCTCCAGGCCGGCCTGTTCCATTCGCCCGAGCCCCTGCGCGCGATCCGCGTCCTGCGGCCGGTCGAGGTGCATGAGGGCGCGGGCTATGCCCGGCTGTCGCCCGCCGACCACCTGCAGATGGACTTCACCATCGACTTCACCGACGCGGCCATCGGGCACCAGCAGAAGCAGCTGGACCTCGCGAACGGCACTTTCGTGCGCGAGCTGATGGATTCGCGCACCTTCTGCCGCCAGGCGGATGTCGAGGCGATGAAGGCGAACGGCCTGGCCTTGGGCGGCACCTATTTCAACGCCGTCGTCGTGGACGGCGACCGGGTGCTGTCGCCCGGCGGCCTGCGTCACCGCGATGAACCCGTGCGCCACAAGATGCTGGACGCGGTGGGTGACCTCGCGCTGGCGGGCGCGCCGCTGCTGGCGCGCTACAGCGGCAACCGCGCGGGCCATGCGATGACGAACAAGCTGCTGCGCGCACTGTTCGCCAGCGACGACGCCTGGGAATGGACCACCTGCACCGACGAACTGGAGGGCCAGTTGCCCGGTGCGGGCCTTCTGGCGCATCAGGCCGCCGAGGCCGAGACGCGCCGCCGTGCCGTCGCCTGACAGGCGGTGACCTGACCTTGCGGCCAGGTCACGCGCCTTTGCCCGGCAGCCGACTTGCCCTTTTGCGCGGCTCCATGTTGTGTGCTAGGACGGCCGGGCCGCGCGCCGGGCGCAGGCCGGACGGACGCGAGCCGCAGGACGACGGGACGGACAAGGACAGACATGGCATTCAGCAATACGCGCCTCGTGCTCATGGCGGTCGTGGTGTCCCTTTCTCTGGCGGCGTGCGGTCGGCAGGATGCCGGCACCCGCGCCGAGCCGCTGGACAACTTCACCGCCGAGCAGATCTGGAAGCGCGGCGAATACGAGCTTGAGAACCGCAACCGCCCCAAGGACGCGGTCCATTACTTCAGCGAGATCGAGCGGCTTTATCCCTATTCCGAATGGGCCAAGCGCGCCCTGATCATGCAGGCCTATTCGCATCACAAGGCCGGCCAGTATGACGAGGCGCGCGGTGCGGCGCAGCGCTTCATCGACAATTATCCGGGCGACGAGGACGCGGCCTATGCCAAGTACCTGCTGGCGCTTTCCTATTACGACCAGATCGACGAGGTCGGCCGCGACCAGGGTCTGACCTTCCAGGCCCTTCAGGGCCTGCGCGAGGTGATCGAGCAGTATCCCGACAGCGAATACGCCAAATCCTCGGTGCTCAAGTTCGACCTGGCCTTCGACCACTTGGCCGGCAAGGAAATGGAGATCGGCCGCTATTACCTCAAGCGCGGTCATCACACCGCCGCCATCAACCGCTTCCGTGTCGTGGTCGAGGATTACCAGACCACCACCCACACGCCCGAGGCCCTGATGCGGCTGGTCGAGGCCTACCTGGGCCTTGGCCTGACGGACGAGGCGCAGACGGCGGGGGCGATCCTGGGGCACAACTTCCGGTCGTCGCCCTTCTACCAGGACGCCTATGCCCAGTTGCGCGGGCGGGGGCTGACGCCGACGCCTCAGGGGAACAGCTGGCTTACGCGGATCTACCGCGAGGTGATCCAGGGCCGGTGGCTGTAGGACAACAAGGCAATAGGCGCGGCGAGCCGGGAGAACCGGCGGAAACGGGGTCGGATGCTTCGCACTCTGGACATACGCCACATGCTGCTGATCGACCGGCTGTCGCTGGATTTCGCGCCGGGGCTGAACGTGCTGACGGGCGAAACCGGCGCGGGCAAGTCGATCCTGCTGGACTGCCTGGGCTTCGTGCTGGGATGGCGCGGCCGGGCCGAGCTGGTCCGCACGGGCGCGACCCAGGGCGAGGTCACGGCGGTCTTCGACCTGCCTCCGGGCCATCCTGCGCGTGCGGTGCTGGAGGATGCAGGCATCGAGGCCGAGGACGAGCTGATCCTGCGCCGCGTCAACGCCGCCGACGGCCGCAAGACCGGATGGGTCAACGACCGCCGCGTCTCGGGCGAGGTGCTGCGGGCGCTGTCGGATGCGCTGGTGGAGCTGCACGGCCAGCATGACGACCGCGGCCTTCTGAACCCGCGCGGGCACCGGCTGCTGCTGGACGCCTTCGGGGCGCTGGACCTGTCGGGCGTCCGCGCTGCCTGGGCCGCGCGACGGCAGGCCGCGGCCGCGCTGGCCGAGGCCGAGGCTGCGATCGAGGCCGCCCGGAAAGAGGAGGACTTCCTGCGGCATGCCGTCGCCGAACTGGAAAAGCTCGCCCCCCAGCCCGGCGAGGAGGCCACGCTGGACGTCGCCCGCCGCCAGATGCAGGCGGCCGAGCGGGTGCGCGGCGACGTGGCCCGCGCGCTGGCGATGCTGGCCGGCAGCGGCTCGGACCTTGGGGCCGAGGGGCTGATCGTCGAGGCGAGCCGCTGGCTGGAAGGCGCCGCCGACAAGCTGGGCGGCGATCCCGAGGAGGGTCTGGCCGAGCCTCTGGCCGCTCTCGCCCGCGCCTCGATCGAACTGGGCGAGGCCACGCGCGGGGTCGAGGACGCCTTGGCGCGCATGGATTTCGACCCCCGCGCGCTGGAAGCCGCCGAGGAGCGGCTGTTCGCCCTGCGTGCCTTGGCCCGCAAGCATGACGTTCTGCCCGACGACCTGGCGACGCTGGCCTCGGAGCTGTCCACCCGCCTGTCTGCGCTGGACGCGGGCGAGGCGCGCCTGGCCGACCTCCAGCAGGCCCTGCGCGAGGCCGAGGCTGGCTATGACACGGCGGCGACGAAGATCAGCGCCGAACGGCGCGCGGCGGCAGGGCGGCTCGATGCCGCCATGGCCGCCGAGCTTGCACCCCTGAAGATGGAGCGCGCCGTCTTCGAGACCCGCGTGACCGAGGGCGAGGGGGGCCCCGAGGGCCGCGACGCCGTGGCCTTCACCGTGGCCACCAACCCCGGTGCCCCTGCCGGCCCGCTGGACCGCATCGCTTCGGGGGGCGAGCTTTCGCGCTTCCTGCTCGCGCTCAAGGTCTGCCTTGCGCGCGGGGGCGAGCCGCTGGTGATGATCTTCGACGAGATCGACCGGGGCGTGGGCGGGGCTACGGCGGACGCCGTGGGCCGCCGTCTCGCGCGGCTGGCCGACGGGGCGCAGGTGCTGGTCGTCACCCATTCGCCGCAGGTCGCGGCCCTGGGGCAGCAGCATTTCCGCGTGGCCAAGTCGGTCGAGGACGGCATCACCACCTCGCGCGTGACGGCGCTGGACGCGCCCGAACGGGTCGAGGAGATCGCCAGGATGCTGGCCGGCGAGGAAATCACCCCGGCCGCCCGCGCCGCGGCCCAGGCCCTGCTGACCGCGGGCGCGCCGGCCTGAGGCTCAGTCGAGGATCGCGTCCACCGTGCGGATGACCGACAGCACCTTGGCGGTGCGCGAATCGATCCTCACCAGCCGCCCGTCGACGATCGCGTAGTTCTGCCCGCTCGGGGCCTGCGCCAGCCCGTAAAGTCCGGGCTTGCGCACGACATGGACGTCGCGCCAGTCCACGACGCGGCCAACCAGCCCGCTGCGCGCCTGTCCCGGCGGGACGCAGGCGGGCGACTTCTTCGCCAGTCCCGGCGGGCAATGCGCCCGTTCGTCCCTGACCACCACGACCTGGCCGCGCCGCTCGCGCGCCTGGCCGCGTGCGGGCGTGGCCTTGGCCTGCGCGGCGGCATGGCCGCGCGGCCCCTTCTGTCCGGCATGCGCAGGCTTGTCCGCATGGCCAAGCGCCGGCACCATCAGCGCCACCGCGGCGACGGCAAGAAAACCTTTCAGCTTCATGCTGCGTCCTTTCTGCTGCGTCCGGATCAACGTCCGGCCGTGGCCGGGGTTTCGCTCAGGCCGTGCCCGCAGGTCGCCCCCGCCCCGCAAGCCGCGGCAGCATGGCAGAAAAGTCACGGCCCCGCCCGTCCTCGCGTTCCACGAACTCGGCATAAAGCCGCGCCGCCAGTTCGCCCATGGGCGTGTCTGCATCCGCGCTTTCGGCGGCCTGCTGGGACAGGCGCAGGTCCTTCAGCATCAGCTCGGCCGCGAAGCCGGGACGATAGCCGTTGTCGGCGGGCGAGACGGGGCCCACGCCGGGCGCGGGGCAATAGGCGTTCATCGACCAGCTGTAGCCCGACGAGGTGGACACGACGTCGAACATCTTCTGCCGGTCCAGCCCCAGCTTGTCGGCCAGCGCGAAGGCCTCGCAGGTGGCGATCATGGTCACGCCCAGGATCATGTTGTTGCAGATCTTGGCCGCCTGTCCCGCACCCGAATCGCCGCAATGGACGACCTTCTGGCCCATGATGTCGAACAGGGGCTTCACCTTCTCGAAGGCCTCGGCCGTGCCGCCCACCATGAAGGTCAGCGTCCCTGCCGCCGCGCCGCCGACGCCGCCGGAAACCGGCGCGTCCAGCGCCCCAAGCCCCGCCGCCCGCGCCTGTTCCGCCACGGCGCGGGCGCTGTCCACGTCCACCGTCGAGCAGTCGCAGAGCGCCGCGCCTGCCTTCATGGCCGGGATCACCTGGTCGGCCACGCTGCGCAGGATCTGCCCGTTGGGCAGCATGGTGATGACCACCTCGGCGCCGCGGGCGGCCTCGGCCGCGCTGGAGGCCGGGGTCACGCCCTCGACATCCGGCGCCGCGAGATCGAAGCCCGCGACGTCGTGCCCCGCCTGCGCGAGGTTGCGGGCCATCGGCCCTCCCATGTTGCCAAGGCCGATGAACGCAACCTTCATTCCTGTTCCTCCCACACCAGTTCGTCAGGACCAAGGTCGGCCAGCATCGCATCGACCTTGGCCGGGTCCGCGGCGGCCTTCCATGACGGGTTGCGGTCCTTGTCGATGATCTGCGCCCGCACGCCCTCGACGAAATCGCTGTCGGCCGTCGCGCGATGGGTGAAGCGGTATTCGCGCGACAGTGCCTCCTGCATCCGCCGGTCGCCCCGCGCCGCCCGCACCATCGCCAGCGTCGCCGCCATCGAAAGGGGCGAGTTGCGGCGGATCACCTTCAGCGAGTCCTCGTCGCCCGCATGTTCCAGCGCTGCCACGATCTCCTCGACCGAGCGACCGCCAAAGGCCGAAAGGTCGCGGCTTTCCAGCTCTGCGGGCGGAGGCGTTCCCCGCTTGAGCAGGGAGATGTCGCCTGTCTCGGCCAGGCGGTCCTTCACCGCCTCCCACTCGGCTTCCGGCAGGTAAATGTCGGCGAAGCCCGCGTGGATGGCGTCGCCCGCGCCCATGCGCGCCCCCGTCAGGCCGAGATATTCCCCGATCCGCCCCGGCGCGCGGGCCAGAAGCCAGGTGCCGCCCACGTCGGGGATCAGGCCGATCCCGGATTCGGGCATGGCGACCTGCGTCGTGTCGCCCACGACGCGGTGGCTGGCATGACCGCCGATGCCCACGCCGCCGCCCATGACGAAGCCCTGCATGAAGGCGACGACCGGCTTGGGATAGTCCTTGATCGTGGCGTTCATGCGGTATTCGTCCGCGAAGAAGCGTTGCCCGATCCCGTGGTCGCCCGCGCGGCCGCCGTGATAGACCGCCGCGATGTCGCCCCCGGCGCAGAAGGCCCGGTCCCCCTCGGCGTCGATGATGACCAGCTTCACGGCCGGGTCGTCGCGCCAGCCGTCCAGCGCGGCCTTGATCGCATTCGCCATGTCATGGCTCAGCGCGTTCAGCGCCTTGGGGCGGGTCAGGGTGATGCGGCCCGCGTGCCGGTCGCGGCGGATGTTGAGGTCGTCCATCAGCCACGCTCCGCCAGCAGGGCGCGGCTGACGATCAGCCGCATGATCTCGTTGGTGCCTTCGAGGATCTGGTGGACGCGCAGGTCGCGCACGATCTTTTCCACGCCGTAATCGGCCAGGTAGCCATAGCCACCATGCAACTGCAGGCAGCCGTTCGCCACCTCGAAGGCGCGGTCGGTCACATACATCTTCGCCATGGCGCAGAACTTGGTCGCGTCCGGCGCCCTGTTGTCCAGCTTCCAAGCCGCCTGCCGCAGGAAGGTGCGGGCCGACTGCAGCGCGACCTCCATCTCGGCCAGCTTGAACTGCAGCGCCTGGAACTGGTCGAGGCTTTTCCCGAAGGCCTTGCGCTCGCCCATGTAGACCAGCGTCTGGTCCAGCGCCGCCTGCGCGCCGCCCAGGGCACCCGCGGCGATGTTCAGCCGCCCGCCGTCGAGGCCGGCCATCGCGTAGGTGAAGCCGCGCCCTTCCTCGCCCAGCAGGTTTTCCGACGGGACAAGGCAGTCGTCGAACTGCACCTGCGTCGTGGGCTGCGCCTGCCAGCCCATCTTGTGCTCCAGCGCGCCGAAGGACAGCCCCGGCGTCCCGTCCTCGACCACCACGGTCGAGATCCCCTTCGGCCCGTCCTCGCCGGTCCGCACCATGCAGATATA
Organism: Paracoccus niistensis; assembly: GCF_042432925.1. Lineage (NCBI taxonomy): Bacteria > Pseudomonadati > Pseudomonadota > Alphaproteobacteria > Rhodobacterales > Paracoccaceae > Paracoccus > Paracoccus niistensis. Next base: position 514,209 of record NZ_JBHLWE010000017.1, on the reverse strand, counting down.
GGCGTCCGAATAGCTGCCGCCCGAGATGAAGGCCTTGGTGCCGTTCAGCTTCCAGCCCTCGTTCGTCCGGTCCGCCCGCGTCCGCAGCGCGGCGGCGTCGGAGCCCGAGCCGGGCTCGGTCAGGCAGTAGGAGAATACCTTTCTCATGCTGCACAGGTCGGGCAGCCAGCGTTCCTTGTCCTCGGGCTTGCCGAACTTGTCGATCATGCCGCCGCACATGTTGTGGATCGACAGGAACGATCCCACCGCCGGGTCGGCCATGGCCAGCGCCTCGAAGACCAGCGTGGCGTCCAGCCGCGTCAGCCCCGAGCCGCCGTAGTCCTCGCTGACATACAGCCCCCCGAAGCCCAGCTCGGCAATACGCGGCCAGAGGTCCTTCGGGATCGTCCCCGCGGCCTCCCAGGCGCGCGAATGGGGGGCGATGTGCTCGGCCCCGAAATCGCGCGCCATGTCGAAAATGGCCTGCTGTTCCTCGGTCAGTGCGAAATCCATGCGACCTCCCATCGCCCGTCTGATCGGATTTTGCGCCTAGGGGCGCAGTGTTGCACAACTATTGCAGGGCGCGCGGGTGAAACGCCAGCGGCGCGCCGGGACATTGGACAGACTCGCGCGGCAGGCGCAGGCTGGGTGCGTCGCAACCATGCAGAAGCGGATCTCCCATGCATGTCACCAATCCCTCGCCCGCGCTTTACAACGAGGACCTCGCCCCCGCGCAGGAACGGCGCTGGGGCGCCTTCTCGATCTTCAACGTCTGGACCTCGGACGTCCATTCGCTGTGGGGCTACTATCTTGCCGCCAGCCTGTTCCTGCTCTGCGGCAACTTCTGGAACTTCCTGCTGGCGATCGGGGCGGGCTCGCTGGTCATCTACTGGCTGATGACGCTTGTGGGGGTCGCGGGCGTCAGGACAGGCGTGCCGTTTCCCGTGCTGGCGCGGGCGTCCTTCGGCACCTTCGGCGCGAACATCCCCGCGCTGATCCGGGGCCTCGTCGCCTGCTTCTGGTACGGCGCGCAGACCGCAGCGGCCTCGGGGGCGCTGGTCGCGCTGATGATCCGCTCGCCCGCGATGCTCGAATTCCACCAGTCCAGCCAGATGCTGGGCCATTCCACGCTCGAGGTGATCTGCTACCTGCTGGTCTGGGCCGCGCAGCTTCTCATCATCCAGCGCGGGATGGAGACGGTGCGCCGCTTCCAGGACTGGGCGGGGCCGGCGGTCTGGCTGATGATGCTGATCCTGGCCATCTATCTGGTGATCAAGTCCGGCCGCTTCAGCTTCGGCGAGGAGATCCCCCGCGACGTGCTGGTCGAGGCGACGCGCGACGCGGGCATCTCGACTCCGCCGGGCAGCCTGCCCACGCTGATGGCGGTGGCGGCGACCTGGATCACCTATTTCGCGGCGCTTTACCTGAACTTCTGCGACTTCTCGCGCTATGCGACCTCGGAACGGTCGCTCAGGATCGGCAACCTCTGGGGGCTGCCTGTGAACCTTCTGGCCTTCTGCCTTGTGGCCGGGGTGACGACCACCGCCGCCTTCCATGTCTATGGCGAGGTGCTGCTGCATCCCGACCAGATTAGCGCCAAGTTCGACAGCTGGTTCCTGGCGCTCCTGGCCGCGCTGACCTTCGTCGTGGCGACGCTGGGGATCAACGTGGTGGCGAACTTCGTCTCGGCCGCCTTCGACTTCTCCAACGCCGCGCCGCGCGCCATCGACTTCAGGCGGGGCGGGCTGATCGCGGCGGGGATCGCGCTGGTGCTTTACCCCTGGGCGCCCTGGGAAACGGGGGCCACGCGCTTCGTGAACTTCATCGGCTCGACCATGGGGCCGATCTTCGGGATCATGATGGTCGATTACTACCTCATCCGGCGCGCTCGGCTGAACGTGCCCGATCTTTACCGCGAAGGGGGCGAGTTCCGGTTCAACGGCGGCTTTCACGGCAAGGCTTTCGTCGCGCTGTTCGTGGGCATGGTGTTTAGTTCGATCCTGCCGACCTTCACCACGATCCTGCCGTCCTGGTGGGGTCTTTACGGCTGGTTCTTCGGGGTGCTGATCGGCGGGGCGAGCTACTGGCTGATGCGCCGGGGCGACGCGGTCTGGTCGGGCGGCACGACGGGCCGGACCCCGGCCAGCACCGGCCCGCATTAGGGCGGGGCAGGGCGCCCCGATCAGGGGCGCCCTGCGTCCTTCAGTCCATGGCCTTGAAGTTGAAGGCCGCGCCTTCCTTGATGCCGCTCGGCCAGCGCGAGGTCACCGTCTTGGTCCGGGTGTAGAAGCGGAAGGCGTCCGGTCCGTGCTGGTTCAGGTCGCCGAAGCCCGACTTCTTCCAGCCGCCGAAGGTGAAATAGGCCAGCGGGACCGGGATCGGGACGTTGATGCCGACCATGCCGATGTTGCAGCGGCTGGCGAAGTCGCGCGCGGCGTCCCCGTCGCGGGTGAAGATCGCCGTGCCGTTGCCGTATTCGTGGTCCATCGCCAGCTTCAGCGCTTCCTCATACGAGGCCGCGCGCACGGTGGACAGGACCGGCCCGAAGATCTCGGTCCTGTAGATGTCCATGTCCGGCGTCACGCGGTCGAAGAGATGCGGGCCGACGAAGAAGCCGTCCTCATAGCCCTGCAGGCTGAAGTCCCGGCCGTCCACGACCAGCTCCGCCCCCTGCTCCACGCCGCGTTCCACCAGCCGCAGGATGTTCTCCTTGGCGGCTTTCGTCACGACCGGGCCGTAGTCGATGTCGTTGCCGGCGGTCCAGGGACCGACCTTCAGCTTCTCGATCTGGGGCACCAGCTTCTCGATCAGGCGGTCGGCGGTTTCCTCGCCCACCGGCACCGCGACCGAGATCGCCATGCAGCGCTCGCCCGCAGCACCGTAACCCGCGCCCACCAGCGCGTCCGCCGCCTGGTCCATGTCGGCGTCGGGCATGATGATCATGTGGTTCTTGGCGCCGCCGAAGCACTGGGCGCGCTTGCCGGTCTGGGCCGCACGCTCATAGATGTACTGCGCGATCGGGGTCGAGCCGACGAAGCCCACCGCCTGGATGATCTCGCTGTCGAGAATCGCGTCCACCGCTTCCTTGTCGCCGTGGACGACCTGCAGCACGCCGTCGGGCAGCCCGGCTTCCTGGAACAGCGCCGCGATCATGTTCGGCACGGACGGGTCGCGCTCGGACGGCTTCAGAATCACCGCGTTGCCGGACGCCAGAGCGGGACCCAGCTTCCACAGCGGGATCATGGCCGGGAAGTTGAAGGGCGTGATCGCCGCGACGACGCCCAGCGGCTGGCGCATGGAATACATGTCGATGCCGGGACCGGCGCCGTCGATGAACTCGCCCTTCAGCAGATGCGGCGCGCCGATCGAGAATTCGATGACCTCAAGGCCGCGCTGAATGTCGCCCTTGGCGTCGGGGAAGGTCTTGCCGTGCTCGGACGACAGCATCTCGGCCATCTTGTCCATGTCGCGGTTCAGCAGCCGCACCATCTCCATCATCACGCGGGCGCGGCGCTGGGGGTTGGTGGCGCCCCATTTCACCTGCGCCTCTGCCGCGCGCTCGATGGCGGCGTCCATCTCGGCCTTCGAGGCGAGATCGACCTTGGCCTGCACCTCGCCGGTGGCCGGGTTGAAGACATCGGCGGTGCGGCCGGACGTGCCGGGCGCTTCCTTGCCGTCGATCCAGTGGTGAATGGCGCGCATGATAGGCTCTCCCCTTGGTTCGGGCGGAACCTACCCTTGCGCAAACGCAGGCGTAAAGCGACGATGCGGCCAAACCGTTTTGCAGGAATGCAGGTATGGACTGGGACGACCTCCGCATCTTCCTGACTGTCGCGCGCGAGGAATCGCTGTCCCGCGCGGGCCGGCGGCTGGGGATGGACGCCTCGACCGTGGGCCGGCGCGTGGCGCGGCTGGAAACCGCGCTGGGCCGGGTGCTGTTCGCCAAGACCCCGCAGGGCTATGCCGTGACCCCCGAGGGTGCGGCGCTGGTCCCCCATGCCGAGGCCGCCGAGGTGGCGGCCCAGGCGGCGGCCGAGGCCCTCACCCAGGGGGGCCTGACGGGACAGCTGCGGATCGGCGCGCCGGACGGCTGCGCCAATTACCTGATGCCGCAACTGGCCGCGCGGCTGATGGACGAGCATCCGGGGCTGGAAATCCAGATCGTCGCCCTGCCGCGCGTCTTCAACTTGTCCCGGCGCGAGGCCGACATGGCCATTGCCGTCAGCCGCCCGCAGACGGGCCGCGCGGCGATCCAGAAGATCGCCGATTACCGCCTGCATCTGGCCGGGCACGCCGATTACCTCGACCGCCACCCGCCGATCCTCGGCCCCGCGGACCTCAGGGGCCACCGGATGATCGGCTACATCCCCGAGATGATCTTCGACCGCGAGCTCGACTACCTGTCGGAAACGGGGGCGGACCATGCCGCGCTGTCGTCGAACTCGGTCAGCGTGCAGATGCAGGCGATCCGGGCCGGGGCGGGGCTGGGGATCGTCCATGACTTCGCCATCCCCTTTGCGCCGGGAGTGCGGCGGGTGCTGACCGACCGGATCGCGCTGACCCGGTCCTTCTGGCTTCTGCGTCCGGCCGACGACCGCCGCTCGGCCCGGCTGAACCGGCTGGCCGAGGCGGTGGCGCTGGGCCTGCGCCGCGAGGTGGCGCGGCTTGAGGCGCTGGTCGATGCGCAGGGTTGACGAAACGATCCGTCGCGGCAACGCTGGGTGGTGAAACGAACGCCAAGAGGCCCCGCCATGATCGTGAAGCAGATCCTCGCCATGAAGTCCGGTCCCGACGAGATCGTGACGATCCGGCCCGACACGACGGTCGCCGAGGCGGCGCGGCTGCTGTCGGAACGCCGGATCGGCGCGGTGGTCGTGTCCTCGGACGGACGCAAGGCCGAGGGCATCCTGTCCGAGCGTGACATCGTGCGCGAACTGGGCCGTTCGGGCGCCGAGGTGCTGGAGCGCACGGCCAGCGAGATGATGACCCGCAAGGTCAGCACCTGCGTCTGCGCCGATGACGCGCTCGAGGTGCTGGAGCGGATGACCCAAGGGCGCTTCCGCCACCTGCCGGTGGTGGACGACAAGGGCGAGATGCTGGGGGTCGTGTCCATCGGGGACGTGGTGTTCGGGCGCCTCAAGGAACTGAACGCCGAAAAAGAGGCGCTGACCGGGATGATCATGGGCAACTGAGGCCCTGCCGCTGCATGGCAGCGCTTGCAAAGCGGCGGCGTTTCGGTTTGCGTTCCTGACGGAACCGTGAACGGAGCAGACCCATGCGGATCGGCCTTTATCCTGGCACCTTCGACCCGATCACGCTGGGGCATGTGGACATCATCCAGCGCGCCGCGACCCTGGTGGACCGCCTTGTGATCGGCGTCGCCATCAACCGCGACAAGGGCCCGCTGTTCTCGCTCGAGGAACGGGTGGCCATGGTCCACGCGGAATGCGACGCCATCGGTCAGGCCCGCGGGGTCGAGATCGTGGTCCATCCCTTCGAGAACCTGCTGATCGACTGCGCCCGCGACGTGGGCGCCAGCGTCATCGTGCGCGGCCTGCGGGCAGTGGCCGACTTCGAGTATGAATTCCAGATGGTCGGCATGAACCGCGCGCTGGACGCCAGCGTGGAAACCGTCTTCCTGATGGCCGACGCCCGGCGGCAGGCCATCGCCTCGAAGCTGGTCAAGGAGATCGCGCGGCTGGGGGGCGACGTGTCCAAGTTCGTCACCCCCGCCGTGAACGGGGCCCTGCGCGCGCGCTATGCAGCCCCAGTTGCCGAAAGGAAGGCGGGATGAGCGATCCGGGCGTTCCAAGGCCGCAGCCGATCCCCGATCCGACCCGGCCGCCGATGCCGGACCCGGCGCCGGACCCCGCGCCCGGTCCCGCCGGGGCGCGCCGCGTGAACTTCACCCGGCTGACCAGCTACGACGAGCCGGGGACGCCCTACCGCCCCGGCTCGGTCCGCGACGACATCACCCCCGACGCCATCCCCACGCCCGCGCTGGTCGGCTTCGACGCCATCGCCGACTCGCTGCGTGCGGGCTGGTCCGACTTTCAGCGCGCGCCCGCCTTCGGCCTGTTCTTCGCGGGGTTCTACGTGCTGGGCGGGCTGGTGCTGACCGCCGTCGCCACCGCCTCGGGGCAGGAATGGTGGCTGATGCCCTTTGTCGTGGGCTTTCCGCTGATCGCCCCCTTCGCGGCCGTGGGCCTTTACGAGGTCAGCCGCCGGATCGAGGCCGGCCTGCCGCTCGACTGGACGGGCGTACTGGGCGCGGTCTTCGCGCAGAAGGACCGGCAGGTGCCGTCGATGGCGATGGCGATCCTGCTGATGTTCATGTTCTGGGTTTTCGTCGCCCACACGATCTTCGCGGTCTTCATGGGCATCCAGTCGCTGACCAACATCACCACCTCGCCCGAGATCCTGCTGACGGGCCGCGGCCTGACGATGCTGGCGCTGGGCACGGTGATCGGCGCGGGCTTTGCCGCGGCGCTCTTCGGCATGACCGTGGGGGGGCTGCCCCTGATCCTCGACCGCGAGGTGGACCTGGTCAGCGCCATCATCGCCAGTTTCGACGCGGTGACCTCGAATGCGCTGGTGATGCTCGCCTGGGCGCTGGTGATCGCGCTGATCCTGTTCGCCGGGATCGCGCCGCTGTTTCTGGGGCTCTTCATCGCCCTGCCGGTGCTGGGCCATGCCAGCTGGCACATGTACCGCCACCTGCTGCCCCCCGAGGACGACGAGGGCTGAAACGAAAACAGGCGCCCGCAGGGGCGCCCGTCCGTACCCGCTGTCGGGGGAATCAGTCGTCCAGATCAACCGGCTGCGGCGGCGCCAGCTTCGGCGTGATGCCGTTGCCCAGCGGGTCTTCCTGCCGCTGGACCGAGCCCTCGAAATGCGCGCCCGACTCGATGGCGATGGTCTTGTGGACGATGTCGCCTTCCACCCGCGCGGTGGCCGACAGGCGCACCTTGAGGCCCCGGACGCGGCCCACGACGCGGCCGTTCACGATGATCTCGTCGGCCACGATCTCGCCGCGGATGGTGGCGCTTTCGCCGACCGTCAGCTGGTGGGCGCGGATGTCGCCTTCCACCACGCCCTCGATCTGGGCGTCGCCCTGGGTCGTGATGTTGCCCTTGACCGTCAGGTCGCTGGACAGGACCGAGGGGCCGGAGCGCGCACGCATCGGCTGGGGAGCTGCGGGAAAGTCGGGCTTGGTGTCCATCACGGGCCGGTTCACTTCGGAGTCCTGGGTAAAGGCCCGAGGGCCGGGTTCTGTGACGCGGGTCTTAGAAAACATTCTGTGCGGCCTTGATGAAGCTCATGGGGTTCACGGCCTTACCGTCCACGCGCACTTCATAATGCAGATGCGGCCCGGTCGAGCGGCCGGTATTGCCCATATCACCGATCAGGCTGTTGCGCGAGACTTTCTGGCCCACTTTCACCCGGATCTTCGACAGGTGGCCATAGCGCGTCTCGGTCCCCAGCTCGTGCTGGATCTTGATCAGGTTGCCATAACCGCGCTGCCAGCCGGCATAGGTCACGACACCGTCGCCGGTGGCGAAGATGGGGGTGCCCACGGGGCCCGCCATGTCGATGCCCTGGTGCGCGCGGCCCCAGCGCTTGCCGAAGCCCGAGGTGAAGCGGAACGCCGACTTGACCGGCATCGCCAGCGGCAGCTTGCTGACGGCGATCTTGTAATCCTTGACCTTGCCCAGCGACACCATGACCTCGCTCGCGCGGGCCTCGGATTCCGTGATCGCCGCATTGCCGCGCGACGAATAGCCCATGGGCGTCAGCGGGCCGCCGGTGCCCTCGTAACCCTCGCGGACGGTCGCCAGAAGCTGCTCGCTGTCCACGCCGACCTGCTTGAACATCTCGTCCAGCGGCTTGACCGAGGCTTCGACGGCTTCCTCGAGCTGGGCGAAGATCTCCTCGTTGCGGGCGATCATGGCGTCGCGCTCGACAGCCATCGCCTCGGCCGTGCGGACGGCCTGATCGGCGCGCATGGCGGCGGCGGTGCGTTCGGCGGCCGCGGTCTTCAGCTCGTCCGACAGGACGCCCAGGGCGGCCGACATTTCCTCGGCGCGCGCGGCCTGGGGCAGGGCGCCGGACGCCTGGGCCTCGGCTTCGGCCAACTGCCGGCGCGTGTCCTGCGTCTCGGCCAGAGCGTCGTGCAGCGAGGCCTGGACCGCGCCGATGCCGCTTTCCAGCTCGCGCCGCTTTTCTTCCGATGCCAGCAACTGTGACTGCATGGCCGAGATCTGGTCCAGCGCGGCGGTAAAGCGCGTCTGCGCGGCCGTGGCCTCGGCCGCGCGGGCGTCGCGCTCGGCGACCAGTTGCGCAAGCTCGCCTTCCAAGGCGGCCGTTGTGGTGTGCGGGCCTGTGGCGTCCAGCGCCAGGATCGAGGTGGCCACCGCAGCCCAGCCGAAGGCCATCACCGTGCCGACCCGGCGCACCATCGGGCGGCGGGGCGCAGCCACAGGAGTATCGGTTGCGGAACGGAGAGAAGCCGATCGCGTCATGGGGTGATCCAGTCGTGAGAGGCCGAGGCCAAGGCCTCGAGGTTGCGGCTTGCTAACGGAAACCGTGGCGCGCATGCAACGCTTGCAGAAATCTTTGCATTCTGGTCGGCGGAACCTCGCCCAATGCGGCAGAAAGGGTGGAACCTTTCCGCGCAAACCCGCCCTTGCGACGATGGCAGCCCTTGCCGACTCAGGCGATCGCGTAGGGCAGTGGGCCGGTGCGGTCGCCCGGGATCGTCACCTTCCGGTCGATCGGCGGGACGGACCGCTGGTGGCAATCCTGCCGCGGGCAGATGCGGCAACTGACGCCGATCTGCTCGTAACCCGCCGGGTTCGCGACATCCAGGTCATCGGCATAGGTCAGTTCGCGCGCATGGGCGATCTCGACCCCCAGGCAGATGGCGAAGCGGCGCACGGGCGCGCGGAAGGCGCCGCCGGGCTTGGACACCTCGCGCGACAGGCACAGGTAGCGCACCCCGTCGGGCGTCTGCGCGAGCTGGCGCAGGAACTGGCCCGGCGTCTCGAAAGCGCGATGGACGTTCCACAGGGGGCAGGCGCCCCCGAAGCGCGCGAATTGCAGGCGCGTGGCGGAATGGCGCTTGGTGATCGTGCCCGCCTGGTCGACGCGGACGAAGAAGAAGGGGAGGCCGCGTTCCCCCGCCCGTTGCAGGGTGGAGAGCCGATGCGCCACCTGCTCCAGCGAGGCGCCGAAAAGATGCGCGAGCCGTTCAAGGTCGTGCCGTTCCGCCCGCGCCGCCGAAAGGAAGCTGCGGTAAGGCAGCAGCGCCGCGCCGGCGAAATAGTTGGCCAGCCCCAGCCGCGCGATGTCCCTTGCCGCCTCGCTGCGGAAGCGGGCCAGATCCAGCGTCGCGTCCAGCAGCTCGGCCCGGGTTTCCCGCGCGACGAGGTTCAGCAGCTGGAAGACCTGCGTCGCGGGGTCCGCCACCGCGTTCAGCGTGATCACCTCGCCGTCGCGCCGGAAGACCGATCCGGGCGGCAGTTCGGCGGTGCGCACGGAAATGCCGCGTTCCGCCAGCGCCGCCAGCGCCCGCTCCATGGGGGGTACGCGCCGCCCCTCGGGGCAGGCGAAGCGTTCGGCGGCGCGGTCCACGGCGTCGATGTAGTTGTCGCAGTAATGGAAGAAGTCACGCACCTCCTCCCACGGCGAGGTCAGCGCATTCTGGCCCGTGGCGCCGATGGCCTCGTCCAGCGCCGCCAGCCGGTCCTGCCCCTCGCGGTGGGCGCGGTAAAGGTCGAGAAAGGCCCGCACCAGCCCCGGCGTGTTCGAGGCCGCCAGCCGCATGTCGGCCAGCGTGGGCGCATCGTCGAACAGCGGGTCGGCCAGCGCTTCGGCCAGATCCACCACCATCCGGTCCGCGTCGCCGGCCGCCAGCGCGCCGACGTCCACCGAGAATTCGGACGCGAGCCGCAGCAGCACCCCGGCCGAAACGGGGCGGTGATTGTTCTCCATCTGGCTGAGATAGGGCAGCGAGACGCCCAGCCGGTCGGCAAAGACCCGCTGCGTCAGCCCGTGGCGGTTGCGCGTCTCGCGCAGCGAGGCCCCGGCATAGATCTTGTGGCTGGCCATCGGTCCCTCCTGCCGCGTCGTTTGCAAAATCGTCGCGGATTTGCAAACGCAAATGCAGGATGGCGTTCAGATCGGCTGTGCATGGCCTGTGCATCGCTCGTGCATCCGGTGCACAGGTCCTCACCCCCAGTCGTGGAACACGAACCAGGCGCCCGCGCAGATCAGCCCGAAACCGACGGCGTGTTGCCAGCCGAGCCGCTCGCCGAGGTAGAGCCACGAAAAGCCCGCGAAGACGGTCAGGCTGATGACCTCCTGGATCGTCTTCAGCTGGGCCGCGCTGAAGTGCCCGTGACCGATGCGGTTCGCGGGCACCTGCAGGACATATTCGAAGAAGGCGATGCCCCAGCTGACCAGGATCACCGTGACCAGCGGCGCCGTCTTGAACTTGAGATGCCCGTACCAGGCCAGCGTCATGAACAGGTTCGACGCGACCAGCAGACCGATGGTGACAACGGGGACCGGCAGGCTCAGCCCCATTGCTGGACGTGGTGCCGTTCCAGGTTGCCGAAGCGGGTGAAGCGGCCTTCGAAGCTGAGCTCGACCGAGCCGATGGGTCCGTGGCGCTGCTTGCCGATGATGACCTCGGCCTTGCCATGGACCTGTTCCATCAGCTTCTGCCAGTCGGCCATCTTGTCGAGGTCATGGTCCGAGGGCTTCTCGCGCTCGCGGTAGTATTCCTCGCGGAAGACGAACATCACGATGTCGGCGTCCTGCTCGATCGAGCCGGATTCACGCAGGTCCGACAGCTGAGGGCGCTTGTCCTCGCGGCTTTCGACCTGGCGGCTTAGCTGCGACAGCGCGATGACGGGGATGTTCAGTTCCTTGGCGATGGCCTTGAGGCCTTGCGTGATCTCGCTCACCTCGTTCACCCGGCTGTCCTTGGCCGAGGCCGCGCGCAGAAGCTGCAGGTAGTCCACGATCAGCAGGTCGAGCCCCATGGTCCGCTTGAGCTTGCGGGCGCGGGCGGCCAGCTGGTTGATCGGCAGCGCGGGCGTGTCGTCGATATACAGCGGGCAGTTCTGCAGGGCGTGGGCGGCTTCGACGAAGCGGCGGAATTCCTCCTCGGACAGTTCACCCCGGCGGATCAGTTCGCTGGGCACCTCGGCGGCTTCGGACAGGATACGCGCGGCCAGCTGCTCGGCCGACATTTCCAGCGAGAAGAAGCCGACGACGCCGCCGTCCACCGTGCCCCGGCTGCCGTCGGGCAGGTCGCCCATCCGGTGCGCCTTGGCGACGTTGAAGGCGATGTTGGTCGCCAGCGAGGTCTTCCCCATCGAGGGGCGCCCGGCTAGGATCAGCAGGTCCGACTTGTTCAGGCCCCCGAGCTTGGCATCGAGGTCGATCAGCCCGGTCGAGATCCCCGACAGCTTGCCGCCGCGCTGATAGGCGGCGTTCGCGGTTTCCACGGCGCCCGTGACGGCCTGCAGGAAGGACTGGAAGCCGCGCTCGGCCACGCCCTGCTCGCCCAGCTTGTAGAGCGTCTGTTCGGCGGTCTTGATCTGGTCCTCGGCGTCGTCGTCGATGGCGACGGTCGCGGCACGGGCCGAGATCTCCTGCCCCAGGGCGATCAGTTCGCGCCGCAGGGCGAATTCGCGGATCATCCGGGCATAGTCGCGCGCGGCGTAGGAGGACACCGCCGCACCGGCCAGACGCGCGAGATAGGCGGGGCCGCCCAGTTCCTTGAGCCCCGCGTCATGTTCCATGAAGGCCTTGATCGTCACCGGGCTGGCCAGCGCGTTCCGGACAATGCGCTCGGAACACAGCTCGAAGATGCGGCGGTGGACGGGGTCGTAGAAATGCTCGGCCCGGATCAGGCGGGTGATCGAGTCGAACACATCGTTGTTGGTCAGCAGCGCGCCCAGAAGCTGCTGTTCGGCCTCGATCGAGAAGGGCACGGAAGGGGTATCGGACTCGTCAGCGGCCGCCGGGGGGCGGGGCGCGAGCGCGCGAAGCTCGTTCATCTCATGTCCTCGACTCGGGTGCGCCGACTATCTCACGACCAGGCCGGTGGGTCCACGATCCCGCCCCGCATCGGCGCGGGACGGATCGGTGGAAAGCCTGTGGATAAGGGATGAACTTGTGGATAACCCTGTGGCTGAATCAGGGATGAGCCGCCTGCCAGCCCCGCGGGTCGTTCAGGAAAGTCTCGACTTCCGAAAGGGTTGCAGCGTCGAAAGACCCCTGCGCGCTGGCTTCTTCCAGCACGTCCCACCACGTGCACAGGTGATGCAGCGTTACACCATGGTCAGCCAGACGCTGCGTCGTCTCGGGGAAAATTCCGTAGTAGAAGATCACCGCCGTATGGGCGCAACTCGCCCCCGTTTCGCGGATCGCATCGACGAAGGACAGCTTGGATCCGCCATCGGTCGTCAGGTCCTCGACCAGCAGCACGCGCTGGCCTTCGCGCATCTCGCCCTCGATCCGGGCGTTGCGGCCGTAGCCCTTCGGCTTCTTGCGGACATAGGTCATCGGCAGGCCCAGCCGTTCCGCGACCAGCGCGGCAAAGGGGATACCCGCTGTCTCGCCGCCCGCGATGTTGTCGAAAGCCTCGAAGCCCGCGTCGCGGCAGACGGTGGCGGCCATGAAGTCCATCAGCGTGCCCCGGATGCGGGGGTAGGAGATGAGCTTCCGGCAGTCGATATAGGTCGGCCCCTTGAGCCCCGAGGCATAGGTGAAGGGCTCGGCCGAGAAATGCACGGCCCTGATTTCCAGCAGCATTCGGGCCGAAAGGCGGGCGATCTCCTCGCGCGTGGGGAAAGTCAGGGTCATGCGTCGGTCTCGATATGCCAGAACAGGGGGAAGCCGGGGTCGAAGACGGTCACGGTCTCGCCCCCCGCCTCGATGCGGTCGGGGAAGACGGCGGGCTCGTCGCGGCGGACGAGGCGGATGTGGTCCTCGTTGGAAGGCAGGCGGTAGAAGGCCGGGCCGTTCAGGCTGGTGAAGCCCTCCAGCCGGTCCAGTGCCCCGGCTTCCTCGAAGACATGGGCGCAGATGGGCAGCCAGTTCGGCGCGGTGAAGCAGCCCGCGCAGCCGCAGGCGCTTTCCTTAGCGCGGTCGGGATGCGGCGCGCTGTCGGTGCCGGAAAAGAAGCGCGGGTCGCCCGAGGTCGCGGCCTCGACCAGCGCCAGCTGGTGGGATTCGCGCTTGGCGACCGGCAGGCAGTAGTAATGCGGCCGGATGCCGCCGGCGAGGATGTGGTTGCGGTTGATGACGAGGTGATGCGTCGTGATCGTCGCGCCGATGTCGCCGCCCGCGCGGACGTAGTCCACGCCCTCTCTGGTGGTCACGTGCTCCATCACCACGCGCAGCCCCGGCGTCGCGCGGCGGACGGGGTCCAGCACGCGGTCGATGAAGACGGCCTCGCGGTCGAAGATGTCCACGGCCGGGTCCGTCACCTCGCCGTGGACGCAGAGGGGGATGCCCGCCTCGGCCATCGCCTCGAACACGGGCCGCACGCGGGCGAAGTCGCGCACGCCGCTGGCCGAGTTCGTGGTGGCGCCGGCCGGATACAGCTTGACCGCCGAGATGATGCCGGCCCCGTGGGCGGCCAGGACATCGGCCGGATCGGTGGTCTCGGTCAGATACAGCGTCATCAGCGGACGCAACGTCGCGTTTTCCGGCAGTGCAGCCAGGATGCGGGCGCGGTATTCTGCCGCATGCGTCCCTATCACTACCGGAGGAACGAGGTTGGGCATGATGATCGCCCGGCCCAGTCCGGCGGACCAGGGAGCCACGGCCGCCAGCATCTGCTGGTCGCGCAGGTGAAGATGCCAGTCATCCGGACGGCGCAGTCGCAAGAAGTTGTTCATGACTTGCATCTATAATGAACCGTATGGCGTTAGCCAGAAGCCCGACGTTGCCCGAGGGCAGGCCGTGGCAACTGTGCGCGCAGCCTTCGCCGTGCAGGGTGATCCCGGCTGACGCGGCGGCTTATCGTGAAAGGATATCGTGGATGAATATGATGATCGCACCCTACGCGCCTTCGATGCGGCTTTGGGGGGATCTGATGCGCATGGGGATCGAGGCTCAGTTCATCATGACCCTGCGCACGGCGGGGATGCTGGGGATGCTGCCCCACGGCAAGGACGAAAACAGGCTGATGGTCACCGAAAAGACCGATGCCTGCCGCGAATCGCTGAGCGCGGCGTTCCGTTCGGCCGCCCGCGGCGCCCGCGCCGACCAGATCCTCGCGGCGGCGCTGAAGCCTTACGGCCGCCGGACCCGCGCCAATGCCAAGCGGCTGGCGCGTCGCTGAAGCTGCGCAACTCCGGCGACTCGCGCCGGGATGATGCCGAATGCTGCCGGACAGGGCAGCCGCAATGAAAAGGCCCGGCGATTGCCGGGCCTTTCGTCGATCTGGCGGGCGATCTCAGATCAGCTTGCCCATGGTGACCGCCGTGTCCGACATGCGGTTCGAGAAGCCCCATTCGTTGTCGTACCAGGACAGGATGCGGACCAGCTTGCCTTCCATGACCTTGGTCTGGTCCATGTGGAAGACCGAGGAATGCGGGTCGTGGTTGAAGTCCGAGGACACCAGCGGCTCCTCGGTATAGCCCAGGATGCCCTTGAGCTTGCCGTTGGCTGCTTCCTTGATCGCGGCGTTGATTTCCTCGACCGAGGTGTCGCGGGCGGCTTCGAACACCAGGTCCACCACCGAGACGTTCGGGGTCGGCACGCGGATCGACACGCCGTCCAGCTTGCCCTTGAGGTTCGGCAGCACCAGGCCCACGGCCTTGGCCGCGCCCGTCGAGGTCGGGATCATCGACAGCGCAGCGGCGCGAGCGCGGTACAGGTCCTTGTGCATCGTGTCCAGCGTCGGCTGGTCGCCGGTGTAGCTGTGGATCGTGGTCATGAAGCCGCGGGTGATGCCCACCGCCTCGTTCAGGACATAGGCCACGGGCGCGAGGCAGTTCGTGGTGCAGGACGCGTTCGAGACGACGTGGTCGCCCGATTCCAGCGTCTCGTGGTTCACGCCGTAGACGATGGTCTTCAGCGCGCGGTCGGTGGACCATTCACCCGACACCGGGGCCGAGACCAGCACGCGCTTCGAGCCGTTCTGCAGGTGGATCTTGGCCTTCTGCCCGTCGGTGAAGATGCCGGTGCATTCCAGCGCCACGTCCACGTCGCCCCACGGCAGCTTGGCCGGGTCACGCTCGGCGGTGACGCGGATGGGCCCGCGGCCCACGTCGATGCTGCCGGCGGTGGTGGTCACCTGGGCGGGGAAGCGGCCGTGGACAGAGTCGTAGCGCAGCAGATGCGCGTTGGTCTCAACAGGACCCAGGTCGTTGATCGCCACGACCTCGATGTCGGTGCGGCCCGATTCAACAATCGCCCGCAACACGTTCCGCCCGATCCGGCCAAAGCCGTTGATCGCTACCTTGACTGCCATGAATACCTCCAACCGCTGGTCTGCGCGGGAAGGGGAATGCCCAAGATGGGCGGGAAATGCAATCAGGCGACCGGGCGCATGGTTTCCGGTGCTCGGCTGCCCTGCAAAATCCGCCGGCGGATCAGCGCCAGAAGCTGACCCATTCCACGAGATGCAGCATCTGCCGCCCGACCAGCAGCGGCAGGTTCCAGTGCAGGGCGGCCGCGTCCAGGACGAAGAGGCCGACGATCAGCAGCGCCAGAACGAGCGCGATCTTGTTGGTCATGGGGCCGCCCCGGAACGATACCGCATCCTCTTAGTCACGGGCGCACTCGGCCTGCAAGTCCAAGGGGGGAGGCCGTCCTTCAACCGCAATCCTGCGCGCCGTCCCGCAGCCCTGTTATCCGGCTGCACCGGTGTCGTCCTCCTCCTCGACCAGCAGGAACAACTCGCCCGCCTGCTCCATCCGCCGGATCGCGGCGACAACGGCGTTCATCGCCTCCTCGGCGTCCTTGGAGGCGACCTTGCCCACGGTTTCCATCTCCTCGCGCATGCTGTCGGCCAGGCGGGAGGAGAGGCCCGCCAGCAGGAACTCGACCGTGGGGGCATTGTCGCCGGTGGCGCCCGCAAGCGCCCGGGTCATGGTCGTCGCGTCCACCTCGCGCACGATGCGGGGGACATCGCGCGGGTCGATGCGGCGGGGAATGTTGGCCCAGGTGAAGATCGTCTTGCGCACCCGGCCCGCGAAATCGGCGTCGTCCTGGTCAAGCCCCGCCAGCACAGCGTCGCGCGTGAGCGCGGGGGCGAAGTTCAGGATCGCGCCCACCTTTTCCACGGGCTGCCCCTCGATCGCGGGCTGGGGACGGGCGTCGATGGCGCGGATCAGCGCAAGGCCGATGCGGCGCAGGGCCGGCGCCTCGATCCCCGCCGTCAGCGACATCGCATAGGCGATCTGCCGGGCCAGTTCGGCGTCCAGCAGCCCGAAGACCTCGGAGGCGCGGGCGACGGGCAGGCGGGTGAACATGACCGCCGCGACCTCGACCGCCTCGGACCGCGCGACCTCGGCCAGTTGCGCGGGCGGCATTGCGGCAATGCGGTCCCAAGGGTCGGTCGCCCCGTTCAGCGCCGCGAGCCTGCGCAGCCGGTTCGTCGTGTCCGCAGACAGATGCGCGCCCAGGAAATCCAGCGTCCCGTCGATCGAGCCGGGGAAGGTGACACCCACCGCCTCGATCATGTCACAGAACTCGGCGATGACCCCGTCGCAGGTGTCGCGGTCCACCAGTTCCATCCCCGCCATTTCCTGTGCCAGCAGCGCCTGCATGTCGGGAGGCAGGCGCGACAGGTCCAGCCCCGCCCCGTCGGCCAGCATCACGCGCACCACCACCGCTGCCTTCTGCCGGGGTGAAAGCCCCGGCGCCGCCCTGAGCATGCGTGCCCCCTTCAGTCGAACCCTTGGGGAACATCCTGCCAGAGCGGGCTTAAGCTTCGGTGAACGGAATCACGCTTCGCCGAAGACCCGGCGGAAGATCGTGTCCACGTGCTTGGTATGGTAGCCGAGGTCGAACTTTTCCTCGATGGCGGCGGGCGAGAGCGCCGCCGTCACCTCGGGGTCTGCCAGCAATTCCTCGCGGAAGTCAGCGCCCTGTTCCCAGACCTTCATGGCGTTGCGCTGGACCAGGCGGTAAGCGTCCTCGCGCGATACGCCCGCCTGCGTCAGCGCCAGCAGGACGCGCTGGGACATCACCAGTCCCTTGAACTTGTTCATGTTCTTCAACATGTTCTCGGGGTAGATCACCAGCTTCTCGATGACGCCCGCCAGCCGGTTCAGCGCGAAATCCAGCGTGATCGTCGCGTCCGGGCCGATGGCCCGTTCGACCGAGGAATGGCTGATGTCGCGTTCGTGCCACAGCGCCACATTCTCCATCGCAGGCACCACGGCCATGCGGACGAGGCGGGACAGACCCGTCAGGTTTTCCGTCAGCACCGGGTTGCGCTTGTGGGGCATCGCGGACGAGCCCTTCTGGCCGGGCGAGAAGTATTCCTCGGCCTCCAGCACCTCGGTCCGCTGCATGTGGCGGATCTCGATGGCGATGTTCTCGATCGACGACGCGATGACGCCCAGCGTGGCGAAGAACATCGCGTGGCGGTCGCGGGGGATGACCTGCGTGCTGATCGGCTCGGGGCGCAGGCCCATCTTTGCGCAGACGTGTTCCTCGACGGCCGGGTCGATGTTGGCAAAGGTGCCGACGGCGCCCGAGATGGCGCCGGTGGCAACCTCCTCGCGGGCGCGTTCCAGCCGCTCGCGGCCCCGCGCCATTTCCGCATGGAAGCGGGCGAAGGTCAGGCCCATCGTCGTGGGCTCGGCGTGGATGCCGTGGCTGCGGCCGATGCGGACGGTGTCCTTGTGCTCGAACGCGCGCGCCTTCAGGGCGGCCAGAACGCGGTCCATGTCGGCCAGCAGGATGTCGGCGGCGCGCACAAGCTGGACGTTCAGGGTCGTGTCCAGCACGTCCGACGACGTCATGCCCTGGTGGACGAAGCGGGCCTCCTCGGCGCCGATATGCTCGGCCAGATGCGTCAGGAAGGCGATGACGTCGTGCTTGGTGACGGCCTCGATCTCGTCGATGCGGGCAACGTCGAACTGGACGTCCTTGGCCTTCCACACGGCCTCGGCGTTCTCGCGCGGGATCACGCCCAGGTCGGCCTGGGCGTCGCAGGCATGGGCCTCGATCTCGTACCAGATGCGGAACTTGGTTTCGGGCGACCAGATGGCCACCATCTCGGGGCGGGAATAGCGGGGGATCATGGCGGGCCTTCCGTCAGGTGGCGTTCGCCCGCCTCTTAGAACCCCCCGCGCCGCCTGCGCAACCGAATCGGGCCGCCGCGCGGGCCGGCACCGGTCAGCCGATCAGGGCGTCATCACGCATTTGGTGAATTCCGAGCGGTTGTCGCGGAAGTTCCTGTAGAACTCCGGCCCGTCCTCCAGCGTGCCGCGGTGGCTGATGATCGTGCTGGGGTCGATCTCGCCCGCCTCGATGCGCTTGAGCAGGCGGTCCATGTAGGCGCGGGTGTGGGTCTGGCCGCCGCGCATCGTCAGGCCCTTGCCGAAGGCCGCACCGATGGGGAACTTGTCCACGAAGCCCGCGTAAACGCCGGGGATCGAGACCGCGCCGCCCTTGCGGCAGCACATGATCGCGTCGCGCAGCGCGTTCGGCCGGTCGGTTTCCAGCATCATCGCGGTCTTGGCCTTGTCGTAGATGTTGCCGATGACCGAGGCGCCATGTGCCTCCAGCCCGACCGCGTCGATGCAGCGGTTGGGCAGCTTGCCGCCGGTCAGGTCCAGAAGCCGCTCGTAGCTGTCCTCCTTGGACAGGTTGATCGTCTCGGCCCCGGCCTGCCGGGCAAGGTCCAGCCGTCCTTCCTCGAAATCGAGCGCAAAGACCCGCTCGGCCCCCAGCAGGAAGGCCGAGCGGATGGCGAACTGCCCCACGGGACCCGCGCCCCATACCGCGACCATGTCGCCGGGGCCAGTGCCGACCTGTTCCACCGCCTGATAGCCGGTCGGAAAGATGTCGGTCAGGAACAGCACCTTCTCGTCGGGCAGGCTTTCGGGGACGGCAACCAGCCCCACGTCGGCATGGGGCACGCGCACGTATTCCGCCTGTCCGCCCGCATAGCCGCCGAACAGGTGCGAATAGCCGAACATCCCACCCGGCGACTGGCCGTAAAGCGGCTCGACCTTCTCGTGGTCCGGGTTGGTGGTGTCGCAAAGCGAGAAGGCGTCCATGCGGCAGAAGTCGCACTGCCCGCAGGCGATGTTGAAGGGCACCAGCACCCGGTCACCCTGCTTGAACTTGGTCACGCCGGAACCCACGGCGACGATCTCGCCCATGAACTCGTGGCCCAGGACGTCGCCCTTGCGCATCTCGGGGATGAAACCGTCGTAAAGATGCAGGTCCGAGCCGCAGATGGCGGTCGAAGTGACCTTGAGAACGATGTCGCCCGGCTCCTCGATGGTCGGGTCGTCGACGTTGTCCACCTGGACCTTGCCGGTGCCCTGATAGGTGATCGCGCGCATGGGTGCCTCCAACTGTTGTGGCAGTCGAACGGCAGCAAGCGCGGGACTGTTCCACCGATCCTTGTCGGGACGGTTCTGCCGCAACGGAAAAGGGCGCCCGACTGGGGCGCCCTTCCGGTGATCGTGCCGCGTTTTCAGCAGCTGTAATACATCGCGTATTCGATGGGGTGAGGGGTGTGCTCGTAGGCGTAGACCTCTTCCCACTTGAGCCGGATATAGGCTTCCAACTGGTCGCGGGTGAAGACGTCGCCCTGCAGCAGGAAGTCCATGTCCTTTTCCAGTTCCTCCAGCGCCTCGCGCAAGCTGCCGCAGACAGTCGGGATCTCGGCCAGTTCCTCGGGCGGCAGGTCGTAGAGGTCCTTGTCCGAGGCCGGGCCGGGGTCGATCTTGTTGCGGATGCCGTCCAGCCCCGCCATCAGCAGCGCCGCGAAGGCCAGATACGGGTTGGCGGACGGATCGGGGAAGCGGGCCTCGACGCGCTTGGCCTTCGGCGACTCGGTCCACGGGATACGGACCGCGCCCGAGCGGTTGCGCGCGGAATAGGCGCGCAGCACCGGGGCCTCGAAGCCCGGGATCAGGCGCTTGTAGCTGTTGGTCGAGGGGTTGGTGATCGCGTTCAGCGCCTTGGCATGCTTGAGGATACCGCCGATGAACCACAGGGCTTCCTGGCTCAGGTCCGCATAGCGGTCGCCTGCGAACAGCGGCTTGCCGTCCTTCCAGATCGACATGTTGACGTGCATCCCCGAGCCGTTGTCGCCCTTCATGGGCTTGGGCATGAAGGTCACGCTCTTGCCATAGGCGTGGGCCACGTTGTGGATCACGTACTTGTATTTCTGGATGTTGTCGGCCTGCTCGACCAGGCTGCCGAAGATCATCCCCAGCTCGTGCTGGCCGGTGGCGACCTCGTGGTGGTGCTTGTCCACCTTGATGCCCATCCGCTTCATGGTGGACAGCATTTCCGAGCGGATATCCTGGCCCTCGTCGATCGGGTTCACCGGGAAATAGCCGCCCTTGAAGGGTGCGCGGTGGCCTTGGTTGCCGGTCTCGTATTCGGTGTCGGTGTTCCAGGCGGCCGCGTGGGAATCGATCTGGAAGCTGACCTTCTGCGGCGTCACGGCATAGCGGACGTCGTCGAAGATGAAGAACTCGGCCTCGGGACCACAGTAGAAGGCGTCACCGATCCCCGAGGACTTCAGGTAGGCCTCGGCCTTGACGGCGGTGCCTCGCGGGTCGCGCGCATAGGGCTCACCGGTGTCGGGCTCGACCACGTTGCAGTGGATGCAGAGCGTCTTTTCGGCGTAGAAGGGGTCGAGGTAGGCCGAGGTCACATCGGCCATCAGCTTCATGTCCGACTGGTCGATCGACTTCCATCCGGCAATGGACGAGCCGTCGAACATGAAGCCTTCCTCGAACCAGTCCTCGTCGATCAGGTCCACGTCCAGCGTGACATGCTGCAGCTTGCCTTTCGGGTCGGTGAAGCGGACGTCCACATAGGCGACCTCTTCCGACTTGATGAGGTCCAGGACCTCGGCGACCGTTTTCGGGGCCATAAACTTCTCCTTGACCGCGTCTTTGCGGGTTAGTGGGATTCTGTCCGGTTCAGACGGCGTCGTCGCCGGTCTCTCCGGTGCGGATGCGGATCGCCTGTTCGACGGGCGACACGAAGATCTTGCCGTCGCCGATCTTGTCGGTGCGCGCGGCGCCGATGATCGCCTCGATGGCGGCATCGACCAGGTCGTCGGGCAGCACCATCTCGATCTTCACCTTGGGCAGGAAGTCCACGACATATTCGGCGCCGCGGTAAAGCTCGGTATGGCCCTTCTGGCGGCCGAAGCCCTTGACCTCGGTGACGGACAGGCCCTGGACACCCGCGTCCTGCAGCGCCTCCTTCACGTCGTCCAGCTTGAACGGCTTGATGATGGCTTCGACCTTCTTCATCGCGCTTTGCTCCTGTCCGGCTTGCCTTGAGACGTGAGTGGCGGGTTTGATGCAGGGCGTAAATGCGCGCGGGGTGTGCCCGACCCGCCGCGGCACACAACTGCTGAAAGGCGCCTTGAGATGCGGCAGACTGCACAAGAAACAGGCAAGCTGCGAATGGGGTGGACCGAGGCCCTGACCACGGCCGAGATGCGCGCGCTGGAAACGGCGGCCATGGCCAGCGGCGCCGTCACGGGGCTGGAGCTGATGGAGCGGGCAGGAACGGCCGTTGCCGACGCGATCCGCCTGCGCTGGCCCAAGGCCGGGCGGGTGACGGTCCTGTGCGGGCCGGGCAACAACGGCGGCGACGGCTATGTGGTGGCGCGGCATCTGACGCAGGCGAGCTGGCGGGTGCGCGTGCTGGGGATGGACAACACACCCGGCCCGGATGCGGCCGCCATGAAGCGGGGCTGGGCCGCGCTGGGCGGAATCAATCCGCTGACTGCCGCCTCCTTGGAAAGTGACCCCGGCGACCTGGTCGTGGACGCGATCTTCGGCACGGGGATGACCCGGCCGCTGGACCGGAAGATGGCGCTGATCAGCCGGTGGATGGGCGGCTGGACGCCCGCTCATGCCGTCACGCCGCCGCCCATCGTCGCGGTCGATGCGGTCAGCGGGCTGTGCTTGGACAGCGGCGCATGGCTGGGCGGTGAACGTGGCGAAGTCGGCGCAAACTGTCCGCGCGCTGCCCTGACCGTCACCTTTCATGCCCCGAAGGTCGGCCATCTTCTTGAACTGGGGCCTGTTCTCGGCGGCGAGCTGGTTGTTGCCGACATCGGCCTGAAGACGACCTCCTTGCGGGATACGGAGGGGAAGATGTGGTCCGGGCGCACGCTGGCCGTCATGGACCCGCCCCGGCACCTGCGACAGGACCGCGGTCCGCGTCCGTTGGGCAAGCGGGCCGGGTCCCACAAGTTCGACCACGGTCACGCCCTGGTGGTGGCAGGAACGGCGGGGCAGGGCGGCGCGGCACGGTTGTCCGCGCGTGCGGCTTTGCGGGTCGGGGCGGGGCTGGTGACGCTTGCGCCGCCCGCCGAAGCGATGGCCGAACATTTCGGCCCGCCCGACGCGCTGATGCGCCGCGCCGTGGATGACGCCGCTGCATTGTCGCGGCTGCTGGGCGACGATCGCCTGCGGGCGGTCTGCCTCGGCCCCGGCTGCGGGACCGGACGCGCCGCCGCCCTGCTGGAGCCGCTGCTCGCCTCGCGCCGACCGGCGGTGCTGGATGCCGATGCCCTGACTGCGCTCGCGCGCCGCCCTTCAGGTTTCGAGGGCCTGCACGAAACCTGCGTCCTGACCCCTCACATGGGCGAGTTCCGCCGCCTGTTCCCGGATCTCGCCACCCGGCTGGACCCGCCGTCGCGACCTCCGGCCCGGCCTCCGTCGCCCGAGCAGAAGAGCGCCTGGATCATTGCGTTGCAGACCTGGCGCCAAGCCCTGGTCGACATGCGCGGTCCGCTCTGCTCCCGGCTCGACGCCGCGCGCGAGGCGGCTGCCCGCAGCGGGGCAGTCGTTCTGCTGAAGGGCCCCGACACGGTGATCGCCGCCCCGGATGGGCAGGCCCGCATCCACTCGGCCTTCGACGCGCCCTGGCTTGCCACGGCAGGCGCGGGCGACGTGCTGGCCGGGATCATCGCCGGACTGCTGGCGCGGGGCCTTCCGCCCCTGGAGGCCGCCGCCACGGGGGCCTTCCTGCACGCCGCCGCCGCACGCCGCTTCGGGCCCGGCCTGATCGCCGACGACCTGCCCGAGCAGCTGCCCGGCGTCTTCCGCGACCTGGGGCTGTAGATTCCCCCTCGCGCGCCCGGAAGGGCTTTGCTAAGAGGGCCCGGCTCACGCGGACCTGCCGGTCCGCTTCGGGCGATGCGGGTGTGGCGAAATTGGCAGACGCACCAGATTTAGGTTCTGGCGCCGCAAGGCGTGGGGGTTCAAGTCCCTCCACCCGCACCACGGCAGGAGAAGGCCTCAGGCCACCGGGGCTGCTGCTTCCGTGAGGCCGGCGATCCGCTTTCCCGTTTCGGTCAGGAAGGGGAAGAACCGCTCTCTGGCCGCCCGAATTTCGTCCCCGGTCATTCTGGTCATGCCCCGACGCCTTTTGCGCACATCGGACGGCAGGTCCGTGTCATTCGTGCCGTCATGCGTCACAAGCGACATCCCGCGCGGCAGGGTCATGTGCGGAAATCTCTGCGGCAGCGCGTAATGCCCGTAGCGGAAGATGCTGCGCTTGGGATGATGCAGGGCGGCGCCGGCGCTGAAGAAGGCCACGGGCCAGTTGTAGACCCTGGGCTCTGTTTCCTCCAGGACCGAGAACATCACGCCCGTCAGGCTGGCTGCGAAGATGTCGTTCTTGTGGAGCCTGGGCAGGACATGGGTCTGCATGGCCTCGATATAGTCGGCACAGACACAATCGTCGTCATCCAGCCGGAACTGGAGCGTTTCACGGAAACGGATCCCCAGTTCCTCGAAAGCCAGTTCCTGCGCCCGTGGGGTCGGGATGACGGGAAAATACCGCAGCACGACCTGTGGGACCTGCGCGCACAGTGTCTCGAGCCTGTTCTGGTAGACCTCGGGCATGAGGCTGGAGGCAAGCACGACAAAGGTGAAGTCAGGGTTGGTCTGCGCCTTCAACGAGGCCAGCGTGAGATGCTCGAAGCTGGCAAGCCGCGCTTCCATCCGCCGGGTATCGAACAGGATCTTCGCCCGATCCCTGGCCACTGCCTGGAACTCGGCCGACGTCAGCCGGCGGGCGTCCTTCCAGTCGCCGCGTCCCAGCAGGGAGAAGCGGCACAGACCAACGATCCTCATGACATCACCCTGCGTTGACCATCCTGCGATGGACCAGACGCGGCCCGAGGACAAGACCGCGATGCAAAGCCATTCCCGCTGCCGCCGGCCCGGAGGCCCCGTTCCGCTTGCGCGCGGGGCCTCCGGTCCCTAGAAGGGCGGTCAAACTGCACGGCCGCCCCTGCCGCGGCCCCTGACGACATGACAGAAGGAACCCCCATGCAGGTCACGGAAACCCTGAACGAAGGCCTCAAGCGCGGCTACCAGTTCACGCTGCCCGCCGCCGATCTGGCCGCCGAGGTCGATCGCCAGCTGGCCGAGGCGCAGCCCAACATCGAGATGAAGGGCTTCCGCAAGGGCAAGGTGCCCATGGCCCTTCTGAAGAAGACCTATGGCCAGCGCGTCATGGGCGACGCCATGCAGAAGTCCATCGACGACGCCATCGGCAAGCACATGCAGGAAGGCAATGTCCGTCCCGCCATGCAGCCGAAGATCGAGATGGAGAACGGCGAGAACTGGAAGGAAGGCGACGACGTCGTCGTCAACGTTTCCTATGAACTCCTGCCCGAGATCCCGGAAGCCGACCTGTCGGCGGTCGAACTCGAGCGTCTGACCGTCCAGCCCGAGGACTCGGCCGTGACCGAGGCGCTGGAGAACCTGGCCAAGAACGCGCAGAGCTTCGAGGACCGGGCCGAGGGCGAAGCCGCCCAGTCGGGCGACCAGGTCACCATCGACTTCAAGGGCATGGTGGACGGCGAGGCCTTCGAGGGCGGCACCGCCGAGGGCTATCCTCTGGTGCTGGGCTCGGGGTCCTTCATCCCCGGCTTCGAGGAACAGCTGGTCGGCGCCAAGGCCGGCGACAAGGTGAACGTCAATGTCACCTTCCCCGAGGACTACGGCGCGCCCCATCTCAAGGGCAAGGAGGCGGTTTTCGAAACCACCGTCCATGCTGTCAAGTCGCCCAAGGCCGCCGAGATCGACGACGAGTTGGCCAAGCGCTTCGGCGCCGACGATCTCGAGGCGTTGAAGTCCCAGATCCGCGAGCGCCTGGCCGCCGAGTACCAGGGCGCCAGCCGCGCGCTGGTCAAGCGCCAGCTTCTGGACCGCCTGGACGAGCTGGTCAGCTTTGACCTGCCGCAGTCGCTGGTCGATGCCGAGGCCGCGCAGATCGCGCACCAGCTGTGGCACGAGGAGCACCCCGAAGAGCACGGCCACAACCACTGCTCGATCGAGCCCACCGACGAGCACAAGAAGCTGGCCGAGCGGCGCGTCCGCCTGGGGCTGCTGCTGGCCGATGTCGGGCAGAAGGCCGAGATCACCGTCTCCGACCAGGAGATGACGCAGGCCGTCATGCGCCAAGCCCGCAACTTCCCCGGCCAGGAACGCGCCTTCTTCGAGTTCATCCAGCAGAACGAGGCCGCCCAGCAGCAGCTGCGCGCCCCGATCTTCGAGGACAAGGTGGTGGATCACATCATCTCGGGCGCCAAGGTCACCGAGCGCGCCGTGACCAAGGAAGAACTGGAAAAGGCGCTCGAGTCGCTCGACGAGGTCTGATCCCCTTCCGATGGATCGAAAAAGGGCCGCCCCTCGGGGCGGCCTTCTTCATGCGTGGTTCAGGTCCTCGCGCGTCTTGGGCGGGACGCCGTTCTCGATCTTGATCTGCCGCTCGACTTCGGAGTTCACCTCGGCCCCCATCAGCACGACGATGGCCGCGATCCACAGCCACATCATCGTGGCGACGGCCGCACCCAGCGAGCCATAGGTCTCGTTGTAGTTGGCGAAGTTCGCCGCATACCAGGAAAACAGGATCGAGGCGACCAGCAGCCCCAGGGTCGCCAGCACCGCGCCGGGCGAGATCCACTGCCACTTGGGGTCGTCCTTGCTGGGGCCGAAGCGGTAGATCACCGCAAGACCCAGGATCAGCATCCCGGCCAGGATAGGCCAGCGCAGCCAGTTCAGCCAGGTCTCGAACCCACTGCCGGCAAGGATGGTGTTCAGCAGGACCGGCAGGATGGCGACCAGGCCGATCATCAGGATCACCCCGATGATCGCCCCCAACGTCATCGCAAGCGACACCAGGTTCAATTTGATGAAGCCGCGCTTCTCGGTTTCGAACCAGGCGATGTTCAGCGCCTCGATCAGCGCCTTCATTCCCCCATTTGCCGACCACAGCGCCACCAGGAGCGCCACGATCCCCGCGATCGACAGCGAGGTCTTGGGCGCCGAGGCGATGGCGATGACCTGCCCCGAGATCAGTTCCAGCGCGCTTTGCGGCAGCAGGTTCTCCAGCAGCGACAGGTGGTCCGCGATGGTCGCGGGGTCCGCCACCATGCCGTAGATCGACACCAGCGCGGTGATCGCCGGGAACAGCGCCAGCAGCGCGAAGAAGGTGACGCCGCCCGCGACCGAGGTCACGCGGTCGGCGGTGAATTCCTTGACAACGCGCTTGGCGACCTCGAGCCAGCTGTGCCCGCTGAGCTGCCAGGGGCTTTCCGGGGCGCCGGGCCTGCGGGGAGGTGGCGCGACATTCGCCTCGGCGGTCTTGGCCGCCGAGGCGGCGGATTCGCGCCCGTCCGACTGCTCGGCAGCTGTGCTGCGGTCCTTGCCGGGTTCCGGTGGCAGGCCCTTGCGTTCCCGCCAACCCTCGGGAAGCGGATCGAACAAGGCCTCGAAGACGTCGGGTTTCGGATTGGTCATGTCAGCCTCTGGTCGGAAAAAGCCGCGCCAGAAGTGGCGCGGCCGGATCGGGGAAGGGCGCGCACCCGCGCGGCCCTTGTGGCGCCGCCGTCAAAGCCGGTGGGTGCGCCCGCCATCGGCATCGCCCGAGGGTGCGCCCGAACCGCCCGCAACGCTGTCGGCCGGATCGCGCAGATCAACGACGTCGCTGCGCGAGGGACGGCGATAGGGGTCGCGGCGGGGGCCGCCGCGGCCGC
This sequence comes from Paracoccus niistensis, assembly GCF_042432925.1. Taxonomy (NCBI): domain Bacteria; kingdom Pseudomonadati; phylum Pseudomonadota; class Alphaproteobacteria; order Rhodobacterales; family Paracoccaceae; genus Paracoccus; species Paracoccus niistensis. The sequence goes on along the minus strand of NZ_JBHLWE010000017.1, from coordinate 486,980 downwards.
CCTGACCTGCATCCCCCGTGCCCAGGAAGCTGCGGACCTGGTTGGCGGTATCACCGAATTCATGCAGGACGTCCTGCGCCTGCGACGCGACCGAGCGGAAGGCGGCCACGGCCGCGCTGATGCTGCCCGCGACCTCGTTCACCGTCCGCGTCAGGCGCTGGGCGGTCTGTTCCACGTCATCGATGAAGCCCATCGGCTGGAAGCCGCGGCCGGCCTGCGGGCGGCGCTTGCCCTCGTCACGCGGGCGGCGCGGCTTGCGGTCCTCGCCGCGGCCCGACTGGGCGTCGGCCCGCAGCCGGTCTCGCTCGGCATCGTCCTGGCGCATCCGGGCACGGGCGCGGGCGCGCATCGCCTCGCGCTCATGTTCCGGCATCGCGGCCATCCGCGGCGCGGCATAGCGGCCGTGCGCCTCGTCATAGACGCGCACGCGGGCCCGTTCGGCCGCGCGGTCGGCGTCGCGGTCCAGTTCGTCGTTGCCGGTCACGAGATCGGCCACCTTCCGCACCGTCAGGATGGCCCCCGCCGTGGCCGCCGCCGCGGCGATCCCCATGCCGCCATAGACCAGCACGCGCGAGGTCATCGAGGGCTGGGGCCAGACCCGCCGGCCATCGGGCGAGACATCCCCATGCGGCGGGATCGGACGCGAGGCATGGCCCGAGGGCCGGTAGGTTTCCTGGCGGCGATCGACCGGGCGGCCCAGCCCGCCGCTTTCGGGAATGTAGCTGTTCGAGGGCAGGTGATCGGTGTCGGCCATGACGGTTTTTCCTTGCTGCTGCCACGCTTTCGGCAATTCGGTGGATTGCACGACCAACACGCGCGCGGGCGGGATCGTTCCCGCAGCGGCGCGCGGCATGCCCTTACTCGGACTGAATGCGCTGCCTGCGCTCGCCGGGCTTGCGGTCGGCGTCGGCCGAGGCTGGCTGCGCCGTCGTGGAATCGTCCTGACCGAGGCCTTCGCCCGGCAAGCCGAGGTCCCGTTCAACGTCCAGCGAGGTCTTCTCGTCGTCGTCAGGCGCCTGCTGCTTGACGATTTCGCCCAGGATGGTGGGGTGGGTGCTCATGACGGCCTCCGCGAGGATCGGGTTCGGCGGATCAACCCCCGGTGCGGCAGGGATGTTCCGGCGGACCTAGGCAGGGGCAAGGCAGGCATGAAAAAACCGCGCCGGGATGCGGCGCGGTTTCGATGGGTTCACGATGAAAGGGGCGGCGCTCAGGCGCGGCCGCCCTCGTCCTCGTCGCGACCGGCCGAGCCGATGTCGTCGAACAGTTCGGCGATCTCGAATTCGGCGGCGGCGTCTTCCTCGGCGGCCAGGTCTTGGATCGAGCGGCCCGACGCCTGCAGCTCGGCCTCTTCGGGCGAGCGGGCGACGTTCAGCGTGATCTCCGCCTCGACCTCGGGATGCAGGTGAACCGTCACGTCGTGCAGGCCCAGATCCTTGATCGGAGCGGTCAGAACGACCTGGCGGCGCTCGACGGGGAAGCCGTCGGCAACGGCGGCCTCCGCGATGTCGCGCGGCGTGACCGAGCCATACAGCGCGCCGGCGTCCGAGGCCGAGCGGATGATGACAAAGGTCGCCCCGTCCAGCTTCTCGGCCAGGCTCTGCGCCTCGGTCCGGGTCTCGTCGTTGCGGGCGGCCAGGTCAGCCTTCTTCGCCTCGAAAGCGGCAATGTTGGCGTCGGAGGCGCGCATCGCCTTGCCCTGCGGCAGCAGATAGTTGCGGGCGAAGCCTTCCTTGACCTTCACCACCTCGCCCATCTGGCCCAGCTTGGCCACGCGTTCCAGCAGAATGACTTGCATCGTCAGTTCCTCACTTCACGGCGTAGGGCAGCAGCGCCAGGAAGCGCGCGCGCTTGATCGCCTGCGCCAGCTTGCGCTGGTTCTTGGCCGAAACGGCGGTGATCCGCGACGGCACGATCTTGCCGCGTTCGCTGATGTAGCGCTGCAGCAGGCGGGTGTCCTTGTAGTCGATCGCGGGCGCGTTGTCGCCCCCGAACGGATCGACCTTGCGGCGGCGGAAAAACGGTTTGGTCGCCATGATGTCGCTCCTTTACGATCAGAAACGGTCGGCGCGGGGCGCGCGCTGCTCGCGGTCGCCACGGTCGTCGCCGCGGGTTTCGGCACGGTCGCCGAAGCGGCGCTCGCCACCCCGGTCGCCATCGCGGCGGTCACCGTCGCGGCGCTCGCCACGCTCGCCGTCGCGGCGGTCGCCACGATCACCACGGTCGCCGCGGTCGCGGTCGTCGCGGCGCTGCATCTGGACCGAGGGGCCTTCCTGATGGGCGTCCACGCGGACGGTCAGGACGCGCATCACGTCGTCATGCAGGCGGGCCAGACGCTCCATTTCCTGCACGGCGGCCGAGGGCGCGTCGGTGCGCAGGAAGGCATAATGGCCCTTGCGGTTCTTGTTGATCTTGTAGGCGAGCGTGCGCACGCCCCAGTATTCGCTGTCCTTGACCGTTCCGCCGTTGTCGGCCAGCACGGTCGAGAAATGTTCGATCAGCCCTTCGGCCTGCGCGTTCGACAGGTCCTGGCGGGCGATCAGCACATGCTCGTAAAGCGGCATGGCAGTCCCTTTTCGTCTCGGGCGCGCTTCATAGGCGGGTCAATCCCTTCCGCGCCCCGCCACGAGAGGCTGCGCCGGTTTCGCAAAATTGCGGAAGAGAATGGGGCCTTATAGGGGAAAAGCGCCATTGTGCAAGCGAATTCGCCCCCGCAATCACATCGGCATCAGCGGGCGGAACGGCCGTTGCTTTTGCAGGTTCACCGGACAAACCATCACTGACCCATCATCGTGAAAGGAGCCTTCATGAGCCGGACCCTCTCTTTCCTCGCCCTGTCCGCCCTGCTGGCGGCGCCCGCAGCCGCGCAGACCGCGCCTGACGCGCAGCAGGCGCCCGCGGCCCCCGAGCCCGCCGCGCAGGCCGCAGCCGGTGCGGCTGCCCCGGCCGAAGGCGGCGATCTCAGCGGCACCTATGTGATCGATCCCGGCCACAGCCAGATCGTGTTCTCGTATGACCACCTGGGCTTCTCGATCAGCCACGGCATGATCAACGGCGTCACCGGCCAGATCACGCTGGATGCCGCGAACCCCGGGAACTCGGCGGTCGAGGCCAGCTTCCCGCTGTCGTCGATCAGCACCATCGACGCGGACCTCGACCAGCACATCTACGGCGACCAGATGCTGAAGGGCGCCTCGCCCGACACGCAGGTCACGTTCCGCTCGACCAGCGTCGAGGTCGAGGAGGAGGACGAGGCCAGGGTCACGGGCGACCTGACGCTGAACGGCGTGACCAAGCCGGTCACGCTGGAGGTCGATCTCCGCAAGGCGGCGGCCCATCCGATGACGCAGAAGCCCGCCGTCGGCTTCGTGGCCGAGGGCGAGATCAAGCGCAGCGACTTCAACCTCGGGATGCTGGCCCCCGCCGTGTCCGACGAGATGGAGATCCGGATCTCGGTCGAGGCGATCAAGGGCTGATCCAGTCGGAGCCCGGCATGAAAAGGGGCCGCCCCGCAGGGCGGCCCCGATCATTTTCAGGGGCGGGGCTCAGTTCGCCGCGGCGCCCGTGCTGGGGGGCGCGTCGATCGGCGCGGGCAGCGGCGTCTCCTCGGTGCGGACCGGCAGGGTCGGATGGACGATCTGCGGCTGCTCGCCCGTCAGCGTGCCCAGGAAGGCGGTGATGTCCTGGGCCTGCTCCTCAGCCAGCTCGGTCCCGAGCTGCGCGTTCGCCATGATCTTGACCGCTTCCTCGAGGCTCCAGACCTTGCCCGAATGGAAATAGGGCGCGGTCAGGGCCACGTTGCGCAAGGGCGCCGCGCGGAAGACATACTGGTCCTCGGCGGTTTCGGTCACGGCATAGCGGCCGACGTCGCCTTCCGGCCGCACCTCGGTGCCGGGCGCCTCGACCAGTCCGAAGGGATAGTATTCCTGCCCGCCGAAGTTCACGCCCGCGTGGCAGGCCGAGCAGCCCGCGTCGATATAGGCCCGCAGCCCGCGCTTTTCCTGATCGGTCATGGCGCCGTCCATGCCCATCAGCCACTGGTCGAAGCGCGAGTTGGGGGTGACCAGCGTCGTCTCGAAGGCCTCGACCGCCAGGGCGAAGTTGTCAAAGGTGATCGGGTCTTCCTCGCCGGGGAAGGCGGCCTCGAAGGCCTCGACATAGCCGGGCATGGACTGGATCGTCTCGATCAGGTTTTCGGGCGTGTTGTTCATCTCGACGCCCGCCTGGACCGGGCCCTTGGCCTGCTCGGCCAGGTCGTCGGCGCGGCCGTCCCAGAACTGGGCCGCGTTGAACACCGCGTTCAGCATGGTGGGCGAGTTGCGCGGACCCTGCTGCCAGCCATGGCCGATCGAGGTTTCCAGCGCGTCGGTCCCGCCCATGCCAATGTTGTGGCAGGATTGGCAGGAAAACACGCCCGACACCGACATGCGCGGGTCGAAGAACAGCATGGCGCCCAGGTCCACCTTGGCCCGGGTCACGGGGCGACCGCTCGGCGGCTCGGCCGCGCGCGGGATCACCTCGAAAAGCTCGGCCGCTTCCGTCCGCAACGCGGCGTCGGGCGAGGCGCTCGCGCCCTCGGTGGCGGCCTGCGGCGCCGCATTCGGATCGGCCACGGCACCGTCGGCCTGCGGCTCGACGGCGGTTTCCGCCGCCAGGTCCTCGGCCGAGGTTCCGGCCGGGCTCGCGTCGCCGTCGGCCGTCGCTTCCCTGGCCGGGTCGGTTGCGGGCAGGTCCTGCACGCCCTGCGCCTGTTCGACCACGGGTTCGTCGGCCGTCTGCGCGAAGGCGGTCGGTGCCAGCAGCACAAGCGCCGTGGTGAGATACATAAGGGGGCGGTAGGTCATCATGGCTTCCTTCGCTTGATGCAGATCACGCGCGTCGCAGGGACTATCGCCCTTAATGCGCGACAGTTCCCTGATGCAGATCAAACCTTTCTCCTTTCTCACCGGCCTTGCCGCGCAGCCGCGCGGGGTCTATGGCGCGGACATGCTGCCTGCCGACCGCCTCGACCAGATCGTGCAACGCTTCGACTTTCTCGAGGCGCGGCTGAACGCCGGACCCGCCGCCGACGAGATCGCCCGCGTCAGCCGCGAGTATTCCGAGCTTGGCCCCGTGGTGGCGCAGATCACCGAATGGCGCGCGGCCCAGGCCGGGCTGGCCGAGGCGCAGGCGATGCTGGCCGACCCCGACATGCGCGAGCTGGCCGAGGACGAGATTTCCCGCCTGCGCGCCCGGATGCCCGAACTGGAACAGGCGCTGCGTCTGGCCCTGCTGCCGAAGGACGCGGCGGATGCGCGCCCCGCGATTCTGGAGATCCGCCCCGGCACGGGGGGGGACGAGGCCGCGCTGTTCGCGGGCGACCTTTTGCGGATGTACCAGCGCCATGCGGAAGTGCAGGGCTGGGACTTTCGCCTGCTGGAGCTGGCCGAATCCGAATTGGGCGGGGTCAAGGAGGCTGTCGCCCATATCGCCGGGGAAGGCGTCTTTGCCCGGCTGAAATACGAATCCGGCGTCCACCGGGTCCAGCGGGTGCCGGAAACGGAATCGGGCGGGCGTATCCACACCTCGGCCGCGACCGTGGCGGTCCTGCCCGAGGCCGAGGAGGTGGACATCGACATTCCCGCCGCCGACATCCGCATCGACACGATGCGCTCGTCGGGCGCGGGCGGGCAGCACGTCAACACGACGGATTCGGCCGTGCGGATCACCCACCTGCCCACGGGGATCGTGGTGACGAGTTCGGAAAAATCGCAGCACCAGAACCGCGCCAACGCCATGGCCGTGCTGCGGGCGCGGCTTTACGACCTTGAACGCAGTCGCGCTGATGCCGAACGTGCCGCCGACCGCAAGTCGCAGGTGGGTTCCGGCGACCGCAGCGAACGGATCCGCACCTACAATTTCCCGCAAGGCCGCGTGACGGATCACCGGATCAACCTGACGCTTTACGCGCTTGACCGGGTGATGGGGGGCGACCTGACCGAGATCATCGACGCCCTGACCGCCCATGACCAGGCCGCCCGCCTGGCCGAGGCCGAAGGGTGAGCGAGGGCCGCGCAGCGCTGGCCGAGGCAACCGCCCGGCTGGTCAGGGCGGGGATCGACAATGCGGCGGGCGACGCGCTGGCGCTGATGGCCCATGCGCTGGATGTCCCGCGCCATGCCCTGCGCGACGCTTTGAGCCAGCCCCTGCCGCCCGAAGCCGCCGCCCGCTTCCAGGCCGCGGTGGAGGCACGGCTTGACCGTCAGCCCGTCAGCCAGATCATCGGCTTCCGTGACTTCTGGAAGCACCGCTTCCGCGTCACGCGCGACACGCTGGACCCTCGCCCCGAAACGGAAACGCTGGTCGCGGCCGTGCTTGAACTGCCCTGGGCTTCGGTCCTCGACCTGGGCACCGGGACGGGCGCGATCCTTCTGTCGCTGCTGGCCGAGCGGCCGGGAACGTGCGGCTTGGGCGTCGATCTGTCCTTGGCGGCGCTGGAAGTGGCACGCGGGAACGCCGCCGCGCTGGGGACAACAGCGGATTTCCAGCACTCGGACTGGTTCTCCGCCGTCGAGGGACGCTTCGACCTGATCGTCTCGAACCCGCCCTACATCACGGCCGAGGAAATGGCGGGCCTGTCCCCCGAGGTGCGCGACTGGGAGCCCCGCGCCGCGCTGACCGACGAAGGCGACGGCCTTGGCGCCTATCGCGTCATCGCCGCAGGCGCAGTCACGCATCTGACACCCGGCGGCTGGCTGGCGGTCGAGATCGGGCCGACGCAAGGCGCGGCAGTGTCGGCGCTTTTCGCGCGGGAGGGGATGCAGGACATCGCCATCCGCCGCGACCTCGATGGCCGCGACCGGGTGGTCCTGGCTCGGCGGAAAGCATGATTGGGCAATCTTTGTTCAATCTGTATTGAAGACATGCCGATTCCGCTTGCCTTGACGGGGCCTGCATGGTTAGCAGGCTGCGTGACAGGGGCATGACGCCCCGCACGGGTCATCCGCACACACCGTTGCCGGAGCGTTCCGCGAATCGCCGGGCGAACTGCCCGGCTCTTGCCGCAGGATGGCGACCCCAACCGCATCCAGGCGCCCTTTGCGCCGGACCATGAACATTGGCACGATGAGATCTTCCAAGTCCCGTTCGCGCAACAAGTCCCGCAACAATCCGCGGTCGCTTGGCAACGTCGTCAACCGCGTCTTCGACAGCTCGGGGCCCGAGGGCAAGGTCCGCGGCACGCCCCAGCAGATCATCGAGAAATACCTGGCCCTTGCCCGCGACGCGCAGCTTTCGGGCGACCGCGTGGCCGAGCAGAGCTTTCTTCAGCACGCCGAGCATTACACCCGGATGCTGGGTGAGGCGCAGCGCGAGCAGGCCGAGCGCCAGGCCCAGTTCGGCGGTCAGCAGCCCGGCTTCGACGGGCGCGAGGAGCGCAACGGCCACCCCTATAACGGCCACCAGCAGGGCGAGCGCCTTGACGATCGCGGCGAGAACCGTGGCGAGGCGCGTGGTGACAGCCGGAACGAGCCCCGCGGCGAGGGCCGGAACGACGGCCGCCGCGATGATCGGAACGAAGGCCGCCAGAACGACAACCGCCAGAACCGCCGCGACGACCGCCAGAACCGGCGCGAGGACCGCGAGGGCCGCCCCGAGCGGCGCGAAGGACGCGAGGACAACCCCGCCGAGGATCGCGTGGTCGCCCCCGAGCCCGTGACCCCCGAGGCCACCTCTGCCGAAGCCCCGGCCATCGCGCCTGCGCCGAATGAGCCCCCGACCAATGCAGGCCAGGAGAGGGACACTGCCGCCGGCGAGCAGCCCGGTTTCCCCGAGTTCCTGCAGGCGCCCCTGTCGGCTCTGCCCGAAGCGCGCGGCGACGAGGACGCGGCCCCCGTCGAGACGCCCGAGAACCGGACCGAGGCACCGGAAACCGCTGAGTCGGCAGCGCCTCGGACCCGCAAGCCCCGGGCCGCGGGTGCGGCTCCGCGCCGCGCCCCCCAGCGCCGCCGCAAGGCTGCCGACGAGGGCGAGGCCGCGCCGCAGGCCCCTGAAGCGGCCGTGGACGACTAACAAGCCGCAGGCCGGGCCGCGCGCAGCATGCGTGCCCCGGCCTGCCTTGCTGAGGCGGCTTCAGCGAGCCTTTGGCATCAGGGGCTCGCGCCCGCTTCCCCCATTCAGCCCGACGCGCCGGTCCGTGCGGCCCCTAGCGCGCGGGCCAGGGTGCAGAAGCGTTCCAAGTCGATTTCCTCGGCGCGAGCCGTCGGCGGGATGCCGGCCTGCGCCAGCAGGATCTCGATCTGCGGATGCAGGCCCCGCAGCGAGGCGCGCAGCATCTTGCGGCGCTGGTTGAAGGCGGCGCGGGTGATTTCCTCCAGCAGTTTCGCATCGGCGGGAAAGCGCGGCTCGGGCAGGGCGGTCAGGTGGACCACCGCCGATTCGACCTTGGGCGCGGGCACGAAGGCCTGCGGCGGCAGGGTCAGGACGATTCTCGCTTCGCAGCGCCATTGGGCCAGGATCGCGAGCCGGCCGTAGTCCTTGCCGCCGGGCTTTGCCACGATGCGCTGGGCGACCTCCTTCTGGAACATCAGCGTCAGCGACTGCCAGAAGGGGGGCCATTCGGGCGGCGTCAGCCAGCCGACCAGCAGTTCCGTCCCGATGTTGTAGGGCAGGTTCGCCGCGATGCGGACCGGGGGCGTCACATGGGCGAGCGGGTCGATCTCCAGCGCGTCGCCGTTGATGACGGTCAGGCGGCCGGGGTAGGCAGCGGCGATCTCCTCCAGCGCCGGAATGGCGCGGGTGTCCTTCTCGATCGCCAGCACATGCCGCGCGCCTTCGGCCAGCAGCCCGCGCGTCAGGCCGCCGGGGCCGGGGCCGACCTCGATCACGTCGCATTGCGTCAGGTCGCCGGCCGCGCGGGCGATGCGGGCGGTCAGGTTCAGGTCCAGCAGGAAGTTCTGCCCAAGCTGCTTCTTCGCCCGCAGGTCGTGGCGGGCGATCACCTCGCGCAGGGGGGGCAGGCCATCGATCGCGCTCATGCCGTTGAAGCCGGGGGCATTCTGCCCCCGCCTCGCCACTGCCGTGGCCTTCCTCGCTGAAAACGGTCCACTGAACCGTTTTCCTGGCGCTCGCAAGCCTTGAGGATATTTGCAGACAGAAGATGGATCATGCCGCGCCCCGTTTCTGCGCCATGTCCCAAGCCATCCTCAGCGCGGCGATGGTGCTGAAGGGATCGGCGCGGCCCTGGCCCGCGATGTCGAAGGCGGTGCCGTGGTCGGGCGAGGTCCGCACGAAGGGCAGGCCCAGCGTGACATTCACGCCGCCCGCGAAGTCCAGCGTCTTGATCGGGATCAGCCCCTGGTCGTGATAGCAGGCGACCGCCGCGTCATAGCGGGCGCGGGCGGGGGCATGGAACATGGTGTCGGCGGGCAGGGGGCCCGTGACCTCCAGCCCCTCGGCGCGCAGGCGCTGGCAGAGGGGCGCGATCCAGTCGAGTTCCTGCCGCCCCATTGCACCGCCCTCGCCCGCGTGGGGGTTGAGGCCTGCCACGGCAATGCGGGGCGTGACGATGCCGAAGTCGCGGATCAGGCCGGCATGGGTGATGCGGATCGTGCGTTCCATGAGATCGGGGGTCAGCGCCCGGGGCACGTTCTCCAGCGCGATGTGGATCGTGGCGGGCACGACGCGGCAGGGCGGCTGGACGGTGGTCGAGGCGAGCATCATCACCACCTCGACCCCGCCCGCGAGATGGGCGAGGTATTCGGTGTGGCCCGGGAAGGCGAAGCCTGCCCCTTCTTTCAGCGCCTGCTTGCTGATCGGCAGGGTGCAGATGCCGCCGGCCTCGCCGCGCATCGCCATGCCCACCGCGCGGGCGATGACGTCGATGACGCCCTGCGCGTTGGCCGGGTCAGGGCGGCCCGGCGTGGCGGGGACGGCGAAGTCGTGGCGCAGGACGGGCAGGGTGCCCGCGGGAACGGGATCGCCCGGCGCGGCCACTTCGGCCCAAGGAGTGCCTTCGGGCAGATGGCGCGGATCGCCGAGCCAGACAAAGGGCACACCCGCCGCCAGCGCGGGCGCGGCGAGTTCGGGGCCGATGCCGCCGGGCTCGCCGCAGGTCAGGATCAGGGGCGCGGTCATGGGCAGCGCGTCACGGCCGTCGCATCAGCGCGTCGGCGCGCAGCTCGGCCAGGTAGGCGTCGGCGGCAAGCGTGGCCTTGCGGTTGAAGATCACCGCCCGCACATCCTCGCGCGAGCGCAGGGGCGGGGCGCCGTCCGACGCGACGCCTGCCGCCTGGGCCGCGTCCGAGGCCGCGTTCTGCGCGTTCGGAGCCTCGGCGGCGCCTGCGGCAGGGGCCTCCTCGCGTCGCGCGGGCACGGGCAGGCCGGGCAGCGTGGTCGAGGGAGTCGTGTCCGCGATCAGCGAGGGCGTGCGGTCGCAGAGCATCACCAGCCGCGCGCCCGCGCCATAGTCGATGACCGTCCCCTCGTTCGGGTCCAGCGAGGCCAGCCGCTGCGCCACGTCCAGCGGCACCGCGTCCAGCGATTGCGTCTGGCGCCGGATCACGTCGCCCGGAATGCGGTTCGCCTCGACATAGACCGTCTCGCAGCTGTCGGCGACAGAGAGGATGCGCGCGCCTTCCGCCGCCGAGGGCAGGGAAAGTTCGACGTAATCCACCGTCTGCGCCTCGGCGCCCGCGCGCAGGCGTCCGCGCGTGTCGCGCAGGAAGAACAGGACCACCGCGCCCTGCACCGTCAGCGGCTGGCTGATCGAGCCCGGCTGCAGGCCGAGGATGATGTTGCGCAGGCCGGGGGCGAGGTTTTCCAGAGGAGTCCAGGGCACCTGCCCGCCCTGCGCGGCCGAGGGGACGGCCGAATACTGCCGCGCAGCGGCCGAGAATTCACCGGCGCTTGTTACGGTTTCCGACAGGCGCTGGGCCAGCGCCAGGGCCGCCTGCTCCTGCCCCGGAGGCGCGGGGATCACCAGTTCGGACACAAGAACCTGGGTGATGATGGGGGTCTCGATCTCGCGCGTCAGCTCCTGCTCGACCTCGCGGTCGCTGACGGTGATGGTGGGGACGATGCGCTGGCGGACGACCTCGCGCCAGGCGACGCCCGCGCGGACGAAGTCGCGGTAGGCTTGGCGGTCCACGCCTTCGCGGGCCAGCGCCTCGGTGAAGGCCTCGATGCTGAGGTTCGCCCGGCCCGCGAATTCCGCCAGACCCTGTTCCAGCCCCTGGTCGGTGACGGCGATGCCCATCTGCCTGGCGGCTTGCAGCTTCAGCCTGTCGTCGATCAGCGCCTGCAGCGCGGCCTCGCGGTTGGCATCGGGCGCGCGCAGGATTTCAAGGAAGCGGACGCGCTGGTCCAGTTCATACTGCGTCACGGCCGAGTTGTTGACATAAGCGACCGGCGACAGCGGCCCGGCCTGCGTCAGGGCGGGCAGGGCCGTCGCGGCCAGCAGCACCGCCATCGTCGTCGCGTGAATCATCTGCCGCATCGTCGCCTCATCCTCGTTCTTGCGCGCCAACCTAGCGCAGGCAGGACCGCCGCGCCACCGGGGCCGCGCCCGTGTCGCGCGAACGCCCGAAGCCGCCCAGCCGCACCGACAGTCCCACGTCCGTATCCGCCCGCACCGTGTCCGACGAGGTGAAGCGGCGCGACACCGACAGGTCCACGGTCACGCATTCGTTGCGGTATTCCAGTCCCAGTTCCGCCTTCTGCGCCCGGTCGGCGACGAAGTCGTAGCGCGTCTCGGCCGTGGCCCGCCACCCTTGGGCCACCTGCCAGCCGGTGGCGGCGGTCAGTTCCGACACGTCGCGGGCCTCGCCCTCCTCGGTCACGGCGTCGATCCACAGGTAGCCTGCCGACAGCTCGAACCCCGGCTTGAGCCAGCCCAGCCGCAACTCGTCCCGGCTGAGGTTCAGGTCGCTGTCGAACAGCGCGCGGTTGGCAATGGCAAGCCCGCTGGCGCCCGAGTAGGTCGCCGACAGCAGCCAGTCGGACTGGCGGCCTGCCAGCACCTCGCCATAGCGTTCGAAGGCCGGGTCGGGGTCGGCGCGCAGCACGCGGCCCGCGGTCAGGCCCAGGGACCAGCCTGCCGGGTCGATGCGCGTCCAGGTCACGCCGAGGTTCGCGCGCAGGCCCCCTTCCACGGCATCGCGGCCGGGCAGGCGGTCGAGGGCGAACAGGTTGCCTTCGTCGAACTCGACCAGGCGCGAATCCTCGTTCGGGACGCGGTCCTCGTCGTCGATGTCGGGGGACCAGACGACCTGCAGCACGGGCTCCAGCAGATGCGCGGCCCCGCCCCGCCGCGCCAGCAGGGGCCAGCGCAGCTCCACCGCGCCGATCGGGATGGCGCGGGCTTCCGTGCCGTCGAAGCGGCTGTCGTCGCGGATGCGGTAAAGGTCGGCATCCAGCCGCGCCTGCGCCGCCGCGACGAAGCCTCCGGCCAGAACCTGGCTGCGCCGCCAGTCCAGCCGCGCTGAGGCCCGTGCCATGTCGCGGCCGGCGATGTCGGCCCCGGAATCGCGCTGGTGGGCATGGACGGAAAACTGCAGCCCTGCTTCTCCGCCGATCAGGGCGGGACGGACGCGGCGTTCCCACAGGGCGTCGGCCACGAGCCCGGGCGAGGTCGCCTCGTCCTCGTCCTCGCGCAGCGTCTCGTAGCGGCCGACACGGGAGGTCAGCAGGCGGTCGCGCAGCACGCGGTCAAGGGTCAACCCGCTCCACAGCCGGTCGGCGTCGGTGACGTCGTAGTCCAGCAGATAGGCGCGGTCCGAGGCGGTCTGGACCTGCAGCCCCAGCCGGTAGTCGCGGGGCAGCCGGAAGGCGGCCGCGCCGAACAGGTAGCCGCGGGTGCCTTCTTCCAGGTCGTCGTCGCTGAGGGCGCCGTTGATCTCGGCCGCGCCGTTGGTGAAGGCCTGCCGATAGCGCAGCCCCAGCGTGGCCGTGCGGCTGGCCGAGACATAGGGCGTCAGGGTCAGGTCCGCGCTGTCGCCCAGCGTGATGAAGTAGGGCAGCATCACCCCGAAGCCCAGGCCCGAAGTCGTGCGGAAGCGCGGCTGCAGGAAGCCCGTCATCCGCTCGACCGTGGGATCGGGGGCGGAGAGTACCGGCAGGGTGGCGATGGGCAGGCCGAAGGCGCGGAACTGCGGACGGTCGAAATGGATGCGCCGGGTTTCCGCGTCATGGGTGATGCGTCGGGCCCGGATCTCCCACAAGGGCGTGGGGTCGGTGGCGCAGACCTGGCAGGAAGAGGCGACCACATGCGTCAGCGTGGTCATCCGGCCTTGCCCCGTGCGGCGCACCTCGGCGGCGGCGAACTGCAGTTCGCGCGCAAGGACCAGCCGCGCGCCGGTCAGCAGGCCGTCCTGCAGGTCCTCGTCCAATTGCGCGGCATCGGCGACCAGCACCGCTTCCGAGGGCGTTCCTTCCGCGCCGGGCTCGGTCAGGTGGATCGGGCCCTCGATCGCCAGCGTCCCGGCGTTGCCGTCATAGATCACCCGCTCGGCGATCAGGCGCGCACCGCGGAACCAGACCACGACTCCGCCCGAGGCGGTCAGGACCTGGTTTCCCGACAGCTCGACATGATCGGCCAGCAGCGTGGCCGCATCCTCGGGGCCGGGAGGCGCGTCGCCCCGCGCAGGGGGGCGGCGGGGCGCGATCACGACCGGGGGCGGCGTGAAGCTGGTGCCGTCCGCCAGCCGGTCGCCCGCCTGCATCGACCGGGTCGGGGCCAGCGCCGGGCCGGGCCGCTCGATCAGGGAGGCCACGCGCGGCGATTGCGCGGCGGCCGGGCCGGCCAGCGTCAGCGCGACTGCCATCGTGAGGGCGGCGCGGCGGGCAGGGGGAAGGGCAGCGCGGGTCATCATTCCTCCAGCCGCAGAAGGACGGTCAGTGCCAGAAGTGCTGCCACCAGAGGGGGCGTGAAGGCGGCAAAGGCGGGGGGCACCTCGCCCGCCTCGCCCAGCACCTGCGTCAGGTTGCGCAGGAAGAACAGCGCCACGCCGGCAACGAAGGCGGTCAGCACCAGCATCCCGCTGCGCCGCCCGCGCATGGGACGCATGGTGAAGACGGCCGCGACCATGACCATCGCGCCCATCAGGAAGGGCCGGGCCAGTTCCATCATCAGCCAGACCTTGTGGCGCAGGGCGGAAAAGCCCGCGCGTTCGAGCCCGCGGATGAAGTCGGGCAGCTGCCAGATCGGCACCGCCTCGGGCGCGCCGAAGCCGTCGCGGATGCGGGCGGCGGTCAGTTCGGTGGGCAGCGTCAGCCCAGGCAGCGCCATGGCGGCGTTTTCCGGGTTCGCCGCGCCCAAGGGCCATTCCTTGACGCCGGTCAGCGCCCAGGCGCCGTCCACCAGCCGGGCCGATTGCGCGACGATGCGGCGCACGGGGCCGCGCGTCTCGTCGAAGACGAGGAAGGTCGCGTCGTAAAGCGTGGTCGCGTCGGGGCTGGCGCGCGAGGCGCGGATCACGATCTGCCCGCCGTCCTCGCCCGTTCCCGCGGCCCCTGCGGGCACGCCTTGGCGCAGCCATACTGCGCCGCGCCCCAGCGAGATGGTCTGCGGCACCTCGCCCGCCGCGCGCGCGGCGGCCTCGTCGTAGCGCTTGGTGGTGGCAGCGACCATCGGGTTCATGACGCTGACAAGGACCGCCCCCAGCACCACGGCCGTAATCGTCGGCGCCCAGAGGATGCGCAGGCCCGACCGCCCCGCCGCGCGGATCGCCACCATTTCGGAACTGCGCGACAGGCCCAGGAACAGCGCGATCCCCGCCAGCAGCGCCAGCAGCGGCAGGATGCCGTAAAGGCTTGCGGTGATGTTCAGCGCGGCCAGCCCGGCGAGCCCCACCAGCCCAATGTCGCGGCCACCGAAACGGCGGATTTCCTCGATGATGTCGATCAGGAACAGGATCGCCACGAAGACCCCGAAGACCACGAGGAACTGGCGCAGGAAGCGCCGGGCGACATAGCGCTGCAGAATCATGTCGCGGCCCCGGGCGCGGCCTCGGCCGGACGCATCCGGCGCGGGCGCGCGGCGGTCCAGAGCGTGGCCGCGATGATCCCCGCCCCGGCCAGCGCGGGCAGGTAGAGCAGCGGCCAGGTCTCGGGCGCCTTGGCCGTGCGGGTGGCGGCAGCCGTCTGCAGGAAATGCACGGCCAGCAGCGCGACCACGGCCCAGATCACCTGCCGCCACACGCCAAAGCGTGAAAAGCCTCCCAGCAGCAGCATCGAAAAGCCCAGCAGCGCCCCGATGGGCGCCAGCAGGGGCTGGGCCAGCCGCTCATGCGCCTCGGCCCGCGCGCGGTCGGCCGAGGCGCCGGTCGCGGCCAGAAGCTCGGCGTCGGGGTTCAGAAGGCGGGGCGTCGAATAGTCGCGCAGATCGCGCCCGCGTCGTGCGCCGGCCGAGAAGAGCCCGCCGATGTCATGGGTGAGATCGGCAAAGCGCGTCGTGGACAGGCGCGGCTCGAGCCCAGGCTCGCTGCGCAACGTCTGGACCATGCCGCGCGCCATCGCCAGCCGGGGGCCGTCCTCGCTGCGCAGGACCAGCGCCTCCTCGGCGGTGTAGATGGTCTGGCTGGCCGGGTCGCGCGCGTCCTCGAGGAACAGGTCGATCAGCCGCCCGTCGGGGGCGATCTCGCCGATGAACAGCGTCACGCCGTCGGAAGGGTACTGGAAGGCGCCCGGCCGCAGGAAGCGGGCGGTCACGTTCTCGGCTATGTCGGCCTGGCGCTCGGCCAGCCGAGTCCGCGCCATCGGCACCAGCCCATGCGCCAGCACCGCCACCATCAGGGCCACCAGCAGCCCGAAGACCAGCGCCGGCCGTGCCATCCGCCAAGGCGAAAGCCCCGCCGCCTGCATCACCGTCAGCTCGGATTCCGACGCCAGCCGGTTCGTCCCGTAGGCCGCCGCGGCAAAGGCCGCCACGGGCAGCACCAGCGCGATCACCACGGGCAGCGTCAGGGCGGTGAACTCCAGCACCACCAGCGCCGTCTGGCCGTCCTGGATCAACTGCTCGAACAGCCGCACGGCGCGGTTGATCCAGTAGACCGAGACCAGCACCAGCGCGAAGAACCCGAACTGGGTCAGGAACTGCGACAGCATGTATCGGTCGATCCGGGTCATGTCCCATCCTGGCTCGGGTGGCTTCCTGCTTATCCGCCCCGGTGCCGCCGCGAAAGCCCTTCGCCCCTTTGTCGCGGTGCGTCTGGTCAAGGCGCGGGGGCAGGTCTAGGGTCGGGAACGCTTCCGAACCGAAGGCTCCTGCGCGATGACCCATCCCGTCGAAATCCGATTCCAGCCCCTTGCCGATGCCGACCTGTCCGCCCGCTCCGGCAGGCTGGTCCTGGTCCTGGATGACCGCGCGCAATTGCCCAAGGGCCTGCCGCAGGCCACCCGCAAGGCGCTGGGCCGCGCGGTCGCCGCGAAAGCCTGGGCCGACCTCAAGCCGGGCGCGGCTATGGAGATCGCCTTTCCCGCGGGCCTCGCCGCCGAGGCCGTGCAGCTGATCCGCCTGCCGCGCGGCGCGGATGCGGCCCTGGCCCGCAAGGCGGGCGCGGCCATTGGCGCGCGCATGGGCAAGGGCGAGGTGACGGTGGTCTGCGGCGCCCGCTGCCCGGTGTCCGAGCTGACGCTGGGCCTTGCGCTGCGGGGCTACGAGTTCTCGGCCTACAAGTCCTCGCCCCAGGCCGACGAGACGAAGCCGGCCGAGGACGTTCCCGCCGCCGAACCCCAGAGCGTCACCCACGGCACCGCCCCCGAGGCACGCCTGAGCGATGCCGCCGCTGTCGAGCCCGCGCCTGCTGACGAACCGCAGGACCAGCCTGCCGAGCCGCCGCAGCCCGAAAAGGCCCGTGTCACTGTCCTGTGCGACGACCCCGAGGCGGCTGCCCGCGACGCCCAGTCCGGCGCGGCCCTGGCCGAGGGCGTGTTCTTCACCCGCGACCTCGTGAACGAGCCCGCCAACGTCCTGACCACCACCGATTTTGCCGACCGCCTGCTGGCGATGCGCGAACTGGGCCTCGAGGTCGAGGTTCTGGTCGAGGAGGAGCTGACGCGCCTCGGAATGCGGGCGCTGCTGGCCGTGGGGCAGGGGTCGGAAAGCCCCTCCAAGGTCGTCGTGATGCGCTGGCAGGGCGGCGGGGAGGAAGCTCCCTTCGCGCTGGTCGGCAAGGGCGTCGTCTTCGACACCGGCGGCATCTCGATCAAGCCCGCGCAGGGGATGGAGGAGATGACCATGGACATGGGCGGCGCGGGCGTCGTCGCGGGCGTCATGCGGACGCTGGCGCTGCGCCGCGCCAGGGCCAATGTCGTGGGGTTGGTCGGGCTGGTGGAAAACATGCCTGACGGCCGCGCCCAGCGTCCGGGCGACATCGTGCGGTCCATGAAGGGCGACACGATCGAGGTCGTGAACACCGACGCCGAGGGGCGCATGGTGCTGGCCGACGTGCTCTGGTACGCGCAGGACCGCTTCCAGCCTGCGGCGGTGGTGAACCTCGCCACCCTCACGGGCGCCGTCATCATCGCGCTGGGCCATGACAAGGCCGGACTCTTCAGCAACGACGACGGGCTTGCGGGCGATCTTCTGAAGGCCGCCGACGTTGCGGGCGAGGGCCTATGGCGCTTGCCGCTGGCACCCGCCTATGACGACCTCATCAAGTCGCGGCTGGCGGACATGAAGAACTCGGGCGGGCGGCCTGCGGGCTCGATCACGGCGGCGCAGTTCCTGCAGCGCTTCATCCGCAAGGGCACGCCCTGGGCGCATCTGGACATCGCCGGCGTGACGCTGCCGCCCGGGGAAACGACGCTGGCGCCCAAGGGGCCGACCGGCTGGGGCGTGATGACGCTGGATCGCCTGATCCGCGACCGCTTCGAGGCGAAGTAAGGCCGCAGCAGCTTGGGCAACGCGCTGTTCTACCACCTGACGCGCTCGACCGCCGAGACGCTGGTGCCATCCCTCATTGCCAAGTCGCGGCAGGCGGGCTGGCGGGTGGAACTGCGCGGCGCCGAAGCCGCGCGGATGGCGCGGCTGGACGAGCTGCTTTGGCAAGGGGACGGCTTCCTGCCGCACGGACTGGCGGGCGGCCCGCATGACGCTATGCAGCCGGTGCTGCTGACGGTGGCGGGGCAGGGAACGGCCGGGGCCGACTGCCTGATCGCCATCGACGGGGCCGGGGTGGACCCGGCCGAATGCGCAACGGCGCAGCGCGTCTGCATCGTCTTCGACGGCAATGACGAAAGCGCGTTGAACGTCGCACGCAGCCAGTGGCGAATGCTCACGGGCGCGGGCGTCCCTGCGGAATACTGGTCCGAGGCCGGCGGGCGCTGGGAAAAGAAGCGCTGACGCCGCCCGTGCTTCAGCTAAGCCTTTGCCCGACCAGACAGTCTTTCTTCTTCGTCCAAGTATCCCGGGGGTCCGGGGGCTGGCCCCTGGCCGGCATCACCGTTCCAGCACCAGCATGCCGCCCTCGAACCCGACGCGGGCGAAGCGGCTGAGATAGTCCATCCCCAGAAGCGAGCGATCCACCTCGCCCCGGATCACGAGCGCGGGGACGTTCTCGTCCAGGATCTCGCCGATGGCGACGCTGTCCAGCCGGACGGTCGCGGTGGGCACCAGCCCGTTCGCCGTGCGGGCACGGCCGGCAAAGACCAAGCGGTCCAGGTCGATGCCGACCCGCTCGGCGTCACGCGGCCGCAGCGCGATCGAAGAGGCGCCGGTGTCCACCACAAAGCGCACGGGAACGCCGTTCAGCTCGGCCGTCAGGTGGAAATGACCGTCCGGTCCGACCGGCACCTCGATCCGCGTGGGGCTGACGACCGCCTGGCGCGGCAAGACGTCGCGCCGGACGTCCTCCCACAACCCGGCGGCAGCGACAACGGCGACGAAGATCAGCCCCCAGGCCACCACCGCGCGCAAGGCCGAGCCTGCGTCGCGGCGAAACTCGACCACCAGGAATCCGCCAAGCGCCACCAGCAGCAGCGCAAGAAAGACCAGGCGGGCAGGATCGGCGATCATGGGACGGGGCTCCTCGGTCACGGGGGCGTCGCGCCACATCTTGGGTGCGCGGGGGCCAAGCGCCAGTGCGGACCATCATTTTTCGGCGGGACGGCACCGGTCGCGCCCGGACGCGCGGCTGTGACTGCAAAAGGCCTTTCGGCGGCCGCGCGCTGTCCTTATATGCATCCAGGCGGCCGTCCGCAGACATCCGCCGCAGGGGCCCATCGGCCCGACAACGGAGAGAGACGATGCACGCACCTTCACCCATGGCGCTTCTTCTGATCGCCATTGTCGTCCTGGTCCTGTTCGGCCGGGGCAAGGTTTCGTCCCTGATGGGCGAGGTCGGCAAGGGCATCACCGCCTTCAAGCGCGGCGTTCGCGACGGTGCCGAGGAGATCGAGCGCCCGGTCGATACCCCGGCCGAGCGCGCTGCGGTGACGGCCGAGCATACCGCCGACGATCTCGAACTGCGCGCCGCCAAGGCCCGCGCCGAGGCCGACCGCATCCAGGCCGAGGCCGAGGCTGCCCGTGCCCGCCGGGCCGACGCGCTGCGCGACGTGACGCCGCGCGACGCCGACCGCCTGTAATCGGGCGGAACAGGCGGGCAAGCCATGTTGGATGTCGGCTGGACCGAGCTTCTGCTGATCGGCGTGGTCGCGCTGATCGTCGTCGGCCCCAAGGATCTGCCGGTGATGTTCCACGCGCTGGGCCGGATCACGGCCCGGGCGCGGGGCATGGCGCGCGAATTCTCTTCGGCGATGGAGGACGCGGCCAAGGCGTCGGGCATCCAGGACGCGACAAAGGACCTGCGCGACCTGCAGAAGATGACCAATCCGCGCGCCATGGGGTTGGACGCCCTGGGCCGCGCCGCCGACAAGTTCGAGAAGTGGGACCCGCTGCAGCCCGTGCGCGAGGCGGCATCGGCCGTCCCCGATCCGGCTGCGCCGCCGCCCGCCACGCCGCCCCAGGCCACGCCTGCGACACCCGCGCCTGCCGCTGCGGCTTCGCCTGCCACGGTGCCTGTCGCCAGTGGCGCACCGTCAGCCGAACCGCAGCCCGGCGCCCGGCGCCTGCACGCGGTTCGCCGCACTGACCGGAGCTGAGGCTTGGCCCAACGTCCTGACGACATCGACGACAGCTCGGCCCCCCTGATCGAGCATCTGGCCGAATTGCGCACCCGCCTGATCTGGTCGGTGCTGGCCTTCGTCCTAGCCGCGATCCTGTGCTATTTCGTGTGGCAGCCGGTCTTCAACTTCCTGACTCACCCGATCTGCGGGGCGCTGGCCAAGCGCGGGCAGGAATGCGGGCTGATCATGCTGAAGGTGCAGGAAGGCTTCTTCCTGGCCATGCAGATCGCCATGTTCGGCGGCTTCATCCTGGCCTTCCCGGTGATCGCCTATCAGTTGTGGCGCTTCATCGCGCCAGGCCTCTACCGTTCGGAAAAGCAGGCCTTTCTGCCCTTCCTCATCGCCTCGCCGGTGATGTTCGCCCTGGGCGCGGGATTTGCCTATTTCATCATCCTTCCTTGGGCCTTTGACTTCTTCCTCGGCTTCCAGAGCGGACCTCTGGCCCTGCCCGACGACCCGGCCCAGCCGGTGACGAGCGATCCCGAGATGGCGGGCATCGTCTTCCAGGGCTCGATCAGCGAATACCTGTCGCTGACGACCAAGTTCATCCTGGCCTTCGGCCTGTCCTTCCAGCTGCCGGTGGCGCTGACGCTGATGGGCAAGGCCGGGCTGGTGTCGGCCGCGGGTCTCGCGTCCATGCGGCGCTATGCGATCGTGCTGATCCTGGTGCTGGCCGCCATGGTGACGCCGCCTGATATCGTCAGCCAGATCGTGCTGTTTTCCGTGATCTATGCGCTTTACGAGGTGGCGATCCAGCTTGTGCGCCGGATCGAGGCCAAGCGCGAGGCGCAGTTGCGTGCAGAAGGGTTGTGGGTCGATGTTGATGACGAGTGATCCGGCGCTGACGCGCATCGCCGACGCGCTGGACCGTTTGTCGCCGCCGCCCGCTGCGCTTCCCAGCTTCACGGAAGCCGACGCCTATGTCTGGCACACCGGCCCCGACCGGCTGGAGCCTGTGCGCCGCGTGGCTCGCGTGCCGCTGGAGCAGCTTGTCGGCATCGACCGCGCCCGTGACACGCTGCTGGCCAACACCCTGCAATTCGCGCGAGGGCACGCCGCCAACAACGCGCTGCTGTGGGGCGCACGGGGGATGGGCAAGTCCTCGCTGGTCAAGGCGGCCCATGCCGAGGCCGTGGCGCAGGGCCTTCCCCTTGTGCTGGTCGAGATCAGCCGTGACGACCTTGACTCGGTCGGGCGGCTGCTGGCGATCCTCGGGGACAGCGACCGCCGCTTTCTGCTGTTCGCGGACGATCTTTCGTTTTCCAGCGACGACGCACAGTACAAGTCCTTGAAGGCGGTGCTGGACGGCGGCCTTTCGGGCCGTCCGCCGAACGTGGTGCTGTATGCGACCTCGAACCGGCGCCACCTGATGCCGCGCGACATGATCGACAACGAGCGCGCGACTGCCATCCATCCGGGCGAGGCGGTCGAGGAGAAGGTTTCGCTGTCCGACCGCTTCGGGCTGTGGCTCGGGTTCCACCCCTGCGGGCAGGATGAATATCTCGCCATGATCCAGGGCTATTGCGTGGCCTACGGGCTGCAGGTCGATCCCGCCACGCTGCGGGCCGAGGCGATCGAATGGCAGGCCACGCGCGGGGCGCGCTCGGGCCGCGTGGCCTGGCAGTTCTTCACGGATCTCGCGGGCCGCAAGGGGCTGGCGCTCTAGGCCGCTAACCGGGTGGTAAGGTTTGCCTGCGACAGTGGTGGCAGGAAACCACGGCGATTCGGACGGGCGATGCAGGGCGCGGCGGACAGCACGGATGCGACGGCGCGGGGCAGCCTGGTGCTGCGGCGCCATGTCGCTGCCCTGACCGCAGGGCGCCGCGCCATGCGATCGGTGGAGGAGGCTGCGCAGCCTTCCCCCGGCGCGCCTCTCCCGCGTTCGCCCGAGCGGATCATCGCGGGCGCAATCGGGCGCGCGGCCGAGCGGGTGCATGGCCTGCCCCTGTTCTTCGACCGTGTCGAAGTCCGGCAGGCCGGGCTGGCGGAACTTGGCGAGGTCCTGCCCGAGGCGGCGCTGATCCTCGTGGCCGAGGGCCCGGCCGAGGCCTTGGGCACGGTGGCGATCTGCCCGGGGCTGCTCGCCTAGGTGATCGAGATGCAGGCGGTGGGACGCGTCTCGTCGCGGGCCGTGCCGATGCGCCGTCCCACGCGGACCGATGGCGCGATCTGCGCCGATCTCGTGAACGCCTGCCTGTTCGAACTGGGCGACGAGCTTGCCGCGCTGCCGGGGTTCGAGGGGTTGCGCGGCTTCCGCTACGCCAGCTTCCTGGACGATCCGCGCCCCCTAGGCCTGATGCTTGAGGATACGGCCTTTCACCTGCTGTCGCTGAGGCTGCGGGCAGGGGATGCGGGGCAGCGCGACGGGCGCATGGTCATCGCGCTTCCGGTGGCCCCGGCGGCCCTTCGTCCTGCAGCAAGATCCGTGCTGCCTGAACCCGAGCCGAAAGGCCCGCAGCCCAGGGCGACCGGCGATGACCGGCCGAGGGACTCGCTGGCCGCTGCGGTCAGGTCCGTTCCCATAGATCTGGTCGGCGTCCTCTGCCGGCGCATGATCTCGCTGGGCGAATTGCGCGCCCTCTCCCCCGGCGACACGATCGTCCTGCCGGCCGACATCCTTGCCGCCGCAACGCTTGAGACGACGGCGGGGCAAGCCCTGTTCCGGGGCAAGCTGGGTGAGTTCGCCGGCCGCCACGCCTTGCGGCTGCTCGGGGGGAACGAAGCGAAGGCTCCGGCCGCGAGCGGCTGGACCGAGCACCAGCAGGCGCCGGTTCCCGCCCTGACGCATGAGCCTCCCATCGCCGATCTGGAGGACCCGGATGCCTTCCGGGAAAGCGAGGCCATGTCGCCTGTGCAGCCATCTGGGCTGATCTCGGAGCCCAAGGCTGCAGCAGTCGGCTAGGCAGTCCGAACTGCATTCTTCAGGTCTTCACCTGGAACAGCGGTTCGAACGACACGGAAGACGAGTGCCAAGGCGTCAGGCTGCGATGGCAAGCTGGCAGTTGGGGCTGCACTTTTCAGGTATTCCCCTGAGGACGGCCCTGCAAACGAACCGGTGGGCGAGTGCCGTCGCGACGAGGGGCGGCAGTTGCGGCTCTGGTCCTGCCTGTTCCTTTCCCTCTTACCCTGCCAAGGCGATCCGACCGCCGGGCAGGCGGATGACCCGGCCCTCGAGTTCCAGGTCGAGAAGGGCGGGGGCGAGATGGGCGGGCGGGATGCCGAGGTCGCGGATCACGCTGTCTTCCTCGGCGGGGGAGGGGCCGAGAAGGTCGAGCAACCGAACCTTCAGGTCGCTCCTGTCGGTAGGTGCAGACGCGACGTGAAGCACCCCCGGTTCTGCCGGCTTTCCGGCAGAACGACGGTGATCTGCGCGGCCGGTGTCCTCAGTTCCCTGAGCAGGTCTTCCCGGAAGGGCTCCTTCGGCCATGTCCCGTGTGGAAGGTCTGCGGGGGACCGACGACTTGTCCCCTGCCTCGCCTTGGCTGTGAAAGGCTTTACCAGTTGGCCGGTCCGCATCTGCCTGGTCCTCGAAGCGCAGCATCGCGCCACTGGCCTCAAGGGCTCCGATCACGTCCTCGGCATTGCGCACCAGCGTCGCGCCGTCGCGGATCAGGGCGTTGCATCCTGCCGCGCGGGCATCCAACGGATGACCGGGCACGGCCATGATCTCGCGCCCCTGGTCGGCGCCGCAGCGTGCGGTGATGAGGCTGCCCGAGCGATGGGCGGCCTCGATCACCACCACGCCCGCCGACAGGCCCGAAACGATGCGGTTGCGGGCAGGGAAGTGGCGGGCGACCGGCTCGATCCCGGGCGGCTGCTCGGTCAGAAGGCAGCCGTTCCCGATGATGCGGTCGGCCAGAGTGCGATTCTCGGCCGGGTAGATGACGTCGATGCCGCCCGCCATGACGGCGACCGTGCCCGCGTCGCAGCTTGCCTCATGCGCGGCGGTGTCGATCCCGCGCGCAAGACCGGCCGTTACCGTCAGCCCGGCCTCGGCCAGGCCCCGTGCCAGCCCCCGCGCCATCCGCAGCCCCAGCGAGGAGGCATTGCGCGCGCCGATCACCGCAATGGCGGGCCGCTCCAGCACCTCGATGCGTCCGCGCATCCACAGGACCGGGGGCGCGTCCGGAATCGTCGCCAGCAGGGGCGGATAGGCCGGGTCGTCGAAGCGGATCAGCCGCGCGCCCGCCCGTCGGCCGGCGGCAAGCTCGGCATGGGCCACCCCTGCGGGGCAGGGCTCGTAGCCCTTGATTCCCGCTTCGGCGGCGATGCGGGGCAGAGCCTCCAGCGCGGCCGCCGCGCTGCCATGCTCGGCCAGAAGGCGGTGAAAGGTCGCCGGTCCCACGCGGCGAGAGCGGATGAGGCGAAGGACCGCAAGGTCATCTTCCCTCGGGGTGGGTGGGGCTTCGGGGGTAAAGAGAGTAAATGATCGCGCCTGCAAAGCCGGTCCCTGCCTCATCCGCAAGGACGATCTCGCACGGGATTGGTTAAGATTCGGTTAGCCCCGCCCGGTCACGCCGCCGAGCCGCCGACCGTCAGCCCGCCGATCAGCAGCGTGGGCTGACCCACGCCCACCGGCACCCACTGGCCCTGCTTGCCGCAGTTGCCGACGCCGGGGTCCAGCGCGAGGTCGTTGCCGACCGCCCGGATCTGGCGCAGCGCGGTCGCGCCGTCTCCGATCAGGGTCGCGCCGCGAATCGGCTCTCCGACCTCGCCGTTCTTCACGCGATAGGCCTCGGTGCAGGAGAAGACGAACTTGCCGTTGGTGATGTCCACCTGCCCGCCGCCGAAGCCCACGGCGTAGATGCCGTCCTTCAGGCCCGACAGGATCGCCGACGGGTCGTCGGGCCCCGGGTCCATCATCGTGTTGGTCATGCGCGGCATCGGCGCATGGGCGTGACTTTCGCGCCGCCCGTTGCCCGTGGGCGCGACCCCCATCAGCCGGGCGTTCTGGCGGTCCTGAAGATAGCCCACGAGGATGCCGTCCTCGATCAGCACGTTGCGCTGGGGCGGCGTGCCCTCGTCGTCCACGGTGATCGAGCCGCGCCGGTCGGGCAGGGTGCCGTCGTCCACAACCGTCACGCCGGGTGCCGCGATCCGCTGGCCCATCAGTCCCGAGAAGGCCGAGGCCTTCTTGCGGTTGAAGTCGCCCTCCAGCCCGTGACCCACGGCCTCGTGCAGCAGGATGCCCGGCCAGCCCGGCCCCAGCACCACGTCCATGACGCCCGCGGGCGCCGGGACGGACCGCAGGTTGACCTGCGCGATCCGCAGCGCCTCGCGCACGAGGCCCTGCCAGTGCGAAGGCTCCATCAGGGCGGACAGACCGAATCGCCCGCCGCCACCTGCAGTTCCGGTCTCGCGCCGGGCGTTCGACTCGACGATCACCGACACGTTCAGCCGTGCCATGGGACGGATGTCGGACACGATCCCGCCCTCGGGGCGCAGGATCACGACCTCCTGCAGCGAAGAGGCGAGCGACGCCGTCACCTGCACCACGCGCGGGTCGAGGTCACGGGCAAAGGCGTCGATGTCGCGCAGGGTGGCGATGCGGGCGCCGAATTCGATGCCCCCGACCGGGTCGGCATTCGTGTAAAGCCGCGGCCCCGGGCCGGCGGGCGGGGGCGCCAGCACGCCGCCGCCGTTGCCCACGGCCAGCCGCGCCATCGCGGCGGCGTCGCGCAGGGCCTGTTCGGTGATGTCCGTGGAATGGGCGTAGCCCGTGACCTCGCCCCGCACGGCCCGCAGGCCGAAACCCTGCGAGGCGTTGTAGCCCGCGCTGCGCAGCCGCCCGTCGTCGAAGACCAGGCTTTCGCCGCGGGCGCGTTCCAGGAACAGCTCGCCATCCTCGGCGCCCGCCGTCGCGTCGCGCAGGACGGCAAGGGCCCGGTGGGGGTCGATCAGGTCGGCGAAGGGGTCGAAGCGATCACTCATGATTGCTACCGGAGGTAGGGGTTTTTTGGGGCCAAGTCGATAGCAATGGCTTGTCCGGTGGCGTCAGATGTGGTTGTGACAACATGACGCGATGGGGAGAGGGGGGCCGTCCGCGGCCGCCCCGACCGGACCCTGTCGAGACGCAGGACAGAACGGGAATCGACGAATGGCGAACTGGGCAAGGGGCCGCGTGACGGCAGGGCTGATGGCGGCGGGCCTCGTCGCGGCGAACCTGGCGATGACGGGCGCGGCGATGGCGCAGGATGTGCTGGGCGAGCTGCCGATCATCGGCAAGCCCGAGCCCGGCGCGATCGGGTTCCAGCCCGCGTCCAGCCCGCTGGCGCATGACCAGCAGTGGCTGGACCGCTTCGTGCTGTGGATCATCACGGTCATCACGATCATCGTCTGCCTGCTGATCCTGTGGTGCATCGTCCGCTTCAACCGCCGCGCCAACCCGGTGCCCGCGCGCTTCACCCACAACACCCCGGTCGAGGTCCTGTGGACGGTCACGCCGGTCCTGATCCTGCTGACCATCGGCATCTTCTCGCTGCCGGCGCTGTTCCGCCAGCAGGAAATGCCCTCGGACCCGGACCTCGTCATCAAGACCATCGGCCACCAGTGGTACTGGTCCTATGAATACCCGAACGACGGCATCGCCTTCGACGCGCTGATGCTGGCGCGCGAGGAACTGGGCGACTACGGCTATACCGAGGACGAATACCTTCTGGCGACCGACAACGCCGTCGTCGTTCCGGTCGGCGCGACCGTGCTGATGCAGGTGACGGCCACCGACGTGATCCATTCCTGGACGATCCCCGCCTTTGCCGTGAAGCAGGACGCCGTTCCGGGCCGCATCGCGCAGCTGTGGTTCGAGGCGGACAAGGAAGGCGTCTACTTCGGCCAGTGCTCGGAGCTTTGCGGCATCAACCACGCCTACATGCCGATCGTGGTGAAGGCCGTCAGCCAGGAGAAGTACGACGTCTGGCTGGCCGAGGCCCAGACCACCTTCGCCGCCGACGCTTCGGATCACCTGCCAGCCGCGCCCGTGCGGCTGGCCCAGGCGAACTGACCAGGGCGGTGAGCGACATCCGCGCATATGAGTCCTCGTCCCCCCGCATCGCGGCCGGGGGCGAGGGCGAGTTCGGCGATTATGTCGCGCTGCTAAAGCCGCGCGTCATGTCGCTGGTCGTCTTCACGGCCTTTGTCGGGCTGTATGTGGCGCCCGTGTCGGTGAACCCGGT
Source organism: Paracoccus niistensis (assembly GCF_042432925.1). Classification (NCBI taxonomy): domain Bacteria; kingdom Pseudomonadati; phylum Pseudomonadota; class Alphaproteobacteria; order Rhodobacterales; family Paracoccaceae; genus Paracoccus; species Paracoccus niistensis. Next base: position 459,708 of record NZ_JBHLWE010000017.1, on the reverse strand, counting down.
GGTGGCTTTCGCCTCGGTGCTGTTCATCGCGCTGGGGGGCGGCGCCTCGGGCGCGCTGAACATGTGGTATGACGCCGACATCGACGCGGTGATGAACCGGACGCGCAAGCGCCCCGTTCCCGCAGGCCGCGTCAGCGCCGGGGAGGCGCTGGGAGTCGGGCTGTTCCTGTCGGGCCTGGCCGTGCTGATGCTGGGGCTGGCGGCCAACTGGTTCGCGGCCGCCTTCCTGGCCTTCACGATCTTCTTCTACGCCGTGATCTACACGGTCTTCCTCAAGCGATCGACGCCGCAGAACATCGTGATCGGGGGCGCGGCGGGCGCCTTCCCGCCGATGGTCGGCTGGGCCTGCGCGACCGGCGGCATCTCGATCGAGCCGCTGCTGATGTTCGCGCTGATCTTCTTCTGGACGCCGCCGCATTTCTGGGCGCTCGCGCTGTTCATGAAGGAAGACTACCACAAGGCCGGCGTGCCGATGCTGACGGTCACCCATGGCCGGACGGCCACGCGCCGCCACATCTTTGTCTATACGCTGGTGCTGGCGCCCTTCGCGGTCGCGCTGGGCCTGACGCCGGTCGGCGGGCCGCTGTACCTGTCGGTCGCGCTGGTGCTGAACGTGCTGTTCATCCGCGGCGGCTGGCAGATCCTGCGCCGGACCGAGGCGCAGGCGCAGGCCGATGACTACCGCACGGAAAAGGGTTTCTTCCGCCTGTCGCTGTATTACCTCGCGCTGCATTTCGCGGCGCTGGCGCTGCAGGCAACGGTGGGGACATGGTGATGGGACTGCAGACCGAACATGAACTGCACCGCCGCCGCAGCGGCCGCAACATCGGGCTGGGCATCGTGCTGGCCCTGTTCGTGGCGCTGGTCTTCACGCTGTCTGTGGTGAAGGTGCAGCAGGGCGGCCTGTTGCAGGGCTTCGACCACCGCCCGCCGGCCGCGGCGCCAGTGACGGCGGTGCCCGGCCCGGCTGCGAATCCGGTGGCCGCGCCCGGAACCCCCGGCGCGGACCTGCCGAACGCCCAGACCGCCCCGGTGCGGCCATGAGCGCCCATCCCGACGCGAATAAGCGCCTGGTCTGGCGACTGCTGGCCGTGGTCGTCGTGATGGGCGCGCTATCCTGGGTGGCGGTGCCCTTCTATTCCTGGTTCTGCCAGGTGACGGGCTTCGCCGGGACCACGCAGGTCGCCACGGAAGGCTCTGACCGCGTGCTGGACCGCACCGTGCGCGTCCGCTTCGACGCCAACGTCATGCCCGACATGGGCTGGACCTTCCGCCCTATGCAGCGCGAGATGACCGTCCGCCTCGGCGAGACCGCGATGGCCTATTACGAGGCCGTCAACGTGTCGGACCAAACCGTGACCGGCAGCGCGACCTACAACGTCGCCCCCGACGACGCGGGCTATTACTTCGAGAAGATCGAATGCTTCTGCTTCACCGAGCAGACGCTTGCCCCCGGGGAGCGGATCGAGATGCCGCTGACCTTCTTCGTCAGCCCCGACATGGTGGACAGCCGCGACGCCGGCCACATCCGCGACATCACGCTCAGCTACACCTTCTTCCGCCAGGACGCGCAGAAATCGGCCCGTGCCGATGTGGACGCAGCCCCGGCGACCGCCCTAAACTGAACGCCCACGACGACCCGAGAGAGAGCCCGCGACATGGCCCACGCCAAGAACCACGATTATCACATCCTGCCGCCCTCGCTTTGGCCGTTCCTGGGCGCGGTCGGCGCCTTCATCATGCTGACGGGCGCGGTCTTCTGGATGAAGGGCATGGGCGTCCTGGGCCTGCCCTCCTGGGCGATGTTCGCGCTCGGCGCGCTGACGGTGATCTACACCATGTTCGGCTGGTGGTCCGACGTCACGCACGAGGGCAACACCGGCGACCACACCCCCGTCGTGCAGATCGGCCTGCGTTACGGCGTGATCCTGTTCATCATCTCGGAAGTGATGTTCTTCGTCGCCTGGTTCTGGGCCTTCTTCAAGAACGCGCTTTACCCCATGGGCGAGATGAGCCCGATCGTGGACGGGGTCTGGCCGCCGGAAGGCATCGTGACCTTCGATCCCTGGCACCTGCCTTTCATCAACACGCTGATCCTGCTGCTGTCGGGCTGTGCCGTGACCTGGGCGCACCATGCACTGGTTCACGAGAACGACCGCAAGACCGTGATCCGCGGCCTGGCCGTGGCCGTTATCCTTGGCATCGCCTTCACCATCCTGCAGGGCTATGAATACAGCCATGCGGCCTTCGGCCTGGCGGACACCGTCTATGGCGGCGTCTTCTACATGGCGACCGGCTTCCACGGCGCCCATGTGATCATCGGGACGATCTTCCTGCTGGTCTGCCTTGTCCGCTTCATGCGCGGCGACATGAACGACCGCCAGCACATCGGCTTCGAGGCGGCCGCCTGGTACTGGCACTTCGTCGACGTGGTCTGGCTGTTCCTCTTTGCCGCCATCTACGTCTGGGGCCGCTGATCCCCGCCACCCTTCCACAAGGCGCGCGGGCCCGTCCTGCGCGCCTTCGCCATTCCGGGGACCTGCGCCCCTGCCGCCCGATCAAGGCACCTGCCCATGCTGCGCCGCCTGCTTGTCCTGCTGATCCCCGCATTCGCCCTGACCGCCGTCCTGGTCTCCCTTGGCGTCTGGCAGTTGCAGCGGATGGAATGGAAGGCCCAGCAGCTTGCCGCCATCCAGCGCGGGATCGAACAGCCCGCCGGTCCCCTTCCCCCTGCCGTCGACCCGTCGATGCGCTACCTGCCGGTCGTCGTCTCGGGCCGCACCACGGGGCAGGAGATCCTGGTCCTGTCTGGCACCAAGGAACTCGGCGGCGGCTACAACGTCGTCTCGGCCTTTCAGACCGCCGACGGCCGCCGGATCATGGTGGACCGGGGCTTCATCCCGCAGGATGACCGCCACGCCGCCCGCCCACCCGCGCAGTTGACCGTCACCGGCAACCTCCACTGGCCCGACGAAAAGGGCCGCGCGACGCCCGAGCCGGACCTGAAGGCCAGCATCTGGTTCGCCCGCGAGGTGCCGCGCATGGCCGAGCACCTGGGCACCGAGCCCGTGCTGATCGTTGCCCGCGCCGTGCAGGGCGAGGCGCAGGGGATCATGCCGATGCCGCTCGACGTCAGTGGCATCCCGAACAACCACCTGTCCTATGCGGTGCAGTGGTTCCTTTTCGCGCTGATATGCTTCGGGATGACAATGGCGCTGGCCTGGCGTATCCGGCGGCAAACCGACTGAAGGGAAGACGATGCGCTATATCTCGACCCGCGGGCAGGCGCCCGTGCTGCCCTTTGCCGAGGCGATGATGACCGGACTGGCCCGAGACGGCGGGCTGTATGTGCCGGAAACGATCCCGCAGATGGACGCGGCCGAGATCGCCGCGCTGGATGGGCAGTCCTACGAGGAGGCCGCCTTCCGCGTCATGCAGCCCTTCGTCGCGGAAAGCTTTTCCGAGAACGAGCTGCGCCAGGCCATCCGCCGTGCCTACCAGGGCTTCGGCCATGCCGCCCGCGCGCCGCTGGTGCAGCTCGCGCCGGGTCATCATCTGCTGGAGCTGTTCCACGGTCCGACGCTGGCCTTCAAGGACTTCGCCATGCAGCTGATCGGCCAGCTGTTCCAGGTGGCGCTGGCTCGCGAAGGCCGCCGCGTCACCATCGTCGGCGCGACCAGCGGCGACACCGGCTCGGCCGCTATCGAGGCCTTCCGGGGCCTGCCGAATGTCGATGTCTTCATCCTCTATCCGCATGGCCGAGTCAGCGAGGTCCAGCGGCGTCAGATGACGACGCCGGACGACGCGAATGTCCATGCGCTCGCCATCAACGGCACCTTCGACGACGCGCAGGCGCGGCTGAAGGATCTGTTCAACGACCACGACTTCCGTGACGGCGTCGGGCTGGCCGGCGTGAACTCGATCAATTGGGCGCGGGTGCTGGCGCAGGTGGTGTATTACTTCACGGGCGCCGTGTCGCTGGGGGCGCCGCACCGGCCCGTCAGCTTCACCGTGCCGACCGGCAACTTCGGCGACATCTTCGCGGGCACGATCGCCAAGGCCATGGGCCTGCCGGTGGACCGTCTGGTGATCGCCACCAACCAGAACGACATCCTCGACCGCGCCATGCGGACCGGCACCTACGAGGTCGGCCGGGTCGAGCCCTCGGTCTCTCCCTCGATGGACATCCAGGTCAGTTCCAACTTCGAGCGCGCGCTGTTTTACGCGCTGGCGGGCGACGGCGCGGCCGTTGCGCAACTGATGCAGGAATTGAAGGCGGGCAGCTTCACCGTGCCCCAAGGCGCGCTGCAGCATCTGCGCGAGATCTACGACTCGGGCCGGGTGTCCGAGGCGGAAACCCTGTCCACCATCGCCCGCGTCCGCGCCGAGACGGGCGAGGTCGTCTGCCCCCACACCGCCGTCGGCATAAAGGTCGCGGACGATCACCGCAAGCCGGGCGTGCCGATGATCACGCTGGCAACGGCCCACCCGGCCAAGTTCCCCGATGCGGTGGAACAGGCCGTCGGCATCCGCCCGCCCCTGCCGCCGCACATGGCCCGGCTGTTCGACCTGCCCGAGCGGGTCACTCGGGTTGAAAACGACAACGAGGCGCTTAAGTCCTTGATCCTTGAACGGAGAATGGCTTGAACGACGTCCAGATCACGACCCTTCCGAACGGCCTGCGGGTCGCCACCCGCCTGATGCCGGGACTGCATTCCGCATCCGTCGGCATCTGGGTCAACGCCGGCGGGCGCGACGAACGCGCCGAGCAGAACGGCATTGCGCATTTCCTGGAACACATGGCCTTCAAGGGCACCGCGCGCCGGTCCGCCCTGCAGATCGCGGAAGCCATCGAGGACGTGGGCGGTTACATCAACGCCTATACCTCGCGCGACGTGACGGCCTATTACGCGCGCGTCCTGTCGGGCGACGTGGCGCTGGCGCTGGACGTGATCGGCGACATCGTCCTCAACCCGGCCTTTGATCCGCGCGAGATCGAGGTCGAGCGCGGCGTGATCCTGTCGGAAATCGGCCAGAGCCTCGACACGCCCGACGACGTGATCTTCGACTGGCTGCAGGAAGCGGCCTATCCCGGCCAGCCGATGGGCCGCACGATCCTCGGTCCCGCCGAGCGCGTCTCGCGCTTTTCGCACGAGGACCTGGCGGGCTTCGTGGGCGAGCATTACGGCCCCGGTCAGATGATCGTGGCCGCCGCCGGCGCCGTCGATCATGAGGCGCTGGTCGCCCAGGCCGGAGAAATCTTTGGCCACCTCAGGCCGCTTCTGGGCGTCACCCGCGAAGCCGCCGTCTGGCAGGGCACCGAGGCCCGCCGCGTCAAGAAGCTGGAGCAGGCCCATTTCGCGCTGGCCTTCGAGGGGCCCGGCTATCTCGACGCCGACTTCTACGCCGCGCAGATCTGGACCAATGCGCTGGGGGGCGGCATGTCCTCGCGCCTGTTCCAGAAGATCCGCGAGGAGCGGGGCTTGTGCTATTCCATCTTCGCGCAGTCGGGCTTCCACGACGACACCGGCATGGTGACGGTCTATGCGGGCACCTCGGGCGACCAGGTCGCGGACCTCGCGCATCTCACCATCGACGAGATCCGGCGGTCCGCCGAGGACCTTGGCGAGCCCGAGGTCGCGCGCGCCAAGGCGCAGCTCAAGGCCGGGCTGCTGATGGGGCTGGAAAGCCCCTCTGGCCAGGCTGAGCGGATCGCGCGCGCCTTGTCGATCTGGGGCCGGGTGCCGGATGCCGAGGAGGTCGCGCGCCGCATCGATGCGGTGACCGCCGCAGACGTGCGCGACCACGCGCAGCGGATGATCGCGCGGGCGCAGCCGGCGCTGGCGCTTTACGGTCCCGTCCGCAAGGCCCCCGCGCGCGAGGCGCTGGCCGAACGGCTTGCCGCCTGATGTTCTTTCGCCGCCATGCGCCCCGGCTGGAAACCGAGCGCATGGTGCTGCGCCTGCCGGCGCATGGCGATTATTCCGCCTGGTCGAACCTGCGGGCCGAAAGCCGCGAGTTCCTGACCCCGTGGGAGCCCGTCTGGCACGCCGACCACCTGTCCCACCGCGCCTTCACCAACCGCGTCTACTGGGCGGCACGGGCCAGCCGCAGCGGCACCTCGCTGCCGCTGTTCCTTGTGCGCCACGACGGCGTTCTGCTGGGGGCGATCACGCTGGACGGCATCCGGCGCGGGCCCGCGCAGATGGGGACGCTGGGCTACTGGATCGGGGCGCCCTTCGCGCGGCAGGGCTACATGAGCGAGGCGATCGGGGCCGTCGTGGCCCATGCCTTCGGGCCGATGGACCTCAGCCGGATCGAGGCCGCCTGCTTGCCCGAGAACGCCGCCAGCCGGGGGGCGCTGGAAAGCTGCGGCTTCAAGTACGAGGGCGTCGCGCAATCCTACCTGCAGATCAACGGGCGCTGGCGGAACCATGTCCAGTATTCGATCCTGCGGGCCGACAGGCGCGGGCGGACCGAGGCGGGATAGGTATGGGGGCGCTGCCCCCGAGCCACCTCCGGTGGCTCTCCCCCGGGATATTTAGGCAAAGGAGAACTGCATGCTGAACCCCGCCGATGATCGTCTGATTGCCGCCTTGCCCGAGGGCGTCGTCCGCCCTCTGGAGCCGCGGCACCTGGACGAGCCGCGCGGCTATTTCGCGGGGCAGGGCGGGCTGCTGGCCGCGCCGCGCAACGTCGAGGAAGTGGCGGCGGTCGTGCGCGCCTGCGCCGAGGCGCGTGTGGCCATCCTGCCGCGCGGCGGCGGTACGGGGCTGGTCGCGGGTTCGGTCATGCCGGAAGGGCCTGCGCCGCTGGTCCTGTCGCTGGAACGGATGACCGCCATCCGCGACGTCTGGGCCGACGAGGATGCGCTGGTCGCCGAGGCGGGCGCCACGCTGCAGCAGGTGCAGGAGGCCGCGGCGGCTGCGGACCGCCAGTTCCCGCTGTCGCTTGCCAGCCAGGGCACGGCGCAGATCGGCGGCGTGCTGGCGGCGAATGCGGGCGGCACGGGCGTGTTGCGCTGGGGCAATGCCCGGGCGCTGTGCCTAGGGATCGAGGCGGTGATGCCCGACGGGTCGATCCTGCGCGACCTCAAGCGGCTGCGGAAGGACAACACCGGCTATTCCCTGCGCGACCTTCTGATCGGGGCCGAGGGCACGCTGGGGATCATCACGGCGGCGACCCTGAAGCTTGCCCCGCGCCCCGCCGCCGTCGCGACCGCGATGCTGGAGGTGCCGGACCCGGCAGCGGCCCTGCAGCTGCTGTCGCTGGCGCAGGCGATGATGGCGGGCTGCGTGACGACCTTTGAACTCATTTCGGGGCAGGGCCTCGCCTTCGTGGCCGAGACGCTGCCGGAAATCCGCCAACCTTTGCCCGGCGCGCCTTGGTCGGTGCTGCTGGAACTGTCGCTGCCCGAGGGGCTGGACCCCGACGGGGCGGTCGAGGGCCTGCTGGGCCGGGCAATGGAGGAGGAGCTCGTCACCGACGGCGCCATCGCCCAGTCGGGCCAGCAGGCGGCCGAGTTCTGGAACCTGCGCGAGCATCTGCCCGAGGCGAACCGGCGCATCGGCGCGATCTCGTCGCATGACATCAGCCTGCCATTGTCGGAAATCCCGCGCTTCATTCAGGACGCGGGCGCGATGATCGCGGGCATGGGCGACATGCGGATCAACTGCTTCGGCCACCTGGGCGACGGCAACCTGCATTACAACGTCTTCCCCGGTCCCGGCCGCTCGCGCGCCGACTATGCCGACCTGCGGTTCCGGCTGCCCGAGGCGGTCTACCAGATGGTCGTGGAACGCGGCGGCTCCTTCTCGGCGGAACACGGGGTGGGCCGTCTCAAGGTCGCGGATCTGCAGCGCTGGGGCGACCCGGTGAAGCTGTCGGCCATGCGCGCGATCAAGGCGGCACTGGACCCGCACGGGATCATGAACCCCGGCGCGGTGCTGGCCTGAGTTGAACCCCTTCGCCGCCCGGACTATATCGGGCGGCGAAGGACGACCTTCCCCCTCATGGGCAGCATCCGGGACGGCCCGCAAAGGAACCGATCCCATGCGCACGACCCTTGACCGCATCCGCCACGCCATCCTGTTCGAACTGATCGGGCTTGTCCTGCTGATCGGCGGCGGCTCGATCCTGACCGGCTTCGACGCCCATGCGCTGGGGGTGATCGGCGTGGTGTCCTCGCTGGTCGCGACGGCCTGGAACTATGTCTACAACCTGATGTTCGACCGCGCGATGCTGCGGCTGCGGGGCAGCGTCCTCAAGACCCACCCCATCCGCGCCCTGCACGCCCTGCTGTTCGAGGGCGGGCTGCTGGTCCTGCTGCTGCCCTTCGTCGCCTGGATGCTGGGCGTCTCGCTGTGGCAGGCCTTCCTTTTCGACCTTGCCATCGCGATCTTCTACATCGTCTACGGCTATGCCTATAACTGGGCCTATGACCGGGTCTTCCCCATGCGCGAGGCGCGCGGTTACGCCCCCTCGAACTCGCAGAGGGCGTGAACCTCGACGCCCAGCGCCTCGATGGCGCGGCGCCCGCCGAGTTCCGGCAGGTCGATGACGAAGGCCGCGCCCACGACCTCCGCGCCGAGGCGGCGGCACAGCTCGATGGCGGCGCTTGCGGTGCCGCCGGTGGCCAGCAGGTCGTCCACGATCAGGACGCGTTCGCCCGCGCGGATGGCGTCGTCGTGGATCTCCATCACCGCCTCGCCGTATTCCAGCGCATAGGCCTGGCTGATGACGGCGCCGGGCAGCTTGCCCTTCTTGCGGATCGGCACGAAGCCGGTGGTCAGCTGGTGGGCCACCGCGCCGCCCAGGATGAAGCCGCGGGCTTCCAGGCCCACGACCTTGTCAATGGGAATGCCCGCATAGGGCGACAGCAGCTGGTCCACGCAGATGCGGAAGCCGCGCGCATCGGCGAACAGGGTGGTCACGTCGCGGAACAGGATCCCTTCATGCGGGAAATCCACGATGGTGCGGATGTAGTCCTTGACGCTTTTCTGCCGGTTCATGCCGGGCGCTCCATCTCGAACAGGTCGGTGACGATCGCATAATCGCGATAGCCCATCCGTGCCAGCCAGCCGTTGCGGCGCAGATCGAACCGGCCGTCCACCACGCAGTCGTCGCGCAGGTGGATGCCGGTCACGACGCCCAGCACCATGTGGTTCGACTCTCCCGCCAACCGGATGATCCGTGTGGCCCGGCATTCAAGGCTGGCCGCCGCTTCGGCCACGCGCGCGCAGTCGATGGTCTCGCAATCCACCGCGCTCAGCCCCGCGACCTCGAACTCGTTCCGGCCCGCCGGCAGGGGGGCCGACGAGGCGTTCATCGCCTCCTTCAGCGCCCCGTCCGCGATGTTGACGCAGAAGACGCGCGTCTCGGCAATCTGCGCCACCGTGTCCTTGGTGTTGGGCCGGTCCCCCTTGGCGCCGGTCGAGGCGAACATGACCTGCGGCGGCACATAGGCCGTGGCATTGAAGAAGGAATAGGGCGCAAGGTTGTCGCCCTGCCGCCCGCGGGTGGAAATCCAGCCGATGGGCCGGGGCGCGACAATGGCGTTCCAAGGATTGTGCGGCAGGCCGTGGCCCGCTTCGGGACGATAGAACATGGGGCGCGGGCCTTTCCTGTTGCGGCGCGGCCATATGAACACGCCGGCCGCCTGCGGCAACCGCCTGCACGGCATTGTTTCTTTCACCCCTTGCCGGTCGGTGCTAAGGGCGCGCGACTTGCGGCGATGAGGTCCGATGTACAGGCTCTGCCCCGAAACCGACGCCGACACGCCCGAGGTCGAGGCGCTGCTGGACCTGTGTTTCGCGCCGGGCCGCACGGCGCTGTCCTCCTATCGCCTGCGGGACGGCGTGCCCCCGGTGCGCGAGTTGTGCCTGCTGCTGCGGTCGGGCCCGGCGCAGGGCGATCCGCTGGTCGCCGCCATCCGCTACTGGCCCGTGCGCGTCGGCGGCAGGCCGGTCCTGCTGCTGGGTCCCGTCGCCGTCCACCCGACCGCGCAGGGCGAAGGCCTGGGCGGCTTCCTCATGCGCGAAAGCCTGTCCCGCGCCGAGGCGATGGGGTGGGACCGGGTGATGCTGGTGGGCGACGCGCCCTATTACGGCCGCTTCGGCTTCTCCAGGCTCGATCACGTGGAAATGCCGCCGCCCACCAACCCGGACCGCGTGCTGGGTCTGGAACTTCGCCCCGGCGCCTGGGTTGGGGTGCGGGGCGCAGTGACGCGCGAGACCCGGCCCGAGGTGCTGGCGGGGCTTGCGGAACCGGGCGCACCGGATCTGCGCTCATCCTGCGCCGATGTCGAGGTTACGAAGGACAGACCCCATGCCCGCGACAAGCATCAGCTCGCGCCAAGCCATTCTGCCGCCGATCGATGATCCTTCGGTCCATGTCCAGATCGACAAGCTGGCACGCCGCTATGTCGATGCCGGCGGGCTGATCATGGAGATGCTCGCCTCTGTGGGCGGCAGCGCGCAGGGGCTGATCGAGCGCCTGCCGGGCTTCGTGCGCAAGCGGATGGACCGGATCACGCTGGTGGCGCTGAACCGGGCCTTCGACGCGGCCACGCGCTCGCGCCGCTATGTCCGCGACCGGGGCGACTGGTTCAACCGGCTCGCCTCGACCGTCTCGGGGGCGGCAGGCGGCATGGCGGGCCTGCCGGGCGCGATGGTCGAACTACCGCTGACCGTGACGATGCTGCTGCGCGCGATCCTTGAAATCGCCGCCGAACACGGCCTTGACCCCGAAAGCGAAGAGGTGCGGATGGAAGCGCTGCGCGTCTTTGCCGCCGCCGGCCCCATGTCCGAGGACGACGGCACCGACCTCGGCCTGCTGGCGGCCAAGCTGTCGATCACCGGCCAGACCGTTCAGGGTATCATCGCGCGCATCGCGCCGCGCCTGTCGCTGGTCCTGGGCCAGAAGCTCGCCGCCCAGGCCACGCCCGTCTTCGGCGCCATGGCCGGCGCCTCGATCAACTTCGCCTTCGCGGGATACTACCAGGAAATCGCCCGGGTCCATTTCGGCATCCTGCGCCTCGCCCGCGAAACCGGCCTGCCGCGCGAGGCGCTGACCGAGGCCCTGCGCGACCGGATCGAGCAGCTTCAGTCCCAGCGCGGCACCAAGGTCCGCAAGGCCGAGGCCTGAGCCTGTATCTTCTGTCTTCAAATATCCCCGCCGGAGCCTCCGGCGGTTCAACCCGTCACTCCGCTTCGGCCTCGGGCGCCGCCAGTTCCAGCGGCGCCGCCTCGACTGCCAGATCATCCACCGACAGCCCCGCCTTCGGTCGCGCCAAGGCTGCGCGGGTCACCCAGAACAGCCGCTCCTGCGCGCGGGTGATGGCAACGTAAGCCAGCCGCTTCCACAGGGGCAGCCCCGCCTCGGTCCGGTTAGACCATGCGGCGGCCGACAGGTCGGGGCCGAAGACCTGCACCTCGGGCCATTGCGAGCCTTGCGCCTTGTGGATCGTCACCGCTGCGCCATGCAGGAAGGTTGCGCCCATGCGGGCGGCGAAGGGAATGAAGGGCTCCTCGACGTCGGGCGTCTCGATCTTGACGATGCTGGCCGCGGACAGGCGCGGCTCGGGCGTGCCGATGACATGCAGGCGGGAAAAGCCGGGCTTCTTCCCCGGCCCCAGATAGATCACCTGCGCGCCCTTGATCAGCCCCCGCGCTTCCAGGTCGATGCGCTTCTTGCGGTGCTTGAGCGGCAGCTCGATCCCGTCGCAGACCAGCGGCTCGCCCGGCAGCAGCAGGTCGCCCGGCGCGCCATGGGCGGCGCGGAAGGCCGTGATCAGCCGCACCCGCGTCGCGTTGCGCCAGACCAGCGCCGGGCTGCGGGCCATCAGGTCGGCGTCCATCCGTTCCGCCCAGACGACGCGCGGATCGCTGGCCGCCGCCTCGCGCACCAGCCGCTCGAAGGCCGGAAAGTCCACCGCCGGATCAGACAGCGCATGAGCCAGGTCGAGGATCGGGCTGTCGTCCGCCTGCCGGTGGATGCGGTGCAGTTCCAGCTTCTGAGACGCGGCCAGCCGGTCGAAGACCATTTCTCCCGACTGCCCCACGGGGGCCAGCTGCGCGGGGTCGCCGAACAGGACCAGCAGCGGAAAGATCTCGCGCAGGTCGTCGAACTGCCGCTCGTCCAGCATCGAGGCCTCGTCGATCAGGCCGACGTCCAAGGGATCCTCGCGCCGCTTCCAGCCCTGGATGAAGTCCGACCCGCGCAGGCCTGCCGCCGCCAGCGCGCCGGGGATCGACCCATGCTCCTGATAGAACAGCAGCGCCCGGTCCAGCGCCTCGTCGGTCAGCCCCTCGATCCGGGGCCGGTCGCCGGTGCCCGTCAGCCACTCGGCCAGCCGCTCGTATTCCGGGTCATAGACGGGCGTGTAAAGGATGCGGTGGATCGTCGTGGCGGGCACGCCGCGCGTCCGCAGCACGAAGGCCGCCTTGTTGGTCGGCGCGAGGACCGCCACCGTCCGGGCGTCCTTCTTCCGCTTGCCCTCGTAATCCCCGCTGACGACCTGCACGCCCGAGGCCACCAGCGCGCGGGTCAGTTCCGACAGCAGCAGCGTCTTGCCCGACCCGGCCTTGCCCAGCACGGCCATGACCCGGCCCTTGCCGGGCTGCGCGGGCGCGATCTCTTCCGAGACGAGGTCGATGCCCGCGCCCGCAAGCGCCTCGGCCAGTGCATCCCATGCTTCGGCCTGATCGGGCGAGAAGCTGGGCAGGGTGGGGGAGGCCGGGGAGAGTTCCATGCCGCATCCTAGCGGGGCGGGCGGCGCACCGCCACGCCCGGCGGCAATTTTCGCCGCGACGGACCCAGCGGCGGGGCACGGCGTTGAGCGGCTGAAGACGCCTGAGCGCGTCGCCACCAACAGGAAAGGATATCCAATGAGATACCGGCACCACCACCGCTCCGACCCGCTGCTGCCGCTGCTGGCGCTGGCGGGGATCGCCGCGCTGACGGTCTCGTTCCTGCGCGACAGCGCGCCCCGCCGACGCCCGACGCGGCGGGCGTCCCCGCCCGAGGGGCTTGCCGCGATCAGCCCGAAGGTGGCCGAGGGGGCCGAGGAGGTCGCCGGCCCCAGCTTCGTCCGCGACGCCGGCCCCGAATCGATGCGCGACCGCCCGCGCCGCGGCTGGGATCGCGTGGACGAGCAGGTGGACGAATCCTTCCCGGCCAGCGACCCGCCCGCCAACTACTGATCGTGACGGCGCGTGAGCGAACGGCGCGGCGGGGCGGGTGTTGTCCCGCCGTGGAAGGAACAGGAGATTCCAGGATGAGAGTTGCCCTTGGCCTTGCCGCGTCGCTGCTGATGACGGCGCCCGCATTCGCGCAGGACGCCGGCACCACCGCCGCGACCGAGATCGACCCGCAGGCCTATATCGGCACCTGGTACGAGATCGCCCGCACCCCCGCCCCCTTCCAGGAGATGTGCGCAGGCGGCGTGACCGCCACCTATGAACTGGTCGATGCCGGGACGGTCAAGGTCACGAACCGTTGCGACGGGAAGGACGGCCAGCCGCAGGGCATCACCGGCGAGGCCGAGGTCGTGAACAACAACTTCAACACGCTGAACGTCGAGTTCTCGGTCGGCGAGCGGAACCAGGGCGTGAACTATGTCGTGGCCGCCGCCAGCGATATCGAGGGCGGGAAATACCAGTGGGCGGCCGTCCAGTCGCCCGAAGGCCCCATCGGCTGGATCCTCGCGCGCGAGCCGCAGATCGACGCCGAGACCCGCCAGCAGGCCGAAGCCGCGCTGAGGGAGGCCGGGATCGACGTGTCGCAACTGACCGACACCGCCCAGCCGCCGCAGAGCTACCAGCCCGGCCAGTAATCGTTCGGGAAAAGAAGAAGGCCGGCGTCCCGAGGGGCGCCGGCCTTTCCCTGTCAAAAACTCAGCGGCCGGGGCCTGCCTCCAGCGCGTCCTCGAAGGTGCGCAGGCCGGTGCGCGGCGCCTGCACCAGCACCGCCATGTTGCCGGGCTTGTGCTCGTTGCGAAGCATCTTCACATGCGCCTGCGGGATCTCGGCCCAAGGGAAGACCTCGGACATGCAGGGGTCCAGGCGGCGCTCCAGCATCAGCCGGTTGGCGGCCGCGGCCTGCTTCAGGTGCGCGAAGTGCGAGCCCTGCAGGCGCTTCTGGTGCATCCACATGTAGCGGACGTCGAAGGTGCAGTTGAAGCCGGTGGTGCCTGCGCAGATCACCACCATGCCGCCCTTCTTGCAGACGAAGACCGACACCGGGAAGGTCGACTCGCCCGGGTGTTCAAAGACGATGTCGACGTTCTGGCCCTTGCCGGTGATGTCCCAGATGGCCTTGCCGAACTTGCGGACCTCGTTGAACCAGTCCTTGTATTCCTCGGACCCGACCTTCGGCAGCTGGCCCCAGCACTTGAAGTCCTTGCGGTTGAGGACGCCCTTGGCGCCCAGCCCCATGACGAACTCGCGCTTGTCCTCGTCCGAGATCACGCCGATGGCGTTCGCGCCCGCCGCGTTGATCAGCTGGATCGCGTAGGACCCAAGACCCCCCGAGGCGCCCCAGACCAGCACGTTCATGCCGGGCTTCAGTTCGTGCGGCTCGTGCCCGAACAGCATCCGGTAGGCGGTGGCCAGCGTCAGGGTATAGCAGGCGGCCTCTTCCCAGGTCAGGTGCTTGGGGCGCGGCATCAGCTGCTGGGCCTGCACGCGGGTGAACTGCGCGAACGATCCGTCCGGCGTCTCATAGCCCCAGATGCGCTGGGTCGGCGAATACATCGGGTCGCCGCCGTTGCATTCCTCGTCGTTGCCGTCGTCCTGGTTGCAGTGGATCACGACCTCGTCGCCCACCTTCCAGTTGCGGACCTTGTCGCCGACCTTCCACACGATCCCCGAGGCGTCCGAGCCCGCGATGTGATAGGGCTGCTTGTGGACGTCGAACATGCTGATCGGCACGCCCAAGCCCGCCCAGATGCCGTTGTAGTTGACGCCCGCGGCCATCACGAGGACCAGCACTTCGTTGCTGTCGATCTCCCAGGTGTCCACGACCTCGACCTGCATGGCCTGATCCGGCTCGCCCTGCCGTTCGCGCCGGATCGCCCAGGCATACATCTGTTTCGGCACATGGCCGAGCGGCGGCATCTCGCCGATTTCATACAGGTCCTTGATCGGCGCGTCATAGGGCGCGATCGCGGATGGGGCGTCCAGGGCCATGATGATCTCCTCGCGTTCATGCCGCAGCGCAGAAGCCGGGCTCATGACTCGAGTGCTATGCAGGCGAACGCAACATTGCAATAGATGCGACGCAAAATGACGCAACAATATGTCTGTGCCGTGAAACGATGTTGCGGGCGCCACGTTACGCTTGTGCCGCGCTGCGGCGAGTTGACGGCGCATCATCCTGTCCCTTAACTCGCCTCAAGCGACAGATTCTTGCGAGAGGGGCGCCGCATGGCCCAGAAGGACAAACCCTGGCTGTTCCGCACCTATGCCGGCCATTCGACTGCCGCCAAGTCGAACGAACTGTACCGCACCAACCTGTCCAAGGGGCAGACCGGCCTCTCGGTGGCCTTCGACCTGCCGACCCAGACGGGCTATGACAGCGACCATGTGCTCGCGCGGGGCGAGGTCGGCAAGGTCGGCGTCCCCGTCTGCCACCTCGGCGACATGCGGGCGCTGTTCGACCAGATCCCGCTGGAACAGATGAACACCTCGATGACGATCAACGCGACGGCGCCCTGGCTGCTGTCCCTGTATGTCGCGGTCGCCGAGGAGCAGGGGGCCGATGTCGCCAAGCTGCAGGGGACGGTGCAGAACGACATCATCAAGGAATACCTGTCGCGCGGCACCTATATCTGCCCGCCGAAGCCCAGCCTGCGGATGATCACGGATGTCGCGGCCTACACGGCGCAGCACCTGCCCAAGTGGAACCCGATGAACGTCTGTTCCTACCACCTGCAGGAGGCGGGGGCGACGCCGGAACAGGAACTCGCCTATGCGCTGGCGACAGGCATCGCCGTGCTGGACGACCTCAAGGGCAAGGTCGAGCCTGCCGAGTTCCCGGCCATGGTCGGGCGCATCAGCTTCTTCGTGAACGCGGGCATCCGTTTCGTCACGGAACTCTGCAAGATGCGCGCCTTCACCGAGCTGTGGGACGAGATCTGCCGTGACCGCTACGACATCGCCGACGAGAAATACCGCCGCTTCCGCTATGGCGTGCAGGTGAACAGCCTCGGCCTGACCGAGCAGCAGCCGGAAAACAACGTCTACCGCATCCTGATCGAGATGCTGGCGGTGACACTGTCCAAGAACGCCCGCGCCCGCGCCGTCCAGTTGCCTGCCTGGAACGAGGCGCTGGGCCTGCCGCGTCCCTGGGACCAGCAGTGGTCGCTCAGGATGCAGCAGATCATGGCCTATGAGACGGACCTGCTGGAATACGGCGACCTTTTCGACGGCAACCCCGTGGTGGCCGCGAAGGTCGAGGACCTGAAGGACGGCGCCCGGGCGGAACTGAAGCTGCTGGACGAGATGGGGGGCGCGATCGCCGCCATCGACTACATGAAGTCGCGGCTGGTCGAATCGAACGCCGCGCGCCTGAACCGGGTCGAGGATGGCGAGACGGTCGTCGTCGGCGTGAACCGCTGGCAGGGGGGCGAGCCCTCGCCCCTGACCGCGGGCGACGGCGGGATCATGGTCGTCGATCCGGCGGTCGAGCAGGACCAGGTCGCCCGCCTGAACCAGTGGCGCCAGACCCGCGACAGCGCGGCCGTCGAGGCCGCCCTGTCGCGCCTGCGCGCTGACGCCGAGGCCGGGCGCAACATCATGCCCGCCTCGATCGCGGCGGCGAAGGCGGGGGCCACGACCGGCGAATGGGCGGGCATCATGCGGCAGGTCCATGGCGAATACCGGGGGCCGACCGGCGTGTCCCCGAACCCCTCGAACCGCACCGAGGGGCTGGAGCCGATCCGCGAGGCGGTGGACGCCGTCAGCACCCGGCTTGGGCGGCGGATGAAGTTCGTGGTGGGCAAGCCGGGTCTCGACGGCCATTCCAACGGGGCCGAGCAGATCGCCTTCCGGGCGCGGGACTGCGGTATCGACATCACCTATGACGGCATCCGCCTGACGCCGGAACAGATCGTGGCCGCCGCCCGCGACCAGCAGGCCCATGTGGTCGGCCTCTCGATCCTCTCGGGCAGCCACCTGCCGCTGGTCCGCGACGTGATGGAGCGGATGCGGGCTGCGGGCCTGGGCCATGTGCCGGTGATCGTCGGCGGCATCATCCCCGAGGAGGATGCGGCGCAACTGCGCGCCATGGGCGTGGCGCGGGTCTATACCCCCAAGGACTTCGAGCTGAACCGGATCATGATGGACCTGGTCGCGCTGGTGGACCCCGCCGCGCAGGCGGCCTGATCCCCGGCACATGAAGAAAGGGGCGCAGGCGGCGCCCCTTTCCCCTTTCCGCTGCACGCGGTGGCTTACGAGGCGGGCAGCAGAACTCCGTCGATCACGTGGACAACGCCATTGCCGGCTTCCAGATCCGCGGCCGTCACGGTGACGGGCGTCCCGCCCGCGCCGCCGATCATGACCTTGCCGTCCATGCTGGTCGCCGTCAGGCGGCAGTTGCCCAGCGTCGTGATCTCGGCGCTGCCGTTGCCGTCGGCGATCATCTTGGTGACATCCGCCGCCATCGCCTTGGCCTCGACCACGTGGCAGCCCAGCACGCCGACCAGCTGCTCCTTGTTCTCGGGCTTGAGCAGGTCATCCAGCGCACCCGCGGGCAGCGCCGCGAAGGCTGCGTTGGTGGGGGCGAACACGGTGAAGGGACCTGCGCCCTGCAGCGTTTCGGCCAGCCCGGCGGCGGTCACCGCCTGCACCAGCGTGGTGTGATCGGGCGAGCCCACCGCGACGTCGACGACGGTCGCGGGGGCGTCCTGCGCAAGGGCGGCGCCTGCGCTGGCAGCGAACAGGGCGGCAGCGGTGAAGGTTCTGGCGAAGCTCATGGTCGTCTCCTGCAGGATAGATTGTTACGGTCGTGCCACGATAACTGCGCGACCTCGCAATCGGGATCCCTGCCGTCCGGTCAAACCGGCGTGAATGTTCAGGAGCTTGCCGTGATCCGCCTTTCGGGCGAAGTTCCCGCTTGTGCCCGGCGCGGGGCTTTTCCATCCTCCACCCGCCTTGCCCTGCCGGAGTTCCCCATGCCTGCCCCCGAGAACCGCTTCAAATCCCGGCTTGCGGCGGGCGAGATCCTGATCGGCGCCTGGGTGGGCCTGGGCGATGCCTATGCCGCCGAGATCACCGCGACGGCGGGCTTCGACTGGCTGCTGATCGACGGCGAGCATGCGCCGAACGACCTCCGCTCGACCCTTGCGCAACTGCGGGTGGTCGAAGGATCGGGCAGCGCCCCCGTGGTGCGACTGCCGATGGGCGAGACATGGGCCATCAAGCAGGCGCTGGACATCGGCGCGCAGTCGCTGCTGATCCCCATGGTCGAAAGCGCCGCGCAGGCGGAACAGCTGGTCCGCGCCGTCCGCTATCCTCCGAACGGGAACCGCGGCGTGGGGGCGGCGCTGGCGCGGGCGTCTCGCTTTTCCGCGATCCCCGACTATCTGGCGACGGCGGACGCGCAGATCTGGCTGGGCGTGCAGGTGGAAACCCGCGCGGGCCTGGACGTCCTGGACGAGATCCTGACGGTCGAAGGGGTGGACGGCGTCTTCATCGGCCCCTCGGACCTTGCCGCCGACATGGGCTTTCCGGGGCAACTGGATCACCCGCTGGTGCAGCGGGCGATCCGCGCCGCCATCCGGGTGATCTACGCCTCGGGCAAGGCGGCGGGCATCCTCTGGACGGACGAGGCGAACGCGCGCAACGCCGTGGCCGACGGCGCCCGCTTCGTTGCGACCGCCATCGACGTGACCACCTATGCCGCCGCGATCCGGGATGCGGCGGCACGGGGGCTGGCGCTGAAACCCTGAAGTTCAATAATCATCTGGCCTTCGTAGCAGAGTTCCGTGTGTTTTGCGCCGCAGCCAAGTGGCGCAGTTCGTTCAAAGTTAGAGGTGCCTCGCGCCGGGCGTGAGCGCTGCGGTGACAGTTGGGGCAGAGACAGACAAGGTCTTCTAGGCGCGTGACCACCGCCGTTTCGGTGGTGCCCAGCGGGTTCAAGTGATGCACCTCTATAATATACTGATTTTCAACACGACTTAGATAACCACACGCTTGGCAGCGGCAGCCATCCCTTGTGCGGGCAGCATCGACAAGGGTGCGGTTGCGCGAGCGTGTGAGATAGCGCGCTTCGCGCAAGATACCTTCAACACCTTTGGCATAGGCGGGCGCATTGAGGATCTCGTGAACTTCCGCAGGTGCATCGGCATCGCTGACCATGAACCTCTGTTTTAGAAAGTTGCGGTACTTCTTAATCACCGTCGCATAAACGGGGATGCTTGATCGCTTTTCCGTAACTGGAAGAGGATCAGGAGCCGAACGCTCCAGACGCAGAGAGCGTTCAACCTCCTCAAGTCGGTCCAAGTTGTAGAGTGTGTCTACCTCCCCATAGCGCTCTTTATAGCATGTCTCGATGCGTCGCAGATCGCTGAGATAAGTGCGGACTGTGCTTTCCTTGATAGATGGGTCCGACCTCAGATATGCAGCAAAATCCTCTTTATACATTCTTCGGCACCCGCCCCAGCAGGAAGAACTCGTCGTTCGGGGGCACGTCGGCCATGTTCACCAGCCGGTTCGACATGCCGAAAAAGGCCGCGATCGCGCCGATGTCCCAGATCTCGTCAGGGGTGAAGCCCGCGTCGATCATGTCCTCGTAATCGTCCTGGGTGATGTTGTCGGCATCCGTCGCCACCAGTTCGGCATAATAGAGCATGGCGTAATGCCGCTCGCTCAGGCCCGCCTTGCGCCAGTTGATCGCCACCTTGTCCGCGATCAGCGGGTCACGCGCGCGGATGCGCAGGATCGCCCCATGTGCCACCACGCAATACTGGCAGCGGTTCAGCCCGCTGGTCGCCACCACGATCATCTCGCGCTCGGCCTTCGACAGCCCCTCGTCCTTTTCCATCAGCGCGTCGTGATAGGCGAAGAAGGCGCGGAACTCGGCCGGGCGATGGGCCAGCGCTAGGAAGATGTTCGGGACGAAGCCCGACTTCTCCTGCACCGCGCGCATCATTTCCTGAATGTCGGGCGGGAGGCTGCGCAGGTTGGGGATCTCGAAACGGCTGATCGGCTGGTTCATGGTCTTCTTTCTGATCCAAATGCCCCGGAAGGCCGTGCAAGTGGCGCGGGGGGCGGGGCCCGTCCTTCCGGTTCCGGTTGACTCTCGCCCGCCAATCTGAAATGTCCACCCGGATTCCCGGAAGGTCAGCCTTCCGGTCCCCGCCTTGCCCGGGGATCGCCCCCCGTCAGCGCGGATGCGCCCACGGGGGCAAATGGTGTTTTCTTGCGGAGGGTCCGCGATGTTCGAGAGCCTGTCAGACCGCCTTGGCGGAGTCTTCGACCGCCTGACCAAGCAGGGCGCCCTGACCGAGGATGACGTCACCGCCGCTATGCGCGAGGTGCGCCAGGCGCTTCTGGACGCCGACGTCTCGCTGCCGGTCGTCCGCAGCTTCGTCCGCGCCGTCACCCAGAAGGCCACGGGCGCCGCCGTCACCAAGTCGGTCAGCCCCGGCCAGCAGGTCGTCAAGATCGTCCATGACGAACTGATCCGCACGCTTCAGGGCGAGGATGCGCCCGACGCGCTGAAGATCGACACGCCGCCCGCGCCGATCCTGATGGTCGGCCTTCAGGGCTCGGGCAAGACCACCACCACGGCGAAGCTCGCCAAGCGCCTGAAGGACCGCGAGAAGAAGCGCGTCCTCATGGCCTCGCTGGACACCAACCGTCCGGCGGCGATGGAGCAGCTTGCGATCCTCGGCCAGCAGGTCGGCGTCGATACCCTGCCGATCATCAAGGGCGAGAACGCGGTCCAGATCGCCAAGCGCGCCAAGCAGCAGGCGACGCTGGGCGGCTATGACGTCTACATGCTCGACACCGCGGGCCGTCTGCACATCGACGAAGTCCTGATGGACGAGGTCCAGGCCGTCCGCGACGTCGCGAACCCGCGCGAGACGCTGCTGGTCGTCGATGGCCTGACCGGCCAGGACGCCGTGAACGTCGCGACCGAGTTCGACGCCAAGGTCGGCGTCTCGGGCGTGGTCCTGACGCGGATGGACGGCGACGGGCGCGGCGGTGCCGCGCTGTCCATGCGCCAGATCACCGGCAAGCCCATCCGCTTCGTCGGCGTGGGCGAAAAGATGGATGCGCTGGAAACCTTTGACGCGGAACGCGTCGCGGGCCGCATCCTCGGCATGGGCGACATCGTGGCGCTGGTCGAGAAGGCCCAAGCGGTGCTGGAGGTCGAGCAGGCCGAGCGCATGATGAAGCGCTTCGCCAAGGGCCTGTTCAACATGAACGACCTGAAGAACCAGCTTGAGCAGATGCAGAAGATGGGCGGGATGCAGTCCATCATGGGCATGATGCCGGGCATGGGGAAGATGGCCAAGCAGGCCGAGGCCGCCGGCATCGATGACAAGATGATCCGCCGCCAGATCGCGCTGATCAATTCCATGACCAGGAAGGAACGCGCGAACCCCGAGCTTCTGCAGGCCTCCCGCAAGAAGCGGATCGCGGCGGGCGCCGGCATGGACGTGGCCGAGCTGAACAAGCTGCTGAAGATGCAACGGCAGATGGCCGACACGATGAAGAAGGTCAGCAAGATGGGCAAGGGCGCCATGCTCAAGCAGGCGATGCGCGCCATGTCCGGCAAGGGGGGCGGGCTGCCCGACCTGGGCGAGGTCGATCCGGCCAAGATGGCCGAGGCGACCAAGATGTTGCAGGACCCCAAGGGCCTCGGCGGTCAGCTTGGCGGCCTGAACCTGCCCGGCGGGCTTTCGGGGCTGTTCGGCAAGAAATGACCAGCCCTGCCGCACCTCTGCCGGTGATCGCATCTGCCCGGTTCATACCCTCCGTGCATCGGCTGTGCATGAACCGTGCATCCCATGCACAGCCCGGATCAGCCCGATGACCGACGCCGCCAACCGCGCCGCCGAGCTTCTGGCAGAGCATCGCGCCAGCATCGACCGGCTGGACGCCGTTCTGGTCTTCACCCTGGCCGAGCGGTTCAAGCACACCCAGTCCGTGGGACGACTCAAGGCCCAGCACGACCTGCCGCCCTCGGACCCGGCGCGCGAGGCGCAGCAGATCGCCCGGCTCGAACGGCTGGCGGCCGAGGCGGATCTCGATCCGGCCTTCGCCCGCAAGTTCCTCAATTTCGTGATCTCGGAGGTCATCCGGCATCACGAGCAGTTCCAGAAATAACCGCCATACTCAAGGAGATAGACCTATGGCCATGAAGATCCGGCTCGCCCGCGGCGGGTCCAAGAAGCGTCCCCACTACGCCATCGTCGCGTCCGACTCGCGCATGCCGCGCGACGGCCGCTTCCTGGAAAAGCTGGGCACCTACAACCCCCTGCTGCCGAAGGACTCGGAAGAGCGGATCAAGATGGACCTCGAGCGCGTGCAGTACTGGCTGGGCCAGGGCGCGCAGCCGACCGACCGCGTGGCCCGCTTCCTGGAAGCCGCCGGCGTGAAGGACAAGACCGAGCGCGCCAACCTCAAGAAGGGCGAGCCGGGCAAGGCCGCGAAGGACCGCGCCGAGAAGCGCGCTGCCCGTGAAGCCGCCGCTGCTGAAGCCGCTAACGCCCCGGCCGCGACCGACGAGACCGCGCTGGATGCCTCGGAATCGACCAGCGGCACCGAGTCGCCCTGATCCACGGATCACCGGCGGGCGCGCCTGTGCGCCCGCCGTCTGACGCTCGGCAAGGGACACCCGCATGGCTGAACCGTCCAACCGCATCTGCGTCGGCGCCATCGCCGGCGCTTTCGGCGTTCGTGGCGAGGTGCGGCTGAAGAGCTTCTGCGCCGTCGCCGAGGATATCGCCACCTATGGCGAGCTGACCAGCGAGGACGGCAGGCGCCGCTTCGCCGTCAAGCTGACCCGTCCTGTCAACGGGGGCCTCGGCGCGCGGCTGTCGGGAATTGACACAAAGGAACAGGCGGATGCGCTGAAGGGCGCGACGCTCTGGGCCGACCGCGCGGCGCTGCCCTCGCTGCCGGATGACGAATTCTACCACGCCGACCTGATCGGGCTCGAGGTGATGGACACGGGCGGCGCGAGCCTTGGCCGTGTCCGCGCCATCTATGACCACGGGGCGGGCGACATCCTCGAGGTTTACGGGCCTTCCGGCGTGCTGCTGATCCCCTTCACGAAGGCGGCGGTGCCGACGGTCGATCTGACCGCCGGACGCATCGTCGCAGACCCGCCCGCTTCGGATGAATAGGGTGTCCTCGCGGCAGTGGATCGGCCGCGCGCTGATCTTCGCCGGGCCGCTGCTCGCGGGTCTCGGCCGGGCAGGGGGCTGGTCGGTGGGGCTGTTCGCGCTGCTGGCCGTCTTGGGGCTGGTGCTGGCGGCACCGGGGGAAACCTGGCGTTCGCCCTTTCATCTCGCGGGGGCCACGGCAGCGGCGGCGCTGGGCTGCATGGCACTGTATTTCGGCACGGATGCACTGACGCGCAGTCTTGGCTGGTCGGCCAACTGGGGTGGACTCGGCCCCCTGGCGTTGTCCGCTGCAGGCGCGGTGCTGGCAGGCACCGACTGGTTCCCCATTGGCGGAGGCCGCGATGGCTGAGCCGCCCTCCCGTTCCCACGGCCGGGTCGCGGTGCGCCCGACGCTGCGGCCCCGCGACCTGATGGCACCGCCCGAGTTGGCGGGCGCCTGGACCGCGCAGGTCATCACCCTTTTCCCCGAGGCCTTTCCCGGCACGCTGGGCCTGTCGCTGACGGGCCGCGCGCTGACCGAAGGGCTGTGGTCCTTGCGCACGATCCAGTTGCGCGACCACGGCATCGGGCGGCACCGCAACGTGGACGACACCCCGGCAGGCGGCGGCGCCGGCATGGTCATCCGCCCCGACGTCATGGCCGCCGCCCTGCGCGAGGCGAAATCCGCCGCCCCCGATCTTCCGGTGGTCTATCTTTCCCCCCGTGGCCGCCCGCTGACGCAGGCCATTGCGCGGCGTCTGGCACAGGGGCCGGGCGTTACGCTGATCTGCGGGCGCTTCGAGGGCGTGGACCAGCGCGTTCTGGACGCCTTCGACGTGACCGAGATCAGCATCGGCGACTATGTCCTGACCGGCGGAGAGATCGCCGCTCAGGTCTTGATCGACGCGACGGTCCGCCTTATACCGCGCGTGCTGGGGAATCAGGAATCTCTGGCCGAGGAGTCCTTTTCCCACGGCCTGCTTGAGCATCCGCAGTACACGAAGCCCGCCGAATGGGAAGGCCGCAGGATCCCGGATGTTCTTCTGTCCGGAAATCACGCGGCAATTTCGCATTGGCGGGACGACGAGGCCGAAAGGCTGACAAAGGAACGCCGCCCCGACCTGTGGCGGGCATACCGCGACGGTATGGACCCGAACCGAAGGACGCAGCTCTCGGGCGCATCAGACCAATCGCGGAACCACCGCGAGCATGACGAGGATCAATCGCGATGAACCTGATCGCCCAACTGGAAGCCGAGCAGATCGCCTCGCTCGGCAAGACCATTCCCGACTTCAAGGCCGGCGACACCGTGCGCGTCGGCTACAAGGTGACGGAAGGCACCCGCACCCGCGTGCAGATGTACGAAGGCGTCTGCATCAGCCGCAAGGGCGGCGAAACCATCGGTGCGTCCTTCACCGTCCGCAAGATCTCCTTCGGCGAGGGCGTCGAGCGCGTCTTCCCGCTGTACTCGACCAACATCGACTCGATCGAGGTCGTGCGCCGTGGCCGCGTCCGCCGCGCCAAGCTGTACTACCTGCGCGATCGTCGCGGCAAATCCGCCCGCATCGCCGAAGTGTCCAACTACAAGCCGAAGGCCGCCAAGGCCGACGCCAACGCCTGAGGTCGCGCGCGATGAAAGCCGATACCCATCCCGAATACCACATGATCACCGTCAAGATGACGGATGGCACGACCTACCAGACCCGTTCGACCTGGGGCAAGGAAGGCGACACGATGTCCCTGGACATCGATCCGACCTCGCACCCGGCCTGGACCGGCGGCTCGGCCAAGCTGATGGACACCGGGGGACGCGTCTCCAGGTTCAAGAACAAGTACGCCGGCCTGGGCTTCTGATCCCCAGCACTGGAACCCGGAAGCGCCGCCCCGAAAGGGCGGCGCTTTCTCATGCGGCGGGGGCCATCGGCAAGGAACCGTCCAGGGGCGGCGATTGTCCACAGATGGGCGTCGGGACCGCCATGACTTGTCCCGCCCGGCCCGTTAGCCTTCCGCCGATCTGAAGCGAGGCGATTCGTGGCGCATATCATCGTTGTCGGCAACGAAAAGGGCGGCTCGGGGAAATCCACCACCTCGATGCATGTGGCGACCGCGCTGGCCCGCATGGGGCACCGCGTGG
Organism: Paracoccus niistensis; assembly: GCF_042432925.1. Lineage (NCBI taxonomy): Bacteria > Pseudomonadati > Pseudomonadota > Alphaproteobacteria > Rhodobacterales > Paracoccaceae > Paracoccus > Paracoccus niistensis. The sequence goes on along the minus strand of NZ_JBHLWE010000017.1, from coordinate 434,236 downwards.
GCGCGCTGGACCTCGACGTGCGCCAGCGCAGCTTCGGCCGCTACCTGGAAAACCGCGTGGCCTTCATGGACCGCGAGGGGCTGTCGCTGCCCACTCCCACCTTGGCCGAACTGCCGCGCGACGAGGGCGGGGATCCCCTGTCGGCTGCCGTGGCGGGGCTGGACCCGGACCACGACTTCATCGTCATCGACTGCCCCGGCTCGCACACCAAGCTGAGCCAGATGGCGCATACGCTGGCCGACACGCTGGTCACGCCGATGAACGACAGCTTCATCGACTTCGACCTGCTGGCGCGCATCTCGCCGCAGGGCGAGGTGCTGGGGCCGTCGATCTATGCCGAGATGGTCTGGTCCGCGCGGCAGTTGCGGGGGCAGGCCGGGGCGGGGCCGATCGACTGGGTGGTGCTGCGCAACCGCCTGGGGACCACCGAGATGCACAACAAGCGCAAGGTGGGCGAGGCGCTGGCGCGGCTGTCGCGCCGCATCGGCTTCCGGGTCGCCGCGGGCTTTGCCGAGCGGGTGATCTTCCGCGAGCTGTTCCCGCGCGGGTTGACGCTTCTGGACCTGCGCGACATCGGCACGCAGAACCTGTCCATGTCGAACATCGCCGCGCGGCAGGAACTGCGCGACCTGCTGGTCGAGCTGCGCCTGCCCGGCGTCCGGGTCAACATCTAGGCACCATCGCGTCAACGCCTTGAACGCGGCCATTGTGGCGCGTCAGGGTGGCTCTTATGTGCCATCGGCACCAGAGAGACATCAGACCCATGCGGCGCCTTCCCCTTCTTGCAGCCCTGATCCTGCTTGTTCCCGGCCCGTTGCTGGCCATGGGCGGCGCCCCGCCCGAGGAACCGGCCGCCCCCGCCGCCACGGCCGTTCCGACCGTCACCGTCGAACCTGCCGCCGTGACCGAGGTGCAGCGGCGCGTGCCGCTGTCGGGCACGCTGGTCGCGCGGGCCGAGGTGCAGGTTTACCCGCAGGTCGAGGGGCTCGAGATCACCTCGCTGGGCGCCGAGGCGGGCGACCGCGTGGAAAAGGGGCAGGAGCTTGCCCGCCTGTCGGACGCGACCGTGCGGGCGCAACTGGCCCAGGCCGAGGCCGAGCTGCAGCGCGCCACCGCGGGCGTCAGCCAGGCCGAAAGCCAGATTTCCAGCGCCGAGGCCGCGCTGACGCAGGCCGTCACCGCGCTGGAACGTGCCCGCAGCCTGCGCCGCAGCGGCAGCGGCACCCAGGCCTCGCTGGACCAGGCCATCGCCGCCGAGGCCGCCGCCCGTGCCGCCGCCACCAGCGCGCGCGAAGGGCTGGCCGTTGCGCAGGCCGCCGAGGCGCAGGCGCGGGCCGCGCGCGAGATCGCGCAGCTGAACGTGGACCGCACCCGCATCGTCTCGCCCGTGGAGGGGCGGGTCGCCAGCCGCAGCGCCCAACTGGGCAGCATCGCCTCGGCCGCCTCGGGGCCGATGTTCACCCTGATCGCGGACGGCTCGATCGAGTTCCAGGGCGAGGTGATCGAGACCGACCTGCCGCAGCTTCGCCCCGGCCAGCCGGCCGAGTTGCAGGTCGCGGGCGTGGGCCGAGTCACGGGCCGCGTACGCCAGTTGCCCGCCGCCGTGGACGCGACCACGCGGCTGGGGCTTGTCCGGGTCGAGCTGGATCACGACGAGCGGCTGCTGACGGGGCTTTTTTCCAGCGGCGACATCATCACCGACCGGCATGACGCGGTGACGGTTCCCGCCTCGGCGATCCTGGCCGATGCCTCGGGCGCGCGCGTGCAGGTCGTGGCGGACGGGGTCGTCGAAACACGGCCGGTGGACGCGGGCCTTCTGTGGCAGGAGCGGCGCGAGATCCGGGACGGCCTGGCCGCGGGCGAGACGGTGATCGCCCGCGCGGGCGCCTTCTTCACCAGCGGCGACCGCGTGAACGCGACGACCGGAGACCTGGACGCGCCCGCCGTGGCCTCGGCCCAGCCCGCCGCGCAGCCGGCGGTCGCCACGCCCTCGGCCACGCTGGCCACCCCCGCCGCGGCGGCCACCATCCAGGCGGCGGTGCCGATCCCGACCGAGCCGGTGACCCCGGCGGCCCAGGCAGGGGCGCAGCCATGAACCTGTCCACCTGGTCCATCCGGCATCCTGTCCCGCCCATCGCCATCTTCCTGGTGCTGGTCGTACTGGGGCTGGTCAGCTTCCTGCGCCTGCCGGTCACGGCCATGCCGAACGTGGACCTGCCGATCGTCTCCGTCACCGTCGCCCAGCCGGGCGCCGCACCGACCGAGCTGATCTCGCAGGTGGTGCGCCCGATCGAGGACGCCATCGCCAATGTCCAGGGAATGCGCCACATCAGCGCCACTGCCTCGGACGGCTCGGCCAGCCTGACGGTCGAGTTCGAGCTGGAAACCGACAGCGACCGGGCGCTGAACGATGTCAAGGACGCGGTGGCGAGCGTGCGCTCCGACCTGCCGCAGTCCATTACCGAGCCGCTGGTCCGCCGTCTCGACGTGACGGGGATGCCGATTCTGACCTATGCGGTGGGCGACCCCACGCGGTCTATCGAGGGCCTGTCCAAGTTCGTGGACGACGTGATCGCGCGCGAGCTGACGACCCTGCGCGGCATCGGCCAGGTCAGCCGCATCGGGGGCGCGGACCGCCAGATCGAGGTCGCGCTGGACCCCGACCGGCTGCTGGCGCACGGACTGACGGCGGCCGAGGTTTCGAACGAGCTGCGGTCCCAGAACGTCAACATGGGCGGCGGCCGCGGCGACCTTGCGGGGACGGAATATTCCATCCGTACGTTGGGATCCGCCGACACGGTGGCGCAACTGGCGTCAACCCCGGTGTCCATCGCAGGCGGCAAGACGGTGCGGCTGGACCAGCTGGGCACCGTCACCGACGGGCCCACGGATGAACGCAGCTTCGCGCTGCTGGACGGCAAGCCCGTGGTGGCCTTCGGCGTCTACCGCGCGACGGGCGAATCCGACCTGATGGCCGGCGACAACGCCAAGGAGCGTCTGGCCGAGATCGCCGGACGCTATCCCAACCTGACCATCACCCTGGTCGATGACACCACGACCTATACCGAGCAGTCCTACGAGACCGCGATGCACACGCTGTACGAGGGCGCGGCGCTGGCGGTCATCGTGGTGCTGCTGTTCCTGCGCAACTGGCGCGCGACGGTGATCGCGGCGGTGGCGCTGCCCCTGTCGGTGATCCCCACCTTCTTCGTCATGGACGCGCTGGGCTTCACCCTAAACGGGATCAGCCTGCTGGCGATCACGCTGGTCACCGGCATCCTGGTGGACGACGCCATTGTGGAAATCGAGAACATCGTGCGCCACATGCACATGGGCTCGCCTCCCTACCAGGCCTCGGAGGAGGCCGCGAACGAGATCGGCACCACCGTCATCGCGATCAGCTTTTCCATCGTCGCGGTCTTCGCGCCCGTGGGCTTCATGAGCGGGATCGCCGGGCAGTATTTCAAGCAGTTCGGCCTGACCGTCGCGGTGTCGGTCCTGTTCTCGCTGCTGGTCGCGCGGATCGTCACGCCCATGCTGGCCGCCTATTTCCTGCGCGGCGCTGGCCACCCCGAGGAGGAGCGCGACGGGCGCATGATGCGCGGCCTCATGGCCGTGCTGCGCTGGACCATGCGGCACCGGGGGCTGACGCTGCTGCTGGGCCTGGGCGTCTTCGCGGGCTCGATCTATTCGGCCACGCTGCTGCCGACCGAGTTTATCGCCCCCGCCGACGTGGGCCGCAGCCAGATCGAGGTCGAGCTGCCCCCCGGATCGACCGTGGACGACAACGAGGAGGTGACGCGCGCCCTGACCGCCCGCGTGGCCGCGATCCCCGAGGTGCAGTCCGTCTTCGTCATGGGCGGCACCTCGGAACCCACCAAGTCGCGGTTGATGATCAACTACGGCAACAAGGCCGGCCGCGAGCGCACCCAGTTCGAGATCGAGGAGCAGCTGAAGGGCTTTCTGGCGGACACCCCCGACGTCCGGCTGAATTTCCAGAACGAGGCTGGGGCCAACGATCTGACCGTCAGCGTCCTGGGCGACACCGAGGAAGGCGCGGCCGAGGCCGCCGGGATGCTGGTGGCCGAGATGCGCGGGATGCCGGAACTGGAAAGCGTGACCTCGTCGTCCGCGCTGCAGCGGCCCGAGATCCAGATCACGCCGCATGTCGAACGCGCGGCCCAGATGGGCGTGTCCACCGCCGCGATGGCGCAGACGCTGCTGGTGGCGACGCTGGGCGATTCGGAATCGAACCTGCCCAAGTTCAACGCGGGCGACGAGCAGATCCCGATCATGGTCCGCCTGAACGAGGAGGCGCGCGAGGACCTGCTGCAGTTGCGGAACCTGCGCGTGCCGTCCTCGGTCGGGCAGGTGCCGCTGGGGGCGGTGGCGGACGTGTCGCTGTCCGCGGGCGCCACGCAGATTTCCCGCTATGACCAGCGCTATCGCACCACGGTTTCGGCCAACCTCGCGGACGGGGCGATCCTGGGACCGGTCGCGGCCAAGGTGCAGGCCGCGCAGTACCGGCTGAGCCTGCCGCCCGGGACCGAGTTCGAGGCCTCGGGCGACGCCGAGATCATGGGCGAGGTCTTCGGCGCCTTCGGCTTCGCCATGGGGGCGGGGGCGCTGCTGGTCTATGTCGTGCTGGTGCTGCTGTTCCACAACTTCGTGACGCCGGTCAGCATCCTTCTGTCGCTGCCGCTGGCCATCGGGGGCGCGATCCTTGCGCTTTATGCCACGGGCAATGCCATCGGCATGGCGGTGGTGATCGGGTTCCTGATGCTGATGGGGATCGTGACCAAGAACGCCATCATGCTGGTCGAGTTCGCCGTGCAGGCGATGGACGAGGGCGCCGCCAAGCGCGACGCGATCTTGGACGCCGTCCACAAGCGGGCGCGGCCGATCATCATGACCACCATCGCCATGGCGGCGGGGATGCTGCCCTCGGCCCTGTCCACGGCGGAAGGGTCCGAGTTCCGCTCGCCCATGGCCATTGCGGTGATCGGGGGGCTGCTGCTGTCGACGCTGCTGTCGCTGCTGTTCGTGCCCTCGCTGTTCTCGCTGCTGCATGGCGGGCAGCAGCGGGTCGGGGGCTGGTTGCAGCGGCGGCTGGGGCTGAACAAGGCCGAACCGGCTGCGGCGGAGTAGGGTGCGCTGCCCCCATTCATCCCTCAGGATATTGGGGCCAGAAAGAAGAAGGGCGCCCGGTTGGAGCGCCCTTTCTCTTTGCGGCTGCGGGATGGCTCAGGCAAGCATCCCGATCGGGTTCTCGAGGTGGTTCACGATGGCTTCGAGCAACTGCGCGCCGAGGGCGCCGTCGATCACCCGGTGATCGACCGACAGCGTCATGGACATGACGTTGCGGACGACGACCTGGCCGTCTTCCACCACCGGCGTCTGGATGCCTGCGCCGACCGCCAGGATCGCGCCGTGGGGCGGGTTGATCACGGCGTCGAAGTTCTCGATCCCGAACATGCCGAGGTTCGAGATCGCGAAGCTGCCCCCCTGGTATTCATGGGGCGCGAGCTTCTTGGTCTTGGCGCGGTTGGCGAGGTCCTTCATCTCGGTGGACAGGGCCGAGAGAGTCTTCTTGTCGGCGTCCTTCAGGACCGGCGTGAACAGCCCGCCTTCGATCGCGACGGCCACCGCCACGTCCGAGGGCTTGAGCTTGATGATCCGGTCGCCCGCCCAGACGGCATTGGCATCCGGCACCTGTTGCAGCGCCAGCGCGCAGGCCTTGATGATGAAGTCGTTGACCGACAGCTTCACGCCCCGCGAGCCGAGCTGGCTGTTCAGCGTGCCCCGGAACTCCATCAGCGCATCCAGCTTGGCCGAACGGCGCAGGTAGAAATGCGGGATGGTCTGCTTGGCCTCGGACAGGCGCGCGGCGATGGTGCGGCGCATCCCGTCCAGCGCGACCTCCTCGGTCTCGCGGCCTTCCAGCATCTTGCGGACGGTCTCGTAGCCCATGCCCTGCGGGGCAGCGGCGACAGGTTTCGGCGCCTCGGCGGTTGCAGCCTGCGCCGGGGCAGCCGCCGGGGCCTGGGTGGACTGGGCCGCAGGCCTTGCCGCGCCGGGCTGGGCGTTTTCCACGTCGGCCTTGACGATCCGGCCCTTGGGTCCCGTGCCGGTGAGGCCCGACAGGTCGATGCCGCGCTCGGCCGCGATGCGGCGGGCGAGGGGCGAGGCGAAGACGCGCTCGCCCTTGTCCCTCGACGCGGCAGTGCCGGAGGCGGCGGCTGCACCGCCGCCGTCGCCCGCGACCGGGGCGCCGATGGGACCGCCGTAGCCTTTTTCGGCAGCAGCCTTTTCCTCGGCATCCGTCGATGCGCCGGCAGCCGGAGCAGCCGGGGGCTTGGGCGCGCCTGCGGCGTCATCCACGCTTTCGCCGTCCTCGACCAGCACGGCGATGGGGGTGTTCACCTTCACCCCCTGCGTGCCCTCGGCGACCATGATCTTGCCGATCACGCCTTCGTCCACGGCCTCGAATTCCATCGTGGCCTTGTCGGTCTCGATCTCGGCGAGGATGTCGCCGGATTTGACTTCGTCGCCTTCCTTGACCAGCCATTTGGCCAAGGTCCCTTCCTCCATCGTCGGGGACAGGGCGGGCATCAGGATCTGCGTTGCCATCTGTGATTCCCCTTACCGATAGGTGACCTTGCGGACCGCCTGCACGACTTCGTCCGCCGTGATCAGCGCGAGGCGTTCCAGGTTCGCCGCATAGGGCATTGGCACGTCCTTGCCGGTGCAGTTGATCACCGGCGCGTCGAGCCAGTCGAAGGCGTTTTCCATGATCCAGGCCGACAGGTGGTTGCCGATGGACCCCACGGGGAAGCCTTCCTCGACCGTCACCACGCGGTTGGTCTTCTGCACGGACTTGAGGATCGCCGGGTAGTCGATGGGCCGCAGGGTCCGCAGGTCGATCACCTCGGCGTCGATGCCGTCGCCCGCCAGCTTTTCGGCGGCTTCCAGCGCATGGGCCATGCCGATGCCGAAGCTGATGATGGTCACGTCGCGGCCCTTGCGGGCGACGCGGGCCTTGCCGAAGGGGATGGTGAAGTCGTCCATCTGCGGCACGTCGAAGCTGCGGCCGTAGAGGATCTCGTTTTCAAGGAAGATCACCGGGTTCGGGTCGCGGATCGCGGTCTTGAGAAGGCCCTTGGCGTCAGCCGCGGTATAGGGCTGCACGACCTTGAGGCCGGGGATCGCCGCGTACCAGGCGGCGTAGTCCTGCGAATGCTGGGCCGCCACGCGGGCGGCGGCGCCGTTCGGGCCGCGGAAGACGATGGGACAGCCCATCTGCCCGCCGGACATGTAGAGCGTCTTGGCCGCCGAGTTGATGATGTGGTCGATCGCCTGCATGGCGAAGTTGAAGGTCATGAACTCGACGATGGGACGCAGGCCGCCGAAGGCCGCGCCGGTGCCGATGCCGGCAAAGCCCATTTCGGAGATCGGCGTGTCCACCACCCGGCGCGGACCGAAGCGGTCCAGAAGCCCCTGGCTGATCTTGTAGGCGCCCTGGTACTCGCCGACTTCCTCGCCCATCAGGAAGACGGTGTCGTCGCGCTCCATCTCCTCGGCCATGGCCTCGCGCAGCGCCTCGCGCACGGTCATCTGCCTGACGGTCGTGCCCTCGGGCCAGTCGGGGGATTCGTCGGGCTCGGGCGTGTTCACCTGCTCGACGGCCGATCTCGCGGCGGCGGGGGCGCGCTCTGGGGCCTCGCCGGTTTCGTCCTTGCTGGCCTCGCCTGCGCCGGGCTGGGCCAGCGGCTCGGCGGCCTGGGGGGCAGAGCCCTGGGGCGCGGCGTCGGCGGACTCGCCATCGGCCACAAGGACGGCGATCGGGGTGTTCACCTTCACCCCCTGCGTGCCCTCGGACACCAGCAGGCGGCCCACGGTGCCCTCATCGACGGCCTCGAACTCCATCGTGGCCTTGTCGGTCTCGATCTCGGCCAGGATGTCGCCGGATTTCACCGTGTCGCCTTCCTTGACCAGCCACTTGGCCAGGGTCCCTTCCTCCATCGTCGGGGACAGGGCGGGCATCAGGATTTCGGTTGCCATGCGTCAGCCCTCACACGTTCACGTCTTCGGCCGTCTTCTGCGGCACGTCGTCGGCATAGATGTCGGTCCACAGCTCATCCAGCGGCGGCTCGGGGCTTTCGCGAGCGAAGTCGGCCGAGTCGTTGACGATGTCCTTGATCTCCTTGTCGATCGACTTGAGATCATCCTCGCTGGCGTGTTTCCCGGTCAGCAGCAGGTTGCGGACGCTCTCGATCGGGTCGCGCTCGTCGCGCATCTTCTGCACCTCTTCCCGGGTGCGGTATTTCGCGGGGTCCGACATCGAGTGGCCGCGATAGCGATAGGTCATCATTTCCAGGATGTAGGGGCCGTTGCCGGCGCGGCAGTGCGCGACCGCCTTTTCGCCCGCGGCCTTGACCGCCAGCACGTCCATGCCGTCCACCTGCTCGCCGGGGATGCCGAAGGCCTCGCCGCGGCCGTAAAGCGTCGTGGACCGGGTGGACCGCTTCATGCTGGTCCCCATGGCATACTGGTTGTTCTCGATCACGAAAACGACCGGCAGCGCCCAGAGCTCTGCCATGTTGTAGGTTTCGTAGACCTGGCCCTGGTTCGAGGCGCCGTCGCCGAAATAGGTGAAGGTGACGTTGTCATTGCCCTTGTACTTGTCGGCAAAGGCGAGGCCCGCCCCCAGCGGCACCTGCGCGCCGACGATGCCGTGGCCGCCGTAGAAGTGCTTCTCGCGGCTGAACATGTGCATCGAGCCGCCCTTGCCCTTGGAATAGCCGCCGATGCGCCCGGTCAGTTCCGCCATGACGCCGCGCGCCTCCATCCCGCAGGCGAGCATGTGGCCGTGGTCGCGGTAGGACGTAATGCGCTTGTCGCCGTCCTTGGCGGTGGCCTCCAGCCCCACGACGACAGCTTCCTGGCCGATGTACAGGTGGCAGAAGCCGCCGATCAGGCCCATGCCGTAAAGCTGGCCGGCCTTTTCCTCGAACCGGCGGATCAGCAGCATGTCACGGTAGTATTTCAGCAACTCGTCGCGTGAGACATTCGCGGACGCGGCTGGCGCGGCAGTCTCGGTCGGCTTTCTGGCCATCTGCATCCTCCGGCGCAGGTAGTTCAACGTTGAACTAAACTTACGGCGGGGCGCCGGAGACGCGCAAGCCGATTTCTGACGTGGCGTCAGCGGACGATCAGCTCGTCGGCGCGCACCAGCCCAAGGACGTCGCGGGAGCGTTCGTCCAGCAGTTCGAGGTCGAGATACTGGTCCGACAGGCGGCGCGTCAGGTTGCGCATCCGGTCCACTTCGGACTGCAGGCGGTCGCGTTCGGCCACAAGCTCGGCCGTCTCGGCCTCGAGCTGCACGCGGCGAAGGATGCCCGAAGGGCCCTGCACGGCGGCGAAGGCGAAATAAAGCGACAGCATCAGCGCCGCGAAGAAATAGATCAGCGCGCCAATGGGCAGGGTCCTGGTCACGGTCGATGGCCTCGTGTCTTTTCGCCCATCATGGCACGCCGCGGCGTCAAGCGGAACGGCGGGCGAGGCAGCGCCGTTCTGCCATGGGGCGAGGCGGGCGTTTCCCTTGCGCGCCGTCACGTCTATTGTCCCGCCAGCCGCAGCCGAGGAGAGCCCCATGTCCATGCGCAATGTCCAGGTCGTGCTGGGAGTGCTGTTCGGTGTCGCGGTTTTCCTGTTCCTCGACTATGCGCTGCCCTCGCGCGAGACGGTGCGGATCACCAACACCTACAACAAGCTGACCGACCTGAACTGGAGCAACCGGATCTTCTATGCTTCGGCCAGGACCGGCACGGTCGAGAACGCGCAGGGATCGCGCGACGTCCGCTTCATCGACACGGTGCGCCCGAACGGCAAACCGCTGGTTTACCGCAACGAGGACACGGGCCTGATCTGGCCGCCTTATTTCAAGTACGACAGCTCGAACCTGCATGCAGTGGCGGGCGATCTGAGGTCCACGGCGGACAACCCGCGCTGGGTCAGCGTCACCTCCTATGGCTGGCGCAACGACCTGCTGACGATCTTTCCCAACGCGATCTCGATCACCCCCGTCGCGGGGCCGGGCGAGCGGCCGACGAACTGGCCCGCGCTGATGATCCTGGTCATCCTCGGGGTGCTGCTGGCACTGTTCTGGCGTGCCTGGAACCGCTTCCGCGAGGCCCGCATCTCGCCTGCCGTGACACGGGCCGAGCGGCGGCTGCAGCGGATGGACGCCCGTGCCGACCGCGCGCGCGACCGGCTGGGGGCCGAGGCGCGTGAGGCGCGGGGCCGCTTCCGGGGCTGGGTGCAAAGCTGGCGTCCGCCCCGTCGCTGATCCCGCGCCAAGGGCCGCACCGGGGTCTTCAGGTCAGACGAGGCTGCCGGCTTTCAGATAAACGGGGGCTTCGAGGCGATCGGCCGGGCCGGGTTGCCCGCGACCGTGGTCCTTGCCGCCACGTCGCGCGTCACGACCGCGCCCGCGCCGATGATCGCCCCTGCGCCGATGGTGACGCCCGGCAGGACAAGCGCGCCCGCACCGATCCAGACATCGTCGCCGATGGTAACGGGGCGGCCCGATTCCTCACCCGCCGCGCGGCGATGCGCCTCTCGCGGGTGGTCGGCGGTCAGGACCTGAGCCATGGGTCCGACCTGGACGCGGGCGCCAAGGCGGATCTCGGCCACATCCAGGAAGACGCAGCCGTAGTTCAGGAAGCAGCCCGGGCCGAAATGGATGTGAAGGCCATAGTCCACGTAGAAGGGCGGGCGGATCACCGCGCCGTTCCAGCTGCCCAGAAGGTCCGACAGGATGCTGCGGTCGTCGCCGTCGATGGTGGCGTTGTAGCTGCGCATCAGGCCCTGCGCGCGGCGGCGCAGGGCGGCGAGTTCGTCGTCCTCGGGATCATAGGGCAGGCCGGCCAGCATCGCCCGGCGGGCAGGCCCCATCAGATGAAGCCGAGTTCCAGCCGCGCCTCGTCCGACATCATCTCCATCCCCCAGGGAGGCTGGAAAACCATGTCCACGTCCACCTGCCGGACGCCGGGGATGGCATTGACGGCATCGGCGACCCAGCCCGGCATCTCGCCCGCCACGGGGCAGCCCGGCGCGGTCAGCGTCATCAGGATGCGCACCGCGTTCGTGTCGTCGATGGCGATCGTGTAGATGAGGCCGAGGTCGAAGATGTTGACCGGGATCTCCGGGTCATAGACCGTGCGGCAGGCCTCGACGACATTGTCGTAAAGGGGATGGTCGGTGGTCGAGGGCGCGATCAGCGGCTCGCCCTCGGTCGGCTGCGTCTGATACATGGGTCGGCCTCCGTCTCGGGTTCGTTCCCGCATATAGGGGCTGGCGGTCCGGGACGAAAGACCATGAGCACAACTCAGAACCGCAGGCTGAAGCGGTTGACGATGCCCAGCCGCAGCGCGGGCTGGTCCTTTTCCTCGACAAAGGGGGCATCCGCCGCGTCCCCCGTCAGACGGGAATATTCCGCCTCGCCCACGACCGCGAGGGTGGGGGTCAGGGCATAGCGCGCCTCGAGGCTGGCGCCGACAGCGTAGAAGCCGCCGTCGGGCGAATAGGCCTCGTAGCCGCTGCGGGCCGATTCGCCCTCGGTCACGCCGAAGAAGGTGCGGGTAAAATGGTTGTTGCCGAACTTGCCCTCGATCCCCGGCCAGAGGGTCAGGCGCTCGTTCGGGGCGATGCGGTATTTCGCGCCAACCGCGCCCACCAGCCCGTCATGACCGCCGAAGCCCTTGCGGACGACCAGGTAGCCGCTGGCCGGGCCACGGGTATAGCGGAAGCGCACGCCCGCCTCGATCGTGCGGTCGATGTCGTCAAGGCCCGCCAGCGCCTCCGAATCGCCCGGATCGCGCCCCCCGCGCCAGTTGAAGGTCGGCACGACCCGCAGGCCGTCCGACGAGCCGTCACGCGTCGCGGGCTGGCCCGGCGCGGTCACGTCGAAGTTGCGGAAGATGATCCAGGGCGAGGTTTCCATGTCCTTCGAGCCCAGCCAGTCCGGCTCGGTCTCGGCCCCAAGGCCGATATCGGCGGCAAGGCCCCAGCCCTCCTGCGCCTGGGCGGCGGGCGGCAGGGCAAGAGCGGCAAGAAGCAGGAGCAGGCTGGCGCGCATGGGGGTGTCTCCGGGGTTCGGGTCAAGCATTCGTCGGCAGGCGTTTCCGCGCAAGAGCGATCAGCCGCGCTCGGCGGCGTCCAGCCGTTCCAGCGCGTCCATCCACAGGGCCTCGGCGCGGGGCAGGGCCTCGGCGGCCTCGGCGTGCTTGCGGCCCCATTTCTCGGCCTCGGCCGGGTCATCGTACAGCGCAGGGTCGGCCATCTTCTCGCTGATCTTCGCCATCATGGCGGTCAGCTTCTCGACCCGCTCCTCTCCGCGGCGCACCTCGGCCCGCAGGTCCAGGATCTCGTCGCGGCTGGCCTTCTTCGGCGCGGGTCTTGGGGTTTCCTTCGGACGCTCGGGCTCCTCGGCCGTCAGCAGCGACTTGCGGTAGGTCTCAAGGTCGTGCGGATAGGGGGCGACCGCGCCCTCGGCCACCAGCCACAGCCGGTCGGCAACCAGTTCCAGCAGGTGCATGTCGTGGCTGACCAGCACCACGGCGCCGGTGTAGTCGTTCAGCGCCTCGGTCAGCGCCTCGCGCGATTCGATGTCGAGGTGATTGGTCGGTTCGTCCAGCACCAGCAGATGCGGCGCGTCGATGGTGGCCAGCAGCAGCGACAGCCGCGCCTTTTGCCCGCCTGAGAGGGCGCGGACCTTCGTCTCGGCCTGCGCCTCCATCAGACCGAAGCCGGCAAGGCGGGCGCGCAGGCGGGCGGGCGGCTCGTCGGGCCGCAGGCGGCGGACGTGGTCCAGAGGGGTTTCGTCCAGGTGCAACTCGTCCACCTGATGCTGGGCGAAGTAGCCCACGCGCAGTTTCGAGGACTGCGCCATCGTCCCGTCCATCGCGGGCAGGCGGTCGGCCAGCAGCTTGGACAGCGTGGACTTGCCCTGGCCGTTCCGTCCCAGCAGCGCGATCCGGTCGTCCTGGTCGATCCGCAGGTTCAGCCGCTTGAGCACCGTGCGGTCGCCATAGCCGACCGACACGCCGTCCAGCGCGAGGATCGGCGGCGACAGCTGGTCGGGCTGGGGAAATGTGAAGCGGTGGAACTTCGCCTCTTCGGGGGCGGTGATCGGCTCCATCTTCGCAAGCGCCTTCAGGCGCGACTGCGCCTGCGCGGCCTTGGTCGCCTTGGCACGGAAACGGTCCACGAAGCTTTGCAGATGGGCGCGGCGGGCTTCCTGCTTCTTGGCCTCGGCGGCCTGCAGCGCCCGGCGCTCGGCCCGGATGCGGGCGAAGCTGTCGTAGCCGCCCGAGTAGAGGTTCAGCTTGCGGTCCTCGAGATGCAGGATCGAGCCCACGGCCCGGTTCAGCAGCCCCCGGTCGTGGCTGATGACGATGACGGTGTGAGGATAGCGGGCCAGATACCCTTCCAGCCACAGCGCGCCTTCGAGGTCGAGGTAGTTCGTCGGCTCGTCCAGCAGCAGCAGGTCGGGCTGCGCGAACAGCACCCCCGCCAACGCCATCCGCATCCGCCAGCCGCCGGAAAAGTCGCCGGTGGGCCGCGCTTGGTCCCCGGTCGAGAAGCCGAGGCCGTGCAGGATCGATGCGGCGCGGCCTTCAGCCGACCAGGCGTCGATGTCGGCCAGCCGCGTCTGGATGTCCGCGATGCGGTGGGGGTCGGTGGCGGTCTCGGCCTCGGCCATCAGCGCGTGACGTTCGGTGTCCGCGGCCAGCACCGTGTCCAGCACCGACACGTCGGTCGCGGGCGATTCCTGCGCGACTCCGCCGATGCGCGCGCGGGCGGGCAGGCCGATCGTGCCGCCGTCCAGCGTCAGTTCGCCCCGGATCAGCCGGAACAGCGTCGTCTTGCCCGCGCCGTTCGGGCCGACGAGGCCCACCTTGTGCCCGGTCGGGATCACGGCCGAGGCGTGGTCGAACAGCGGCCGTCCCGCGATGGAATAAGAGATGTCGTCGATGCGCAGCATGGGCGGGGCTTGCAGCAGCCGCGCGGCTTCGTCAACGCGGCTGATCGGCCTCGGGCGAATATCCTTGTTGGAAGGACCGACCTCGCCTATATGGGGCAGGCAACGTTTTTCTATCTGCTCTCTGTCTCCGTCTACCGGCTTCAGTATGCTGCTATGACTGACTGCGCCGGGCCATCGCATTTCCGCGGATGGCGACATGACAGGAGATCTCACGATGGCCAACGGCACCGTGAAGTGGTTCAACTCGACCAAAGGCTTCGGCTTCATCCAGCCGGAAAGCGGCAACCGCGACGTGTTCCTGCACATCTCGGCGCTCGAGCGCGCCGGCCTGCAGGCTCCCGCTGACGGTCAGAAGGTCACCTTCGACCTGGAAAAAGGCCGCGACGGCCGCGAATCCGCGATCAACATCCGCTTCGTCTGATCGGACGCAGCGACGGACATCGAAAGGGCGGGCCTGCGGGCCCGCCCTTTTCCGTTCGGGCGCGGCTGTCGGCGCGGGGTTTCCTTCGCCCATGACCCGTGCTAGCCGCCCGGCCAATCTGACAACCCCGGACCCCGAGGACATCATGGCCATCGAACGCACCCTTTCCATCATCAAGCCCGACGCGACCCGCCGCAACCTGACCGGCAAGATCAACGCCAAGTTCGAGGACGCGGGCCTGCGCATCGTCGCGCAGAAGCGCATCAAGCTGTCGCCCGAGCAGGCCGGCCAGTTCTATGCCGTCCACAAGGACCGCCCCTTCTATGGCGAGCTGGTCGAGTTCATGGCCTCGGAACCCGTCGTCGTGCAGGTGCTGGAAGGCGAGAACGCCATCGCCAAGAACCGTGAAGTGATGGGCGCAACCAACCCGGCCAATGCCGATGCGGGCACCATCCGCAAGGAATTCGCCCTGTCGGTGGGCGAGAACTCGGTCCACGGCTCGGATGCGCCGGAAACCGCCAAGGAAGAGATCGCCTTCTTCTTCTCGGGCCTCGAGCTGGTCGGCTGAACGCCTGATCCCATTCGATGCGAAGGCCGCCCTTGGGGCGGCCTTTTTCGTTGGGACGTCAGCCGCGCGTGGCCGTCAGGTTGATCGTGACCACAACCGGGAAGGCCACCGTGCTTTCATCCGCGTAAGTCGCGCCCACGCGGAAGTCGCGGCGGTCCAGCGTCAGGGTCCCCCTGGCGGTTGCCCGGTCGCCCTCGATCGTCAGGTCAAAGGGCAGGGTGGCAGGCTGCGCCTGTCCTGCGACGGTCAGCGTTCCGGTGGCCTGGTGCGCCGTGCCCCCTTCGGTCGTGCGGGCGATCTGCCCTTCGAAGCGGGCGGCCGGGAAGGCGGCGGCGTTCAGGAAATCCGGCCCCGTCGCCATGCCGCTGACCGCGCCCAGGGTCAGCGAGGCGATGTTGACCTCGGCTGCGACCTCGCCCGTGCCGGTCGTCTCGTCATAAGCGATGGTGGCGGTCCAGGTGCCGAACTGCCCCTCGACCGCAACGCCCGCCTGCGTGACCGAAAGGCCGAGCGTGCCGGATTGGACTGTCCAGGCCGAAGCCGCCGTTTCCGCGGGCGCGACGGAGGCAGGCGCCTGCTGCGCGGCTTGTTCGGGGGGCGCTTCCGGCGCCCGTTCAACCGTGGCGGCCCAGGTGGCCAGCCCGCCCCAAAGCGCCAGCGCCAGCAGTGGCGGCAGCCAGCGGTGCCGCTGCGGGTGGCGCGGCGGCTCGGGCACAAGCGCCGCGTTGCCCGCCATGCGCGCCAGCGTCGCATCCCGGTCAATGATCGTGTGCTTCAAGGCGCCGCCGATATGCAGCGCGACAAGCGCGGTCAGCAGCCACCATCCGTTAACGTGGAAAGCGGTAAAACGCTCGGACAGCGCCGCATCCTGCGGCACGCCGGGCAGGCGCTGTCCGAAGGGCCAGAGAATGTCGGCAAAGCCTCCGCCCGGTGCGGCCGAATGCAGCAGCCAGCCCGCCAGCGGCATCAGCACCATGCCGCCGTAAAGCGCCCAGTGGACGGTCGAGGCGACCAGCGTTTCCAGCCGGCGCTGGGGATGCAGCGGCCTCGGGTGACCCTGCACCAGCACCCAGGCAATGCGGACCAGGGCCAGGAACAGCACCGCAATGCCCACGGTCTTGTGGATCGAGAAGACCTCGACCATCCGGGCCAGCGTTGCGGCGCCGCCCGCGCGGAAGCTTTCGGCGTAAAGGCCCAGCGCGATGGCTGACAGGATCAGGACGGCGATGGTCCAGTGCAGGAAACGGTGGACAGTGCCATAGGCGCGCGAGGTGTTGGTTGCGGGCATCGCTCTCTCCTGCCGTTGCGGGATCGCCGTGACCGGGCTATCCCAACCCAAAGCATGGAGGAAGCTCAAGATGCGCGCATTCGTCTTTCCCGGCCAGGGGGCCCAGACCATCGGCATGGGGCGCGCGCTGGCCGGTGCCTATCCGCAGGCGCGCGCCGTCTTCGAGGAAGTGGACGAAGCGCTGGGCGAGAAGCTGTCCGCGCTGATCTGGGACGGCGACATCGAGACGCTGACGCTGACCCGCAACGCCCAGCCCGCGCTGATGGCGACCTCGGTCGCGGCCATGCGGGCGCTGGAGGCCGAGGGATTTGCGGTGACCGACGCGGCCTTCGTCGCGGGGCATTCGCTGGGAGAGTATTCCGCGCTCTGCGCGGCGGGGGCGATCAGCCTGTCGGACACGGCGCGGCTTCTGTGCATCCGTGGCACGGCCATGCAGGAGGCCGTGCCCGTCGGCATGGGCGCCATGGCCGCGATCCTGGGGCTGGACTTCGCGGCAGTGGACGAGATCGCCCGCGAGGCGGCCGAGGACGAGGTCTGCCAGGCCGCCAACGACAACGACCCGGCGCAGGTGGTGATCTCGGGCCACAAGGCGGCGGTGGAACGGGCGGCGGCGCTGGCCAAGGCGCGGGGCGCCAAGCGGGCGCTGATGCTGCCCGTGTCCGCCCCCTTCCATTGTGCGCTGATGCAGCCCGCCGCGACCGTGATGGCCGACGCTCTGGCGGGCGTGGACATCCACGAGCCTGCCGTGCCCCTGATCGCCAACGTGCGGGCCGAGCCGGTGACCATGCCCGGCGCGATCCGGCAGTTCCTGGTCGAGCAGGTCACGGGCTCGGTGCGTTGGCGCGAATCCGTGCAGTTCATGGCCGACCAGGGCGTGACCGAGTTCTGGGAGATCGGCGCGGGCAAGGCGCTGTCGGGCATGATCAAGCGCATCGCGCCGGGCGCCGAGACGAAAGCCGTGGGCACCCCCGAGGATATCGCCGCGCTGAAGGGCTGAGGCCGAACCGGGGCGCTGCCCCGGACCCCGGGATATTTCAAGACAGAAGATGAGGCATTGATGTTCGACCTGACCGGAAAGAACGCTCTGATCACCGGCGCTTCGGGCGGCATCGGCGGGGCCGTGGCGGCGGCGCTGCACGCGGCGGGCGCGACCGTGACCCTGTCGGGGACGCGCGAGGCGCCCTTGCAGGAACTCGCCGCGTCGCTGGGCGGGCGGGCGCATGTGGTGACCGCGAACCTTGGCGATCCGGCCGAGGTCGAGGCGCTGCCGAAGAAGGCGGCCGAGGCAATGGGCTCGGTCGATATCCTCGTCAACAACGCGGGCATCACGCGGGACAACCTGTTCATGCGGATGTCGGACGAGGAATGGGCGCAGGTGCTGGACGTGAACCTGACCTCGTCCTTCCGGCTGGCGCGCGGGGTGCTGCGCGGCATGATGAAGGCGCGCTGGGGGCGGATCGTCAGCATCACCTCGGTCGTCGGCACCACGGGCAACCCGGGGCAGGGCAACTATGCCGCCGCGAAGGCCGGGCTGGTGGGCATGTCGAAAAGCCTCGCCTACGAGGTCGCCTCGCGCGGGATCACGGTCAACTGCGTGGCGCCGGGCTTCATCGAGACGGCGATGACGGACAAGCTGAACGATGATCAGAAGGGGCGCATCCTGACCCAGATCCCCGCCGGTCGCATGGGCCGCGCGGACGAGATCGCGGCCGCCGTGCTGTATCTGGCCAGCCCCGAGGCGGCTTACGTCACAGGCGCCACGCTGCATGTCAACGGCGGCATGGCGATGGTCTGAGGGGCCGCGAAAGCGGTTGCGGATCACATTGGCGTTGCTATATGCCGGGGCCAAGGCCGCAGGGACCCGCCCGCGGCTTGTTGCCGGGTGCGTCCCGGTCGCATCCGGGCGGAGTGCCCGTAACTGAGGAACGAGACATGAGCGATATCGCTGATCGCGTGAAGAAGATCGTCGTCGAGCATCTGGGCGTCGAAGAGGACAAGGTCACCGAGACCGCCTCGTTCATCGACGATCTGGGCGCGGACTCGCTGGACACCGTCGAGCTGGTCATGGCCTTCGAGGAAGAATTCGGCATCGAGATCCCCGATGACGCCGCCGAGACGATCCAGACCTTCGGCGACGCGGTGAAGTTCATCGGCCAGGCGACCGCCGCCTGATCGCTGCCTCCATCGGCATCCTTTGAACGGCGTCCCTAGGGGCGCCGTTTCCTTTTTACGGCTGTGGTGGAGGTGGCACGGCGGCGGAACCTCGGGCCTTGCGGTTCGTTGACCTGCAAATCAACGACATCAGGAGAAGATCATGCCTGTGAACCTGCAGGGACTGGAAGACAATGCCCGCAAGACCGCCATCTCGGAACTGCAGGCCTGCATGACCGACGGCTTGTCGCTGTCGATGTCGCTGAAGCAGGCGCATTGGAACCTCAAGGGACCGAACTTCATCGCCGTCCATGAACTGCTCGACGGCGTGAAGACGCGGCTCGACCCCAACATCGACGACATGGCCGAGCGCATCCAGCAGCTCGACGGCACCGCCGTCGGCACGGTCGAGGAGGTTGCCCGGGCGACCCGGCTCGAGCCCTATCCGACCAACCTGACCTCGGCCGAGGATCACCTGCGCGAGGTCGCGAACCGGCTGCGCGCTTATGGCGAGCGGGTGCGGACGGCCATCGACACGGTGGACGAGGCGGGCGACGCCGACAGCGCCGACATCCTGACCGCCGCCTCGCGTCAGGCGGACAAGGACCTGTGGTTCATCGAGGCGCATCGCGGCTGAGGGGCAGCCGCAGAGTACGCGCAGACCGCGCGCGCTATGGAAAAGGGCGGGCCGCAAGGCCCGCCCTTCGTGCAGCCGGGGGCTTGTTCAGCTCGGGATCTGAGCGGAAATGCCTTCCACGAAGAAATTCATCGAGGACAGTTCCTCGTCGGTGGCCTTCTGTCCCTCGGCCAGCCACGCGCTGCCGTCCTGCTTGTTCAGCGGGCCGGTGAAGGGATGATAGGCGCCCGAGCCGATCTGGTCGCGCAGGGCCTCGGCCTCTGCCTTGACCTCGGCCGGGACGGCTTCGGTGATCTCGCCGATCTCGACCTCGCCGTCGCCGATCCCCAGCCACACGCCATGCGACTTCCAGGTGCCGTCCAGCACCTCGCCCACGCGGCGGATGTAGTAGGGGTTCCAGTTGTCGATGATCGAGCTGACGCGCGGGGTGGGCTTGAAGGCCGCCATGTCGGACGCCTGCCCGAAGCCGATGCCGCCCTTTTCCTGCAGCTTGGCCAGCGGGGCGGTGGAATCGGTGTGCTGCAGGATCACGTCCACGCCTTCGGCCAGCAGGGCGGATGCAGCGTCAGCCTCTTTCGCCGGGTCGAACCAGGTATAGGCCCAGACGACGCGCATCTCGACATCCGGGTTCACCTTGCGGGCATGGATGAAGGACGAGTTGATGCCTTGGATCACCTCGGGAATGGGGAACGACCCGATGTAGCCGATCTTGTTCGACTTGGTCATGCGGCCTGCGATGGTGCCCATGACGGCGCGGCCCTCGTAGAAGCGGGCGTCATAGGTCGCCACGTTCTCGGCGCGCTTGTAGCCGGTCGCGTGCTCGAACTTCACGTCGGGGAACTTGGCGGCGGTGTTGATGACCGCGTCCATGAAGCCGAAGCTGGTCGCGAAGATCAGCTTGCAGCCCGACAGCGCAAGCTGGGTCAGCGCTCGCTCGGCGTCGGCGCCCTCGGGGACGCTTTCGATGAAGGTCGTCTCGATCCGGTCGCCGTATTCGGCCTCGATGGCCTGGCGGCCGAGGTCGTGCTGGTAGGACCAGCCGCCGTCGCCCACGGGACCCACGTAGATGAAGCCGACCTTCAGCTTTTCGCCTTCGGGGATCGGGGTCTGTGCGGTGGCGGGCAGGGCGGGCAGCATGGCGACCAGCGCCAAGGCGGCGGCCGAGGCCAGAAGGGTTCTGCGGTTCATCGACATCTCCTCTGTCGGGGTCTTGTTATCGCAGCGCGTGGAAGGGCCGGCCTAGGGAGCCCGGGGCCGTTCCGCCGCCGCCTGCGTATTTGTGGCGCGCCGATATGATCACCAGGACGATGATCGTGGCAAGATAGGGGGCCATGCTGAGCAGCTGGACCGGCACCGCCACGCCCGCCGCCTGCAGGCGAAGCTGCAGAACGGTCACGCCGCCGAAAAGCCAGGCACCGGCCAGAACGCCCCAAGGGCTCCACCCGGCGAAGACGACGATGGCGAGCGCGATCCAGCCCGCGCCGGCGGTCATCCCTTCGGTCCATTGCAGGACGGTGGCGATGGACACGTAAGCCCCGCCGATCCCGGCCAGCGCGCCGCCGATGGCGATCGCGGCCATGCGGGTGCCGCGCACCTTATAGCCGAGCGCATGGGCCGCGTCGTGGTTTTCCCCCACGCCGCGCAGGATCAGGCCGGGTCGGGTGCGGTTCAGGACCAGCCAGGTCACGGGCACGAGGATCAGCCCGAGCCAGATCACCCAGTTGATACCAAAGGGACCGCTGGCCATCGAGGGCGCCTTGACCCCTTCATAGGGCTTGCCGAACATCGCCGTCAGGCCAAGGCCGAACATGGTCAGCGCAAGGCCCGTGGCGACCTGGTTGGTCAGCAGGTATTGTGTCAGGCCCCCGAAGATCAGCGACAGCGCCGCGCCCGCCACCGCGCCCGCGACGAAGCCCGCCATGGGCGAGCCGGTCGCATGGGCGGCGGCAAAGCCCGCCAGCGCGCCGGTGATCATCATCCCCTCGACGCCGAGGTTCAGCACGCCCGCGCGTTCCGCGATGGTCTCGCCCAAGGCCGCGAAGAGGATCGGGGTCGCCGCCGACAGAAGCAGCAGGAAGGTCGTCCATTCGATCATTGCGCGGTCCCCCAGCGCAGGCGGTATCGGGTCAGCGTGTCGAACGCGAGCAGGAAAAACAGCAGCATCCCCTGGAAGACCTGCACGGTCGCGGCGGGCAGGGACAGCATCAGTTGCGCCAGTTCGCCCCCGATATAGGTCAGCGCCATCAGCAGCCCCGCCAGCAGGATCCCCAGCGGGTGCAGGCGGCCAAGGAAGGCCACGATGATCGCGGTGAAGCCGTAACCCGAGCCGAAGCTGTCGGTGATCTGGCCGCCGGGGCCAGCCACCTCGAACAGTCCTGCCATGCCCGCCAGCGCACCTGACAGGCCAAGGCAGAAGGCCACCAGCGTTTCCGGCCGGACGCCTGCGAAGCGCGCCGCGCGAGGGGCGAGGCCCGCCACCCGGATGCGGAAGCCGCGGATATGGCGGCTCATCAGGAACCAGGTCGCCAGCACCGCGATGGCCGCCGCGACCACGCCCCAGTGGATTCCGGTCCCGGCAATCAGTTCAGGGTTCGAGGCAGGGGGGTATTGCTGCAGGTTGCGCGAGCCGGGCATCCCGAAGCCTTCCGGGTTCCGCATCGGCCCGAAGGCCATCCAGGCGGCGACCCTCTGCGCCACATAGACCAGCATCAGCGACACGAGGATCTC
The DNA here is from genome assembly GCF_042432925.1 of Paracoccus niistensis. NCBI lineage: Bacteria > Pseudomonadati > Pseudomonadota > Alphaproteobacteria > Rhodobacterales > Paracoccaceae > Paracoccus > Paracoccus niistensis. The sequence goes on along the minus strand of NZ_JBHLWE010000017.1, from coordinate 412,397 downwards.
GGACGCGCCCGTCCGGTTGCGCAGGACTGCCGGGATCATGCCCCAGGTCCAGCCCCCGGCCGCGCCCGCCAGCACCATCGCCGGGAAGATCCAGAAGCCCTCGGCGGGATAGGCGGCCAGCGCCACGGCCGCGCCGCAGATGCCGCCGATGATGTATTGCCCCTCGGCCCCGATGTTCCAGATGCCTGCCCGGAAGCCGATGGCAAGCCCCGCGGCGATCAGGATCAGCGGCCCCGCCTTGACCAGCAGCTGCGGGCGGGAATAGCCGGCCGCAGGCCCGAACAGCGGGTCCCAGAAGATCGTGCGGATCGAGGCGACGGGGTCGAAGCCCATCAGCGCGAACAGCAAGCCGCCCACGATCATGGTGGCGACTACCGCCATGACTGGCGAGGCGACGCCCAGCCACCAGGGCGCGCGGGTCCGGGGCTCAAGCCGCAACATGGGCGACCTCCATCCCGTGCGCGCCGCCCAGCATCAGGCCGACCTGTTCCAGCGTCAGCCCCTCGGTCGGAACGGGCGGGGACAGCACCCCGTTGTTCAGCGCGGCGAAGCAGTCGGAGAGTTCGAGCAGTTCGTCGAGGTCCTGGCTGATGACGACCACCGCCGCGCCGCGCCCGGCGAGGTCCAGCAGCGCCTGCCGGATCGCGGCGGCAGCCCCCGCATCGACGCCCCAGGTCGGCTGGTTCACGACCAGCGCGCGAGGCTCCTGCAGGATTTCGCGGCCGATCACGTATTTCTGCAAGTTGCCGCCGGACAGAGCGCCCGCCGCCGTGCCCGGGCCGGGGGTGCGCACGTCGAAGGCCGCGATGATCTTCTCGGCAAAGCTGCGGGCGGCGCGGTGGTCGAGGATGCCGTTTTTCTGCAACCCCTGCCGGGTGGCGCCGGTCAGGATGGCGTTCTCGGTCAGGCTCATGTCGGGGACCGCCGCATGGCCCAGCCGGTCCTCGGGGGCGGCGAGCAGGCCCGCGCGGCGCCGCGCCTCGGGGCCTTCGGCCGACAGGTCGCGGCCGTCCAGGGTGACGGTGCCGGGCCGGCCGGTCGTCTCACCGGATAGCGCGGCGATTAACTCCTCCTGCCCGTTGCCAGCGACGCCGCCGATTCCGAGGATCTCGCCCGCACGGACCTGGAAGCCCACGTCCTTCAGCGCAGTCCCTTCAAGCCCCGCGGCCGAGGTCAGCCGGGCGACGGTCAGCACGACCTCGCCCGCCTGTCGGCCCGAGCGGTCCACCAGCCGCATCTCGGCCCCGACCATCATCGCCGCCAATTCGCGCGCCGAGTGGTCGGCAGGGTTCACCGTGCCCACGACGCGGCCCTGCCGCAGGATCGTCGCGCAGTCGCAATGGGTGCGGATCTCGTCCAGCTTGTGGCTGATATAGAGGATCGAGGTTCCCTGCGCGGCCAGCTGGCGCAGGGTGGCAAACAGGATCTCGGCCTCCTGCGGGGTCAGAACGCTGGTGGGCTCGTCCATGATCAGCAGGCGCGGGTTGCCCAGAAGGCAGCGCACGATCTCGACCCGCTGGCGCTCGCCCGCCGACAGGCTGGCGATGCGGCGGGCAGGGTTCAGCGGCAGTCCATAGGCCGTGCTCACCTCGGTGATCCGGCGCGACAGGTCCGCGCGGGGGGGTGGCGAATCCATCCCCAGCGCGATGTTTTCCGCCACCGTCAGGGCGTCAAAGAGGCTGAAGTGCTGGAACACCATGCCCACGCCCGCGGCCCGCGCGGCCCTTGGGTCTGCCGGCGCATGGGGCTGCCCGCCCAGGGTCATCCGCCCTTGATCGGGGCGCACGAGGCCATAGATCATCTTCACCAGGGTGGACTTGCCGGCGCCGTTCTCGCCTAGCAGCGCGTGGATTTCACCCGGTGCGACAGAGAAGGACACATCGTCGTTGGCGCGGACGCCCGGATAGGACTTCGCCAGGCCGTCGGCCCGGAACAATTCGCTGGTCGTCACGCCATCCCCGTTGTCTTTTTCGCACGTTAGCCGGTTCCGGCGCCCACACAATCATCCTTCCGGTCGCCGATTATAGTGGTCCCCGCGAAGACTGTCTTCGTGAACCTCACGGCAATCCCGGCGCCCATATGCCGCGTCGGAAGCTGCAGCGCCACCTTCTGCGTGGCTCTTTCTGGTGCTAGCAACGGCCCATGACCGACCTGCCCAAGTTCATCCACCTGCGCTGTCATTCCGAGCATTCGCTTCTGGAAGGCGCGATCCCCGTCAAGAAGCTGCCGGCCTTGGCCGCCAAGCACGGCATGCCCGCCGTCGCCCTGACCGACACCAATGCGCTGTTCGCCGCACTGGAGTTCTCGGTGAAGGCCATGGACGAGGGCATCCAGCCCATCGTCGGCTGCCAGATGACGCTGGACGCAGGCCCCATGTGCGGCCCGGTCGTGCTGCTGGCGCAGAGCCAGCAGGGCTGGATGAACCTGATGGCGCTGTCCACCTGCCTTTACGTGACGCCGCCGCGCGAGTTTCCCCATGTGACGATGGCGGAACTGGGCAGGCACGCCGAGGGGCTGATCTGCCTGACCGGAGGCGCCTGCGGCCCTCTGGGCCTGATGGTCGCGGCGGGCAAGATGGCGGACGCCGAATCGCACCTGCGCAACCTTGCGGGCATGTTCGGCGACCGGCTTTATGTCGAGATCCAGCGCCACATGCAGGACAACGGCCAACTGATGCAGGCGGAACTTGCCAGCGAAGGCGGCATGATCGACCTCGCCTATGCGCTGAACCTGCCGCTGGTGGCGACGAACGACGTCTATTTCCCAAAAGCCGAGATGTTCGGCGCCCATGACGCGCTGATCTGCATCCGGGAACGCGCGATGGTGGACCAGTCCACGCCCCGTCGCCGTCTGACCGCGAACCACGACTTCAAGTCGGCCGAGGACATGCTGGTCCTGTTCGCCGACCTGCCCGAGGCCACCGCCAACACGGTCGAAATCGCGCAGCGCTGCGCCTTCGCCGTTTCCAAGCACAAGCCGATCCTGCCGCGCTTTGCCGATGACGAGGTCGAGGAACTGCGCCGCCAGGCGCGCGAGGGGCTTGCCGCCCGCCTGGCCGTCATTCCCCATGCCGTCAGCGTCGAGGAATACAACGCGCGGCTCGACTTCGAGCTCGGCATCATCGAGCAGATGGGCTTCCCCGGCTATTTCCTGATCGTGGCCGACTTCATCAAGTGGGCCAAGTCGCAGGGCATCCCCGTCGGTCCCGGGCGCGGCTCGGGCGCAGGGTCGCTTGTGGCCTATGCGCTGACGATCACCGACCTCGACCCCCTGCGCTATTCGCTGCTGTTCGAGCGCTTCCTGAACCCGGAACGCGTCTCGATGCCGGACTTCGACATCGACTTCTGCATGGACCGGCGCGAAGAGGTCATCGACTACGTCTGCCAGAAATACGGGCGCGAGAAGGTAGGCCAGATCATCACCTTCGGCGCGCTTCTGTCCAAGGCCGCCGTCCACGACGTGGGCCGCGTGCTGGGCATGGGCTTCCCGCAGCGCGACCGGTTGTCGAAGATGATCCCGGTCGAAGGCGTGAAGCCCGTCTCGATCACCAAGGCGCTGGCCGACGAGCCGCGCCTGCGCGAAGCCCGCGACGCAGACGAGAACGTCAAGCGGATGCTGGAGTTCGCCGAGAAGGTCGAAGGGCTTTACCGCAACGCCTCGACCCACGCGGCGGGCGTCGTGATCGGTGACCGTCCGCTGGACCAGCTGGTGCCGCTGTACCGCGATCCGGCGTCCGACATGCCGGCCACGCAGTACAACATGAAATGGGTGGAACAGGCCGGGCTGGTGAAGTTCGACTTCCTCGGACTCAAGACCCTGACGGTGATCCAGAACGCCGTGGACCTGATCCGCGCGGGCGGGCGGCACCTGCATATCGCCGCCGACGGGCGCCAGCTCTACAATCCGCCCGCAGGTGCCGTGGACGAAATCAACCTGATCCCGCTGGACGATCCAGCGACCTATCAGCTTTTCGCCTCCGCCCGCACGGTCGCGGTGTTCCAGGTCGAAAGCTCGGGCATGATGGACGCGCTGCGGAGGATGCGGCCCACCTGCATCGAGGACATCGTGGCGCTCGTCGCGTTGTATCGCCCGGGTCCGATGGAGAACATCCCGGTCTATTGCGACGTCAAGAACGGCGTCCGGCCGCTGGAATCGATCCACCCGACCATCGACCACATTCTGGCGGAAACGCAGGGCATCATCGTCTACCAGGAACAGGTGATGCAGATCGCGCAGGTCATGGCGGGCTATTCGCTGGGCGGCGCCGACCTTCTGCGCCGGGCCATGGGCAAGAAGATCGCCGAGGAAATGGCGAAGGAGCGTCCCAAGTTCGTCGAGGGCTGCAAGGCGCAAGGGGTGGACGAGAAGAAGGCCGGCGAGGTCTTCGACCTGCTGGAGAAATTTGCCAACTACGGCTTCAACAAGTCCCACGCCGCGGCCTATGCGGTGGTCAGCTATCAGACCGCATGGCTCAAGGCGAACCATCCGGTCGAGTTCATGGCCGCTGTGATGAACTGCGATATCCACCTGACCGACAAGCTGGCGATCTACCGCCGCGAGGTGGACCGCATGGGGATCGAGGTGATCCCGCCCTCGGTCAACCGCAGCCAGCCCCGCTTCAGCGTGGACCAAGGCCGCATCGTCTATGCGCTGGGCGCGCTGAAGAACGTGGGCGTCGAGGCGATGAAGACGCTTGTGGCCGCGCGGGGCGACCGACCCTTCCGCGACCTGACCGACTTTGCCCGCCGCGTGCCCATGCGCCAGATCGGCAAGCGCGCCTTGGAAATGCTGGCGCGGGCAGGGGCCTTTGATGAACTGGACCCGAACCGGGCACGGGTACTGAAATCGCTGGATGCGCTGGTCGCCTGGTCCACGGCAGTGCAGGAGGCCGCGCAGTCCAGCCAGTCCTCGCTGTTCGGCGCGGGAGAGGACCTGCCGCCGCCGCGCCCTGCGCTGGCCTCGGTCTGGATGCCCGCCGAGAAGCTGGCCGAGGAGCGCACGGCCATCGGCTTCTACCTGTCCGGCCACCCGCTGGACGATTACGTCCCCGCGCTGAAGCGCAAGGGCGCGATGACGCTGGACCAGGTGCAGGCCGCCTGCGCCGACGGCCCCATGGTCGCGCAGATCGCGGGCACGGTCGCGGCGCGGGCCGAGAAGAAATCGGCCAAGGGCACGCGCTATGCCTTCGTGACGCTGTCGGATCCGACCGGACTTTACGAGGCAACCGTCTTTTCCGACGTGCTGGACGCCCACCGCTCGCTGCTGGAACCCGGCATGAACGTCCTTCTGACGGTCAACGCCGAGCCCTCGGGCGATCAGGTCAAGATGCTCGCCCGGTCCGTCCAGGCGCTTGAGGAAGCGGTTGCAGACGCCGGTTCCGGCCTGCTGGCGGTCGAGGTGGCGGACCCCAGGACGGCGGTCGCGGTGCTGAACCGGCTGCGCGAAACCAGCGCCGAGATCGCGGTCTCGGCCAAGGGCCGCGGTCCCCTGCTGATGCGGGTGCGCGAGGGCAACACTGTCTATGATGTCGAGGTCGCCCCCGACGTGCCGGTCACGCCCAAGATGCGCCAGGCCCTGCGCGCCGTCGAGGGCGTGATCGACGTGACCGAGGAATAGGGCCGGTTGCCCCCCCGGCCCAAATCGGGGCAGGGTAGGCGCCACGCCCCAGACCTGCGGACCCGTGAGACGTGAAAGGACCGACGCCATGCCCCGACGCCTGATCCATGCATCCCTCGCCGGTGCCGCGGCCCTGCTGGTTGCCGCCTGTGGCAGCCCGGCGCCCCGCACGACGGGCGCCGTTCCGCCTGCCGCGCTGGTCGATCCGGCGGCGCTTTACTGTCAGGGAACGGGTGGGACGGTGATCCCCCGCGTCTCGCAAGGGCGGCGCGCGGACCTGTGCCGGACGCGAGACGGCCGAACCGTCAGCGCGGCCGCCCTGCTGAACAGCCACAACGACCTTTAAGGGCGCGCCCCTACTTGGGGCGCGTGGCCTCGGCCAGGCCTTCCATGTCCGTGCGGTCCGACAGAAGCAGCGCCCAGGGGCGCAGGATCGGCACATGCGCCCCCAGCACGACCAGCGCCACGGTGACGGGGGCCGCCAGCAGCGCGCCGGGAATGCCCCAGATCCAGGACCAGAACAGCAGCCCCACCAGCACCACCAACGGCGAGACCGAGATGCGGTTGCCCGACACCTTGGGGTCGACGAAGTTGCCCATGACCTGCTCGATCACCAGCAGGCCCGCCCCCACGGCCACTGCCGTGCCCAGATCCTGCGTGGCGACCACGTAGATGACCGGCAGCAGCCCCGCGATGATGGAGCCGACGGTGGGGATGAAGTTCAGAAGAAAGGTCAGCAGCGCCCAGACGAAGATCAGCCCCGCGCCGAAGAACCACAGCCACAGCCCGTAAAGAGCGGCGGTGGCCAGTCCGAGAACTCCGCGGATCAGCAGGTAGGCGCGGACCTTCTGGGCGATCACCTCGGCGGATTCGGTCAGCCGCCATTCCGTGCGCCAGTGGGTGATCGTGGAGATCTTCCGGCCCCAGTCCCGGCTTTCGATCAGGATCAGCAGTGTCAGGAAGAAGATCACCACCAGCGCCGACACGATCCCCACGGCAGACCCAAGCAGGATCTTGGCCACCCGCGTCAGGACGCTGACCAGGGTGTCGCCGAAGCGCGAGGCAAGGCCATCGGCGGACTCGCCAGCCGACCCTTGCCCGGCCTGCGGCACCTGACCCGAGGCGCCCGGCTCCGCCACGCCCGAGGGCAGCCCCAGCGGCAGGCTGGACCCGGCATTGTCCTGGGAAGGCTGCGCCTCGGTCCCGCCCTGCGCCTCGGTCCCTTCCTGCGGCATGGCCTGTTCGATGACCTGCGTGATCTGCTCGGTGCCACCGGGGACCTGGGCGATCACCTGCTGGGCGGCCAGCCACAGCGCGCCGAAGAACAGCCCGATCACCAGCAGCAGCAACGTCATGGCCGCCACCACGCCCAGCCAGCCGAACTTCCTTGACACCCTGCGCTGCACCCAGTTTCGCACCGGCATGACGGCCAGCGCGATCATGATCGAGGCGACCAGCGGGACGAAGACGCTGGACATCGCCCGCAGCGCCCAGCCCGCCAGGACCAGCGCGACGATGACCAGAAGGATGGTGCGGATGGCAGGCCGCTGTCCCGAGGCTTGCGAGGGCACCGCCTGCTCCTCGTCCCGTCGGGTGGGGCTGCTTCCATCGACCATGATCCGCTCCTCGGCTTGTGTCGGGGTCAAACCGCCGCTTTCCCGGAAGGTTCCCGCAACCGGATCGCGCCGGCCAGGAAACCGCAGGATTAACAGGAATTTGGCTAAAGTCCCGCAGATGACTGCAAAAGAAGAAGGGCGCCGCAAGGGCGCCCTTCTTCTTGGCTGATATATCCCGGGATCGTCGTATGTGACGATGGGGCAGAGCCCCGGTCGGGCGAGGCCGCGAGCGCGATCAGTTCCGCGCGCGGTCCACCATCTTGCCCTTGGAAATCCAGGGCATCATCTCGCGCAGCCTGGCGCCGACCTGCTCGATCTGGTGCTCGTCGTTGATGCGGCGGGTCGCCTTGAAGGACGGCTGGCCGACGGCGTTCTCCTGCATGAAGTCGCGGACGAACTTGCCGGTCTGGATGTCGCGCAGGACCTCCTTCATCCGCTTCTTCGTCTCGTCATAGGGCAGGATGCGCGGCCCCGAGACATATTCGCCATATTCGGCGGTGTTCGAGATCGAGTAGTTCATGTTGGCGATGCCGCCTTCGTAGATCAGGTCCACGATCAGCTTCACCTCGTGCAGGCACTCGAAATAGGCCATCTCGGGCTCGTAGCCCGCCTCGACCAGCGTCTCGAAGCCCATGCGGATCAGCTCGACCAGACCGCCGCAGAGGACCGCCTGCTCGCCGAACAGGTCGGTTTCGCATTCCTCGCGGAAGTTGGTCTCGATGATGCCCGAGCGGCCGCCGCCGATGGCCGAGCAGTAGGACAGGCCGATGTCCATGGCCTTGCCGGATGCGTCGTTGTGGACCGCGACCAGGCAGGGCACGCCGCCGCCCTTTACGTATTCGCCGCGCACGGTGTGGCCGGGGCCCTTGGGCGCCATCATGATGACATCGACGCCCTTCTTGGGCTCGATCAGGCCGAAATGGACGTTCAGGCCGTGGGCAAAGGCGATCGCGGCGCCTTCGCGCAGGTTGTCGTGGACATACTTCTTGTAGGTCTCGGCCTGCAGTTCGTCGGGCATGGTGAACATGATCAGGTCGGCCCAGGCGGCGGCCTCGGCGATGCCCATGACCTTCAGGCCCTCGCCTTCGGCCTTGGCCGCCGACGGGGAGCCTTCGCGCAGCGCGACGACCAGGTTCTTCGCGCCGGAATCGCGCAGGTTCAGCGCATGTGCATGGCCCTGGCTGCCGTAGCCCAGGATCGCGATCTTCTTGTCCTTGATCAGATTGACGTCGCAATCGCGATCATAATACACGCGCATCTTTGTCTGCCCTCGTGGTTCCCGATGTTTCGCGCAAGGGCCTACACCGCGCATCTTTGGGTGTCCAGAACGCGGGCGCGCGCAATCTCAGGAAAGGCAGGGCTTTCCGCCATGCGGCAGGGACCCGCTCAGCGCATCCCCAGCCCGGCGCGCATCATCGTCCGCCGCACGGGGGCGAGCGCGTAAAGCCCGCCCAGCGCCGCCGCGCGCAGGTCGCGCAGGGGGCGGGGCGTCAGCATGCTGGCGCGGTTCAGCGCGTCGATGCCCATCAGGCGGACCATCGCCTCGGGGCGGCGGGCGCGGGCATAGCGGTCCAGCGCCGCCTGATTGCCCGGATCGGGCGCCATCAGGTCCAGCAGGGCCGACAGGTCCGCGAGGCTCATGTTCAGCCCCTGCGCGCCGATGGGCGGGACGACATGGGCGGCCTCGGCGATGAGCGCCGTGCGCGGGCCGGTATAGCGGTCGGCGATCTGGCTGATGATCGGCCATTCGGTCAGGCCCGTGGCCTGCGTCAGGTGGCCGAGGATGCCGGCGGAACGGGCGTTCAATTCGACCTCGAAGGCATCGCGGGGCAGGCCCCGCAGCCGCGCGATCTCGGCTCCGCGTTCCATCCAGACGACCGCCGACGACGGCTTGCCGTCGCGGTCGGGCAGGGGGACCAGCGTGAAGGGGCCGCCCCAGCGGTGGATCTCGGTCGAGATGTTCTCGTGCGGGATCTCGTGGGTGACGGCGAAGGCCAGCGCCTTCTGGCCGTAGCGGATCGTGCGGACGCCGATCCCCAGTGCCTCGCGCACGGGCGAGTTGCGCCCGTCCGCCGCCACGACCAGCCGGGCCCGCATGCGGCTGCCGTCCGACAGGTCCACCAGCGCCGCGTCGTCGCGCACGGTCAGCCCGGCGGTGCCGGTGCCGGGCCGGAACTCGACATTGGGCAGTTCCCCCAGCCGGGCCGAGATCTCGCGGCGCAGCAGCCAGTTGGGCAGGTTGTAGCCGAAGGGCTTGTCCGAGATTTCCGAGGCGTCGAAGGCCCGCGTCAGCCGTGCGACCGGTTCCGCCCCGCCCGCGTCCACGATGCGCATGACCTGCAGGGGCGTGGCATAGGGCGCCAGACGGTCCCACAAGCCGATGCGGGTCAGCAGATCGACGGACGGCTGCAGGAAGGCCGTGGTCCGCAGGTCGGCGCCCGCGCCGCCTTCTTCCGTCACCGGGGGCGCGGGGTCCACGCACAAGACGCTCAGGCCCGAGGCGCCGAAGGCCGCCGCCGCTGTCAGCCCGGCGACGCCGCCGCCGGAAACCAGGACATCCACGGACGCGCCCGGCACGGGTCCTAGAACCCGGCCGCGTAGGCGATCAGCAGGCCCATGACGACAACCGTCGCCAGCAGCGCGATCATGGTCAGCGCGGGCAGGCCGAACAGCGCCACGACCACGATCACCAGCACCACCACCAGCGCCAGGATGACGAGGATGCGGGCGGCGAGGATGCGTTCCTTCTGCGTCTGCATCTCGGCGTCGGGGCTGAGCGCAGAGGCAAGGTGCTCGGCAGAGGTTTCAGTGCGGCTCATGGTCGGCCTCGGCTGTTGACGGATTTGGCTGCGAACTTGCCACGGCGCCAAGGGCCGCCGCAAGCGCAGGCAGGAATGCCACGATGTCGCGGGTGTGCCACAGGACGTGGCTTCCATGGCTGTGATCCTCGGCCAGTTCGTCGGGGCCGTGGCGTCCCGCACCCACCAGAATCGTCCTCATTCCCAAGGAAAACGGCACTTCGAGGTTGCGGGGATCGTCCTCGAACATGGCGCAGTGGGTCGGGTCGAGGCCGTGCGCGCGAAGAACTGCGGCAAAGGAGCGCGGGTCGGGTTTGGGGTGGTATCCGACCTCTCCGATGCCGTGGATGGCGTCGAAGACGTCCAGTTCGCGCCGGGCGAGCACCCGGTGCGCGTAGGCCGCGTCGGCGTTGGTGTGGATGATCTTCAGCCCCGGCAGCGACCGGATCGCCTGTGCAAGCGCGGGTTCCGGCGTCAGGGCGGTGAAGTCGATGTCATGGACCTCGGCCAGGTAGGTCTCGGGGTCGATGCCGTGATGGGCCATCAGCCCGGCCAGCGTGGTGCCATGCTCGCGCCAGTAATGGGCGCGCAGGCGGTCGGCTTGGGCGGCGTCGACGCCCAGAAGGCGCTGGACATAGGCCGTCATCCGCGTCTCGATTTGCGAGAACAGCCGCAGGTCGGGGGAGTAAAGCGTGTTGTCCAGGTCGAAGATCCAGGCGTCCACGCCGGCGAAATCCGCCTGCAGGGCGGCGGTGTCGATATCGCGCCGGGGGCGCATGAAGGGCCTATCCATGACCAAGGGCTAACGCGGACGCTGCGGCCTTGCAATCGTGGGGGCACCCGGCCAACTCTGCCCGGATGAAAGATGCATACAGCCTGATCCTGTCGGCGATCGACGACGGCACCTACCGCCCCGGCGACCGGCTGGTCGAATCGGAACTGGCCGAGCGCTTCGGCGTGAGCCGCACCCCCGTGCGCGAGGCGCTGCAGCGGCTGGAAACCCAGTCCATGCTGACCCGCGACGGCCGCAGCCTGATCGTGGCCACGCTGGACCACAACCAGCTGGCCGAGCTTTACACCGTCCGCACCGAGCTTGAGGCGCTGGCCGCTCGCCTCGCCGCCCGCCATGCCACCCCCGAGGAGGTGCGGGTGCTGGGCCAGATGGTCGAGGACGACCTGCGCATCGTCGACGACCCGCAGGCGCTGAGCCGGGCCAACCGCCGTTTCCACCACCAGATCCACCTTGCCTCGCACAACCGCTATCTCGTCCAGCAACTCGACATCGTGCACCGGACCATGGCGCTGATGGCGCGCACGTCGCTCGCCGCCGAGGGCCGGGGTCTGCGGTCGCTGGCCGAGCACCGCGAGATCGTCGACGCCATCGCCTCGGGCGACGGGGATGCGGCGGAGAAGGCGCTGCGCCACCACATTTCGACCGCCTTCGAGACGCGCCTGATGGAGTCGGCGCGCCTTTGGGCCAGCACCATCGAACAGGGCCGCAAGTGAGCCTGCGCGTGATCGCGTCCGAGGCCGACCTGGCCGAAGGCGCAGCGCATCTGGCCTCGGTCTGCCCGGTGTGGGCGCGGGTGCTGCCGCAGCTTGGCCCCCTGCCGCTGCGCCGGCGCGCCGACGGCTTCGGCGCACTGATGTCGGCCATCGTTTCGCAGCAGATTTCCACGGCCGCCGCGGCCTCCATCTCGGCGCGGCTCGCGGCCGCGGGGCTGGACCGGCCCCAGACGATCATGGCGGCGGATGACGCCGCGCTCAGGGCTTGCGGGCTGTCGGGGCAGAAGGTGCGCTACCTGCGCGCCTTGGCCGGGGCAGGGATCGACTTCGACGCCCTGCGGCTGATGCCCGACGAGGAGGTCAGCGCCACCCTGACCGCACTGCCCGGCATCGGACGCTGGACGGCCGAGATGTACCTGATCTTCGCGCTGGGCCGGGCCGATACCTTCGCGCCCGACGACCTCGCCCTGCAGGAAGCGGCGCGGCTGATGTACGGCTTGGCCGAACGCCCCAAGGGTCGTGCGCTGGCCGAGCTTGCGCGCCCCTGGGCGCCCTGGCGCGCGGTTGCGGCGCGGGGGCTCTGGGCCTATTACCACGCAGCCAAGGGACGCGAGGGAGTGACATGACGCGCGAGTTGCAATCGGGCCGCCGCGGCCCCGAGAAGGCCGGCTCGGTCATCGTCTTCCTGCACGGCTATGGCGCGGATGGCGCGGACCTGCTGGGGCTGGCCGATCCGCTGGGACGCTACCTGCCCGACACCGCCTTCTATGCCCCGAACGCGCCCGAGCCCTGCCGCAACAATCCCTTCGGCTTCCAGTGGTTTCCGATCCCCTGGCTGGACGGCTCGACCGAGGCGCAGGCCCGCGCCTCGATGGAGAAGTCCATCGACGACGTGAACGCCTTCCTCGACGCCGTTCTGGCGCGCGAGGAGCTGGAGCCCGACCGCATGGTGGTGGTGGGCTTTTCCCAGGGAACCATGATGGCGCTGCACATCCTGCCGCGCCGGGACGATGCGGTGGCGGGGATCGTCGGCTTTTCCGGCCGGCTGCTCGCGCCCGAGCTGCTGGGCCAGGTCAAGGTCCGCCCGCCGGTCATGCTGCTGCACGGCGACCAGGACCAGATGGTGCCCTTCGCGGACATGGGCCTGGCCGAACGGGCGCTGTCAGGCGCGAACTTCACCGTGACCACCCATACCATGCGCGGCACGGGCCACGGCATCTCGCCCGATGGCCTGGGTGCGGCGCTGGGCTTCGTGCGCGAGGCGCTGGGCTGACGCCTGCGTCATCCCAGCGTCGCGTCGCGTCACCGTCACGCAACGGTTACGACCGCCCCCGATACCCGTCCATATCCGAAGCCTTGTCAGGACGCCGCCGCCCAATATAGTCGGCGCAAAGTCCTGAGGCGTCATGGCGGGGGGACAGACCGGATGCTTGACGACCCGAATGTAGACGATTTCCGCAGCCAGTTCGTGCGCGACCCTGCCGCGTTGCGCCGCAACCCCGCATTGGTGCTGAACGCAGACTACCGCCCGCTCAGCTATTATCCCCTGTCGCTGTGGCCTTGGCAGGAAACGATCAAGGCGGTCTTTCTGGACCGCGTCCTGATCCTCGCCGAATACGACGAGGTCGTGCGAAGCCAGAAGGAGACCATACGCATCCCCTCGGTCGTGGTGCTGAAGGATTATGTGAAACCCAGGAAGCGCGTGGCATTCACGCGCTTCAATCTTTTTCTGCGGGACGAATTCTGTTGCCAGTACTGCGGATCAAGGGGCGACCTGACCTTTGACCATGTCGTGCCGCGCTCGCGCGGGGGCACCACCGCCTGGGAAAACGTGGTCGCCGCCTGTTCGCCCTGCAATCTGAAGAAGGCGAACAAGAGCCTGCGCGCGTCCGGCCTGCGGCTGAGGCGCGCCCCCCGCCGCCCCACCACCGAAGAGATGCACGCCATCGGCCGGCGCTTCCCGCCGAACCACCTGCATGTCAGCTGGATGGACTATCTTTACTGGGACGCCGAACTGGAAAGCTGACGGCTTACGCGTCGGGCGTGTGGCGCGGCCCGTCGCCGGTGCGCGCCGACAGATGCGCCACCACCGCCGCGATCCCCGCAGCCAGGGCCAGCGCCTGCAGCGGCACCCCCATGACCAGCGCGAGAACCAGCGTCGCGCCCGCCGCCAGGATCACGGCTGCGACCAGCAGAAGGAAATGGGGCAGGGGCATCGCGTCCTCCTTTACGGTCCGAATATGTGACCTGACGCACCGAATGAAAAGCCGCCATGGGCCGCAAACGTTCCATGGGCGCGGACTTGCCAATGTTCTCTTGATGTTCCAGTCTTGGACCATGCTGCCGCCTCGCGACCCCGACCAGATCCTCAAGGCCCGAGGCGCCGCCCACCGCCCGGCCGGACGGTTCGAGCCCTACCGGGCGGTGCGCGAGGACGATGGCTGGGACAGCCCCCCGGACCAGACGCTGCTGCGCACCGATGTCACGACCGAGACCCCGCGCCGGATCATCACCCGCAACGATTCGCCCGACGTTCCCTTCGACCGCTCGGTGAATCCCTATCGCGGCTGCGAGCATGGCTGCATCTACTGCTTCGCCCGCCCGACGCACGCTTACCTCGGCCTTTCGCCGGGACTGGATTTCGAAACGCGGATCACCGCAAAGCTCGATGCCGCGCGCCTGCTGGAGGCCGAGATCGCCCGGCCGGGCTATGCCGTCGCCCCCATCGCCTTCGGCACCAACACCGATCCCTACCAGCCGGTGGAAGCGCGGCTGGGGATCATGCGCGCCTGCCTGCAGGTGATGCACGACTGGAACCACCCGCTCAGCATCGTGACACGCGGAAGGACGATCCTGCGCGACCTCGACCTGATCGGGGCGATGGCCGCGCGGGGCCGGGTCTTTGTCGGCATCTCGCTGACCACGCTGGACGCAGGGCTGGCCCGGCAGATGGAGCCACGCGCGCCCGCCCCCACGACCCGGTTGAAGATGATCCGGGCGCTGGCGGATGCGGGCGTGCGTGTCCGCGTCATGCTGTCCCCCATGATCCCGGCCCTGACGGACCACGAGATCGAGGCGCTTCTGTCCGCCGCGCGCGATGCGGGCGCGGCCACTGCCAGCATGATCCCGATCCGCCTGCCGCATGAGGTCGCGCCGCTCTTCCGCGACTGGCTGGACCGCCACCATCCTGGTCGCGCGGCCCATGTCATGTCGCGCATCCAGGCAATGCGGGGCGGGCGCGACAACGATCCCCGCTTCGGCCACCGGATGCGCGGCGAAGGCCCCGAGGCCGATCTGATGCACCAGCGCTTCCGCCTGGCCCGCAGGCGGCTGGGCTATGACCGCGAGAGTCCGCCGCTGGATGCCAGCCGCTTCGCTCCGCCCCCGCGCGCGGGCGACCAGCTTGCGCTGTTCTGACGATCCGGGCAGGTTGGCCCCATGACGGTGATCTGGCATAACCCGAACTGCTCGACCTCGCGCCGCGTGTTGCAGATGCTGCAGGACGGTGGAGAGGCTCCCGAGGTCATCGACTACCGCCGGACCCCGCCCGACCGGGAAACGCTGCGCCAGTGGATTGCGGATGCCGGCCTGACGGTCCGGCAGGCGCTGCGCCGCCGGAACACGCCCTATGACGACCTCGGCCTCGACGCCCCCGAACTGACCGAAGATCAGCTCGTCGACTCGATCCTGGCGCATCCGATCCTGCTGGAACGCCCCTTCGTGCGGACGCCCCTCGGCACCCGCCTCTGCCGCCCGCCCGAGCGCGTCTTCGAGATCATGGCGAACCCGCCCGCGCCCTCGACCCCGGACGGCCAGCCGCCCGCCTGACCCTACGGCGCCAGGCAGGCCCGTTCTTCTTCGTCCAAATATTTCGTGGGGTGAATGGGAGTGGGGCCCCATTCATACGAAGGGACGGGGGCAGCGCCCCCGATCTTACCGTGCCCCGCGGATCATCCCCATGATCTCGCGCGCCTCGGCCACGATGGGCGAGGCGATGGCGTCGGCCTTCTCGGCCCCCGCCAGCAGGATGCGGTCGATCTCGTCAGGACTCGCCATCAGTTCGTTCATCCGCCGCGTGATCGGCTCCAGCACCGACACCGCCAGGTCCGCCAGCGCCGGCTTGAAGGTGCCGAAGCCCTGGCCCTCGAAGCGCGCCAGCACCGCGTCCGGCGTCTCGCCCGACAGGGCCGCGTGGATGTTGACGAGGTTCCGCGCCTCGGGCCGGTCCTTCAGCCCTTCCATCGTCCCCGGCAGCGGGTCGGCGTCGGTGCGCGCCTTGCGGATCTTCTGGGCAATGGCGTCGGCGTCGTCGGTCAGGTTGATGCGGCTGGCGTCCGAAGGATCGGACTTCGACATCTTCTTCGTCCCGTCGCGCAGGGACATGACGCGGGTCGCCGCGCCCTCGATCACCGGCTCGGGCGAGGGGAAGAAATCCGTGCCGTAGTCGTGGTTGAACTTGGCCGCAATGTCGCGGGTCAGTTCCACATGCTGCTTCTGGTCCTCGCCGACGGGCACATGGGTCGCGCGATAGGCAAGGATGTCGGCCGCCATCAGCGCGGGATAGGCGTAAAGTCCAAGGCTCACGGCCTCGGCGTTCTTGCCGGCCTTGTCCTTGAACTGGGTCATGCGGTTCATCCAGCCGACACGGGCCACGCAGGACAGCATCCAGCCGAGCTCGGCATGGGCGGGCACGTGGCTTTGCACGAACAGGACCGACTGCGCGGGATCGATGCCTGCCGCAAGAAAGGCCGCCGCCGCCTCGCGCGTCTGGTGGCGCAGCCGCTCGGGTTCCTGCCAGACGGTGATGGCGTGCAGGTCCACAAGGCAGTAGATCGTCTCGACCTGTCCCTGCTTCTCGACGAAACGGCGTAGGGCGCCGAGATAGTTGCCCAGCGTCAGCCCTCCCGACGGCTGGATGCCTGAAAAGATGCGCGGGGTGTGGACGCGTGCCATGCTGCTGCCTGCTGGAAAAACCGTCGCGGCCGGATTACCGCTTGAGTCCTGTGGGCGCAACCGCGCCGGAAAGGACCCCGATGCGCGCCGGAATGAACGAAAGCCCCGTCAACAGCCTTCCCGCCGTGCTGTGGCTGCTGGCCATGCCCATCATCGCGGCCGAGGCCTATTTCGGGCTGGGCCGGCTGGGATTCCTTGCGGGGGGCGTGAACGCGGGCCAGGCGGCGCGCCAGATCACGATCGAGCGCACCGCCTTCGCGCCCGAGTTCCTGGTCCGCGCCGTCGACCGCTCCTCGGTCGCAGGGGCCGAGCTTTACCGGCTGCTGACCTATCCCTTCGTGCATTACTCGCTGACCCACGCGATCTTCGTCCTCGTGTTCCTTCTGGCGCTGGGGAACATGGTGGCGCGGGTCTTCCGCCCTGGGGCAGTGGTCGCGCTGTTCCTGGCCTCGGCCATCGGCGGCGCGGCGCTCTATTCGCTGGTTGCGGGCTTCCTGCCGATGGTCCGCTTCGATCCGCTGGTGGGGGGCTATGCGCCGGTCTACGGGTTGCTCGGCGCCTTCACCTTTCTGCTCTGGACGCGGCTGGGCGAGGAGAACGCCAACCAGCTGCGCGCCTTCACCCTGATCGGAATGCTGCTGCTGTTCCAGCTTGTCTTCGGCATCGCCTTTGGCGGAGCGGGCAAGAACTGGATCGCCGAGGTGTCCGGCTTCGTGATCGGCTTCCTGCTGTCCTTCGTCCTGATCCCCGGCGGCATGGGCCGCGTTCGTCGGCGCATCCGCCAGCGGTAGCTTCCGGACCGTCGCGGCGCTCCCTGCTGCACGGTTACAGGCGGGGGTTTCACACCCCCGCGCCCCCGTGGGATATTTGGCCAAAAGAGAATGACAGAGCGGCCCTGTGGTACATTCTTCTTCGCGTAAACATCCTGGGATCGTCGTATACGGCGATGGGGCTGGCCCCCGGTCCGGGTCCGGCGCCGATCCTCAGCGCCGCCGGCGGACGTTGGCGCGCAACTCGGAAGGGCTGATCGCCCCGGTCAAGAAGCTCAGGACGAAGTAAACGGCCGCGCCGCCGAAGACGAGGATCGCAAGTCCCGCGATGTCGCCCTCGCCGTCCTGTGCAAGCCAGCCCCGCAGCGCCCACAGCCCCGCCGCCATCAGCGCCGAGGACAGCACGATCCGCGGCAGCCGGCTGTGCAGCCGCCCGTCCAGTTGCGCGGCCTGGCCCATGCCGCGCGTGCCCCACCAGAGTTGCCCGACCATCACCCAGGCGGCAACGGTCGTGCCCAGCGCGGCGGCCACGAAGCCGACCAGCGGCATCAGCCCGACGGCGACGACGGCGTTCACGACCATCGAGTTCACTGCATAGCGGAAAGGCGTCCTGGTATCCTCGCGCGCGAAATACAGCGGCTGCAGGATCTTCTGCAGGACAAAGGCGGGCAGGCCCAGCGCATAGACGACCAGCGCCCGCGCGGTCATCTGGGTGTCATGCGGGCCAAAGGCGCCGCGCTCGAACAGGGTGGCGACCATCGGCACCGCGATCACGGCGATGGCGAAGGCGGCGGGCAGGGTCAGGAACATCCCGAACTCGGTCGCGCGCGACAGGGCCGACTGGCCGCCCGCCTCGTCGCCCGCCCGCAGGCGGCGCGACAGCTCCGGCAGCAGGACCACAGCCACGGCCGCGCCGACGACCCCCAGCGGCAACTGGTACAGCCGGTCGGAATAGCTGAGCCAGCCGATCGCGCCCTCGAAGAAGGACCCGACCTGCCGCCCGACCAGCAGGTTCACCTGCACCACGCCGCCCGCGAACATCGCGGGCATGGCGATGGCCAGCAGCCGCTTCATGTCGGGCGTCAGCCTCGGACGGCGCGGCACGAAGCGCCAGCCGGTGCGCGCCGCGTCCCACCAGACCAGCGCCAGCTGCGCGATCCCCGTGACGGGCGTGGCCCAGGCGAGCGTCAGGCCCAGGTCCCAGCCGAACCAGCGTCCCAGCAGCATCCCCGCGATAAACAGGAGGTTCAGCAGCACGGGCGCCGCGGCGGCCACACCGAAGCGGCCGTTCGCGTTCAGCACGCCCGAGATCATCGAGGCGAGCGAGATCAGAAGGATGTAGGGGAAGGTGATGCGGCTGTATTCGACCGCCAGGTCGAAGCGCTCGTCCCCCGCGAATCCCGCCGCCATCAGCCAGACGAGCCCCGGCATCAGGATCATCGCCACAGCCGAGAAGACCGCCACCACGAACCCTAGCCCCGCAAAGGCGTCGGCCGCGAAGGCTCGCGGCGCCTCGCCCGATTCCAGCTTTTTCGAGAACATCGGCACGAAGGCCGTGTTGAAGGCGCCCTCCGCGAAGAAGCGGCGGAACATGTTGGGCAGGGACAGCGCCACCAGGAAGGCCTCGGCCTGGGCACCGGTGCCAAGCCAGCGCGCCATCAGGATGTCGCGCACGAAGCCCGTCAAACGGGACAGGAAGGTCCAGAGGCCCACGGAGATGAACCCCCGCACCAGTCCGCCGCGCATGAATTCAGGCCTCCGCTCGTTCTGCGCCTTCGCGTATCGCCTGTCGCAGCCTGCGTTCAAGGGCCTCTCGCTTCGCGGCCTGGGTCAGCTTCAGCCCGAAGGCGTCCTTGACGTAGAAGCTGTCCACCACCTGCGCGCCATAGGTTGCGATCACGGCGCTGACGATCTGGATGTGGTTGGCGGCCAGCGTCCGCGTCAGGTCGTAAAGCAGGCCGGGCCGGTCGCGGGCGTCCACCTCGATGATCGTGTGGATGTCCGAGCCCTCGTTGTCGAAGGTGATGTGGGTCGGGAAGCGGAAGGCGCGGTCGCGCTTCTTGGGCTTGTCGCGCTCGGTCAGGGCGTCGCGCGGCACGACCTCGCCTGCCAGCGTGCGGAAGATCATGCGCTTGAGCTGGGGCAGGCGGTCAGCGGAATAGGGCTTTCCCTCGGCGTCCTGCACCCAGAAGACGGCGGTCGCATAGCCGTCGCGCGTGGTGTAGGTGCGCGCGTCCACGACATTGGCGCCGACCAGCGCCAGCGCCCCTGCCAGACGCGAGAACAGCCCCGGGTGGTCCGCCATGACAAAGGCCGCCCGTGTCGCGTCGCGCCGCAGGTCGGGGTCGAGGTCCATGCGGATCTCGTCGGCGGTGATGTCCTTCAGAAGCCGGGCGAAGACCTGCTGCGTGTCCGTGGGCAGCCCTTGCCAGTAGCTGTCGTAATGGCGCTTGGTTTCGGCCCTGATGTCGGCGGGAGGCCAGCCCTGGGCGACCAGAAGGTGGCGCAGGCTGCGCCGGGCCTCGTCCACCCGCTGCTCGCGGTTGACGTCCTCGAACCCGTTTTCCAGCAGGTCCGCCGTTTGCCGGTGCAGCTTGCGCAGCAGCTCGGCCTTCCAGTTGTTCCAGGTGGTGGGGCCGACCCCGCGGATGTCGCAGACGGTCAGCACCGTCAGCAGGTCCAGCCTGCGCCGCGTCCGCACGGCCTTGGCGAAGTCGCGCAGCGTGCGCGGGTCCGAGATGTCGCGCTTCTGCGCCACGTCGGACATGACCAGGTGGTTGCGGATCAGCCATTCCACAAGCTGCACCTGAACGGGCGTCAGCCCCAGCCGCTGGCAGACGCGCCGGGCGATCTGCGCGCCGATGATGGAATGGTCCTCGGGCCGGCCCTTGCCGATGTCGTGCAGCAGGGTGGCAAGATAGATGACCGTGCGGTCCAGCTTTCCTTCGGCCATGATGGCGCTGACGATGGGCAGGTCCTCGACCAGCTCGCCCCGCTCGATCTGGGCCAGCGCCGCCACGCACTGGATCAGGTGCTCGTCCACCGTGTAGTGGTGATAGACGTTGAACTGCATCATGGCGACAATGCGTTCAAATTCCGGGATATAGGCGCCCAGCACGCCCAGCTCGTTCATCCGCCGCAGCGCGCGTTCGGGGTTTCCGTGCTTCAGCAGCAGGTCCAGGAAGATGCGCGCGGCCTCGGGGTCAGAGCGCACCTGATCGTCGATGCGGTGCAGGTTCTGCGCGACCAGCCGCATCGCCTCGGGATGGATCAGGATGCCGCTGCGCAGCGCTTCCTCGAACAGCCGCAGGATGTTCAGCGGATCGGCGAAGAAGGCCCGGGGGTCGGCGATGGCCAGCCGCCCGGTTTCCACCTTGAAGCCCGCCGCAACCCGCGGGCGGCGGAAGCGTTCCAGCAGGGGTGCGCGATACAGGTGGCGCTGTTCCAGACCGGTCAGGAAGACGCGGGTCAGCTCGCCCACCTTTGTCGCGTGGCGGAAATAGTCCTGCATGAAGATCTCGACGCCGCGCCGCCCGCCCGCGTCGCGGTATCCCATGCGCGCCGCCACCTCGAGCTGCATGTCGAAGCTGAGCTTTTCCACGGCCCGGCCCGCCGCCAGGTGCATGTGGCAGCGCACGGCCCACAGGAAATCCTCGGCCGCCCAGAAGGTGGTGTGCTCGGCCCGCGTGAAATGGCCGAGATCCACCAGCTCGATCGCCCGGTCCACCTGATGGATGTATTTCGCGATCCAGTAGAGGGTCTGAAGGTCGCGCAGTCCGCCTTTCCCCTCCTTGACGTTGGGCTCCAGCACATAGCGCCGGCCGCCCTGTCGGCGGTGGCGGTCCTCGCGCTCTTCCAGCTTGGCCTCGATGAACTGGGGCACGGTGCGGGCGAACAGCTCGGGCCAGAGCCGCTCGCGCAGGGACTGCGCCAGCACGGCATCGCCGCAGACAAGCCGGTGTTCCAGCAGGCTGGTGCGGATCACCATGTCGGCCTCGGCCAGGCGGATGCATTCGTCCACGGACCGCGTGGCCTGGCCCACCTTCAGCTTGAGGTCCCAAAGCATGTAGAGCATCGACTCGACGACGCTTTCGATCCAGCCGGTGGGCTTCCATGGCAGCAGGAACAGCAGGTCGATGTCGGAATGCGGCGCCATCTCGCCGCGCCCGTAGCCGCCGACGGCCAGCACGGCCAGTCGCTCGCCCTCGGTGGGGGACAGGTTCGGATGCAGGCAGTTCGTCGCCACGTGATGGATGGCCCGCACCGTGGCATCGGTCAGCTGGGCGATGGCGCGGACCGTTTCGCGCCCCTTGCGGGGGTGGGTGGCAAGTCCCGCGACGATGTCGGCCATGGCCTCGGCCCGCGCGGCGGCCAGCCAGGCGACGGTGCGGGCGCGGATCTCGCGCGGGTCCGCCAGCCCCTTCAGCTCGGCGGCCAGGGCGGCAATCGCCGTGTCGCCGTCGAACAACGGATGCGCCCCGGGCAGGGCCGGGGCGCTCTGGACCGGGCGGAAAGCCGGGTCGTTCTCGTCGTCGGGTCGCACCAGGGTCAGAGCCCGGCCCCGCGGAAGCTGGCGCGGGGGGCGTCGATGATGACAAGCTGGCCGTTCCGCAGCGTGGCGACCGCCAGCTGGCGCTGGTTGCTGCCGTCGGGCAGCAGGCGGAAGGCGCCCTGGATGCCCGCGAAGCCGCCGCCGTGGGTCAGCCCGGCGGTCGTCACCGCATTGCTGCGGCCCGCCCGGACCGAGGCCGCCACGGCCGAGACCCCGTCATAGGCGAGCGTCGCGAATTCATGCGGCGTTTCGCCGAAGGCCGCCTGGTAGCGGCGGTTGAACTCGGCGATGCGGGGCAGATCGGGGACGGCGAACCAGCCGTTCTGCATCTGCGGCAGGCGGGCGCGGTCGCCGGGCACGTCCCAGCGCGTCAGCCCCATCAGCTGGATGGACTGGCTGCTCAGGCCCACGTTGGCCAGCGCGCCCGTGATCTCGGGCAGGACGGCGGTGTTGTTGCCGGTCAGGAAGATCGCCTGCGCCTGGTTGGCGGCGGCGGCCTGGGCAATGGTGGGGGCGATGCGGTCCATCTCGGCCCGGCTTGGCCCGTGGCCCGTCTTTCCAACCAGCGTGGCACGGTTGCGGGCAATGGCGCCCTCGATCGCGGCGCCGCCGATCTGGCCTGCCACGTCTGTCTCGTGCACGATCAGGAAGCGGCGCAGGCCTTGGGAAACGCCGTAGGACACCAGCCGGTTCGCGGTGTTCGAGAAGGTGTTGCCCAGCACGAACAGGTTGCCGCCCGCGATGTCGGCGTTGTTCGAGAAGGACAGCACGTTCACCCGTCCCCGCACGGCATTGCCGACCGCGTTGGCCGATTCCGCGTGCAGGGGACCCACGATGATCTTCGCACCCTCGGACACCGCCCGGTTCGCCTCGCGCACGGCAAGGCCCGCGTCATCGCCCGTCTCGTAGACGCGCAGGTCGATCCGCGCGCCCTGCGCATCGGCCACGGCCATCCGCGCCGCATTCGCCATGGAGCGCGCCATGTACTCGTAATTCGGGTCCCCCGATCCGCCCGGCACCAGCAGCGCCACCTGGACAGGCTGAGAAGGGTCGATCGTGGGCCCCGTCTGCGGTCCCGCGGCCTGTTGCTCGACGGGTTCGCAGGCGGCCAGGGCGGCGGCGGCCACCAAGGCGGCCACGCGCATCAGCGGACGCCGCCAGCCCGCGGGGCCAAGGCGCAGGGGAATGGAGAGCATGGGTGATTCCCTTGTTCTGGGGTGCCGGTTCCGGCGGAAGGGTAGCCACAGACCCCCCGGCGTGGCAACCTGACGGACCGGCAGGCGAAGGGAACGGCAGGATGGACATGGATGACGACGGACCCGGTCCGGCAGAGGGCGCGCGGGTGCTTGCGGCCTCGGTGCTGGCGGCAAGGCTCGACCCCGGGCTCTACCTCGTCGCCACGCCCATCGGGACGGCGCGCGACATCACCCTGCGGGCGCTGGACGTGCTGAACGCGGCCGACCTGCTGGCGGCCGAGGACACGCGCACCCTGCGCCACCTGATGTCGATCCACGGCATTCCCCTGCGCGGGCGGCGCATCCTGGCCTATCACGATCACAATGCCGACCGGGCCCGCCCGGCGATCCTGTCGGCGATCGGGGCGGGGCAGGCGGTCGCCTATTGCTCGGACGCGGGCACGCCGCTGGTGGCCGATCCGGGCTTCCGGCTGTCGCGCGACGTGGCGCAGGCGGGCGGGCGCGTCCATGCTGTTCCCGGCGCCTCGGCGCTGCTGGCGGCGCTGACGGTCGCGGGGCTGCCCACGGACCGCTTCCTTTTCGCGGGCTTTGCGCCCTCGCAGAAGGGCGCGCGGCGGCGCTGGCTGGAAACCCAGGCGCGGCTGGACGCGACAGTGGTGATCTTTGAAAGCCCACGGCGCGTTAAGGATATGTTGAGAGATCTGTGCGAGATCGACGAGGAACGTGATATCGCGGTCTGCAGGGAGCTGACCAAGAAGTTCGAGGAAGTGCTGCGCGGAACCGCCCGTTCCGTGATGGAGACGATCCCCGAGGAGGGGCTGCGGGGCGAGATCGTGGTGGTCATGGCGCCGGGCGGCGCCGTGGTGGCGGATGACGATGCCGTGCGCGCGGCGCTGGCCGAGCGGGCGGGGCGGATGAGCCTGCGGGATGCGGCGGCCGAGGTCGCGGCGGCGGCGGGGCGCCCGCGCAAGGACGTGTATCGCATGGCGCTGGCCATGCAGGAGGAGCGGGACAATGACGATCATGCCCTGGATTGAGGCGGGACGGCCCGCGCCGCGGCGGCCTTCGCATTCCCGCGTCGCCCGCGGCGTCGCCGCCCATGCAAGCGGTCACGCGGCCGAGCGGCGGGTGGCCGAGCATTACGCTGAGCGCGGCTGCGAGATCCTGGAGCGCTGCTGGCGCAGCCCCGCCGGAGAGGTCGACCTGATCCTGCGCGACGGCGAGGCGGTCGTCTTCGTAGAGGTCAAGAAATCCGAAACCCATGACATCGCCGCCCAGCGCATCTCGCGCCGGCAGATGGACCGGATCTGCCAAGCGGCTCTGCTGTATACCGATCGGTTGCCCACGGGCGGGCTGACCGAGTTGCGCTTCGACGCGGCGCTGGTGGATGCGGACGGCCGGGTCCAGATCGTGGAGAACGCCTTCGGCCTGAACTGACCGCCCGGCTTGCATCGCCCCTTGGCGCGGGCCAGAACCGGAGCCGAGTTCAAATCCAGCCCGGAGCCGACGATGCCCCTCAAGGTCGCCCTGCAGATGGACCCGATCGAGAATGTCTCGATCTCGGCCGATTCCACCTTCCGGCTGGGGCTCGAGGCCGAGGCGCGGGGACACAGCCTGTTTCAGTACACGCCAGACGGGCTGATCTTCGACGAGGGAAAGCTGTTCGCCCGCGGTCGCGACGTCAGCCTGCGGCGGGAACAGGGCAACCACGTCAGCTTCGGAGAATGGCGCACGGCGGAACTGGCCGAGTTCGACGTGGTCTGGTTGCGCCAGGACCCGCCCTTCGACATGGGCTATGTCACGACCACGCATCTTCTGGACCGTGTCCACCCGGAGGTGCTGGTGGTCAACGATCCCTTCTGGGTGCGCAACTCGCCCGAGAAGCTTTTCGTGCTGGACTTCCCCGAGCTGACGCCGCCCACGATGATCGCCCGCGACGTCGAGGCGATCCGCGCCTTCCGCCAGCGCCATGACGAGATCATCATCAAGCCGCTTTACGGCAACGGCGGCGCGGGCGTCTTCCACCTGCCGCAGGCTGACGCGAACCTGTCGGCGCTGCTCGAACTTTTCGGCGGCATCAACCGCGAGCCGGTGATCGTGCAGAAATACCTGCCCGCCGTGATCAAGGGCGACAAGCGCGTCATATTGGTGGACGGCGAGCCGGTCGGCGCCATCAACCGCATCCCCGCCCAAGGTGAGGCGCGGTCCAACATGCATGTCGGCGGCCGCCCCGAGAAGGTCGGCCTGACCGAACGCGAGCGCGAGATCTGCGCCACCATCGGCCCGGTCCTGCGCGAGAAGGGCCTGATCTTCGTCGGCATCGACGTGATCGACGGCTGGCTGACCGAGATCAACGTGACCTCCCCTACCGGCATTCAGGAACTCGAGCGCTTCGACGGCATCAACGCCGCCGCCCTGATCTGGGAGGCCATCGAGCGCCGCCGCGCCGCCCAGGGCTGAGGACGAACGAAGTACCCAAGTTCCGACGGGTCAGGCGCGGATCGCGCCTGACCCTTTTGCTTTCCGACAAGCCGCAACATCACCGTTGACAGAACGATCGAACCGTTCCAAAAGCATTGGAACGGTCCAAATGGAGGATGCGGATGCGTTGGGGCCTGATCGGGGCGAGCAACATCGCCGCCACGCAGATGATCGATGCCATCCGGTCAAGCGGGGGAGAGATCGCCTCGGTCCTGTCGGGCGATAGCCGTCGCGGGCAGGACTTTGCCGCGCAGCATGGGATCGCAGCCAGCACCACGGAACTCGACAGCCTGCTGGACGGGGTGGACGCGGTCTACATCTCGACCACCAATGAAAAGCACTTCCCGCAGGCCATGGCGGCCATCTCGGCGGGCAAGCATGTGCTCTGCGAAAAGCCGCTCGCGATGAACGTGGCGGATGCCGTGACGATGGTCGCAGCCGCCCGTCAGGCAGGGCTGGTCTTCGGCACCAACCACCATCTGCGCAACGCGGGCAGCCACCTTGCCATTCGCGACGCCATCCGCGCAGGCCGGATCGGGCGCGTGCAGAGCGTCCGTGTCTTTCACGCGGTCCAGCTTCCTGCCCATCTGCAGGGCTGGCGCATCGACAATCCGGCTGCGGGCGGCGGGGTGATCCCCGATATCGTCGTCCATGATGCCGACACCGTCCGCTTCCACCTGGGCGAGAACCCGGCCGAGGTCGTGGCCATGACCGCCGACGCGGGCCTGGGCGCTGGGGTCGAGGACAACGTCATGTCCGTCTGGTCGATGCCTTCGGGCGCGCAGGTCATGGCCCATGAAAGCTTCACCCATGGCTTCGCGGGCACGGGAATCGAGATCCACGGCACCGAGGGCTCGATCTTCGCCCGCAACGTCATGACCGGCCGCCCGGTGGGCGAGGTCATGCTGGTCACGGAAGCGGGCGCCGAGGCAATCCCCTTCGAGGACCACAACCTTTACCACCGCAGCGTCCGCCTGTTCACCGGGGCTGCGCAGGGGCAGGGCCGCCCGGCGGCGGATGGCGAGGACGGCATCCGCTCGCTTGCCGTGGCGCTGGCCGTGGCCGAGGCTGCCCGCACCGGGCGCCGCACCCCTGTCGATTACGGAGGGATCTGATGGCCCGGATCGTTTCCGCCGCCGAGGCCGTGGCGCAGATCGGGGATGGCGCGGTCGTCACCGTCTCCTCCTCTTCGGCACTGGGCTGTCCCGACGCGGTGCTGGCCGCATTGGGCGAGCGGTTCCGCGCCGAAGGCCATCCGCGCGGACTGACCACGCTGCATCCCATCGCGGCGGGGGACATGTATGGCGTCAAGGGCATGGACCACCTGGCGCAGGACGGGCTGCTCGTCCGGGTGCTGGCAGGCTCCTACCCCTCGGGACCGTCCTCGCTGCCGATGCCCGAGATCTGGCGCATGGCCGTGGAGAACCGGGTCAAGGCCTACAACGTGCCTTCGGGGATCATGTTCGACATGCACCGCGACGTGGCCGCGCGCCGTCCGGGCGTGCTGACGCAGGTGGGGCTGGATACCTTTGTCGATCCTGTCCGGCAGGGCTGCGCCATGAACGAGGCCGCCGCGGCCGAGCCCATCGTTCATAGGCAGGACTTCGGCGGGCAGACCTGGCTGCATTTCCCCAACATCGTGCCCGACGTCTGCATCCTGCGCGCCACCACCGCCGACGAGAACGGCAACCTGACCTATGAGCACGAGGGCGCCTATCTGGGCGGGCTCGACCAGGCCATCGCCACGCGCAACCACCGCGGGCTGGTGATCGCACAGGTCAAGCGGGTGACGGCGGCAGGCTCGCTGCGGCCCCATGACGTCCATGTGCCGGGCCATCTGGTGGACCTGGTCGTGGTCGCGCCCGACCAGTGGCAAACGACCGAGACGCCCTATGACCCCGCCATCTCGGGCGAGATCATGCGCCCCTGGTCCAGCTTCGCCCTGGCCGAGCATGGGGTCGAGAAGGTCATCGCCCGCCGCGCCGCGATGGAACTGCGGCGGGGCCAGACGGCGAACCTTGGATTCGGCATCTCGGCGCTGGTTCCCCGCGTCCTGCTGGAAGCGGGCGAGCCGCAGGCTGTCACCTGGGCCATCGAGCAGGGCGCCGTGGGGGGGATGCCACTGACCGGCTTTGCCTTTGGTTGCGCGTCCAACGCCTTCGGCTTCGTGCCCTCGCCCAACCAGTTCACCTATTTCCAGGGCGGCGGCTTCGACATGTCCTTCCTGTCCTTCCTGGAAGTGGACCGGCAGGGCAACGTGAACGTGTCCAAGCTGGGCAAGAAGCCCTATCTGACCGCCGGCTGCGGCGGCTTCGTGGACATCACGGCCAACGCCCGCAAGCTGGTCTTTTCCGGCTTCTTTGAAGCCGCGGCCGAGCTGGACCTGTCGCCCTCGGGCCTGCGGGTGACGAAACCCGGCCGCTTCACCAAGATGGTGGACGAGGTCGAGCATGTGACCTTCTCGGGGAGGCGCGCGCTCGAACTGGGCCAGGACGTCCTTTACGTTACCGAGCGCTGCGTCATGCGCCTGACGCCCGAGGGCCTGGCCGCCGTCGAGATCATGCCGGGGATGGAGCCCGAGCGCGACATCGTGACCGCCTC
Source organism: Paracoccus niistensis (assembly GCF_042432925.1). NCBI lineage: Bacteria > Pseudomonadati > Pseudomonadota > Alphaproteobacteria > Rhodobacterales > Paracoccaceae > Paracoccus > Paracoccus niistensis. The sequence continues at coordinate 384,308 of NZ_JBHLWE010000017.1, read as the reverse complement.
GCAGGGCCGCGTCCGCATCGCTCCTGACGCGCGCACCATGCCGCTGTCGCTGCTGGCCGAGGGCCCCATGGAGTTGGCGCTGTGAGTGCCGTGCATCTGGAGATCGAGAATGGCATCGCCATGCTGCGGCTGGACAACCCCGCGCGGCTGAACGCCTTCACGCCCGCGATGCTGGAACAACTGGCCGCGCATTGCGAGGCGCTGGACCGGGACAGCGCCGTGCGGGCCGTCCTGCTGACCGCAGAGGGCGAACGCGCCTTCTGCGCGGGCGCCGACATCGGGGCCTGGGCCGGTATTCCTCCGGCCGAGTTCGCGCGCCTCTGGGTGCGGGGCGGACATCGCATCTTCGACCGGCTGGCGCGGCTGCCCATGCCGACGGTGGCCGTGATCCGGGCCCATGCCTTTGGCGGCGGGCTGGAGCTGGCCGCCGCTTGCGATCTGCGGGTCATGGCGCCCGGCGCGACCCTCGCCCTGCCGGAAACGCAGGTCGGCATCGTGCCGGGCTGGTCGGGCACGCAGCGGCTGGCCCGCCTGATCCCCGAGCCGCTGCTGAAGGAAATGGCGCTGTTCGGGCGCCGGTTGACCGCCGAACGCGCCCATGCGGCAGGCTTCGTGGCCGAGGTCGCGGAAGACCCGCTGGCCGCCGCGCAGGCGATCGCGGGCAAGCTGCTGGAAACTTCGCCGCGCGCCACCGAGGTCGCGAAATACATGATCCACGCCGCCGCGGGCGAGGATCGGGACGCCATGATCGAGGCGCTGGGGTCCGGCATGATCGCCGCCAGCGCCGACAGGGCCGAGGGAGTCGCCGCCTTCGCCGCCAAGCGCAAGCCCGTCTTTCCGGGGACATGAGATGACCGAGCACACCCTGATCGCAGGCCCCGCCACCCCCGTCGCACTGGAGCCCCGGACCAACCGCCACCTGATCGGCGGCGAATGGGTGGACAGCGCCGACGGCGCAAGGTTCGACCGCCTGTCGCCCTCGCACGGGATGCTGGTCAGCCGTTCCGCCAAAGGCGGCGCGGCCGAGACCGAGGCTGCCATCGCCACCGCTCGCGCGGCGTTCGATGGGGACGACTGGCGCTTCCTTCCGGGCAGGCAGCGCGCGACCCTGCTGAACCGCGTGGCCGAGCTGATCGACCGGGACCGCGAGCGTATTGCCCGCATCGAGGTGCTGGAATCCGGCAAGCCCATTACCCAGGCGCTGGCCGAGATCGAGGGCGCGGCCGACCTGTGGCGCTATGCGGCGGCCCTGGCGCGGACAGTCCATGGCGACAGCCACAACAGCCTCGGCCCCGACATGCTGGGCGTCGTGCTCAAGGAGCCCATCGGCACCGTTGGCATCATCACGCCCTGGAACTTCCCCTTCCTGATCGTCTGCCAGAAGCTGCCCTTCGCGCTGGCCGCGGGCTGCACGGCGGTGGTGAAGCCCTCGGAGTTGACCCCTTCGACCACCGTGATCCTGGGCGAGTTGCTGATGGAAGCGGGCCTGCCCGCGGGCGTCGTCAACATCGTGCTGGGCCACGGCGAGCCGGTGGGCGCGGCCTTGTCCAGCCATCCGGGCGTGGACATGGTGTCCTTCACTGGCTCGACCGCCGTGGGCAAGCGCATCGTCGCGGCGGGTTCGGGGACGCTGAAGAAGGTCTTGCTGGAACTGGGCGGCAAGAACCCGCAGGTGGTCTTTCCCGACGCGGACCTTGATGCTGCCGCCGACGCCATCGCCTTCGGCGTTTATTTCAACGCGGGCGAATGCTGCAACTCGGGCAGCCGCATCATCGTGCACGAGGACGTGGCCGAGGATCTGGTCGCCCGCGTGGCCGCGCTGTCCCGCCGCGTGCCCTTCGGCGACCCGCTGAACCCGGCGACGCAGGTGGGGGCCATCATCTCGGACGACCACCTTGCCAGGATCGACGGCCATGTGCGGGCCGCGCGCGAGGCGGGGGCGCGGGTGGTGATCGGGGGCGGCGTGCTGACGGTGCCGGGCCTCGACGGCCGCTTCTATGTGCCGACCGTGATCGCGGACGTGACCCCCGGCATGGCGGTCGCGCGCGAGGAGGTCTTCGGCCCCGTCCTGTCGGTCCTGACCTTCCGTGCCGAGGACGAGGCGATCCGCCTTGCCAACGACGCCAGCTACGGCCTGTCGGCGGGCGTCTGGAGCCGCGATGTCCACACCTGCCTGAACTTCGCCCGCCGCGTGTCGGCCGGGACGGTCTGGACGAATACATGGATGGACGGCTTTGCGGAAATGCCGTTCGGTGGCATGAAGGAAAGCGGCCAGGGGAGGGAGCTTGGCCGCTACGGGTTGGAGGAGTTCCTGGAGGTCAAGACCGTCCAGATGCGCGTCGCGCGGGGGCGGAGCCTCTGGGTCGATAACGGCTGACAAGGCCGGTTTGCGCAGGGGGAGGAACGAATGCGCGTCTTGAACAGACTGATGATGTCGGCGGCCCTGGTGGTCGCCTCGGCGGGGGCGGCCTCGGCTGCCGAGGTCGAGGTGCTGCACTGGTGGACCTCGGGCGGCGAGGCCGCGGCGCTGAACGTGCTGAAGCAGGACCTGGAGGGGCAGGGTATCACCTGGCGCGACATGCCGGTCGCGGGTGGCGGCGGCGAGGCCGCGATGACCGCGCTGCGCGCCCGCGTGACGGCAGGCGACGCGCCGACCGCCGTGCAGGTGCTGGGCTTCGACCTGCTGGACTGGACCGAACAGGGCGACGTGCTGGCGAACCTCGACGAGGTCGCGCAGGCGGGCAACTGGGACGCGGTGATCCCGGCGGCGCTGCAGCGGTTTTCCAAGCCCGGCGACCACTGGGTCGCCGCGCCGGTGAACGTGCATTCGACGAACTGGGTCTGGGCCAACAAGGCCGTGCTGGACGAACTGGGCATCAGTCAGCCCACGACCTGGGACGAGTTCATCGCCGCGCTGCAGAAGGCCAAGGACGGGGGCAAGGTCGCGCTGGCCCATGGCGGGCAGCCCTGGCAGGAGGCCACGATCTTCGACAGCGCCGTGCTGGCGTCGGGCGGGCCCGAGTTCTACCAGAAGTCGATGATCGACCTCGACCCCGAGGCGCTGGGCTCGGATCAGATGGTCGCGGCCTTCGACAAGATGGAACAGCTGCGCGGCTTCGTGGACGACAACTTCTCGGGCCGCGACTGGAACCTGGCCAGCGCCATGGTCATCAACGGCGAGGCCGCCTTCCAGATCATGGGCGACTGGGCCAAGGGCGAGTTCCTGAACGCGGGCAAGCAGCCGGGGACCGACTTCCTGTGCTTCCGGGTTCCGGGCACGGACGGCGTGGTCACCTTCAACAGCGACCAGTTCATGATGTTCAGGCAGGACGACCCCGAGGCCACCAAGGCGCAGATGGCCATGGCGGCGGCGATCGAGTCGCCCGAGTTCCAGGTGGCCTTCAACACGGTCAAGGGCTCGGTCCCCGCGCGCAGCGCCGCGCCCGACACCGAGTTCGACGACTGCGGCAAGAAGGGCATGGCCGACTTGAAGGCCGCGTCCGAGGCGGGCACGCTGCTGGGGTCCATGGGCCACGGCCATGCCAACCCGGCCGCCGTGAAGAACGCGATGTATGACGTCATCACCGCGCATTTCAACGGCGAATACGACAGCCGGCAGGCCGCCGAGGAACTGGTGAACGCGGTCGAGGGCGCGCAGTAAACCACCGGCGCGGGGCCCGCGCGGCCCCGCCCTTTCCGCCGCGGGAGGGCGCGGCGGTCCATCCGGGAGGAAACTCATGTCCGCAGAAGCCATGCCCGCGGCGGCAAGCCGCGCGGATCTGCGCGGGCGCTTGCAGGACTGGCTGCCGAGGCTGGTGCTGTCGCCCTCGGTCGCGGCAATGCTGGTCTTCGTCTACGGCTTCATCGCCTATTCGGTCTTTCTGTCCTTCACCGGCTCGAAGATGCTGCCCAGCTACGACTGGGTGGGCTTCGACAACTACCGGCGCCTGTTCGGCCTGTCGGCCTGGACCACGGCGCTGGTGAACCTCGGGATCTTCGCGAGCCTGTATATCCTGATCTCGATCGCCATCGGCCTGATGCTGGCGATCTTCCTGGACCAGAAGATCCGCGCCGAGGGCACCCTGCGCGCGATCTACCTGTATCCGATGGCGCTGAGCTTCATCGTCACCGGCACCGCCTGGAAGTGGCTTCTGGACCCCGGCATCGGGATCGAGAACACGATGCATCTGTGGGGCTGGGAAAGCTTCCGCTTCGACTGGATCAAGGACCGCGACATGGCGATCTACACGCTGGTGATCGCGGCGGTCTGGCAGTCCTCGGGCTTCGTCATGGCGATGTTCCTGGCGGGCCTGCGCGGCATCGACAACGAGATCCTGAAGGCCGCGCAGATCGACGGGGCCTCGAACCTCAGCCTGTATCGCCGTATCGTCATCCCGCTGCTGCGGCCCGCGTTCCTGTCGGCCTTCGTCATCCTCGCGCATCTGGCGATCAAGTCCTATGACCTGGTGATCGCGCTGACGGGCGGGGGGCCGGGGCGGGCGACCGAGCTGCCCGCGACCTTCATGTATTCCTATACCTTCACCCGCAACCAGATGGGCGTGGGCGCGGCCAGCGCCGTGATCATGCTGATGGGCGTGGCCTCGGTGATCGTGCCCTACATCTACGCCGAGATGCGGCAGGGAGAGGAGCGATGAGCGTCGCCACCCAGGGCTCTGCCGTCCGCACGGGCCGCGTCGGCCGTGCGCTGATTGTCACGGTGCTGATCTTCTTCGCGCTGTTCTACCTGCTGCCGCTGGGCGTCATGCTGATCAACAGCCTCAAGCCGCTGCCCGAGATCACGGGCGGCAACATGATGGCCCTGCCGCGCGAACCCACGATGGACCCCTGGCGCTCGGCCTGGTCCACGGCGCAGATCGGGGTGCAGGCGACGGGGCTGAGGCCCTATTTCCTGAACTCGATCCTGATGGTCGTGCCCGCCGTCGCCATCTCGACCATGCTGGGGGCGCTGAACGGTTATGTCCTGACCAAGTGGCGCTTTCCGGGGCACCGCTGGGTCTTCGGGCTTCTGCTGTTTTCCTGCTTCATCCCCTTCCAGATCGTGCTGATCCCGATGGCGCGTCTGCTGGGGCTGATGGGTCTGGCGGGGTCGCTGCCGGGGCTGATCCTCGTGCATGTCGTCTACGGGATCGGCTTCTCGACGCTTTACTTCCGCAACTACTATGCCGCCTTCCCGACCGAGCTTGTGCGCGCGGCCATGATCGACGGGGCGGGGTTCTTCCGCATCTTCTGGCGCATCATGCTGCCGGTGTCGGGACCCATCGCCGTCGTCTGCATCATCTGGCAGTTCACCAACATCTGGAACGACTTCCTGTTCGGCGTGTCCTTCGCGGGGCTGGATGCGATGCCGATGACGGTGGCGCTGAACAACCTCGTGCAGTCCTCGACGGGCGTGCGGGAATACAACGTCCACTTCGCGGCCGCGATCCTGGCCGCGCTGCCGACGCTGCTGGTTTACATCGTCGCGGGCCGCTATTTCGTGCGTGGCCTGATGGCGGGTTCCGTGAAGGGCTGACCCATGGGCTTTCTCGATATCGACAACGTCACCAAGTCCTATGGCACGGTCGAGGTGCTGCACCGCGTGGACATCTCGGTGGGCGAGGGCGAGTTCCTTGTCCTCGTCGGCCCCTCGGGCTGCGGGAAATCGACGCTGCTGAACATGATCGCGGGTCTCGAGGAGATCACCTCGGGGACGATCTCGATCAACGGGCGGGTGGTGAACGACGTCCACCCCTCGCGCCGCAACATCGCGATGGTGTTTCAGAGCTACGCGCTTTACCCCAACATGACCGTGGGCCAGAACATGACCTTCGGGCTTGAGATGCACGGCGTTCCCAAGGCGGAACGCGAGCGCGCGCTGAAGGACGTGGCCCAGCTTCTGCAAATCGGCCACCTGCTGGACCGCAAGCCGGGGCAGCTGTCGGGCGGCCAGCGCCAGCGGGTCGCGATGGGACGGGCGCTGGTGCGCGACCCCGACGTGTTCCTGTTCGACGAACCGCTGTCGAACCTCGACGCGAAACTTCGCGTGGACATGCGGACCGAGATCAAGAAGCTCCACCACCGCCTGGGCCGCACCACCGTCTATGTCACCCACGACCAGATCGAGGCGCTGACGCTGTCCACCCGCATCGCCGTGATGAACAAGGGCCACGTCCAGCAACTGGGCACGCCGCGGGAAATCTATGACCGCCCGGCCAACACCTTTGTCGCCAGCTTCATGGGCAACCCGTCCATGAACCTGATGCCCGCCCGCATTGTCGTCCACAACGGCGCGCCGCACGCCCAGGTCACGCTGGAGGGCGCCTCGCAGAAGCTGCTGCGGCTGGGCCAGCCCGCGCTGGCCGCCCAGGACGGGCGTGAGGTGATCCTGGGCCTGCGCCCCGAGGCGATCACCGACGAGGGCGGCGCCGACCGCAGTGCGCAGCTGGTCGAGCAGGTGGACCACGTGGTGTCCGTGGTGGAACCGGCGGGCGCGGACACCTTTGCAGCCTTCACGATCGGCGGGCGCGACGTGGTGGCGCGGCTGCGTGCCAATTCGCAGCCCCGCGTGGGAGCGCAGTTTCCCTTCCGGCTGAACATGGACAAGGCCGTGGTCTTCGATCCCCGGACCGAAGCGCGGATCGGGGACTGAGGAATGGATGCCGACATCATCATCGTGGGCTCGGGCATCGGCGGGGCGACGGCGGCGGCGGCGCTGGCGCCTTCGGGGCGGCGCATCCTGATCCTGGAACGCGGCGAACGGCTGGCCGACGCGCCCCATTGCCGCGACCCGCAGGCGATCTTCCGCGATGGCCGCTTCCGGCCCGAGGAAAGCTGGCTCGACGGCGAGGGCCAGCCCTTCAACCCCGGCAACTATTACTACGTCGGCGGCAATTCAAAGTTCTACGGCGCGGTGCTGATCCGCTATCGCGCGCAGGATTTCCGCCCGATCCGCCACATGGGCGGGACCACGCCCGGCTGGCCGGTCAGCTACGAGGAATACGAATCCTGGTATGCCCGCGCCGAGGCCATGTTCCAGGTGCGCGGCACCACGGACGATCCGACCGACCCGCCGCGCTCGACCCCCTTTCCGCATCCGCCCGTGCCCGACGAGCCCGAGATCGCAGACTTGCGCGCGCGTCTGCGTCGGATCGGGCTGCACCCCTCGCACCTGCCGCTGGGAGTGGATCTTGACCGCTGGTTGGAACGTGCCAAGACGCCGTGGGACGCATTCCCTGATACGACCGGCGCCAAGATGGACGCCGAGTCCATCGGCATCGCGCAGGCGCTGGCGCATCCGAACGTCACGCTGCTGACCGGCACGCGGGTCACTGCCTTGGAAGCCGATGGCAACCGCGTCACTGCCCTGCGGCTGGCGGACGGACGTCGGCTGACGACGGGGACGGTGGTCCTGGCTGCGGGCGCAGTGAACACGGCGGCGCTGCTGCTGTCCTCGGGCTCCGAGGCGCATCCGAGGGGGCTCGCCAACCGCTCGGACCAGGTCGGGCGGAACTTCATGAACCACAATGCCTCGGCCGTGCTGGCGGTGCATCCCTGGCGCAGGAACCGCTCGGTCTACCAGAAGACGCTGATGATCAACGACTACTACCTGACCGGCGGCCCGAACGGAGAGCCCCTGGGCAACGTGCAGATGCTGGGCCGCGTGTCGGGGCCGATCCTCGCCGCGACCTCGGGCCTGCCCCGGCGTGCCGCGCACTGGATCGCGGACCACGCGCTGGACCTTTACGCCATGTCCGAGGACCTGCCCTCGCCCGACAGCCGCGTGACGGTCGAGAACAGCCGCATCCGGCTGGACTGGCGTCGGTCCAACTGGGAGGCGCATCTGGCGCTGGTGTCGCGGCTCAAGCGCGACCTGCGGCGGGCGGGCTTTCCGCTGGTGCTGTCGCGGGCCTTCGACCGGCGCACACCCTCGCACCAGTGCGGGACGGCGCGGATGGGGCTGGACCCGGCGGCCAGCGTGGTGGACCCCTGGGGCCGGGCGCATGACCATCCGAACCTGTTCCTCGCGGATGCGAGCGTCCTGCCGACCTCGGCCGCCGTGAACCCCGCGTTGACCGTCGCGGCGCACGCGCTGCGCGTCGCCCACCACATCAACGAAGGGGCGGGGGCATGAGCCGCGTGGCCCTGGTCACGGGCGGCCAGCAGGGCATCGGCCTCGGCATCGCCACGGCGCTGGCGGACGCAGGCTGGACCGTCGCGCTGGCGTCCGAGCGGGCGGAGGACGATCCCGCCGTCGCCGCCGCGCTGCGGACCCTGCCAGACGCGCGCTACTTCCGCCACGACCTTGCGGACATCGCCGCAGCGCCCGAGTTGGTCGAGCGGGTCGAGACCGCGCTGGGTCCCATCACCACCTTCGTGTCGAACGCGGGCGTCCCGGCGCTGTCGCGGGGCGACATGCTGGAGATGTCTGCGGACAGCTTCGATCTTGTCATGGGCGTGAACCTGCGTGGCGGCTTCTTCCTGGCGCAGGCCGTGGCGCGGCGGATGCTGGCGATGCCCGCCCGGGATTATCGTGCGATGATCTTCGTGACCTCGGTCAGCGCGGAACTCGTGTCGGTCGAGCGGGCCGAATACTGCATCTCGAAGGCCGCGGCCTCGATGATGACCCGGCTCTACGCGGCGCGGCTCGCCCCCCACTGCATCGGCGTCTTCGAACTGCGCCCCGGCATCATCCGCACCGCCATGACGGAAGGGGTCGCCACAAAATACGACGCCCGCATCGCGCAGGGCCTTGTTCCCGCAGGCCGCTGGGGCGCGCCCGCCGACATCGGCGCGGCCGTCCTGCCGCTGGCGCAGGGGGCGATGGCTTTCTCGACCGGCGCCGTCATCCCGGTCGATGGCGGCCTGTCGCTGCACCGTTTGTGAAGGGACGAGGATGCCCGAAGGCTTTGACTACATCATCGTCGGCGGCGGCAGCGCGGGCTGCGTGCTGGCCAACCGCCTGACCGAAAATCCTGACGCACGTGTGCTGCTGGTCGAGGCAGGCGGCCGCCCGCGCCATCCCTTCTACGCCATGCCCGCAGGCTTCGCGAAGATGACCAAGGGCATCGGCAGCTGGGGCTGGCACACGGTCCCGCAGCGACACATGGGCGGCATGGTGATCCGCTACACGCAGGCGCGCGTCCTCGGCGGCGGCTCCAGCATCAACGCGCAAATCTACACGCGCGGCAATGCGCTGGACTATGACGAATGGCGCCAGCTCGGCTGCGAGGGCTGGGCCTACGAGGACGTGCTGCCCTATTTCCGCAAGTCCGAGGACAACGACAGCTTCAACGACCGCTATCACGGCCAGGGCGGTCCCCTAGGTGTCTCGAAACCGGCCGCCCCCCTGCCGATCTGCGAGGCCTATTTCCGCGCGGCGGGCGAGCTTGGCATTCCCTTCAACCCCGACATGACGGGCGCCACGCAGGACGGCGTGGGCTATTACCAGTTGACCCAGCGGAAGGCACGGCGGTCCTCGACCTCTGTGGCCTTCCTTGATCCGGCGCGGCGCAGGCCGAACCTGACGGTGCGCTCGGGGGCGCAGGTGCTGCGGATCCTGGTGGAAAACGGCCGCGCCACGGGGATCGAGCTTGCGGGCAAGGCCGGGCCGGAACGGATCACGGCGGAAACCGAGGTGATCCTGTCAGCGGGCGCCATCGGCTCACCGCGCCTGCTGATGCTGTCGGGGATCGGACCCGCCGAACATCTGCGCGAGGTGGGCGTTCCGGTGCTGCTAGACCAGCCCGGCGTGGGCGCGGACCTGCAGGACCACGTGGACCTGTTCGTGATCGCCGAATGCACCGGCCCGCATACCTACGACCGTTACGCGAGGCTGCATCTGTCGGCGCTGGCGGGGCTGCAATACCTGCTGACACGCAAGGGACCGGTGGCCTCGAGCCTGTTCGAGACCGGCGGCTTCTGGTATGCCGACCCCCATGCCCGCTCGCCCGACATCCAGCTGCACCTGGGGCTCGGCTCGGGGATCGAGGCAGGGGTGGCGGCAATGCCGGACGGGGGCGTCACGCTGAACTCGGCCTACCTGCGGCCGCGTTCGCGGGGCACGGTGCGGCTGGCCTCGGCGGACCCTGCCGCCGCGCCGCTGATCGACCCGAACTACTGGGCCGATCCGCATGACCGCGAGATGTCGATCCGGGGCCTGAAGCTCGCGCAGCAGATCATGCGGCAGGAGGCGCTGAAGCCCTTTGTCCGGCGTGAGGTCCTGCCCGGCCCCGAGGTCGTCACCGACGAGGACTATATCCGCTACGCCTGCCGCAACGCCAAGACCGACCACCACCCGGCGGGCACCTGCCGCATGGGCCCGGACCCGGCGGCGGTGGTGGACCCGCGGCTGCGGCTGAACGGAATCGAGCGGCTGCGCGTCGTGGACGCCTCGATCATGCCGCGGCTGGTTTCGTCGAACACCAACGCGCCCACGATCATGATCGCGGAAAAGGCCGCCGACATGATCCGCGCCGACCGGGGGACAAGCCCATGATCACCATCACCCTGCCGACCGCCGAGGGGCGGCTTGAAGCCTGGACCCTGACCGGCGTGCCGCTGGAACCCCGCACGCCCCGCGTCCCCCTGACCCGCACGGCCTTTGCCGCCGCCCATGTCGTCAGCGACCCCCTGCGCGAGCGCGATCCCTGGGGCGGCCGCCCGGCGGTGGACTGGGACGCGACGCTGCGCTTTCGCCATTGGCTCTGGGATCAGGGCCTGGGGTTGGCCGAGGCGATGGACACCGCCCAGCGCGGCATGGGCCTGGACTGGCCCACCGCCCGCGAACTGATCGAGCGCACGATGCGCGAGTCGAAGGCCCATCCCCTGAAGCCCCGTGTCGCCTGCGGGGCCGGGACAGATGGCGTGCCCCCGGCGGAACTGACCAGCGCGGATGCCATCATTGCCGCCTACGAGGCGCAGATGGAGGCGATCGAGGCCGCGGGCGGGCAGGTGATCCTGATGGCCACCCGCGCGCTGCCCAGCCTTGGCGCGGGGCCGGATGCCTATGCCCGCGTCTATGGCCGCCTGCTGGGGCAGGCCCGCGACAAGGTGATCCTGCACTGGCTCGGGCCCATGTTCGACCCGGCGCTGGCGGGCTACTGGGGCGCCGGCGATCTGGCGCAGGCGACCGAACTCGTTCTGGGCATCATCGGGGAAAACGCCGCGAAGGTGGACGGCATCAAGATCTCGCTGCTGGACCGGGCCCATGAGGAAGCCTTCCGCGCCCGCCTGCCCCAAGGCGTCCGGCTTTATACCGGCGACGACTTCAACTACGCCCCGCTGATCGAGGGCGACGGCCAGCGCCATTCCCATGCGCTGCTGGGCATCTTCGCCGCCATCGCCCCTGCCGCCTCGCAGGCGCTGGAGGCCCTGGCGCAGGGCGACACCGCCACCTATCGCGCGCTCCTGGACCCCACCGTGCCCCTGTCGCGCGAGATCTTCCGGGCGCCCACGCAGTTCTACAAGGCGGGCATCGCCTTCCTTGCCTGGCTGAACGGGGCGCAGGACCATTTCGCCATGCCGGGGGGCCTTCAGTCCGCGCGCTCCATCGGCCATTATGCCGAGGTGTTCCGCCTGGCCGACCAGGCCCGCCTGCTGGCCCGGCCCGATCTGGCCGTGCGGCGGATGGGCCACCTGCTGGCGGTGAACGGCATCGGAACCTGAGGCCCCATGCGCCGACCCACCATCAACGACGTGGCCCGCGCGGCGGGCCTGTCCAAGTCCACCGTCTCGCTGGTCCTCAAGAACAGCCCGCTGGTGCGCGAGGAAACCGCCCGCGACGTGCGCGCGGTGATGGCGCGGCTGGGCTATGTCTACAACCGCGCAGCCGCGGGCCTGCGGTCCAGTTCCGGCGGGCTGATCGGGCTGATCATCAACGATCTGCGCAACCCCTTCTTCACGGAATTCGCGGCCTCGTTCCAGATGGCCGTGGCCCAGCACGATTATGCCGTGGTGATCGCCAACTCGGACGAGGACGCGGGCGCGCAGGCCCGCATCGCGCGGTCCATGATCGAACATGGCGTGGCCGCGCTGGTGATCTCGCCCGCCTTCGGCGAGGGCGGAGGGATCTTCGACCAGCTGTCGCGCGCGGCCGTGCCGACGCTGCAGGTGCTGCGGCAGGCGGACCCGAGGACGGACCTCTTTCCCTTTGCCAGCTTCGACTACACCGACGGCGGGCGGCAGGCGACGCGCCACCTGCTGGACCAGGGCGCGCGCCGCATCGCCTTCGTGGGCGGCCTTGACGGGCGCCCCATTACCGCCGAGCGCCGGTCCGGCTATCTCGAGGTGCTGGAAGCGCGGGGGATCGAGCCCGTGGTGATCGGGGGCGCGAGTTCGCGCGGCTGGGGGCTGAACGTCGCCGCGCAGCGCATCGTGGCCGACCCCTCCATCGACGCGGTGCTGGCCTTCAACGACCTGGTGATGCTGGGGCTGATGGCGGGGCTTGCGCGGGCAGGGCGGATGCCCGGCCGCGACATCCGGCTGGTGGGCTTCGACGACATCGAGGAATGCGCGCAGGTCTGGCCCGATCTCAGTTCCGTCAGTTGCGATATCGCCAAGTTCGGCCGCGACGTGGCCGCAACCCTTCTGGACTGGCTGCGCGAGGGCCGCCATCCTCCGCCCGAACGCCGCGAAGGGGTGACCCTTGTCTCCCGCCGGTCCAGCCTTGGAGTAACCGCATGACCCCACCCCAGCTTCTGCGCGCCATGTTCGACCGGGCCGTCGCCGTGGCCGATCCCATGGAAAGCCTCGGGGGCTTCCTGCCCGAGCGTCCGGCGGGCCGCGTCCTCGTGATCGGGGCGGGCAAGGCCAGCGCGCGCATGGCCGAGGCGGTCGAGGCCGCCTGGGGTCCCTGCGAGGGGCTGGTGATCACCCGCTACGGTTATGCCCGGCCCACGCAGGGCATCGAGATCGTCGAGGCTGCCCATCCCGTCCCGGACCAGGCGGGGGTGGACGCCACGCGCCGGATGCTGGCGCTGCTGGACGGTGCGGGTGAGGGCGACTTCGTCCTTGCGCTGATCTCGGGCGGGGCCTCGGCGCTGCTTTGCGCGCCCGCAGGCGAGGTGACGCTGGAGGAAAAGCAGGCGGTGAACCGTGCACTGCTGGCCAGCGGCGCGCCCATCGGGCAGATGAACGTGTTGCGCAAGCACCTCAGCCGGGTCAAGGGCGGCCAGCTTGCCGCCGCTGCCTATCCTGCGCGGATGCTGGCGCTGATGGTGTCGGACGTGCCGGGGGACGACCCGGCGCTGATCGGCTCGGGGCCGACGGTGGGGGACCGCTCGACGGCCGGGGAGGCCCGCGCGATCCTGGACCGCTGGGGGATCGAGGCGCCGCCTTCGGTCCGCGCGGTGCTGGACGGCCCGACCGGCGTGCGCGCGCCCGAGGACCCGGCGCTGTCGCGGGTCGAGAACGTGGTCTATGCCGCGCCCTCGCGCTCGCTCGAGGCGGCGGCGGAACTGGCCCGGACGCAGGGCTATGCGGTGGAAACCTTGGGCGATGCGCTGGAAGGCGAGGCGCGGGACGTCGCCGCCGCCCATGCCGCGCTGGCGCTTGCCGCCAAGGGGCCGCGGGTGATCCTGTCGGGGGGCGAGCTGACCGTCACCCGGCGCGGCGACGGCACCGGCGGGCCGAACGCCGAATATGCGCTGGCGCTGGCGCTGGCGCTGAAGGGCGCGCCGGGCATCCATGCCATCGCCTGCGACACCGACGGCGTGGACGGCGCGGCCGAGGTCGCGGGCGCGCTGGTCGGCCCCGAGACGCTGGCCCGCGCGGCTGCGGCAGGCACCCATGCAGGGGCCGCGCTGGACAGCAACGACGCCCATGGCTTCTTCGGCCGCATCGGCGGTCAGGTCGTGACCGGCCCGACGCTGACCAACGTCAACGACTTCCGCGCCATCCTGATCGAAGCCCCCTGAGGTGCCCCGATGAACGACGACGCCCTTGGCCCCGACACCGACCAGCCTTGGATCAGGGATCCCGGCCACCGCGACTGGCTGGCAGCCGACGCGCTGCGGCAACTGGATTTCTTCCGCGCGAGCCTGCGCGGCGACGGCGGCTTCGACGTGCTGGACCGCGTGGGCCGCCCCCTTCCCGGCCCGCAGGAGCTGCACACCACGACCCGGCTGGTCCATTCCTTTGCGCTGGCCCATGCCGCGGGTGCGCCGGGCTGCGAGGACATCATCGACGCAGGCTTGGGCTTCCTGTGGCGCAGGCACCGCGATGCCCAGCACGGCGGCTATGCCTGGGCCGTCGCGCCCGAGGGTTTCGCCGACGACACCAAGCTTGCTTACGGCCATGTCTTCGTCCTGCTGGCGGCTGCAAGCACCCGGCAGGTCGGCCATCCCGACGCCGACCGCCTGCTGGGTGACGTGGCCGAGGTGTTGGACCTCCGCTTCTGGGACAACGGCGCGGGGCTTCTTTCCGACGAATATCGCCGCGACTGGACGCCCTTTTCCACCTATCGCGGCATGAACGCCAACATGCACGGCGCCGAAGCCATGCTGGCCGCCCATGAAGCCACGGGCGAGCGCCAGTGGCTTGACCGCGCCGGCCGCATCCTTGAATTCTTTGCCGGTCGGATCGCGCCCGAGCACGGCTGGCGCCTGCCCGAGCATTACACCCAGGGCTGGCAGGTGGACCCGGCCTATTCCGGCAACCCGATGTTCCGCCCGCCCGGCAGCACGCCCGGCCATTCCTTCGAATTCGGCCGGCTCGTGCTGCAGCACTGGGACCTGTCGGGGCGCAGCGACGACGCGCCCGACCGCGCCCGGCACCTGGTGGAACGCGCCTTCGCCGACGCCTGGCGCCGGGACGGCGGCTTCGTCTACACGCTGGGCCGCGACGGCGGCCCGGCGATCCGCGACCGCTACTGGTGGCCGGTGACCGAGGCCATCGGTGCCTTCGCCCGCCTGCTCAAGCTGGACACCGCGCCCGAGGACGAGGAGCGTTACCGCGACTGCTGGCGCTTCGCCGCGGGCCATTTCATCGACGCGCGTCACGGCGGCTGGTTGCCCGAGATCGGCGAGGATGGCCGTCCGGTCGAGCGCCAGTTCCGCGGCAAGCCCGACATCTACCATGCGCTGCAAGCGACGCTGATCCCGCAGGTGCCCGGCCTGTCGGGGCTGATGCGCGAGCTTGCCGAAGCCCGGCCACTGCGCCGTTAACCATTCCTAAAGACTCCGCCGCTAGACCGTCACGATCTGGTGGAGGAAGGGAATGGTCGCCATCGCCTATACCGTCGCCTTCGACGGGATCGAGGCGCGGCTGGTCGAGGTTCAGGCGGCGGTCTCGCCCGGCCTGCCGTCCTTCACCATCGTGGGCCTGCCCGACAAGGCGGTCAGTGAGGCGCGCGAACGCATCCGGGCGGCCTTCGGGGCGATGTCGGTGGCGATGCCGAACAAGCGGGTGACGGTGAACCTGTCGCCCGCCGACCTGCCCAAGGAGGGCTCGCATTTCGACCTGCCCGTGGCGCTGGCGGTGCTGGCCGCGCTCGAGGTCCTGCCGGGGGAGGAACTCGAGGGCGTCGTGTCGCTGGGGGAACTGTCGCTGGATGGTCGGCTGGTCTCGGTGGCGGGTGCGCTGCCGGCCGCGATGGCCGCGGCGGAAGAGAGCCGGACTCTGATCTGCCCACCCGCCTGCGGAGCCGAGGCGGCGTGGGTCGGCGCGGTGCCGGTGATTGCGCCACAAGGACTGCGGCAGGTCGTCGATCACCTGACCGGCCGCGCGCCGGTTGTGCCCTCCGAGCCGGGGCAGGTGCTCAGGAAGCCGCGGCTGGCCGACATGGCCGACGTCAAGGGCCAGGAACGCGCCAAGCGCGCGCTGGAAATCGCAGCCGCCGGGCGCCATCACCTGCTGATGGTGGGTCCTCCGGGGTCGGGCAAGTCGATGCTGGCCGCTCGCCTGCCGGGTCTGATGCCGGAACTGACGCCGGCCGAGGCGCTGGAAACCTCGATGATCCAGTCGCTGGCGGGCACGCTGACGGACGGCGGCATCTCGCGCGAGGCGCCGTTCCGCGACCCCCACCATACAGCGTCCATGGCCGCCATCGTGGGCGGCGGCCGGGGGGCCAAACCCGGAGAGATCAGCCTCGCCCATAACGGCGTGCTGTTCATGGACGAACTGCCCGAGTTTCCCCGGCCCGTCCTCGAAACCCTGCGCCAGCCGCTGGAAACGGGCGAGGTCGTGGTCGCCCGCGCGAATGCCCATGTGCGCTATCCCTGCCGCTTCCTGCTGATCGCCGCGGCGAACCCCTGCCGCTGCGGGCATCTGGCCGATGCCGCGCGTGCCTGCGCGCGGGCGCCACAATGCGGGGCGGATTACATGGGCAAGCTGTCGGGGCCGCTGATGGACCGGTTTGACCTGCGCATCGAGGTGCCCGCCGTCGCGATCGGCGACCTCGAAGCGCGGCCGGGCGGCGAGTCCTCGGGAACCATCGCGGGCCGGATCTCTGCGGCCCGTGACCGTCAGGCCCGCCGCTTTGCCGATCATCCCGGGTTGCGGGTGAACGCGGATGCCTCGGGGCCGGTACTGGACGAGATCGCAGCGCCGGACAGCGAAGGCCGCACCCTGATCACCCGCGCCGCCGAGCGGCTGAGCCTCAGCGCGCGAGGCTACCACCGCATCCTGCGCACGGCGCGTACCATCGCCGACCTCGACCACAGCGAGACGGTCCGTGCGCCGCATGTCGCCGAGGCCATTGGATACCGCCTGCCCTTCGTGGTGGGGATTTGAGGCAAGTCTTTTCTTCTTCGTGAAAATATCCCGGGGTCCGGGGCAGCGCCCCGGTCCGGCAGTTCCGCAAGGCAGGTGCATCTCCAAAGGCACTGAAGCCCAACCTGCGCTGCCCGCTTCAAGACGCCATGGTGTCCGCAGAAGGGCCTGCCTTCCTTGCCCCATGCGCCTCGGTCTTCTAAGTCTCCCCGCATCCGCCAGCGAAGTCAGGGAAAAAAGCCGATGATGCAGGAAAAGCGCGTTCTGCTGATCGTGGGGGGCGGGATCGCCGCCTTCAAGATCCCCGAACTGGTCCGCCTGCTGAAGGGTGGGGGCATCGGCGTCACCACGGTCCTGACCGAAGGCGGCGCGCAGTTCGTCACGCCCCTGACGCTGTCGGCCCTGTCGGGCGAGGCCTGTCACACCGCCCTGTGGGACCTGACGCGCGAGGCCGAGATGGGCCATATCCAGCTGTCGCGCGCGGCCGATCTGGTGGTGGTGGCGCCCGCGACCGCCGACCTGATGGCGAAGATGGCGGGGGGGCACGCGGACGACCTCGCCTCGACCCTGCTGATGGCGACCGACAAGCGGGTGCTGATCGCGCCCGCCATGAACGTGCGCATGTGGGAACATCCCGCCACCCGCCGCAACCGCGCCACGCTGGAAGACGACGGCATCCTCTTTGTCGGTCCCGACGCGGGCGAGATGGCTTGCGGCGAATGGGGCGAGGGCCGCATGGCCGAGCCGGAAGCGATTTTTGATGCCATCCGCGACGCGCTGGGGGACGATGCCGAGCGCCCGTTGCGGCTGACCGACGCCATCCTGCGGCTGCCGCCCGAGGCCGTCGTCCTGCCGGGCGTGACCGCGGGGCCGCTGGCCGGGCGGCATGTGATCGTCACCTCGGGCCCGACGCACGAGCCGATCGACCCCGTGCGCTACATCGCCAACCGCTCCTCGGGCGCTCAGGGAACGGCGGTCGCGGCGGGGCTGCGCGACCTCGGCGCGCGGGTGACCTTCGTAACCGGCCCCGCGACGGTTCCGCCGCCCGCGGGCGTGCAGGTGGTGCGCGTGGAAACCGCGGCCGAGATGCGCGCGGCGGTAGAGCGGGCGCTGCCCGCCGATGCGGCGGTGATGGCGGCGGCCGTGGCGGACTGGCGCGTGACCAGCGCCTCGGACCGCAAGATCAAGAAGGACGGCTCGGGTCGCCCGCCGGCGCTGGAAATGGCCGAGAACCCCGACATCCTTGCCTGGATCAGCCGGGCCGAGGCGCGTCCGCCCCTGGTCGTGGGCTTTGCCGCCGAAACCGACGACGTGCTGGCCAACGCCACCGCCAAGCGCCTGCGCAAGGGCTGCGACTGGATCGTGGCGAATGACGTCAGCCCCGCGACCGGGGTCATGGGAGGCACCGAGAACAGCGTCATCCTTGTCACCGACGAGGGCGCCGAGCCCTGGCCGCAGCTGCCCAAGGACGAGGTCGGCCGCCGCCTGGCCGCGCGTATCGCAGACCACCTGGGCCACGAGGCGGGTCGACCATGAGCCGCGTCTATCTGGACTGGAACGCGACCGCCCCCCTGCGCCCCGAGGCACGAGCGGCCATGGCCGAGGCCTTCGACGTGATCGGCAACCCCTCTAGCGTCCATGCCGAGGGGCGTGCGGCCAAGATGCTGCTGGAACGGTCGCGCGAGGAGATCGCCGAGGCGCTGGGCGCATCCCGCGCCGACATCGTCTTCACCTCGGGTTCGACCGAGGCGGCGGCGCTGGCGCTGGACGGGCAGGGGCTTGCCTGCGCGGGCGTCGAACATGACTGCGTCCGCGCCTGGTGCGAGGAAACGCTGGTCGCCGACGCCCTGGGCCGCGTTACGGTCCCCGATCCAGCCCGCGCCACGCTGCAGCTTGCCAACAGCGAGACGGGGGTGATCCAGGACCTGCCGCAGGGGCTTGCCGTCAGCGACATGACACAGGGCTTCGGGAAGATCCCGCTGGCCTTCGACTGGATGGGCGTGCGTGCGGGCTTTGTCAGCGCCCACAAGCTGGGCGGGCCGCGCGGCATCGGCGCGCTGGTGCTGGCGGAGGGCGAGGACCGCCCGGCACGTCTGCGCGGCGGCGGGCAGGAACAAGGCCGCCGGGCGGGGACCGAGAACCTTGCCGCCATTGCCGGCTTCGCCGCCGCCGCCCGGGCCGCCCAAGGTGACCTTGCGGCCGGAATCGCGGAAAGACTCGCGGAAATGCGAGATCATCTGCTGCGAAGACTGGAAGATCATGACGGAAACACTATGTTTCCGGGGCGCGAATCCCGACGCCTGCCGCAGACGCTGTCCATCCTGACTCCGGGGTGGAAGGGCGAGACGCAGGTGATGCAGATGGACCTGGCCGGCTTTGCCGTATCCGCCGGGTCCGCCTGCTCTTCCGGCAAGGTCCGGTCAAGCGGGGTGCTGCGCGCGATGGGCGTGGCCGAGCAGGATACCGGCTGCGCGCTGCGCGTCTCGTTCGGGGGAACGACGACGCCCGAGGAATTGGACCGCTTTGCCGAGGCGTGGCTTTCCGCCTGCGCCCGTTGGCAGAGCAAGAAGGGAAGGTAACCGATGGCCGTTCTGGACGTGCCCGAGATCGAAGTCCGCGAAGGCGTCGACCGTGAGACGGTCGAGACCGTCGCCAACATGGGGTCCTACAAATACGGGTGGGACACCGAGATCGAGATGGAATACGCCCCCAAGGGCATCAACGAGGACATCGTCCGGCTGATCAGCCAGAAGAACGACGAGCCCGAGTGGATGACCGAGTGGCGCCTGGCCGCCTTCCGCCGCTGGCAGGGCATGACCGAGCCGCGCTGGGCGATGCTGAACTATCCCCACATCGACTATCAGGACCAGTATTACTACGCGCGTCCGAAAAGCATGGCCGTCAAGCCCAAGTCGCTGGACGAGGTCGATCCTGCGCTGCTGGCGACCTATGAGAAGCTGGGCATCCCGCTGAAGGAGCAGGCGATCCTGGCCGGGGTCGAGGGCGCCGACGCCTCGCCCATCCAGGGGCGCGAGGACGCGCGCCGCGTTGCCGTGGACGCCGTCTTTGATTCCGTCAGCGTGGGGACGACCTTCAAGGATGAACTGGCCAAGGCCGGCGTGATCTTCTGCTCGATCTCGGAAGCCATCCGCGAGCATCCCGAGCTGGTCAAGAAGTACCTCGGCTCGGTCGTGCCGCCCTCGGACAACTTCTTCGCGACGCTGAACTCGGCCGTCTTCTCGGACGGGTCCTTTGTCTACATCCCGCCGGGCGTGCGCTGCCCGATGGAGCTGTCCACCTATTTCCGCATCAACGCCGAGAACACCGGCCAGTTCGAGCGCACGCTGATCATCGCCGACAAGGGCAGCCACGTCAGCTACCTGGAAGGCTGCACCGCGCCCAAGCGCGACACCGCCCAGCTTCACGCCGCGGTGGTGGAAATCGTCGTGCTGGAAGACGCCGAGGTGAAATACTCGACCGTCCAGAACTGGTTCCCCGGCGACGAGGAAGGCAAGGGCGGCATCTACAACTTCGTCACCAAGCGTGCCGACTGCCGCGAGGCGCGCGCCAAGGTGATGTGGACGCAGGTGGAAACCGGCTCGGCCATCACCTGGAAGTACCCGTCCTGCATCCTGCGGGGCGAGGAAAGCCAGGGCGAGTTCTACTCGATCGCCATCGCCAACAACGCCCAGCAGGCCGACACCGGGACCAAGATGATCCATCTTGGCAAGAACACCCGGTCGCGGATCGTGTCCAAGGGCATCTCGGCGGGCCGCGCGCAGAACACCTATCGCGGGCTGGTGACGATGCACCCGCGCGCCACCAACAGCCGCAACTACACCCAGTGCGACAGCCTGCTGATCGGCGACCAGTGCGGGGCGCATACCGTGCCCTATATCGAGGTCAAGAACACCTCGTCGCGCGTGGAACACGAGGCCACCACGTCCAAGGTGGACGAGGACCAGCTGTTCTACTGCCGCGCCCGCGGCATGGACGAGGAAGAGGCCGTGGCCCTTGTCGTCAATGGTTTCTGCCGCGAAGTGCTGCAGGCCCTGCCGATGGAATTCGCGATGGAGGCGCAGAGCCTGGTCGCGATCAGCCTGGAAGGCTCGGTGGGCTGATTTGCGATCCGGGGCTGGCGGGATGCCTGCCCCGGTCCTGTGCCGAACGAACACCATCACGCGAAGCCTGCGCTGGCCACTCGGGCCGCAGGCATCAGCCGCCGAAAAGGAGTGAAAATGCTGGAAATCAAGAACCTTCACGTGCAGCTCGAGGAAGAGGGAAAGCAGATCCTCAAGGGCGTCACGCTGACCGTCCCGGCGGGCGAGGTTCATGCGATCATGGGCCCGAACGGTTCGGGCAAGTCCACGACCTCGTACGTGCTGTCGGGCCGCGAGGGCTATGAGGTCACGGACGGCACCGCCACGCTGGACGGCCGTGACCTGCTGGAGATGGAGCCCGAGGAACGCGCCGCCGCGGGCCTGTTCCTGGCCTTCCAGTATCCGGTGGAAATCCCCGGCGTCGGCAACATGACCTTCCTGCGCACGGCCGTGAACGCCCAGCGCAAGGCGCGCGGCGAGGAGGAGCTGTCCTCGGGCGACTTCCTCAAGCTGGTGCGCGAAAAGGCCAAGGCGCTGGACATCGACGCCGAGATGCTGAAGCGCCCGGTGAACGTCGGCTTCTCGGGCGGCGAGAAGAAGCGCAACGAGATCCTGCAGATGGCCATGCTGGAACCCCGCATGTGCATCCTGGACGAGACGGACTCGGGCCTCGACGTGGACGCGATGCGTCTGGTGGCCGAGGGCGTGAACGCGCTGCGTTCGCCCGAGCGCAGCTTCCTCGTAATCACCCACTACCAGCGCCTGCTGGACCACATCGTGCCGGACGTCGTCCACATCATGCATGACGGCCGCATCGTGAAGTCGGGCGGCCCCGAGCTGGCGCTGGAAGTCGAGCGCAACGGTTACGGGGACATCCTTGCCGAGGCCGCCGATGCTTGAAGCCGTCAAGACCCAGCAGACCCCCGTCATCGAGGGCGCCCCGCGCTCGGCCCCGGCCGATGTGCAGCTTGACGCCCGTCTTGCTGCCGCGCCCGCGCCCATGACGGGCGCCACCGCGCCCGCGCGTGCCGATGCCTTGGCGCGGCTGAAGGAGCAGGGCCTGCCCGGCCCGCGCCACGAATACTGGCGCTACACCGACCCGGCGCCCTTCAACGCCGCCCGGCCCGAGCCGGTCGCGCTGGAAGCCGTGGCGGGCGACCCGAAGCTGTTTGCCAACGTGGACAAGCTGCGGCTGGTCTTCGTGGAAGGCCGCTTCGATGCCGCCGCCTCAGACGACCCGGCGCTGGCCGGGGTGGAAATCACCACGCTGGCCCAGGCCGACGCGCAGCCCGGCCACTGGGTCGCGGAAGCCTATGGCGTGCTGGAAGCCCAGGGGCAGAAGCCCGTGCGCCGTCCCTTCGCCGCGCTGAACACGGCCCTGGCCACCGACGGCGTGGTGATCCGCGTCACCGGCAAGGCGGACCGTCCGGTGCAGATCCTGTATCGTCCCTCGGACGCGGGGGCCGACGTGGTGGTCCACCACGTCCTGCGGCTCGAGGAAGGGGCGGAACTGACGCTGCTGGAAAACGGCTTGCTCGGCGCGCGCGGCAACGTGGTGATCGAGGCCGACCTTGCCGCCGGCGCCAAGCTGCACCACATCGCCGCGCCCCGTGCGGGCGTGGCGCGCATCGCGACCACCCATCTGTTCGCCCGTGTGGCCGAGGCTGCCTCGCTGAAAAGCTTCGAGCTGTCGGTCGATGGCCGCCACATGCGGTCGGAGTCCGTGGTCGAGCTTGCCGGTGACGATGCCGTGGCCCATGTCGCGGCGGCCGTCCTCGGTGACGGCGGGCATCTGCGCCATGACGACACCGTCTTCATCACCCACGGGGGACTGCGGGGCGAGAGCCGGCAGGTCTTCAAGAAGGTGCTGAAGAACGGCGCGACGGGCGTCTTCCAGGGCAAGATCCTCGTGCGTCCCGGCGCGCAGAAGACCGACGGCTACCAGATCAGCCAGGCCTTGCTGCTGGACGAGGACAGCCAGTTCCTCGCCAAGCCCGAGCTTGAGATCTACGCCGATGACGTCAAGTGCAGCCATGGCTCGACCACCGGCGCGCTGGACGAGACGGCGCTGTTCTACCTGCGCTCGCGCGGAGTGCCGCGGGAACGGGCGATCGTGCTGCTGGTCCTCAGCTTCCTCGCGGACGCGCTGGAAGAGGTCGAGGACGAGGACCTGCGGGCCGAGATCTCGGACCGCCTGGAAGACTGGCTGACCGCCAAGGCTCAGGGCTGAGGCATGGCGCTGGTCCCGCGCATCCTGCAGACCTGGCGCGCGCCCGGTGCGGCGGTGCGCGGGATGGCGGGCCTGTCCGAGCCGGGGCTGCTTGCGCTGCTTCTGGGCACCATGGCGGTCTATTTCGTGGCCCAGTGGCCCGCGCACGCGCGCGCGGCGGCGCTGGACCCCTCGGTGCCCTTGGACGCCCGGTTGGGGGGCGCGCTGCTGGCCACGCTGTTCATGATGCCGCTGATCGTGATGGCGGTGGCCGCCGTCGCGCAACTGGTCGCCCGCGCTTTCGGGCTGCGGCTGGATGGCCGCGCCTCGCGCCTGGCGCTGGTCTGGGCCTTGGCGGCTGTCGCGCCGGTCATGCTGCTGCAGGGACTGACGATGGGCTTTGTGGGGCCGGGCCCGGCCGTCGCGGCCGTGAACCTGCTGGCGGGCGGCGCGTTTCTGGTGTTCTGGATCTCGGGACTTCGCGCCCTGAGCCAGCAAAGGCAGCCCGCATGATCGAACTGATGAGGATGACCCTCCGCGACCCTCTCGGGGGGTTCCGGGTCCTGAAGGCCAAGCCGTGGCAACCGGGCGACCGTTGGGCGCTGATCTTCGCCACCGCCGCCTGCTCGGCCATCCTGTCCTGGTTGTCGGGGGTCCTTCTGGCCGCGCCGGGGGACGGGGCGGGGGTGCTGGGGTTCCTCTCGGCCTCGCCCATCTCGATGGCCTCGGTGCAGGTCGTCTCGGCCGCCTTCGGCGCCTATCTGCTGGCCGAGGTGGGCCGCATCTTCGGCGGCACCGGGCGCTTTTCCGACGCGCTGCTGGCCGTAGGCTGGGTCGAGGCCATCATGGTCGCGCTGCAGACCCTGCAGCTTGTCGTCACGCTGGTCCTGCCGCCCTTCGGCGCGCTTCTGGGCATTGCGGCGCTGCTGCTGGCTGCCTATCTGATGGTGGCCCTGACGATGGCCGTCCATGGCTTTCGCAACGCCCTTCTGGTGGTTCTGGGGATCCTGGGCACGATCATGCTGACCAGTTTCCTTTTATCCATCCTCGCCGCCACCCTCGGCTTCCTGCCCGGAGCGCCCGCATGAGTTTCGACGTTTCCCGCGTCCGTGCCGATTTCCCGATCCTGTCGCGGCAGGTGAACGGCCGGCCGCTGGTTTATCTGGACAGCGGCGCCAGCGCCCAGAAGCCGCAGGTGGTGATCGACGCGATCTCGGCGGCCTATGCGGGCGAATACGCCAACGTGCACCGGGGGCTGCATTTCCTGTCGAACCTGGCGACCGACAACTACGAACGCGTCCGTGCCACCATCGCGCGCTTTCTGAACGCCCCGCGCGAGGACGAGGTGATCTTCACCAGCGGCTCGACCGAGGGCATCAACCTCGTCAGCTATGGCTGGGCCGCCCCGCGACTGCAGCCGGGCGACGAGATCGTCCTGTCCCTGCTGGAACACCACGCCAACATCGTTCCCTGGCATTTCCTGCGCGAACGGCAGGGCGTCGTGCTGCGCTGGGTGGAACCCGAGCCCGACGGCAGCCTGCCGCCCGAAAAGGTGCTGGCGGCGGTCGGTCCCCGGACCCGGCTGATCGCGATCACCCACATGTCCAACGTCACCGGCACGGTGGTGGACGTGGGCGCCATCGCGCGCGGCACCGATGTGCCGGTGCTGGTCGACGGCAGCCAGTCGGCCGTCCACATGCCCGTGGACGTGGGCGCGCTCGGCTGCGACTTCTATGTGATCACCGGCCACAAGCTTTACGGTCCCTCGGGGTCGGGCGCGATCTGGATCAGGGCCGAGCGGCAGGCCGAGATGCGCCCCTTCCTGGGCGGCGGCGACATGATCCACGAGGTCACGCGCGACGCCGTGACCTACGCCGACCCGCCCCTGCGCTTCGAGGCGGGCACCCCCGGCATCGTCAACCAGATCGGCCTGGGCGCCGCGCTCGACTACATGATGTCGCTCGGCATGGAAAACATCGCCGCGCATGAGGCTTCCCTGCGCGACTATGCGATGGAACGGCTGGGCGGGCTGAACTGGCTGCAGATCCAGGGGACGGCGCCGGGCAAGGGCGCGATCTTCTCGATGACGATGGAAGGGGCGCATGCCCATGACATCTCGACGATCCTCGACCAGCGCGGCATCGCCGTGCGGGCGGGGACGCATTGCGCCATGCCCCTGATGCAGCATTACGGCATCCCGGCCTCGGCCCGCGCGAGCTTTGCCATGTACAACACCCGCGAGGACGTGGACGCCCTTGTTTCGGGGCTCGAGTTCTGCCGCGAGCTTTTCGCCTGACCGCAACGGTTTCTTAAGCCTGCGCTGCTATCCTAGGCCCGTGAATGGCAGGGGTGGCGCAGATGCGGCTGATGGGGGTTCTGGCGCTGCTGCTCTGGCTGCCGCTGACGCCCATGGCACAGGCCGCAACTGACCCGGCCGACCAGCCCGCGGCCGTCTGCGAATGGGCCGCCATGACGGCGGCGGCCGAGATGGGGGTGCCCCCCGACATTCTTGGCGCCCTGACCCTGACCGAAACCGGCCGCCGCCGCGGCGGCGTCGTCCGCCCCTGGGCCTGGAGCGTGAATGCCGAAGGCGCGGGCAGCTGGTTCGACGACCCGGCCGAGGCGCTGGCCTTCGCGCAGGACCGCATTGAGCAGGGCCGGCCGAACATGGACATCGGCTGCTTCCAGCTGAACTACCGCTGGCACGGCGAGAATTTTCCGTCCGTGGTCGAGATGTTCGACCCGTTGGAAAACGCCCGCTACGCCGCCCGCTTCGTCCGCGACCTTTACGCCGAGACAGGCGACTGGCGCCGTGCGGCGGGCGCCTTTCATTCCCGCACGGCCGTTCATGCGAACAGGTATCTCGCGCGCTTTGATGACCTGCGTGCGACCTTCCGGGAACGTGGCTTCGAAGGCATGACCGGCACGCCCGAGACCTACAACGACTTCGCCATGGCGGCCCCCGTTGCGCCCGAGAAGGTGGCCCGTGCCCGTCAGAGACTGACCCTGCTGGGCGCGCCGCTGGGGTCGGAAAGGACGGGCTCGCCCGGCTCGTTGGCCGTGGTGGCGCCGGGGCGGGGCGCGCTGATCGGCCTCAGCCGCGGGGCGCTGATCGGCCCCCGCGAGGCGCGGGCCGACGCGGTCGAGCCCTCGCCCGATCCTGCCCCGGCCGAAGCGCTCTAGGCGTCAGGCCAGCGATAGCGGGAAGGCGATGGTGATCACCATGCCATCCGCGCCGAAGTCGCGCGAGAAGGCGCCGTTCAGGTCGCCCCCGATCAGCGCATGGATCAGTTGCGTGCCGAAGCCGCCCGCGTCGCCCTCCGTGCCGCCGGGCTGGGCCTCGGGCTCGATCCAGCGCAGAACCAGCCAGTCGGCCGTGCCGCGCTGTTCGACCTGCCATTCGATGCGGATCGTCAGGGCATCGGCATCCGCGCTGTATTTCATCGCGTTGGTGCTGAGCTCATAGGCCACCAGCCCCAGCGCCTGCGCCTCGCGTCCGTTCAGCCGCACGGGCGGGCCACCCAGCATCGCCTCGGCCCGATCCGCCTCGACGACCCCGTCGATCTCGGCCAGCAGCAGCGCGCGCAGGTCCGCCGAGTCGCGTCCGTCGCGGTTGATCGCGTCCTGCGCCTTGGCCATGGCCGAAAGCCGGGCGCCGAAGATCCGCCCGAACTCGGCCAGGTCCGTGGCCGAGCGCATGGTCTGGCGCGCGATGGCCTGGATGCGGGCAAGATGGTTCTTGATCCGGTGCTGCATCTCGCGCAGCAGAAGCGCGCGCTGCTCGGCTTCGCGCGTCGAAAGGGCCGCCGCCCGCTCGGCCTCGGCCAGCGCGCGCATGAAGCTCCAGGTGGCCCCGCCCACGGCGATCACCAGCAGCAGCGACAGCACGCCCACCATCAGGCTGGCCGAGCGGTCCCTCCATCCCGAGAAGCCCGGCGGGGGGGTCATGGTCATCTGCCAGCGCCGGCCCGCGATCGGGATCTCGCGCGTGATCGCCTGCGCCGCCAGGTGTGGCGGGATTTTCGGGGGGTTGTTGTCGAACAGCGGCTGGTCGGGGGCAAGGGCGTCCACCGTCCGCAGGCTCATCGGAAGGCCGGGCAGGGTGGCCAGCACGGCGGCATGCAGGTCGCCCGCGCGGAAGGGAGCATAAACGAAGCCGCCGTCGCGCTGCTCGCTTCTCCCGAACAGACTTGCGTGGGTCGGGATGTAGATCAGGAAGCCCGTCTGCTTCTCGTCGGTGATCTCCTGCACCAGCTCGACCGGGCCGGTGGCCCGCGGCTCGCCGGTCTCGAGCGCCGCGGTCATCGCCTCGCGGCGGGCAGATTCGGAGAACATGTCATAGCCGAGCGCATGACGGTTCCGCTCGTCCAGCGGCTCGAGCATGACGATGGGGCCGACGAAGGTCTGGTCGCCGGGGGGACGGGCCGCGATCTGGTGCCCATGCGCGGCCGCGATGCGGTCACGCGCCTGCTCGGCCTCGGCCGCGGGCAGCAGCGCGGCAAAGCCGATGCCCTGGATCCCCTGGTAGTCGCCCTGCAGGTCGAGCCCGGCAACATAGCGCGCGAACTCGGGCACCGCGACCGGCTCGAGTTCCGCGTCGAACTGGCTGCGCGTGGCACGCAGCAGCGCGACATGCTGGTTCATGCGCTGCTGGAGGCGGCCGGACACGAGATCGGCAAGCCGCGCGAAACGCATGGCGACGGCCTGGTTCTCCAGCCGGACGGTGGCCACGGTCAGCCCGAGGCCCAGCGCCAGCGTGACAAGCACGGCGCCCAACATCAGAACGGTCTGGCGGGCGCGTGTCATTCCGTGCTCGGAAAGGGAGGGCCGCTTCGGCTGCTTCAATCTGGGGAAAGGACGGGGAACCGCCCGTGTCTTGACCGCTCCCCTACGCTGCGGGGAAAGTCCTGTCCATAGCGCCGCGAGGCCTCCCGGCCGGGCCTTGTCATTCGGTGGGTGCAGCAGGCCAGCACGGACAAGCCCCCGCAGTCCGCGCGCCCATTCGATGGTCTTCGGCGCCTTGCGCCTCGCTTCTGCAACCGGCCGTCCGAGGGGAGCGTCACTGCAAGGCAGAAGTCTCACCGGCTTCGCCGCCATCGGCAGACTGGGCCGGGCCGGCGCGCCCGGCGAGGTGGTTCTCGACGCTGGCGACCAGGTCGGTGAGAGAGAAGGGCTTGGGCAGGAACAGCGCATTCGGGATCGCGGCGTTGCCGTCCGACAGCGTCGCGTCCATGTAGCCGGACATGAAGATGACACGCGTGCCTTCGCGGTCGCGCAGGGCCGCGCGGATCCAGGCAGGGCCATCCATGCCGGGCATCACGACATCGGTCACGAAGATGTCCACCACCAGCGCGGCATCCGACAGGATCTCGAGCGCCCGCTCTCCGCTGTCAGCCTCGATGACGTCGAAGCCGTGCAGCTTGAGCGCGCGGGCGGCGAAGGCGCGCACGGGCGCCTCGTCCTCGACCAGCAGCACGGTGCGCCGGCGCTCATCGGGCAGGTCGTCCAGGGCGGCGGGTGCCTGCGGCACAGGTCTGGCGCTGGCGGGTCGCGCACGTTGGGCGGGGAAATACAGCGTGAAGGTCGTGCCCTCGCCCGGAAGGCTGTCGCAGAAGATGTAGCCGCCCGTCTGCTTGACGATGCCATAAGCCGTGGACAGCCCCAGGCCCGTGCCCTCGCCCTGCTTCTTTGTGGTGAAGAACGGATCGAAGATCTTGTCCAGCGCCTCGGGGGGGATGCCGCAGCCCTGGTCCGAGACGGTGATGCGGACGTATTCGCCCTTGGGGATGCTGGCCTGCTCCAGCGTCAGCCGGGACCGCAGGCGGACATTCTCGGTGCGGATCGCGATCTCGCCGCCACCCGGCATGGCGTCGCGGGCGTTCACGACAAGGTTCATCAGCACCTGCTCGAACTGCCGGGCATCGGCGCGGATCGGGCGCAGCGAAGGGTCGTGCGTGACCGTGACGACAACCCGTTCGCCCACGAGCCGGTTCAGAAGATGGCTGAGGTCGGACAGCGTGTGGCGCAGGTCGATGAGCTGCGGCGTCAGCGTCTGCTTGCGCGAGAAGGCGAGCAGCTGGCGCACCAGCGCCGCCGCGCGGTTGGCGTTCTGCGAGATCTGGTGCAGGTCGGCGTAATCGGGATCGGTGTTGTCGCGCCGCAGCATCAGCAGGTCGCAATGGCCGGTGATCGCCGTCAGCAGGTTGTTGAAGTCATGCGCGATGCCACCCGCCAGCTGGCCGATGGCCTGCATCTTCTGGCTTTGCACGAACTGCGCCTCGAGGGTCTTGAGGGCGCTGACATCCGTCAGCACCGCCACGATGCGGTTCGTGCCGGGGCTTGCGCCCAGCGTGACCTGCAGCGCGCGCTCGGGCTCTCCGGTGCGGGTCTGCAGCACCTCGCCCCGACCGGTGTCGCGGCCCTCGCGGACCTCGGCGATCCAGTCGTTCAGGGGACGGCCGGGGCCGTCCACCAGATCGCCAAGGAAGGTGCCGCAGGCGACCGGGCCCAGCAGCCCCTGCGCGGCGAGATTGGCCGTGAGCACCTGGCCCGAGGCGTCGAGTTCCAGCAGCGCGATGGGCAGGTTCAGGTCGCCGAATCCCATGCCGGGTCCCGTCACCTGCACCGGGGGCACCGGGGCGTGCCGCGGAGCCTCGTGCCGCCACAGTTGCAGGACCGTGCCGGGGATGCGGCAGGCCGTCAGGCAGGCGCCATCCTCGAGCGGCAAGCGCGCGGGGCGGTCGTCGCCGACCCGCGCCAGAAGCCCGGCGGCTGCGGCGGCAGGGCGGGCACGGTGGCGGGTCAGCAGCGCGGCGGCATCCCGGCCCGCCATGTCCTGCACCAGTTCGGCCTGGGCCGATTGCGCGCGGATGGCGCCCTGCGCATCGACGATCCAGGCGCAGCCCGGTTCGTCCACGAGCATCCGCCGCGCGGCCCGGACCTGCCGCAGCACCGCAAGTTCCGAGAAAAGCCGCTGTCCCGCAAAAATACCCGCGAGCAGGTACCAGGCCACCGCGACGGTTCCCGTGACCACCAGCACCCGCGCGGGCGCCGCGCCCGGTGCAAGCGCCAGCCACAATGCGCCGAGAAGCGTCGGCAGCATGAGGACCGGCACCACCACGAGGCCGCGCGAGGGCAAGATCCCGTTCTGCTTCATTCCCGCCTCAAGACCGATTCGCGCCCGAGGATAATGCTCTGCCGGTTAAGCGTCGCTTAACGGAGAAGCTTCGCGAGGAAAAAACCGTCGCTCGCGGTCAGGGGCGTCCAGGTGACGGCCTCCTGCAGGCGAAACCCGGGGTGCCGGGCCAGGAACCCGGCGACCTGCTCCTCGTTCTCGCGCGCCAGCAGCGAGCAGGTCATGTAGGCCAGCGTACCGCCGGGGCGCACATGCGCGGCGGCGCGTGCGACGATCTCGGCCTGCGTGCGCGTCACCTGCGCCAGATCCTCGGGCGACAGCCGCCATTTCGCATCCGGCGTCCGCCGCCAGGTGCCCGACCCCGAGCAGGGCACGTCCGTCACGACAAGGTCGAACTGGCCGCGCGGCCCGCCTGTCCCCGCCGCCGTTATCCTCACCCCGGCGCGGGCCGCGCGCGCGGGCAGGTCGCGCATCCGCGCGGGCGCGGCGTCCCAGGCCGTCACCCGTGCGCCGTGCGCCGCCAGCGCCAGCGACTTGCCGCCACCGCCCGCGCAATAGTCCAGCACCGTCGTTCCCGGCCCTACCTCCAGCGCGGCGCAGGCCATCTGCGGGGACAGGTCCTGCAGCTCCACCAGCCCCTCGCGGTAGGCAGCCGAGGACTGGAGCCGCCGTTCTCCCGCCGTCACGCGCAGGGCCGTCGCGCAGCGGGGATCGGGTTCGGCCTCGATGCCCTCGGCGGCAAGGGCCGCCCGCGCGGACTCGGGCGTGGCGCGGGCGAGATTTGTGCGCAGCCAGACCGGCGCGCGGTCCCGCAGCGCCTCGGCAACCGCTGGGAAATCGGGGCCGAGATCCGCTGAAAGCGCCTGCGCGATCCAGTCGGGCAGGTCGGCGGTCTCGGCCGGTGTCGGCGCCCGCCCGCCTGCGGCCTCGGCAGGCGTCAGGGGCGCCGGGGCGTGGCCTTCGCCCGTGAAGATCGTGGACGGATCGGCCCCGGCCTCGCGCAGCGCCCCCAGGATCAGGCCGCGCCCGTTGTCGCCTCCTCCAAGGGCTGCGCGGCTGCGCCGCCGCCGCAGCGTGTCATAAACGAGGTCGCGCACGGCCGCGCGGTCGCCCGAGCCCGCAAAGCGACTGGCGCGCGCCCAGCGGGTCAGTTGCGCCTCGGCGGGCTCGCCCCGCAGGATGGCATCGAGAATCTGGATGGCTGCGGCGGCGCGGGCGGCGGGCGTCATGGCCGCAGGCCGGCGCTGAGACGGGGGAAGGAGAGGTGCATGGAAGCCAGTTTATCCCCCCGGCGCGCAGCCTCAAGACGACCGCCGGAAACTGGTCAACGCTTTCTTAAGAATCTTCCTCCAGACTGCGATTCCAAGGCGGCAAGTCCTTGTGGTCAGGGGCCGAAATCACCATCTGGGGGCCAGAACATCAGGTGAACAAGAGATGGCTGCGCCGCATCGTTGTGCACGGCCATGCGCTGCAATAGAGTAGGTGAAAATGTCTGGGGCGAGCATCCTGAAGATGGACGACAAACGCAGCGCGGACCGGCAGAAGGCGCTCGACAGCGCCCTGGCGCAGATCGAACGCCAGTTCGGCAAGGGCTCGATCATGAAGCTCGGCGCCGACAACCCCGTGGCCGAGATCGAGGCGACCTCGACCGGCTCTCTGGGGCTGGACATCGCGCTGGGGATCGGCGGCCTGCCCAAGGGCCGCATCATCGAGATCTTCGGGCCGGAAAGCTCGGGGAAGACCACGCTGACGCTGCATGTGGTCGCCGAGGAGCAGAAGAAGGGCGGCGTCTGCGCCTTCGTGGACGCCGAACACGCACTTGATCCGCAATACGCCCGCAAGCTGGGCGTGAACCTGGACGAGTTGCTGATCTCGCAGCCCGACACGGGCGAGCAGGCGCTGGAGATCGTGGACACGCTGGTCCGCTCGGGTGCCGTCAGCCTGGTCGTGGTCGACTCGGTCGCGGCGCTGACGCCCAAGTCCGAGATCGAGGGCGACATGGGCGACATGCAGATGGGCAGCCAGGCCCGCCTGATGAGCCAGGCGATGCGCAAGCTGACCGCCAGCATCGGCCGCTCGAACTGCATGGTGATCTTCATCAACCAGATCCGCATGAAGATCGGTGTGATGTTTGGGAACCCCGAGACGACGACGGGTGGCAACGCGCTGAAGTTCTATGCCTCGGTGCGTCTGGACATCCGCCGCACCGGCTCGATCAAGGACCGCGACGAGGTGGTGGGCAACTCGACCAAGGTGAAGGTCGTCAAGAACAAGGTCGCGCCTCCGTTCAAGCAGGTCGAGTTCGACATCATGTACGGCGAAGGCATCTCGAAGGTCGGCGAGCTGATCGACCTTGGCGTCAAGGCCGGCGTGGTCGAAAAGTCGGGCGCTTGGTATTCCTATGGCGACGAGCGGATCGGGCAGGGGCGCGAGAACGCCAAGCAGTTCCTGCGCGACAATCCCCATGTCGCCACGGCCATCGAGGATCGCATCCGTGCCAGCCACGGGCTCGACTTCGGCGCGACCGAGAGCGACGACGAGGCGCTGACCGAGGAGTGACCCTCCTGCCGGCTCCTGGGGGCCGGATGTCCTGTCGTCCCCATGACCCTGCTGCTGCGGGCGCCCCTGTCGGGCGCCCGTTTTCTTTCCGGGACTGGCACTTGGCGGTGCAAGCGGGCAGGTTGGCCATGAGCCATCATGGAGACTGCCCGATGAGAACTCCCGTTGCCATCCGCCTCGTGCTTGCCGCCCTTGCCCTTGCAGGGCCCGCACTGGCCGAAACGCCCTATCGCCACGCGGAGGAGCCCATCGGGACGGTCGAGCAGATCTATGACGGCGACCTCTTGCCCGACGATGCGGTGGCGACCTTCCGCAATATCGACCGGCTGTTCCCCACCCGCAGCATCGCGCCCTCGGCCACGCCGCGCGCGCTGGAGCCCTCGGACCTGAAGCTGGGGCCGCTGGATCTGACTGTTGACGGCAAGAGCTATGACCTCGACGACGTGATCGCCTTGGACAGCATCACCGGCCTGATTGTCCTGAAGGACGGCAAGGTGGTGGCCGAGATCTACCAGCGCGGCAACGGCCCGGACACGCGCTGGATGTCGATGTCGCTGGCCAAGTCGGTGACCTCGACGCTGATCGGCGCGGCGATCCGGGACGGCGCCATCGCCGGAGAGGATTCGCTGGTCACCGATTACGTCCCCGCGCTGAAGGGCAGCGCCTATGACGGGGTGACGGTCGGCCAGATCCTAGCGATGACCTCGGGCGTGCAGTGGGACGAGACCTACACCGACCCCGCCTCGGACCGCCGGGCGCTGCTGGCCGCGCAGGTCGCCCAAGCGCCGGGCGGGCTGATGAAGGTCATGGCGGCGCTGCCCCGCGCGGCCGAGCCGGGCGCCGTCCACACCTATTCGACCGGCGAGACCCAGGTCGCGGGCGAGATCGTGATCGGCGCCACCGGCAAGACGCTGTCGGACTACCTGGCCGAGAAGATCTGGCAGCCCTACGGCATGGAGGCCGAGGCGAAATGGTGGCTGGACAGCCCCGAGGGCCACGAGATCGGCGGCAGCGGCCTGTCCGCCACGCTGCGCGACTTCGCCCGCTTCGGCCAGTTCTTCCTAGAAGGTGGGATGATCGGCGGCCAGCCGGTCCTGCCCGACGGCTGGACCGACCGCGCGGGCCTGCCGATCACGCTGAAGGACGGCAGCACGGCCGACTATGGCCTGATGTGGTGGCCCGCCTGGACCGAGCAGTCCATCGCCCACAAGGCCTATGCCGCGATCGGCATCCAGGGGCAGAACATCTACATCGACCCGGCCGAGCGGGTGGTGATCGCCATGACCGCCGCGCAGCCCGAGCCGCTCGGCAAGGAGCAGGTCGATCCGATGGCCTTCTTCGACGCCGTGGTGAACGCGATCGGCGAATAAGCCTCCGGCGCGCGTTCTGGACAGGAGGGGGCGGCGGTCTTACATGTGACCGCTGCCAATCCCCGCAGGAATCCGTCCCATGCCCAGCCTGAACGACATCCGCTCGACCTTCCTCGACTTCTTCGAACGGAACGGCCACCGGCGCGTGGACAGCTCGCCCCTGGTGCCGCGCAACGACCCGACGCTGATGTTCACGAACTCGGGCATGGTCCAGTTCAAGAACCTGTTCACGGGGCTGGAACACCGCGACTATACCCGCGCGACCACGGCGCAGAAATGCGTGCGCGCGGGCGGCAAGCACAACGACCTCGACAATGTCGGCTATACCGCGCGGCATCACACCTTCTTCGAGATGCTGGGCAACTTCTCCTTCGGCGACTACTTCAAGACCGAGGCGATCCCCTACGCCTGGGAGCTGCTGACCAGGGACTTTGGCCTCGCCAAGGACAAGCTGCTCGTCACGGTCTATCATACCGACGACGAGGCGGCGGCGATCTGGAAGAAGGTCGCGGGCCTGGGCGACGACCGCATCATCCGGATCCCCACCGACGACAACTTCTGGCGCATGGGCCCGACCGGCCCCTGCGGCCCCTGCACCGAGATCTTCTATGACCACGGCCCCTCGATCTGGGGTGGCCCGCCCGGCTCGGCCGAAGAGGATGGCGACCGCTTCATCGAGATCTGGAACCTTGTCTTCATGCAGTTCGAGCAGTTCGAGGACGGCTCGATGAAGCCTCTGCCGAACCCCTCGATCGACACCGGCATGGGGCTGGAGCGGATCGGCGCGCTCTTGCAGGGCAAGCACGACAACTATGACACCGACCTGATGCGGGCCCTGATCGAGGCTTCGGCCCATGCGACCAACTCGGACCCCGACGGGCCGGGCAAGGTGCATCACCGGGTCATCGCCGACCACCTGCGGTCCACCAGTTTCCTGATCGCGGACGGCGTCATGCCCTCGAACGAAGGCCGCGGCTATGTGCTGCGCCGCATCATGCGCCGCGCCATGCGCCACGCGCACATGCTGGGCGCGCAGGACCCGGTCATGCACCGGCTGGTTCCGGCGCTGGTCCAGCAGATGGGCGCGGCCTATCCCGAACTGTCGCGCGGCCAGGCGATGATCGAGGAAACGCTGAAGGGCGAGGAGACGCGCTTCAAGCAGACGCTCGACCGGGGCCTGCGGCTGCTGTCGGACGAGGTTGCGCGCCTGCCCGAGGGCGCCGACCTTCCGGGCGAGACGGCCTTCAAGCTTTACGACACCTACGGCTTCCCACTGGACCTGACGCAGGACGCGCTGCGCGAGCAGGGCCGGGGCGTCGAGGTCGCGGGCTTCGACGCCGCCATGGCCGAGCAGAAGGCCAAGGCGCGCGCCGCCTGGGCGGGCTCGGGCGAGACCAAGGACGCCGCGATTTGGTTCGACCTGGCCGACCGCTTTGGTGCGACCGAGTTCCTGGGCTATGACACCCAAGCTGCCGAGGGCGCGATCCTTGCGCTGGTGCAGGACGGCGCCGAGGTCGAAGCGGCGGGCGAGGGCCAGCAGGTCCAGATCGTCGTCAACCAGTCGCCCTTCTACGCCGAAAGCGGCGGCCAAGTGGGCGACACCGGCCTGATCAAGACCGAGACCGGCGCGGCGCAAGTCACCGACACGAAGAAGTCGGGCAACCTGTTCATCCATTTCGCCACCGTGACGCAGGGCCAGCTGGCGCGCGGGCAGGGGGCAACCCTGTCGGTGGACAGCGCCCGCCGGGGCGCGATCCAGGCCAACCACTCGGCCACGCACCTGCTGAACGAGGCGCTGCGGAATGCCCTGGGCGAACACGTCGCGCAGAAGGGCAGCCTGAACGCCGAGGACCGGCTGCGCTTCGACTTCAGCCACAGCAAGGCGCTGAGCGCCGAGGAACTGGCGCAGGTCGAGGCCGAGGTGAACGCCGTCATCCGCCAGAACACCCCCGTCGAGACGCGGGTGATGGCGCCCGACGACGCGCGCGAGATGGGCGCCCAGGCTCTGTTCGGAGAGAAATACGGCGACGAGGTGCGCGTGGTGTCCATGGGCCGGCGCGAGGGCTCGGGCAAGGGCACGAACCGCGACATCTACTCGATCGAGCTTTGCGGCGGCACCCATGTCAGCCGCACCGGCGACATCGGCGCCTTTGTCCTGCTCGGCGACAGCGCGTCCTCGGCCGGCGTGCGGCGGGTCGAGGCGCTGACCGGACAGGCGGCGCTGGCGCATCTGCGCGAGGCGGAACGGCAGCTTGCGGAAATCGCCGGGATGCTCAAGGCGCAGGCGGGTGACGTTGTGGGCCGCGTCAAGGCGCTGGCCGACGACCGCAAGGCCATGCAGAACGAGATCGCGCAGCTCAAGCGCCAGTTGGCGATGGGCGGCGGATCGGAGGCCGCGCCCAAGGACATCGGCGGCGTGCAGGTGATCGCGCGGCGGGTCGAGGGCGTTTCGGGCAAGGAACTGGGCGCGCTGGCCGACCAGATGCGCTCGGGCCTCTCGACCGGCGCGGTCGTCGTCATGACCGAGGACAACGGCAAGGCCACGGTGGCGGCGACGGTGACGCCCGATCTCGCGGAACGGGTCAGCGCGGTGTCGCTGGTCCAGGCGGCGGTTGCCGCGCTGGGCGGCAAGGGCGGCGGTGGCCGTCCCGACCGCGCGCAGGGCGGAGCGCCGTCGCTTGACGCGCTCGACGACGCCATCGCGGCGGTCGAGAAGGTGATCGCGGACGCCGCGTGATCCATTCCCTGCGCGGGGTTGTGATCAGCAACCCCGCGCAGGGCCGAAGGAATATGCTGATTTGTCGCCCGGCCGCTGCTAACGTCCGCCCAAACACGAATGCGGGGGACGGGAATGTGTCGCTGGGCGGCCTATCTGGGCAGGCCGATCTTTCTTGAGGACATCGTCAGCCGGCCGGGGCACTCGCTGATCCGCCAGAGCCACGGCGCGGTCCGCTGCCAGACTCCGGTCAACGCCGACGGCTTCGGCCTCGCTTGGTATGGCGAGCGGGACGAGCCCGGCCTTTACCGCGACGTGATGCCCGCCTGGTCGGACCCGAACCTCCGTAGCCTGACCGCGACGGTCAAGTCGCACCTGTTCATGGCCCATGTTCGCGCCTCGACCGGCACGGCGACCAGCCGCAACAACTGCCATCCCTTCGCCGTAGGCCGCTGGTCCTTCATGCACAACGGCCAGTTCGGCGGCTATGACGGCTGGCGCCGCGCGGCCGAGCTGCTGATCCCTGACGCGCTTTACCCGCACCGCAAGGGCGCGACCGACAGCGAGGCGCTGTTCCTCTGCGCCTTGGGCGAGGGGCTTGAGAACGACCCCTGCGGCGCGCTGGCCCGCGCCACCGCGCGGTTCGAGGCGCTGGCCCGGCGGCGCGGCGCCGCGCCTCATGTCCGTCTGACCTGCGCCTTCTCGGACGGGCGGCGGCTTTACGCGGCCCGCTATGCCACGGACGACTTTGCCCCGACGCTGTTCCACCGCTGGTCCGACAGCCGCATGGGCCGCGCCGTGGTCTCCGAGCCGCTGGAAACGGACGAGGCCGACTGGCTGGAGGTCCCGCCCGGCTCTTTCTGCGTCTTCGAGGGCGACACGGTCACGATCACGCCCTTCGTGGTCGAGCCGCTGCGCGAGGCGGCCTAGCCGATCTCGCCCCGCTGGCCGCCCGTTTGGGCGCGGTCCAGCAGCAGGTGGTCGAGGATCACGCAGGCTGCCATCGCCTCGGCCACCGGCACCGCGCGGATGCCGACGCAAGGGTCGTGGCGGCCCTTGGTGATCAGGTCGATCTCCTCGCCTGCGCGGTTGATCGTCCGGCGCGGGGTCAGGATCGAGCTGGTGGGCTTCACCGCGAAGCGCAGCACGATGTCTTGGCCCGTGGAAATGCCGCCGAGGATGCCGCCCGCGTGGTTTGACAGGAACTCGGGGCCGTTCGGACCCATGCGGATCTCGTCGGCGTTCTCGGTTCCGCGCAGGCGGGCGGCGGCCATGCCCTCGCCGATTTCCACGGCCTTGACCGCGTTGATCGACATCATCGCCGCCGCGAGATCGGTGTCGAGCTTGCCATAGACCGGCGCGCCGAGGCCCGGAGGGCAGCCCTGGATCAGCACCTCGACGACGGCGCCGACGCTGTCCTGCTCCTTGCGGATGCGGGTCAGGTAGTCGGTCCAGTCGGGGACCGCCGCAGCGTCGGGCAGGAAGAAGTCGTTGCGGGTGATCTCCTCGGGATCGAAGCGCGAGCGGTCGATCGTCAGCTCGCCCATCTGCACCATATACCCCGTGATCGTCACCTGTTGCGCCAGTTCGCGCAGGACCGCGCGGGCGACGCCCCCCGCAGCGACGCGGGCGGCGGTTTCGCGGGCGCTCGAGCGGCCGCCGCCGCGATAATCGCGGTGGCCGTATTTCAGGTGATAGGTGATGTCGGCGTGGCCGGGGCGGAAGGCTTGGGCGATCTCGCCATAGTCGCGCGAGCGCTGGTCGGTGTTCTCGATGGTCAGCTGGATGGGGGTGCCGGTCGTGCGGCCCTCGAAAACGCCGGAGAGAATCCGAACGGAATCAGGCTCTTGCCGCTGCGTGGTCATCTTCGACTGGCCAGGGCGGCGGCGGTCGAGGAAGGGCTGGATCGCCCCTTCGTCCAGGGCCACGCCGGGGGGGCAGCCGTCCACGGTGGCACCCAGCGCGGGGCCGTGGCTTTCGCCCCAGGTGGTGACGGTGAAGATGCGACCGAAGCTGTTGACGCTCATGCGGAAAACCCCTTTGCGACGGCATAGGCGAGGGGGAGGCGCGGCGCAACGGGGCGCGCTTTCGGAACTCCGGCCCCGGCCTGTCCGGGGCGGATTTCCCCGGAAAACGCCATGCACATCGGATGTACGGGGGATGCACAACCCATGCACAGCCGATGCGAACGCCGCATTGAGCGGGCGTTAACTTCTTTCCGCCAGACTGCGGCCAAAGGGCAGGGGGCGCGCATGGCGGGATCGAAGGCCGAGTCGGCGAGGCGGTTGAACTATCACTACATGGCCGACGCGATGCGGCGGCTGGAATGGGACCTGCACCAGAAGCTGCTGACCGAGGGGCGCATCCCCGAGGCCTGGCACGAGATCGCGCGCGAGCGCGGCGAGGCGAAACGCATCCGGGTGACGATCGCGCTGGAGGAGGACGTGGTCCGCTTCTTCCGCGGCATGGGCGAGGGCTATGGCCCCCGGATGAACGCGGTGCTGCGCGCCTTCATGCACGCGCGACTGGCGGGCCTGCTGCGCGGGGGCGAGACGATGGACTACCTGTCCCGGCGCGCCGAGGAGGGGCTGGACGGCCGCAAGCCGGGCTGGGGCGAGGCGCAGAAGGACTTCGAAGACCTCGGCCCCGACGCCGCCCGGCTGATGAGCGACGAGCCGGGGGTGCCCCTGGGCGAGGAGAAGCGCGCGGCGCGGGCGGATACGATGGCGTGGTTAAGGGCGAGGTAGGGTGGGGTATCACCCCGCCGTTGTGGGGTGGTCAGGTAAAGTCCCATCCTGCGCTTGCTGCCGACGTGCAAAGGCTTACAGTTGTAGATATGCGCGATAGCCAGTCCTTCTCTCAATGGAACTTTTCAAAGCTGCAAACCGCTTAATTCCATTATTGTGTGAGTCAATTGTATTTGTGGACAGCTTGAGTGATCCTGTCGTAACAACGGGAGCAAAAACCGCTCCTAAAGACGCGCCTATTAGGCCGCCCATGTGCTCGCCAATGGCAGCGCCACTCGCACTTGCAACCAAACTGATGGCAAGATTGGCACCAGAGTTGAACCTGTCTTTCCGGATAGCTGATTGCGCGCGATTGATCTCGCGGGAGATGTCAGCCGTCTTCTCTAGGGTATATTCCTTGAATTCACGAACGTTGCTTTTTGAGGTAAGATTAAATCGACCCGCAACGCTGTGAACGAGTTCGTGAATATTGTTTCTGACATCTTCGTACTCGTCTCTAATGCTTCCGTAGTCCTTTGGTCTTATTTTAGCTATAGAGTCAGGTATGCTTATATTAAGCAGAAGTGCTAGG
Organism: Paracoccus niistensis; assembly: GCF_042432925.1. NCBI lineage: Bacteria > Pseudomonadati > Pseudomonadota > Alphaproteobacteria > Rhodobacterales > Paracoccaceae > Paracoccus > Paracoccus niistensis. The sequence continues at coordinate 344,194 of NZ_JBHLWE010000017.1, read as the reverse complement.
AGAGTGTCGTGCTCGCTCTCTAAATCGCCCTCCGGCTGGAAAAGTGCATCTTTCAATGCGGTTTTATTTGATGTTACCAAGCTAAGAGTCTGGTCAGCTGCGATGCTTCGTGCAAGCTGCGAAAGAATAAATGCTCCTACTCGCGGATGGACTAGGATAGGAAATGCTTCATGGTGGAGAGAGTTCACTCTTGCTGCAAGTCTGATCTCGAGTAGTTCCTCTAGTAAGTCTTGAGGGAACTTTTGTTGCGCTAGGTAAATCCAAGATTCTGAATATTTTCTACCTGAAGTAAGGATGTGCGCAGACTCCGGCGTTAGCTTTCCTTGCGAATCAAACTTAAGCCTTCTCCATACTTCATTGTGTCGAGATGAATTGACTGTAGGGGAGTAAAGTAGGCTTAGCTGATCACGAAATTCTTTTCTTTCGTACCAGCTGTTATAATGATAGTTTGGATCTACAAATCCCATAGCGTCATCAGGGATGAAGTCTTTGATTGCGCTTATGGGCGCGCGCCGAAGAACACCCGCTTGGTCCGACGCAGGTACAATAGTACGGACGGTATGATTAACTAGCAAGTGTGTCCGCAATTCAGCATGATCGGGCAGATACTGCGGATAGATTAGAGAGTTCATAGCGTTTCACCCCTGCAACGTCCTGACTCCCACGTCCCCTTCCTCGCGTGACTTGATCGCCGCCACGGCGGCGATCGCTCCGGCCGCCGTCGTGAAATAGGGGATCTTATCGTAAAGCGCGACCGAGCGGATGTCGCGGGAATCGGCGATGGCCTGCGCGCCCTCGGTCGTGTTCAGGACCATCGCGATGTCGCCGTTCTTCAGGCGGTCCACGATGTTCGGGCGGCCTTCGTAGACCTTGTTGACCAGCTCGGCCTGGACCTCGGCGCCGCGCAGGAAATCAAGCGTGCCACGGGTGGCGATCAGGGTGAAGCCCATGGCGGAAAGGTCGCGCATCGCCTCGGCCATCTCGGGGGTCTTGTCGGCGTCCTTGACCGAGACGAAGACGCGGCCCTCGTCCGGCAGATGCGTCCCCGCGCCCAGCTGCGCCTTGAGGAAGGCGCGGGCGAAGTTGCGGTCCCAGCCCATGACCTCGCCGGTCGAGCGCATCTCCGGCCCCAGCAGCGTGTCGACGCCGGGGAAGCGGGCGAAGGGCAGCACCGCCTCCTTGACCGAGAACCAGGGCGTGACCGGGTCGGCCAGCGTCAGCGGGTCGGCATAGGGCAGGGGCGTGTCGGGGCCGACGCCCTCGGGGTAGGCGGGGCGGAGGGGGAAGTTCTCCATCGGCTCGCCCGCCATCAGGCGCGCGGCGATGGAGGCGATGGCGCTGTCGGTGGCCTTGGCGACGAAGGGCACGGTGCGCGAGGCGCGGGGGTTGACCTCGAGCACGAAGATCTCGCCGTTCTTGATGGCGAACTGCACGTTCATCAGGCCCACGACGTTCAGCGCGCGGGCCATGGCGACGGTCTGGCGCTTGAGCTCCTCGATGGTGGCGGCGTCGAGCGTATGGGGGGGCAGCGAGCAGGCCGAGTCGCCCGAATGGACGCCGGCTTCCTCGATATGCTCCATGATGCCCGCGACATGGACGGTGGTGCCGTCGGACAGCGCGTCCACGTCGACCTCGATGGCGCCCGAGAGATAGCTGTCGAGCAGCACAGGGTTCTTGCCGGACACCTGCACCGCGGTCGTGATGTAGCGGTTGAGGTGGTCGGTGTCGCGCACGATCTCCATCGCGCGGCCGCCGAGGACGTAGGAGGGGCGGATCACCAGCGGGAAGCCGACGCGCTGCGCGATCTCGCGCGCCTCGTCGGCGGAATGGGCGATGCCGTTGACGGGCTGCTTGAGGCCGAGGTCGTGGAGCAGCTTCTGGAAGCGCTCGCGGTCCTCGGCGAGGTCGATGGCGTCGGGGGTGGTGCCGAGGATCGGGATGCCCTCGTCCTTGAGCGCCTGAGCGAGCTTCAGCGGGGTCTGGCCGCCGAACTGGACGATGACGCCGTGGAGGGTGCCGTTTTCCTGCTCCACCCGCAGGATTTCGAGGACGTGCTCCAGCGTCAGGGGTTCGAAGTACAGGCGGTCCGAGGTGTCGTAGTCGGTCGAGACCGTCTCGGGGTTGCAGTTGACCATGATGGTCTCGTAGCCCGCGTCGGTCAGCGCGAAGCAGGCGTGGCAGCAGCAGTAATCGAACTCGATCCCCTGGCCGATGCGGTTGGGGCCGCCGCCGAGGATGACGACCTTCTTGCGGTCGCTGGGGCGGGCCTCGTCCTCGACGTCGCCCATCGCGGGGGTCTCGTAGGTCGAGTACATGTAAGGGGTCTGGGCCTCGAACTCGGCCGCGCAGGTGTCGATGCGCTTGAAGACGGGCAGGACGCCGGCGCCGCGGCGGGCGCGGCGGATGGCGGTTTCCGTCTGGCCGGTCAGGTGAGCGAGGCGGGCATCGGTGAAGCCCATCATCTTGACGCGGCGCAGGCCGGCGGCGTCCGAGGGCAGGCCGTGGTGGCGGATCTCGGCCTCGGCGTCCACGATCTCGCGGATGCGGGCGAGGAACCAGGGGTCGAAGCTGGTGACGCGCTGGATTTCATCGTTGGAAAGCCCGGCGCGCATGGCTTCGGCGATGACGCGGATGCGGTCGGGGGTCTGACGCGACAGGGCCTTGATGAAGGCGGGCTTGCCTTCCTCGGCGGCGCCCTCGATGGCGATCTCGTCGAGGCCGGTCAGGCCGTTCTCCATCGAGGCCAGCGCCTTTTGCAGCGATTCGTGGAAGGTGCGGCCGATGGCCATGACCTCGCCCACCGACTTCATCGCGGTGGTCAGATCGGGCCTGGCGCCGGGGAACTTCTCGAAGGCGAAGCGCGGGATTTTCGTGACCACGTAGTCGATCGACGGCTCGAAGGAGGCGGGCGTGACCTTGGTGATGTCGTTGTCGAGTTCGTCCAGCGTGTAGCCGACAGCAAGCTTGGCCGCGACCTTGGCGATGGGGAAGCCAGTGGCCTTGGACGCCAGCGCCGAGGAACGGCTGACGCGCGGGTTCATCTCGATCACGACCATGCGGCCGTCGGCGGGGTTCACGGCCCACTGGACGTTCGAGCCGCCGGTCTCGACGCCGATCTCGCGCAGCACCGCGATCGAGGCCGAGCGCATCCGCTGGTATTCGCGGTCGGTCAGCGTCAGCGCCGGGGCAACGGTGATCGAATCGCCCGTGTGGACGCCCATCGGGTCCACGTTCTCGATCGAGCAGACAATGATGGCGTTGTCCGCGCGGTCGCGGACGACTTCCATCTCGTATTCCTTCCAGCCGAGCAGGCTTTCGTCCACCAGAACCTGCGCGACCGGCGAGGCATCAAGGCCCGAGCGCACGATGGCCTCGTAATCGTCGCGGTTATAGGCCACGCCGCCGCCCGTGCCGCCCAGCGTGAAGGCGGGCCGGATGATGGCGGGCAGGCCGATCTCCTCCAGCGCCTCCATGGCCTGCGCGACGCCGGCCGAGATGTCGTATTTCCCGTTCGGCAGCTTGGGCGCCGAGACGATGGTGGCGCGGGGGTTTTCCAGCCCGATCCGCTCCATCGCCTCGCGGAAGAGCTTGCGGTCCTCGGCCATCTCGATGGCGGAACGCTGGGCGCCGATCAGTTCGACGTTGTATTTTTCCAGCACGCCCATGTCGGCCAGTGCCAGCGCCGTGTTCAGCGCGGTCTGCCCGCCCATGGTCGGCAGCAGCGCGTCGGGACGCTCGGCCGCGATGATCTTTTCCACGATCTCGGGGGTGATCGGCTCGATATAGGTCGCGTCGGCCATGCCGGGATCGGTCATGATCGTGGCGGGGTTCGAGTTCACCAGGATGACCCGGTAGCCTTCCTCGCGCAGGGCCTTGCAGGCCTGAGCGCCGGAGTAGTCGAACTCGCAGGCCTGGCCGATGACGATGGGTCCGGCGCCGATGATCAGGATCGAGGAGATATCATTTCTTTTCGGCATGGCTGTCCCCTCGACGATTGTCGGCGTGCAAATCGTCGGGGGTTATAGACAGCGGCGGCGGTTCCGCAAGGGCAGGCAGCATTGCACGGGGCGGGACGCAGCGTGGAAGGGCATGAGGCGTCCGCGCGAGAGGAAGCCTTGCGACGGACGGAGGAGGGGCAGCGCAGGAGCCGCCCCTTGGCCGCACCCACGCCTGCGCCGGGCCTCATGCCTCGCGCAGGGCGGTGATCTCGCGTTCCAGCGCGCTTGCGCCGCCGGGCAGGGACAGGCGGATGCCGTCCGCCGTCACCTCGGCGCCGGTCACGCGGGCATAGGCGCCCACGGCCTGTGTGCTCAGGACCTCTTCGCCACGATAGCTCACCAGCTTGAAGCTGTAGAGCCCGTCGGCCAGCGGGCCTTCGGCTGTCCGACCCGCCCAGTCGATCTCGCCCGTGCCGGTGCCGATGTCCTCGCGCAGCGCCTCGCGGCCGTGCGCGTCCATCACGACCAGTTCGACCCGGTCGGCGCCGCTTGCGGGGCGGATGTCCAGCGTGAGCGGCTCGCCGTCGAAGCTGACGGGCGCGGATGTCCGCACCTCCTTCCCGATCCAGCCGGCCAGCGCGCCCAGGCCCCCCATCTGACCGATCGCGACCTGTTCCAGCAGCTGGTTGGTGCGGACCTGCTGCTCGACCCCCGAGAAGGTCGCCAGCTGCACCGCGAAATCGGACCCTTCCATCGGGTTCAGCGGGTCCTGGTTCCTGATCTGTGTCGTCAGCATCTTCAGAAAGGTTTCGAAGTCGCCGCCGGCCATGGTCGAGGCAGAGGGGGCGGCTCCCCCGCCGGGCAGGGCAGGAGAGGTGGCGGAGGCGGGGGCAGGGGAGGTGATGCTGTTCATGCGGTTGATCCTAAAGGCGGATGTCGAGGCGGGAGAGGGAGGGTGCGGGGGGCGCGGGCCGGTCGGCAGGTCCTGCGCGCGCGCCCTCGGGGGCGCTTTCGGGGGCGCCAGCCTGGGAGGGCTGCCGGAAGCCGCCGCCCCGGTTCTGGCCCTGACCGTCCTGCCGCAGCAGGTCCAGCCGCGCCTCGGGCATGCCGTTCTCGCGCAACTCGCGCAGCAGCTGGTCGCTGTGGCGCCGGATGAGATCGGCGGTGTCCGGGCGCTCGACATACAGCCCCAGGTGCCCCGGATCGCCTTCGGCCCCCAGCAGAAGCGTGACGCGTCCCAGTTCGACAGGGTTGAGCACGACCTCGACCTGGCCGTCCCGCGTGCGCACGATGGCGTCGGCAACGGGACGTTCGGGCGCGGGCACATGCGGCGGGTGCGGAGCGGCTGCCTCGGCCCTTGCAGGAGGGCGGGAGGCCGCCTCGGGCACGGGTGCAGGTCCGGGCATGGCCGGCGCGGAGGTTGCGGCGTCGGCCGCCGCCTGCGGAGCATGGAGGTCGGCGTCTTCCCTGGCAGCCGCTTCAAGCGGGGCAGGCTCACCGGACGCGGTCGAGGCGCCTGCCTGTTCGTGGGCTGCGCCCTCGCTGGGCGCGGCCGTTTCGGCCGGACGCGCTGATGAGGCGGCGTCGCGGTCATGTCCCAAAGAAGCGGGCGGGGCTGCCGTCTCCTGAGCTGCCGCAGGGCCAGTCAGTTCCGGGATTTCCGTTCCAGGTGCCTGGAGTGCAACCCTCACGGTCTGGCGGCCTTGTCGATGCTCTGCCAAGGCGGGTGCGGGGCTTGCCCCGGTCGCCGTCGGCGCCGCGCCGCGCAGGGAAGCTTCCTGCGTCATGGAACGCAGCGGGGGCTCGGCCGCGAGAAAAGCGGGGCGGCCCGCACGTTCCGCCTGGAGCGGTGCCTGATCCGGGGATGGCACCTGGGAGCCCGGGAGATTCGGGTCCGACGCGGCCGAGCCCTCCCGCAGCGCTGGAGTCGTGGCCGCAAGTGCCCCCGCCTGAGCGCCCATGAGGGCGGTATCCCGCGCAGGGTCAATGCCCTGCTGCCAGGCAGGGGGCGCGTCGCCAGGCGGCTGGCCCAGGAAGGTCCCGGCAAGGGTTGGCGGCGCTTCGGACCAGACGGGCTGCCCAACCCCCTCGGGATCGGCCTTCTCGGCGGCATGCTCCTCCTCGGCCGCATCCGGGTCCGGCGCCTCCGGCTCGGCGGTCGGAGCCTCCTTCCGCAGACCGGAGGACCGGGCTGCGGCGAGCAGGTCCAGCACCGCCTCGAATGCAGCGGCCTGACCCGGAGAGGCCGCCTCTGCCGGGGCTGTGCCGGTCTGCGCGGGCAGGGCCGAGGCGGCAGAAGAAAGACGTGCAATCGCGGTCGGCATCGCATGGCCCCTGAGAATCACGGTTTGTGATTACCCGGTCCGGGTTACCGAATATTTACCGCTGAAGGGTAATTGAGGGATCAGGCGAATTAATCTGGTGAGAAGATGAAAATCCAAGGATACGGGGCGGATATTTCCCCGCGGATTCAGCTTGCAGGGGCCGGAGATCAGCTGGAAACGGCGTTCCTTGCGGAAATGCTGAAGATCGCCATGCCGGATGCGGGGGCGGGCGCATTCGGTGGCGGAACGGGAGAGTCGCAGTTTTCCTCCTTCCTGACCGAGCAGCACGCGGCCGCGCTGGCCTCGCGCCTCGACCTCGGCCTTGCGGGCAGGCTGGAGGCGGACCATGGATAAGGCGGAACGGCTGCTCGAAACCGCCTGCGCCGCCATGGCCCAGGGCGACCCCGAGGCTTGCCGCAAGGCGCTGGAGTCCTTTGCGGCCCAGGTCGCATGCGAGCCCCTGAACCCCGAGGCGCAGGCAGCCTGCGAACGCCAGCTGGCGCGCCTGCGCGGGCTTGCCCTCTCGGCGCTGGAGGGCCTGGACAGCGCGCGCGCCTGGCTGCGCGAATTGTCGGCGCTGCTCGGCGGGCTGGATGTCTATGACCGCAGCGGGCGGCAGCGGGTCGCCACCGTGCTTTCCGCCCGCACGCAGCGGTTTTGATAAAATGCCTGCAACTCGGTTTTTGGCGCCGCCGCGGCAATTCACTATTCCTTAGGCGGCACCGGATAGAAAGGTGATCGCGTCGGAAGGCGCCGGGCGCAGCCCGATGGTCAGAAGGCCGGAACTCACGAAACCCGGACGGGGATAAAACGTCCGCAAGCGAAGGGGGACACAATGTCCAGCATTCTGACCAACAACGGCGCGATGGTCGCGCTGCAGACCCTCAAGGGGATCAACGCCGGCCTGGCCAAGACGCAGGACGAGATCTCGACCGGCAAGTCGGTGGCGACGGCCAAGGACAACGCCGCCGTCTGGGCGATCTCGAAGGTGATGGAGGCCGATGTCAGCGGCTTCAAGGCGATCTCGTCGGGCCTTGCGACGGCGGGGCAGACGGTCGGCATGGCGCGGGAAGGGGCCGAGCAGATCACCGGCCTGCTGACCAAGATGCGCGACACGATCGTGACCTCGCAGAACGCCACCAATGCGCAGGACCGCGCCAAGCTGCAGGAGGATGTCACCAACCTGAAGGCGCAGATCGAGGGCGTCGTGAAGGGGTCGCAGGTCAACGGCCTGAACCTGCTGGACGGCAGCACGACCTCGGTGGACTTCCTGTCGTCGCTTGACCGCAGCTCGACGGGCGTCAGCACCTCGAACATCAACGTTTCGGGGAAGAACCTGTCCACCGGCGGATACGTCGCCAAGGACATCTTCGGCGCGGGCACGGCGCCCGCCTCGGCCGCGGGCGATAGCGCGGTGATGTCGCTGGGGGCCGGAGACACGACCGGCGTCACCCTGGTCATCGGTGCCGGCGCCGGTAGCCTTGCCGCCGGCGACAGCGTCTCGATCCGCATCGGCGACAAGACGGCGACCTACACGGTCAGCGCGGCGGATGCGGGTTCGACCACGCCCAACGACGTCGTGGCCGTGGGCCTCAAGTCCGCCATCGAGAAGCTGGGGATCAGCGGGGTCAGCGTCGATTACGACTCGGGTACCGCGGGGCAGCTCACGATCAAGTCGGGCACCGTTCCTGCGACCACCAACGACCTGAACATCACCGCGCAGTTCCGGAACGCGGGTGCGGGCGGGCTTGGTGCGCTGGCCGGCCTCGACGTCACCACGCCTGCAAACGCCCAAGCGGCGCTCGCCTCGATCGAGACGATGATGCAGGCCTCTACCAACGCGGCTGCCTCCTTCGGTGCCGCCGGACGCCGGATCGAGATGCAGTCCGACTTCGTATCCAAGCTGACCGACACGCTGAAATCCAGCGTGGGCGCGCTGGTGGACGCGGACATGGAGGAAGCCTCGGCCCGCCTGCAGGCGCTGCAGACCCAGCAGCAGCTGGGCATCCAGTCGCTGTCGATCGCCAACAAGGCGCCGCAGAACATCCTGTCGCTGTTCCGTGGCTGACGACGCCCGGGCGCGCCTTTGCGCGCGCCCGTCCCCTTTCCGTCTGAAGGAGTCCAGAATTGACCGCTCACCAGACCGGGCTTGCGGCCCGCCGCTTCGGATCGGAACAGGTCCGCACCGCGCGGGGCATGGAATACGACGCCTTCTCGCGCGTCACCCGCCAGTTGCAGCACGCGCTTTCCGGGCAGGCCTCGCCGGCCGTTGCCGCTGGCGCCAACGCGCAGCTGTGGACCATTCTGGCCAGTGATCTGGCCGAGGAGGACAACGCCCTTCCCGCCGAGTTGCGCGCGGGCCTTCTGTCGCTGGCGATCTTCTCGCTGCGGCATGGCCGGGCGGTGATGACGCAGGGCGCCAGTCCGCAGCCGCTGATCGACATCAACCTGCATGTGATGAAGGGCCTTCGCGGCGAGGTTGCCGCATGACGGGCCTGGTTCTCAAGCTCGCACCCGGCGAGCGCCTGTTGATCAACGGCGCGGTGATCGAGAATGGCGACCGCCGCTGCAGGATCTCGATCAAGACCCCGAACGCCAGCATCCTGCGGCTGAAGGATGCAATCCATCCTGATGACGTGGCGACTCCGGTGGCGCGGGTGTGCTATGATGCGCAGCTTCTTCTGTCAGGGGATGCCGATCCCGCGCAAGGTCAGCGCGATCTTCTGCGGGGGATCGAGCAGCTGGTCCAGGTGTTCGACGATCCCGAAAGCCGCGAGACCCTGGGCGCTGCGGCCGAGGACGTGATTGCAGGCAATGTGTATCGCGCACTGCGCCAGTTGCGCAGCCTGATGCCACGCGAGGCGCGGATCTTCGCGCAGATCACATGAGCTTCCAGCCGCTTGTCGGACAGGGCGGTTACGCCGGCTGGCGGCTGCTCGCCAGAACAGGCGAGACGCAGAAGGCGCTGATCGCGCGCGATCCCCAGGTGGCGCGCGACACGGCCCATGTCCGCGCGAAGCTGGGCCAGGTGGGCAGCGCCGAGGAACTGGTGTCGGATTTCCGCCTGCTGCGCACGACGCTCAGCGCCTTCGGGCTTGAGACGGACGCGAGCAACCGCTTCTTCATCCGCAAGGTGCTGGAGTCCGATCTGGACGATCCGAAAAGCCTGGCGAACCGGCTGGGCGACAAGCGCTATCGCGCCATGGCCGAGGCGTTCCGCTTTGCTGAGGGCGCGCGCCCGTCGGTCAAGCTGGCCGATGAGATCGCCGAGCGTCATGTGTCGGCGGAACTGGAGCGCCGCGTGGGCACGGTCGATGGCAACCTGCGCCTGGCCATGAGTGCCAGGCGTGAACTCGGCGTGCTGGCCGGCTCGAGTGCGACGGACAATACGCGATGGTACAATATCCTTGGCTCGGCGCCGCTGCGGAAGGTGGTCGAGGGCGCGCTGGGCCTTGGGACCGACTTCGGCAAACTGCCGATCGACCGCCAGCTTTCCGAGATGAAGCTGCGGAGCGGCAGGCTCTTCGGCTCCGAGTCGCCTTCGGTCTTCGCCGATCCGGCCAATGTCGAGAAGCTGATCCAGCGGTTCCTGGTCCGCGCCCAAGCCGTCAGTCCCGCGCAGTCCTCCTACAATGCGGCGCTCGTGCTGTTGTCGGGTTGAAGACGACAGGACAAGAGGGGGAGGGCGGCATAGGCCGGCAAGAGCACGCAAGTCTTCGGCGATTTTGCAGGCTGGGTCCGGCGGGCAGGCAGGCTGCGAGCGCAGGTAAAGGTGGCTTCATCATGCAGTTCCCGGCAGAGCCTGCGCGTCCGTCTGGCCCAGGCTGATCCTGCCTGGCCCGACGAGCTTGCAGGAGAGAGGCGGGCGGGTGCCGTCCAGCACCTCCGCACCGCGCACGCCTCTTTTTTCGCCGCCCTGAGTCCGGCCTGATCCGAGTGGGCCGGACGGTCTTGCAGCAATAAAGCAGGCGGGTGTCACCCGACAGGCCCGCGCCTGTGCATCTTTCTGCCGCGCCCTCGTTCATGACACCGGTCTGTGTCCAGACAGCCTTCCTCTCCGAAAGGGCAGAGCCGGGAGCTTGAGCAGAAGAGGCAAAGGAGAAGTGAGGAGGCGGAAGGAAGGGACGGAGAGGGCAGGGGCAAGTACGGGGGCAGGGGCAACTAGCAGGAACAGGTCATCTTGGGTTGGCGCCGTTCGGGCAATGGCGCGAAAGGCTGGTTCGCAGGGCCAGCCATCCTTGAGATCCCAAGTTCAGCGCCGTCCGAAAGTTGGCGTGGAAAGCGCGGTTCTGATCCTCATGACAGCAGCGCGCCCAGCACGACGCCTGCGGCCAGCAGGCTGATGGCCAAGGGCCAGCGGGGTGCCGCCGTTTCGACGATGATTGTGCCGGGCTCGGGACGGGACAAGCGGTCGATCTGGCGGTCCACGACCTCGGGCAGCAGGGGGCCTCGGCGGCCGAGCGCCTGGACGACCTTCAGCCCGTCGCGCAGGGCGGCGCGGGGGCCGAGGTTGTCGCGGATGTAAAGCTCGACCACCGGCCGCGCGGCGGCCCAGATGTTGATCTGGGGGTCGAGCGTGCGGGTCACACCCTCGACCACGACCATGGTGCGCTGCAGAAGGATCAGCTCGGTCCGGGTGGCCATGCCGAAGCGCTCGGTCACCTCGAAGAGATAGGCCAGCAGGTTCGCCATCGAGATGCGGCTCGCGTCGGCGCCGAAGATCGGCTCGCCCACCGCGCGCAGGGCGCGGGCGAACTGCGCCATGTTGCGGTCAGGGGGGACGTAGCCCGCCTCGAAGTGGACGCGGGCGACGCGATGATAGTCCCGCTGGATGAAGCCGTAGAGGATCTCGGCATAAACCCGGCGGGTATATTCGTCGATCTGGCCCATGATGCCGAAGTCGAAGGCGACAATGTCGCCGTTCGGCGCAATCCGCAGGTTTCCCTGGTGCATGTCGGCGTGGAAGAAGCCGTCGCGCAGGGCATGGCTGAGGAAAAGCTGCAGCAGCCGCTCGGCCAGACGCGAGGTGTCGTGCCCCGCCGCGCGGATCGCGGGCACGTCGGCCATCGGGATGCCCTCGGCCCAGTCGCTGGTCAGCACGCGCCGGCCGCTGAGGTCCCAGTGCGGGTGAGGGACGGAAAAGCCCGCGTCCTCGCGTGTGTTCTCGGCGAATTCCGAGGCCGAGGCCGCTTCGAGCCGCAGGTCCAGCTCGCCCATCACGACGGACTCGAAATGCGAGATCACGTCGCGCGGGCGCAGGCGGCGGCTGGAGGGGGACAGCCGCTCGATCATGCCGGCAGCGAAGTGGAAGGCGTCGATGTCGCGGCGGAAGGCGGCGGCGATCCCCGGCCGCAGCACCTTGACCGCGACCTCGGCGCCCGTGTCGGTGCGGCGCGCCCGGTGGACCTGCGCGATCGAGGCGGCGGCCACGGGTTCCGAGAACTCGGAAAACAGCGTTTCGACCGGAGCGCCCAGATCCTCCTGCACCTGCAGGCGGGCGATCGGGGTCGCGAAGGGCGGCAGACTGTCCTGCAGCATCCGCAGGTGGCCCGCCATCTCGGCGCCGACCACGTCGGGGCGGGTCGAGAGAATCTGCCCGAACTTGATATAGGCCGGACCCAGCGCGGTGATCGCCCGCGTGACGGGGGGCAGCGCCGGGTCCCCGCGATAACCGAGCCAGGCAAAGGGCAGGCCCAGCAGCCGGGCGGCGACCCGCAGCCGGGGTGGGGCGTTCATGGCGTCCAGCGCCTGGCCCATCGCGCCCGTGCGCTGGAAGGTCGCGCCCGTGCGGATCAGGCGCCAGATGTTGTGAGGGCCGCGCATCTCAGATCTTCCAGCCCGAATGCAGCGCGGCGATGCCCATGGAGAGATTGCGGTACTGCACCCGCGCGAAGCCCGCGTCCCGGATCATCCCCGCGAAAGTCTCCTGGTCGGGGAAGCGGCGGATGGATTCCACGAGATACTGGTAGCTGTCGCGGTCCCCCGCGACCAGTTGCCCGAGCGGCGGGATCACGTTGAAGGAATAACGGTCATAGGCCCATTGCAGCATGGGGACGGGAAGCTGCGAGAACTCCAGCACCATCAGGCGGCCGCCGGGCTTCAGGACGCGGAAGGCCTCGGCCAGCGCATCGGGGATGCGGGTCACGTTGCGGATGCCGAAGCTGATCGTGTAGCGGTCGAAGCTTTCGTCGGCAAAGGGCAGGGCCATGGCGTCGCCCGTGACCCAGGCGAGGCGGTCGGCCAGACGGTCTGCCTCGGCGCGCTTGCGCCCCTCGACCAGCATGGACTCGGTCATGTCGCAGACCGTCACCCGCGCCCCCGGGGCGCGCTGAAGGAAGCGGAAGGCGATGTCGCCGGTCCCGCCCGCCACGTCCAGCAGGTGCTGCCCGTCGCGTGGGGCCAGCCAGTCCATCATGGCGTTCTTCCAGATGCGGTGGATGCCCACGCTCATCAGGTCGTTCATCACGTCGTACTTGGACGCCACGCGCGAGAAGACGCCATGCACCATTCCCGCCTTTTCGCCCTCGGGCACGTCGCGGAAGCCGAAATGGGTGTGCCCCTCGGATTGTTTCGGGGAGTCTTCGGTCATAGCTGAACATCCAGTCGCCGGTCAGGGCGGCACCATGCAGCGGATGGGCGGGAAATGCCAGAACTGCCGGAAGTGGAAACGGTGCGTCGCGGTCTTGCGCCGCACCTTGTCGGGCGGCGCATTGTCCGGGTGGACCAGCGCCGCCCCGACCTGCGCTGGCCGATGCCGCCGGACCTCGTGCAGGTGCTGACGGGCGCGCGGGTGACGGACCTGCGGCGGCGGTCGAAGTATATCCTCGCCGATCTCGACCGCGATGCGAGCCTGCTGCTGCATCTGGGCATGTCGGGCCGGGTGCGGATCGAGGGCGAGGGGCTGGGCCGGTTCCACCACGATCCTGCCGTGTTGCCCCGGCACGACCACCTTGTGCTGGTGACCGAGGACGGCACGACCATCACCCTGAACGATGCCCGCCGCTTCGGCGCGGTGGATTTCGTACGCGGCGAGGACCACCCGCTGCTGGCGGCCCTGGGCCCCGAACCCTTGGACGAGGATTCCACGCCCGAGCGGTTGGCGGCGGCCCTGGCCGGGCGGCGGACTCCCATCAAGGCGGCGCTGCTGGACCAGCGGATCGTGGCGGGCCTGGGCAACATCTATGTCTGCGAGGCACTGTTCCGCGCGGGCATCCACCCGACCCGCCCCGCCGGCCGCATCGGGTCCGAGCGCATCGCCCGCCTGCACGCCGCCATCCGCGAGGTGCTGCTGCAGGCGATCGAGGCGGGCGGCTCGTCCCTGCGCGACCACCGCCAGACCTCGGGCGAGCTTGGCTATTTCCAGCACAGTTTCCGCGTCTACGGCCGCGAGGGGCAGCCCTGCCTGCGGGACGGCTGCGGCGGCACGCTGCGGCGGATCGTGCAGGGGGGGCGGTCCACCTGGTATTGCCCGGTCTGCCAGCGGTGACGCTGGAAGGGGCGCGCGCGCTTTGCTAAGCCGGGGGCCACGCTTCAATCGCTCCGGGGAACCGCTTCCATGGCCTACCAGACCCTGATCGTCGAAATCACCGACCATGTCGCCCTGATCCGGCTGAACCGCCCCGAGGCGCTGAACGCGCTGAGTGGCCAGCTCGTGTCCGAGCTTGCCGCCGCCATGAAGGCCGCCGACGCCGACGCGGACGTGCGCTGCATCGTCCTGACCGGCAGCGAGAAGGCCTTTGCCGCAGGCGCCGACATCAAGGAAATGGCCTCGAAATCCTATGTGGACGTGCTGACGGGCGATCTTTTCGGTCCCGAGATCGAAGTGATCCAGCGGGTCCGCAAGCCGGTCATCGCCGCCGTCGCGGGCTATGCGCTGGGCGGGGGCTGCGAACTTGCGATGATGTGCGACTTCATCATCTGCGCGGATAACGCCAAGTTCGGCCAGCCCGAGATCAACCTGGGCGTCATCGCGGGCATCGGCGGCACGCAGCGGCTGACGCGCTTTGTCGGCAAGTCGAAGGCCATGGACATGAACCTGACGGGCCGCTTCATGGACGCGGCCGAGGCCGAGCGCTCGGGCCTCGTCAGCCGCGTCGTGCCCGCCGACAAGCTGCTGGACGAGGCGATGGGCGCGGCGAAGAAGATCGCCTCCAAGTCGGCGATCGCCACGATGGTGGCGAAAGAGGCCGTGAACCGCAGCTACGAGACGACGCTGCGCGAAGGGCTTCTGTACGAACGCCGCGCCTTCCACGCGCTGTTCGCCACCGAGGACCAGAAGGAAGGCATGAGCGCCTTTGCCGAAAAGCGCGAAGCGCAGTTCCGCGACCGCTGATTCGGGTCTTTCATTTCGCGCCCGCAGCGTTTATAGGCGGGCGCTGAAATGCGCGTGGGCCCGCTTAGGCATGAAACAGGACCGCCTCTCTTTGCAGGGGCGGTGGCTTGGGTCTTTTGCGCGATCATAGAACGCAACTGACCAGGAAAGACCCCAGCATGGCCAATACGCCCCAATCCCAGAAGCGCGCCCGCCAGACCGAGCGCCGCACTGCCGTCAACAAGGCCCGCCGCTCGCGCATCCGCACCTTCCTGCGCAAGGTCGAGGAAGCGATCGCCGGTGGCGACGCGCAGGTCGCGGCCCAGGCGCTGCAGGCGGCCCAGCCCGAACTGATGCGCGGCGTCACCAAGGGCGTGGTCCACAAGAACACCGCGTCGCGCAAGATCTCGCGCCTGGCGGCCCGCGTGAAGGCGCTGTCGAAGGCCTGATCCGGCACATTCCGCGTGCCTTTGCAAGGGCGTCCCGGAGCTTCGGGGCGCCCTTTGTCATTCTGCGCCGCAGCGTCAACATTTCTTGTAAGTCATTGATTTTGCTCGCGTCATAAAAGCGGTGCAAGACTGCCACAGATTCGACGGGCAAAGGGGCTGTCAAGCCGATAGTTCGGTTGCGGGCCTCCGGGGCTTGCCGCTAGCTTGATCCAAGCGATTCACGTCGCAACAGGGGATGAACGCCCGGGCCTTCAGCTGCCAGCACAGGTCCGGGCAGGCGCCAGCCGATGCCGCGGCCCGCTGCCACGGGCCGATCCGGCGCGCCACGGGTCCGTTTCCGGCTGCCACCGGGACGGGCCGACCCGGAACAGACAGAAGGGGCCACCGGCCCGACGCGCCAAAGGCTCGCCTGTGGCGTCCCTGTCCTGTTCATCCCTGTGTTGCGGCGTGATCGCGGTGTCCTGCCGGCGTTCCCGGCGGGGGTTCGGGGACGAAAAGGAACGATTCGGATGGATGATCTTTGGACGGGCGCACGATCCGAACTCGAAGCTCGGGTCGGGACCCACAACTACGTCACCTGGCTGGCGCCGCTGAGCCTGCGCGCCATCGACGGCGGATCGGCCGACATCGCCTGCCCGACGCGCTTCCTGTCGGACTGGGTGTCGCGCCATTATGCCCGCCCGATCCTTGACGCGCTGGTCCACCAAGGCGCCGAGGTCGAGCGGCTGAGCTTCACCGTTGCCGCGCCTTCTCCTGCCGTGGACACCCGCCCGGCCGAGCTGCGCCCGGTGGACTCGATCCCGCGCGCGGTGGCCAGCCCGATGCCCGCCACGGCGGCTGCGGCTGCGGCTGCGCCCGCTCCGGTTCGCGCGCCCCTGCGCGACGAGGAGATGACGGCGCCGCTGGACGCGCGCTTCACCTTCGACAACTTCGTGGTCGGCAAGCCCAACGAGCTGGCCCATGCCGCCGCCCGCCGTGTGGCCGAGGGCGGGCATGTCACCTTCAACCCGTTGTTCCTTTACGGGGGCGTGGGCCTGGGCAAGACGCACCTGATGCACGCCATTGCCTATGAACGGCAGACCCGCGACCCGCAGGCGCGCATCCTGTATCTGTCGGCCGAGCAGTTCATGTACCGCTTCGTCCAGGCGCTGCGCGAGCGCACCGTGATGGACTTCAAGGAACTGTTCCGCACCGTGGACCTGCTGATGGTGGACGACGTCCAGTTCATCGCCGGCAAGGATTCCACGCAGGAGGAATTCTTCCACACCTTCAATGCGCTGGTGGACCAGGGCAAGCAGATCGTCATCTCGGCCGACCGCGCGCCGGGCGAGATCAAGGACATGGAGGAGAGGATCAAGTCGCGCCTCTCCTGCGGGCTGATCGTGGACCTGCACCCGACGGATTACGAGCTGCGCCTGTCGATCCTGCAGTCGAAGACCGAACAGTTCCGCCTGACCTATCCGGGCCTGCGGCTGGGGCAGGGGGTGCTCGAATTCCTCGCCCACCGCATCACGTCGAATGTGCGCGTGCTGGAAGGCGCGCTGCAGCGGCTGTTTGCCTTCGCCAGCCTCATGGGGCGCGAGATCGACCTGGACATGACCCAGGAGTGCCTCACCGACATCCTGCGGGCCTCGGATCGCAAGGTCACGGTCGAGGAGATCCAGCGCAAGGTGGCCGAGCATTACAACATCCGCCTGTCGGACCTGGTCGGCCCCAAGCGGGTCCGCACGCTGGCCCGGCCGCGCCAGATCGCCATGTATCTGGCCAAGCAGATGACCAGCCGCAGCCTGCCGGAAATCGGTCGCCGTTTCGGCGGGCGCGACCACACCACGATCATGCACGGAATCCGCAAGATCGAGGAACTGCGCACCGAAGACCGCAGCCTCGCCGAGGACATCGACCTGCTGCGCCGCTCGCTGGAAGCCTGAGTCTTCACGGGCGCTTGACCGCCGACGAACATTGACGAAACTGAGCGCGCCGCCCTTCGGGGCGGCTTTCGCGACCAAAGGGGCAAGGACGCCATGAAATTCTCGATCGAAAAGGCGGTTCTGAACAAGGCCGTGTCGCAGGCCCAGTCGGTCGTGGAACGCCGCAACACCATCCCGATCCTGTCCAACGTGCTGATCGAGGCCACGCCCGAGGGCGTCAGCTTCCGCGCCACCGATCTCGACACCGAGGTCGTGGACCGCGCGCCCGCCACCGTGGAACGTCCCGGCGCCACCACCGTCAGCGCGGCGCTGCTGAACGATATCGCCCGCAAGCTGCCCGATGGGGCGCTGGTCAACATCGCCTTTGACGCGGATTCGGGCCGGGTCAGCGTTCAGGCGGGACGGGCGAACTTCAACCTCGCCACGCTGCCGCGCGAGGATTTCCCGGTCATGGCCTCGACCGAATACACGGCGAACTTCACCGCGCCCGCACCGGTGCTGCGGCGGCTCTTCGACAAGTCGCGCTTCGCGATCTCGACCGAGGAAACGCGCTACTACCTGAACGGCGTCTACATGCATGTCGCGGATGGCGAGGGCGGGCGCACCCTGCGCTGCGTGGCGACCGACGGCCACCGCCTTGCCCGGATCGACGCGCCCCTGCCCGAAGGGGCCGAGGCGATGCCGGGCGTGATCGTGCCCCGCAAGACCGTGGCCGAGCTGAAGAAGCTGCTGGACGACGACGAGGCGGAGATTGCCGTCTCGATCAGCGAAACCAAGGTGCGCTTTGCCAATCCGACCATCACCCTGACCTCGAAGGTGATCGACGGCACCTTCCCGGACTATACCCGCGTGATCCCGCGCGGGAACACCCGCCGGCTGGAGGTGGATGCCGCCGATTTCGCCCGCGCCGTGGACCGCGTGGCGACCGTCAGCAGCGAACGTTCGCGCGCGGTGAAGCTGGCCCTGGACGAGGACCGCCTGATCCTGTCGGTGAACGCCCCCGACGCGGGCGCGGCCGACGAGGAACTGGCCGTGGCCTATGCCGACGAGCCGCTGGAGATCGGCTTCAACGCCAAGTACCTGCAGGAGATCGCGGCCCAGATCGACCGCGAGAACGCCGTCTTCCTGTTCAACGGCTCGGGCGACGCGGCGCTGATCCGCGAAGGCGGGGACGAATCCGCCGTTTATGTCGTCATGCCGATGCGCGTGTGACGCTGAGCCATCTGGCTCTGGCGCAGTTCCGGTCCTGGCCGCGGCTGGCGCTGGAGCTGGACGCGCGGCCGGTCGCCATCTTCGGCCCGAACGGCGCGGGCAAGACCAACATCCTGGAAGCCCTGTCGATGCTGTCGCCGGGTCGCGGGATGCGCAGCGTCGCCCCCCAGGACCAGGCACGGCGCGGGCCTGACGCGGGCTGGCGCATCCGGGCGACCATCGACGACCATGCGGTCGAAACCGGCGCGGCGCCGGGCGAGGGACGCCAGGTCACCATCGACGACAAGCCCGCGCCGCAGGTCGCCTTGGGGGCGCTGCTGCGGCTGATCTGGCTGACGCCCACGATGGACCGGCTGTGGACCGACGCGCCCGAGGTACGGCGGCGTTTCCTCGACCGCCTGACGCTCAGCTTCGCGCCGGGGCACGCGGAGGAGGCGCTCGCCTATGAAAAGGCGATGCGCGACCGCAACCGCCTGCTGCGGGACGATGTGCGCGACGAGCGCTGGTATCGCGTGCTTGAAGCGCGGATGGCCGAGGCGGGCGCCGCGATCACCCGCAACCGGCAGGAGGCGCTGGCCCGGATCATGCAGGCGCAGGCCGGGGCCGAGACCAGCTTCCCCTCGGCGCGGCTCGTGCTGCTGGCGGGCGACGGCGAGGCCGATGATGCGGATGCGGACAGCATCGCCGCCCGACTGGCCGCGATGCGACACCGCGACATGGCGGCGGGCCGGACGCTGACCGGTCCCCACCGCGCCGATCTCGGCGCAAGCTGGGGCCCGCAGGACATGCCCGCCGCGTTGAGTTCGACCGGAGAGCAGAAGGCGCTTCTGCTGTCACTGATCCTCGCCAACGCCCGCGCGCTGGCGCCCGAGCGCCCCGTCGTTCTTCTGGACGAGGTTGCCGCGCATCTGGACGCGGGCCGCCGCGCCGCGCTGTATGACGAGATCACCGCGCTGCCGGCGCAGGCCTTCCTCACCGGCACGGGGCGCGAGCTGTTCGCCGCGCTGGACGGCCGGGCCCGCTTCCTTCACGTTGAGCGCGAAGGCGAGGCCTCGACCCTGACGGACGAGGGCTGAGGCCGCGCCGCACCGCGCCAGCCTCCGGTGCGAGGCGGTGCCTTGGACCAAGGGGAGGTGTGCATGACCCTGCCGCGCAACCGCATCAGCCTGATTACGCTCGGCGTGGCGGACCTTTCCCGCGCCCGCCGCTTTTATTGCGACTGGGGCTGGACCCCGCATCCAGGCGCGCCCGAGGGACTGGCTCTGTTCCAGATGCCCGGCCTTGCGCTGGCACTGTTCGCCCTGGACGACCTGGCCGAGGACCAGCGCCGCGCGAAAGCCGAACTCGGGACCGGCGCCGCGACGCTGGCCCACAACTGCCGCGACGTGGCTGAGGTCGAGGCGGCTTTCCAGTCCGCGCTTGAGGCCGGAGCCACCTGCCTCAAGCGGCCCGAGAAGGCGGCATGGGGCGGCACCTCCGGCTACTTTGCCGACCCTGATGGCCATGTCTGGGAGATCGCGCACAACCCCTTCTGGCCTCTGGCCGAGGATGGCGCCCTCATGCTCCCCTGAGGTTCTTCCTGACCCAGATACCCATTGCTATCGCGATGCGATCACCACGTCGCAGATCTCGAACCGGGTCACGTCCACCAGCCCCAGGTCCGAGATCCGCAATTCGGGGATCACCACCAGCGCCAGCAGCACATGCTGCATGATCGCGTTGTTCAGCGTGCAGCCGCAGTCGCGGATGGCGCGGTTGACGGCCTTGGCGGCCTCGGCGACTTCGGGCGCAGGACGGTCGGACATCAGCCCGGCGATGGGCAGGGCGACATGGGCCAGTTCCGCCCCGTCGCGGAAGACGGTAATGCCGCCGCCAAGCTCGGCCAGCCGGGCCGAGGCCGCGGCCATGTTCTCGCCGCAGGTGCCGACGACGATCATGTGGTGGCTGTCATGGGCGACCGTCGAAGCGACGGCCATGCGGCCCTGAAAGCCGAAGCCCGAAACAAAGGCATTGACCACGCCGCCGGTGCCCTTGTGGCGTTCGACCAGCGCGATGCGCTCGACGCCCTCGGGGATCACCTCGCTGTCGCGGACGGGCAGGGTCGCGGTCAGGGCGCGGGTGGGGGCCTGGTTCTCGATGACGCCGATCACGCGGACCTCGGCCTCGGTGCCTTCGGCGGGCACGCGGAAGTCGGTGGCGGTCAGCGCCCGGCCGAGATGGACCGAGTTCCGCGCCGCCTCGGGCCACTCGATCAGCGGGCAGTCCACCAGCAGGCGGCTTTCTTCCGCCACCAGCCGGCCCTGCGCCACGACCGTCTCGACGGGCAGCGTCCGCAGGTCCGAGGTCAGGATCACGTCTGCCCTGCGTCCGGGCGTGATCGACCCGAGTTCCCGTTCCAGCCCGAAATGCCGGGCGGTGTTGATGGTCGCCATCTGGATCGCGACCAGCGGATCGCAGCCGCACTCAATGGCATGGCGCACCACCCGATCCATGTGCCCGTCATGGACCAGCGTCCCCGCGTGCGAGTCGTCGGTGCAGAGCATGAAGCCCGAGGGGTCGAGGCCGCGTTCCGTGATCGCCGTGATCTGCGCCTGGACGTCGTGCCATGCGGACCCCAGCCGCAGCATCGCGCCCATGCCCTGGCGCACGCGGGCGATGGCCTGCGCCTCGGCCACCGTCTCGTGGTCGTCGGCGGCGCCGCCCGCGACATAGGCCGAGAAGGCGCGGCCGAGGTCGGGGCTCGCGTAATGGCCGCCGACCGTCTTGCCGGCGCCGCGGGTGGCGGCGATCTCGGACAGCATCGCGGGGTCCCCGGCCGAGACGGCGGGGAAGTTCATCATCTCGCCCAGGCCCACGATGCCGTCCCAGCCCATGGCCTGCGCGACCTCTCCCGCCGTGATTGGATGACCCGTGGTTTCCAGCCCAGGCGCCGAGGGGGCGCAGCTTGGCATCTGGGTCAGCATGGTGATCGGCTGGATCAGGCTTTCGTCGCGCATGAGCCGCACGCCTTCCAGCCCCATGACGTTGGCGATCTCGTGCGGGTCGTGCAGGATCGTGGTCGTGCCGTGGGGGATCACCGCTGCCGCAAAGCCCGCAGGCGTCAGCATCCCCGATTCCACGTGCATGTGGGCGTCGATGAAGCCGGGGACCATGTAGCGCCCGTTCGCCTCGATCACCTGCGTCTCGGGGCCGATGTTGGCCGAGGCGTCGGGCAGGACGCAGGCGATGCGGCCGTCCGCAATGGCGATGTCCTGGCCGGGCAGGACCTCGCGCGTGTGGACGTTGACCCATTGGCCGCCTCGGATCACCATGTCGGCGGGCGCACGGCCTGCGGCGACCTCGACCAGCCGCGCCTGAGCCTCGATCCACGGTTTCAGCATCGACGGGTCCCTTTCGTTCGTTCGATAATGCGGCGCAACTTGCGCCAGCGGGCGCGGGAAAGGAAGCCGGATGGAATGGCAGGGCGAGGGAACGGCGATCGCGCGGCGCCGGCATGGCGAGCACGCGGTGATCCTGACCACGCTGACGCGCGAGCTGGGGCTGATCTCGGGCGTCGTGCCGGGCGGCGCGAGCGTGCGGCGCGCGGCCATCCTTCAGCCCGGCAACAGGTTGTCCCTGCGCTGGCGGGCGCGGCTTGACGACCAGCTGGGCAGCTTCACGGTCGAGCCGGGGCGGACGCGCGCGGGGCTGATGGCGGATGCGGACGCCTTGGCGGGCCTGAACGCGGTGACGGCGCTAATCGCCTGGGCCCTGCCCGAGCGCGACCCGCATCCACGGCTGGTCGATGCGACGGAAGGCTTGCTGGACGCGATGGAAGGGGGCAGCGGAGGGGGCGCTGGCGGCACTGCCGGAGCCGGGGGGCTGTCTGCCCCCCTTGCCGCTACCGCGGCCTTCCTCGCTGAAAACGGTCCACCGGACCGTTTCCCGGGCGCTCGGAAGCCCCGAGGATATTTCCACGAAGAAGAAACTCACTTGCCGCCCTGGACAGAGCAGTATCTTCGTTGGGAGCTTCTGCTGCTGGACGAACTGGGCTTCGGTCTGTCGTTGGATCGCTGTGCGGTCAGCGGCGCACGCGAGGGGCTGATGTATGTTTCGCCCAGGACCGGCCATGCAGTGACGGCCGAGGCGGCGGGAGAGTGGGCGGCGCGGCTGCTTCCCTTGCCGGGCATTCTGGGCGGGCCGGAAGCGGAAGGCGGTCTTGCCGCCGGTTTCGCGCTGACCGGGCACTTTCTGACCACGCGGCTGGCCGAGGCACAGGTGGGCCGGCCCTTGCCCGCCGCCCGCGCACGGCTGGTGGCGCGGCTGACCGCTGCACCCAATGACAAGGGCCACCCAGAGGGGCGGCCCTGAGAAGGCTCAGTTCCCCGAGCGTTCCAGCGTCATCCAGCCCAGCGGGCTCTTGATCTTCAGCACGCCACCCGACCATTCGGCCTCGGATGCCTGGGTCACGGCCTCGAGGAAGCGGCCCTCGAAGCCCTTGTGGCCGCAGGGATTGTCGGTCCAGTTCATCACGCTGACGCTGATCTGGGGAAGGGTCGCGGCGTTGGTCGCGGCAAAGGTGTTGCACGGCCCGTTGCCGGTGATCTGGCCGGGCGTCAGGCGGATGCGGGAATCGCGCGTGGGCACGGCCTCTTGGCCGAACCCGACCATGGTGTAGGTGCCGAAGGGAATGCCGCCCTCGAAGCCCGTGCCGTCGGCGGGCAGGGGCTCGGGGCCGCAGGCCGCCAAGGTGGCGAGGCTTGCGGAAACGGCGGCGATGCGCAGGGCGGAGATCATGTAAGGCTTCCCCCGATGAACAGGTGTTTGACTTCACGAGAATATCGCACGGCCCTGCCACCGGGTTGCCATAATGTCCATGCACGGGGGCGCGAGCGGCGCCCGTCGTGCCATTCGGGCAACGCGATCAGCCCAGCAGACGCCGCGCGATCACCTGCGCCTGGATCTCGGCCGCACCCTCGAAGATGTTGAGGATGCGCGCGTCGCAGAGCACCCGGCTGATCGTGTATTCCAGCGCGAAGCCGTTGCCGCCGTGGATCTGCAGGGCATTGTCGGCGGCGGCCCAGGCCACGCGGGCGCCCAGCAGCTTGGCCATGCCCGCCTCCAGGTCGCAGCGCTTGTCGTGGTCCTTCTGCCAGGCCGAGTGATAGGTCAGCTGGCGGGCGATCATGATCTCCACCGCCGTCAGCGCCAGCTTGTCGGCGACGCGGGGAAACTCGATCAGCGACTTGCCGAACTGCTTGCGGTCGATCGCATACTGCATCCCCAGTTCCAGCGCCGACTGCGCGACGCCCACGGCGCGGGCGGCCGTCTGGATGCGGGCGGATTCAAAGGTCTGCATCAGTTGCTTGAAGCCCTGGCCCGGCTGGCCGCCCAGCAGGTTCTCGGCCTTGACCTTGAAGCCGTCGAAGCCGAGCTCGTATTCCTTCATGCCGCGATAGCCGAGCACCTCGATCTCGCCGCCCGTCATGCCGGGGGTGGGGAAGGGGTCCGCGTCGGTGCCGGGGGTCTTCTCGGCCAGGAACATCGACAGCCCGCGCCAGTCGGTCGTGTCGGGCTCGGTCCGCGCTAGCAGTGTCATCACATGGGTGCGGGCGGCATGGGTGATCCAGGTCTTGTTGCCGGTGATCTCCCAACCTTCCTCGGTCCGAACGGCGCGGGTCCGCAGGGAGCCCAGGTCCGAGCCGGTGTTGGGCTCGGTGAAGACGGCGGTGGGCAGGATCTCGCCGCTGGCGAGCTTCGGCAGCCACTGTTCCTTCTGCTCGGGCGTGCCGCCGACAAGGATCAGTTCGGCCGCGATTTCGGAGCGGGTGCCCAGCGAGCCCACGCCGATATAGCCGCGCGACAGTTCTTCCGAGACCACGACCATGGAGGCCTTGGACAGGCCGAGGCCCCCGAACTCTTCGGGGATGGTCAGGCCGAAGACGCCCAGTTCGGCGAGTTCGTTGATGACCTCCATCGGGATCAGCTCGTCCTTCAGGTGCCATTCATGGGCGTTGGGGATCACCCGGTCGTCGGCATAGCGGCGGAACTGGTCGCGGATCATCTCCAGGTCTTCGTCAAGGCCGGTGGCCCCGACCGTCGCCCGGCCGACGTTGTCCTGCATCAGCGCGACCAGCCGCGCGCGCGCCTGCGGGCTGTTGCCCCCCATCGCCGCGCGGGCCGCGTCCGAGGGCTGCCAGTCGATCCCGAGGTCCGAGAGCCGCGCGAACTCGGTCTGGCTCATGGGGATGCCGCCGGCGATCTGCGTCAGGTATTCGCCGAAGCCAATCTGCAGGATCAGCGCCTCGATCTCGCCGAACCCCTCGCCCAGCCGCCCGGCCCAGGCCGACAGCTGCTTGAGCGACTCGACATAGGTCGCCAGCCAGGACAGCGCATGGGCCGCGTGCTGTTCGGTTTCCAGAGCGGCCGAGTCGATCCTGCCGCCGCCCACCCGCGCCCGCAGCGCCTCGGTCGCGCGGGCGAGAAGCGCGTCGAGTTCCGGGACAAGGGTCTGCGCGTCGGCAGGGGAAAGGGTGGCGCGGGCGTCAAGCATGGGGCTGTTCCTGCGAGAAGGGGCTCGACTCTGCCTAGCCCTTTCGCAGGTGCAGCGCAACTATGCTGCGCAGGCGCAGTCTTGTGCGCAGCTTCGTTGCGCGCGCGGGCGATGGCCGCCCTCAGAAAGCCTGTCCCTGCGGCCACCTCTTGCCGCCACGCCTGCGCGGGGGCAGGGTCCGCGCCATGTTCGGCCTCGACCCCCAGACGCTTCTGCTTGTTTCCGCCATCACCTTCGGGGCGGGCACCATCAAGGGCGCGATCGGCTTTGCCATGCCGATCATCCTGATGTCGGCGCTGGGCTCGTTTCTTCCCACGCAGGTGGCCTTGGGGCTGATGATCCTGCCCGTGCTGCTGACGAACGTGCAGCAGGCGACGCGGCAGGGCATGGGCGCGGCCTGGGGGACGGCGCGCGACTATCGCTGGCATATCGCGATGGTGGCGGTCTTCATGTTCGTCTCGGCCCCCTTCGCGCGGGTGATCCCCCAGCCGCTGATGTATCTCGCGCTGGGGGTGCCGATCCTCGGCTTCGCGCTGTGGCAGCTGTCGGGCCGCCCGATGGCCCTGCCGATCCACCACCGTCGCCGGGCCGAGGTCACCAGCGGCATCATCGGCGGGCTTTACGGCGGGGTGTCCGGCATCTGGGGGCCGCCGCTGATCGTCTATCTGCTGTCCATCGGCGCCCCAAAGCTGGAACAGATCCGGGTGCAGGGCGTCGTTTTCCTTCTGGGAGGGGCCGCATTGACGGTGGCGCATCTTGCCTCGGGCGTGCTGAACGCACAGACGCTGCCGCTGTCCCTGCTGATGGTGATCCCCGCCTTCGCCGGGATGCAGCTGGGCTTCTGGCTGCAGGACCGGATGGACCTGGCGCAGTTCCGGCGCTGGACCCTGGTGCTGCTGGCGCTGACCTCGCTGAACCTGATCCGCCGGGGGATAGAGGTGATGTCATGACCGATCCCGCCCTTCTGACCGCCCGCCTGATCCGCTGCGCGTCGGTCACCCCCGAGGCCGGCCCGGCGCTGGACCTGCTGCAGGAGGTGCTGGAGCCTGCCGGATTCGACTGTCGCCGGGTGGACCGGAACGGCGTGCCGAACCTTTACGCGCGCTGGGGAGCCAAGGGTGCGCGCAGCTTCGGCTTCAACGGTCATGTGGACGTGGTGCCCCCCGGCGATCCGGCCAGCTGGACCCATCCGCCCTTTTCCGGCGCGCTGGCGGACGGGATGATCTGGGGCCGGGGCGCCACCGACATGAAGTCGGGCGTGGCCGCCTTTGTCGCGGCGGCGGTGGATTTCGTGACCGAGACGCCCCCCGACGGCGCCGTGATCCTGACGGTCACCGGCGACGAGGAAGGGCCGTCCCGCGACGGCACCCGCGCCATCCTCGACTGGATGGCGCAAGCGGGCGAGCGGATGGACGTCTGCATCGTCGGCGAGCCCTCGAACCCCGAGGTGATGGGCGAGATGATCAAGATCGGCCGCCGGGGCAGCCTGACCGCGCAGATCACCGCCACCGGCCGCCAAGGCCATGCGGCCTATCCCCATCGCGCGCTCAATCCCCTGCACGCGCTGGTCCGGCTGCTGGGGGACCTGACCGCCCGGCCGCTGGACGAGGGGATGGCGCATTTCGACCCTTCGGGGCTGCAGGTCACGACCATCGACTGCGGCAACCCGGCCTCGAACGTCATCCCCGAACGGGCGACCGCGACCGTCAACATCCGCTTCAACGACGCCCATACCGGTGACAGCCTGACCGCCATGCTGCGCGAACGCGCGGCAGCGGTCGAGGCCGAGACCGGCGTCCGCATCGCCCTTGCCGTCACGGTCAGCGGCGAATCCTTCGTGACCGAGCCCGGTCCCTTCGTGGACTTGGTGGCGGGAGTCGTGACCGAGCACACCGGCCGCGTCCCGGTCCTTTCCACCTCGGGCGGCACATCGGACGCCCGCTTCGTCAAGGACCACTGCCCGGTGGTCGAGTTCGGCCTTGTCGGTGCCTACATGCACCAAGTGGACGAGCGCGTCCCCGCCCTTCAGGTCCACCAGTTGAAAGCCATCTACCAGTCCATCCTGCAGCGGTATTTCGCATGAAGATCACCGTCACCGACGATTTCCCCGCCTGTGCCGCGATCCGCCGCCGCGTCTTCATCGAGGAACAGAACGTTCCCGAGGAACTGGAGCTGGACGATCTCGACGCCACCGCCGTGCACCTGCTGGCGACGCAGGACGGCCGCCCCGTCGGCACCGCCCGCCTGCTGATCGAGGGCGAGACCGCCAAGATCGGCCGCGTCGCGATCCTGCCCGAACTGCGGGGCACGGGGGCGGGCGCGGCCCTGATGCGCGCCGCGCTGGACGAACTGCGCGCGCGCGGCGTCACCAGGGCGAAGCTGGGCGCGCAGACCCATGCCATCGGCTTCTACGAGCGGCTGGGCTTCACCGTCCATGGCCCGGAATACGACGACGCGGGCATTCCTCACCGCGACATGAGCCTGGCGCTGTGAGGCGGGCGTGATCCGCCCCGAGCTGGTCGCCCGCTTCAAGCCCTGGCGCGAATTGGGGGCCGCCGCGCTGACCGGCGCCTTCGGCCTCCGGGTCTTTGCGCAGGGCGGGTTGTTCTTCCGGCCGCTGGGCGGGGCGATCCTCGCCTTCGCCGTCCTCTGGGGACTGGGCGCCTGGCGCCGTCGCCGCTTTGCCGCCCCTGTCGGCGCGCCGGGGCTGGTCGAGGTCGAGGAGGGCGCGATCCGCTACTACGGCGCGCGCGCCCTGGGCGGAGAGATCGCGCTGCGCGACCTGTCCCAGATCCGCCTGATCCGGTTGGAAGGCCACGCCCATTGGCGGCTGCGGACGCAAGCGGGCGAGGCGCTGCTGATCCCGGTCGAGGCGGCGGGCGCGGCCGCCTTGGCCGACGCCTTCGCGGCCCTGCCGGGCTTCGACCTGCGCGCGGCCGCGGCGGCGCTGGCGGCGAACGACGCCTTCCGGATCGTCTGGCAGCGGAAGGACTGACGCAAAGGGAAAAGACCGGGAAACCCCCGGTCTTTTCGTCTGATCCAAGTATCCAAGGGTGCGGAGCCAGAACTGCCTCTCCCTCAGCTCCGTGCCAGCAGGTCGGTGATCCGGCGCACCGAGGCGCGGCGGTTGGCGCGGATGTCGCCTTCCTGCGGCACCTTCAGGAACTGCTCGCCATAACCCTGCACCACCATGTTTTCCGGCGGCACGCCGAAGAATTCGGTCAGGGCCAAGGCGACCGACTCGGCCCGGCGGTCCGACAACGCCAGGTTCATGGCATCCGCGCCCACCGTGTCGGTGTGCCCCTCGATCAGATAGATTTCCGAGGGGTTCTGCCGCACGCTGTCCGCAATCACGCGCCCCAGCGAGGCCAGCGCCTGCGCCTGGTCCGGCTTGATCGCGGCCGAACCGGTATCGAAGGTGATCGCCTGGATGTCCACGGGGGCGACCAGGGCGCGCACCTCGGGGATGTTGCGGATCTGGCCCAAGGTGAAGGTCCGGTCCACCTGCGTTTCGCGCCGCAGCGCCTCGCGCAGGGCATCCTCGGACAGCTGCTGGCCGGGGGCGACCACGACCGGTCGCGCGGGCGGGGGCAGGCTTGCCACGTCCACGGGCGCGACCTGCGCCGTTTCGTCGATCAGCGCGGTGGTGGTGCCGTTCGGCTGCACCAGCGTCCGGCGCAGCACGCGCAGGTCGGCGTCGCGGATCGTTACGACCTGGCTGCCGTCCTCGCGCGTGACAATGGTCCGGGTCGAGCCGTCGGCATATTCCTCGGTCTGCACGGTCGAGCCGGGACGCAGCAGCAGGGCGTTGTCGTCCTTGATGATCTCCTGGCTGCCATCGGGCCGGGTCACGACGACGCGGTCCCCGGTGTTGAGTTCCACCTGGCGGTTGTTCGACAGAAGCTGCCCCACGGCAAGCCCGGCAAGCGCCGGCAGCACCGCCTGGCGCAGCACGTTTTCCAGGTTGCTGCGGTCATCGTCACTGTCGCGCGCCTCTGCCTGCGCATCGTCCGTTGTGACGGGCTGTCCGTCCGCGCCGACGACCACCGGGGCGGTCGCGCCCTGCGTGCCCCCCACCACGGGGATGTCGCCCTGGCGCAGCGCCCCGCGCACGTCGGTCAGGAAGTCCTCGGTCGCGCTGCGCGAGGTTTCCTCGGTCACCTGCCGCGTGTCCGAGGTCGTGACCGGCGCGGCCGTCTCGGCCAGCGCGGCGGCGGCCGGGGCGGCTGCCGCCGCGGCGGCCTCGCGGGCGGCGTCGGTCGGGCGTGCCTCGGCCTCGGGAACCTCGCGCGCGCCGGCGAGGGCGGCGGCAAGCTCCTCGTCGGTGGGGGCGGTCGGCGTCGCTGCCGCGCCTTCCGTGACGACCGGGGCTGCGTCTTCTGCCGCTGGGGCAGCCGTCGCGGCGGCTCCGGCCGCCGCTTCAGCCGCAGGGGCCGATCCTTCCGAAACGGTGCCCTCGACGATCGGGGCCGTGGCGGTGCCTCCGGTGGCGGCGCTTTCCGCTGCAGCCTGTCCGGTTGCCTCGGCCGGGCTGGTCGCCTCGGTCGCAGGTGCTGCGCCTGCGTCCCTGTCGGCACTTGCCGCCGAAGCCGCCGCGCCGCTTTCCGCGGCAGGGGCCGCGTCGGTGCTGGCCTCGCCTTCGCTGCGTTCGGCCAGCGCGCGGGCCAGGTCGGCCTCGGACGGCGCATCTGCAGCGGCCGGAGCTTCGGCCGCCGCGGCGGGCTCGCTTGTCTCTGGGGCGGCCTGTGCCTGCGGGGCAGGCGTCGGCGCCTCGGGGGACGCCGCAGCTTCTTCGGCTGCCTGTGCAGGCGTCTCGGCGGCAGGCTCGGCCGCGACGACCGGCGCTTCGGCGGGTTTGGGTGCGGCCTCCGGCTGTGCTTCGGCCCTGTCCTCAGGTTCGGCTTCGGCCGCCTGCGCGGGCGGCTCGGCAGCGGGCTCTGCCTCCACGACCGGTGCCTCGGCAGGTTCGGGTGCCGCTGCAGAGGCTTCCGCCGTGTCCTCGGGGGCGGCAGCTTCGACGGCCGGCTCTTCGGCACCGGCTGCAGGCTCTTCCGCCGCTGCCGGAGCTTCCGCCGGCGCAGCAGCCTCGGGTTCGGGCTCCGGCGCGGCCTCTGCCACGGGTTCGGGGGCGGGCGCTTCGGCGGCCGGCTCTTCGGCCATGACCGGTGCATCCGCTTCGGCCGCGGCGGCGGCAGCCGCTGCATCGGCCGCCGCTGCATCGGCCGCCGCTGCATCGGCGCTTGCGTTATCTTCAGCCGCAGCGTCAGGCAGCGGCACGGCGTCGGTCGCCGTCGCCCCGTCCGCCTGCGCCACCCGCACGGGGGCGGGCAGGTCGGCCTCGGACCTCGGCGCGCCGTAAAGCTTGCCATCCGCCGGCACCAGCCTGCCTTCGCCGTCCACGCGCTTCACCTGCTGCGGCGCGGGCGCAAGGACGAAGCTGCCGTCCTCGACCATCTGCACGGCGATGCCCTTGGGCGTGAACAGGGGCGAGCCCTCGGGGCAGGGCTTCGGCGCGTTCATCAGGCAGTTCAGGTCGTCCGCCTTCAGGCCCGCGCGGATTTCCTCGTCCAGCATCCGGGCCAGTTCCGGCATGTTGCCTGACCGCGCCTGGGCGATCCGGGCGGCGTCGGGGGCAGGCAGGGCCTGTGCCCCGCTTGCATGCGGCAGGGCAAGGCCGAGGCCCAAGGCAAGCGCGGTGGAATTGCGGAAAAAGGTGCGAGGCATTGCGGCTCCATGTCCCGAGGCGCGGCAAGGGCGCCGCGCAGTTCCGGCCCGCAAGAGGCGGGCTGTCCGGGAATGAACCACCAAATCCCCGCCGCGTTCCCCCCACGCCTGCGTGAAGGCGGCCAAAGC
The DNA here is from genome assembly GCF_042432925.1 of Paracoccus niistensis. Classification (NCBI taxonomy): domain Bacteria; kingdom Pseudomonadati; phylum Pseudomonadota; class Alphaproteobacteria; order Rhodobacterales; family Paracoccaceae; genus Paracoccus; species Paracoccus niistensis. The sequence continues at coordinate 313,647 of NZ_JBHLWE010000017.1, read as the reverse complement.
CTTGTGAAAACGGCGTGATCGGGCGCGCCGCCCCGGGGCGGCGCGGCCTCTGTCACTCCAGCTCGACCAGCAGGTCCTTGGCGTCGATCTGCTGTCCCGGCGCCACATGGACGGCCTTCACGGTGGCCTCGCGGTCGGCGTGGATGCCGGTCTCCATCTTCATCGCCTCGATGGTCAGCAGCAGGTCGCCCGCGCGCACCTTCGCCCCCGCCTGAGCGGCCACCGTCGCCACCACACCCGGCATCGGCGCGCCGAGATGGCCGGGGTTCGCCCCGTCCGCCTTGGGCCGGGCGGCGGTCAACCCCTTGGCGCCACGGTTCGGCACGCGCACGGTGCGGGGCTGGCCGTTCAGTTCGAAGAACACCCGCACCTCGCCCGCGTCGTCGGTGTCGCCGATGGTCTGCAGGCGGATCTCCAGTGTCTTGCCGGGGTCGATCTCGACGCTGATCTCCTCGCCCGGCTCCATCCCGTAGAAGAAGGCGGGGGTGGGCAGGGTCCGGACAGGGCCATAGACCTTGTGCCGTTCCGCGTAGTCGCTGAAGACCTTGGGATACATCAGCCAGCCGTTGAAGTCCTCGTCGTCGAGGTCCGTGTCCAGCTTCGCCTGCACCTCGGCGCGGGCGGCTTGCAGGTCCACGGGCGCCATCAGGGCGCCGGGCCGCTCGGTGATGGGGGTCTCGCCCTTCAGGACCTTCCTTTGCAGCGCCTCGGGCCAGCCGCCGGGGGGCTGGCCGAGGTTGCCGCGCATCATGTCCACGACCGAATCGGGGAAGGCGACCTCGACGGCGGGGTCCTCGACCTGCGCCCGCGTCAGCCCTTGGGCCACCATCATCAGCGCCATGTCGCCCACGACCTTGGACGAGGGCGTGACCTTGACGATGTCGCCGAACATCCGGTTCACCTCGGCATAGGTCTCGGCCACCTGGTGCCAGCGGTCCTCGAGCCCCAGCGAGCGCGCCTGCGCCTTGAGGTTGGTGAACTGCCCGCCCGGCATTTCGTGCAGGTAGACCTCCGACGCCGGGGCGCGGCCGCCCGCCTCGAAGGCGCAATACTGGTCGCGCACCCGTTCCCAGTAGTTCGAGATTTCGCGGATCGCGCCGATATCCAGACCGGTGTCGCGCTCGGTCCCGTCCAGCGCCTCGACGATGGACCCGAGGCAGGGCTGCGAGGTGCCGCCGGAAAAGGCGTCCATCGCCGCATCCACGATCGCCACGCCCGATTCGGCCGCCGCCAGCACCGTGGCCCCCGCGATGCCGCTGGTGTCATGGGTGTGGAAGTGGATGGGCAGGCCGACGTCCTCGTGCAGCGCCTTGAACAGCACGCGCGCGGCGGCGGGCTTCAAGAGCCCCGCCATGTCCTTGACGCCGAGCACATGGGCGCCGGCGTCCCGCAGCTGCCGCCCCATGTCGACGTAATAGCCAAGGTCATACTTGGACCGCTCGGGGTCCATGAGGTCGCCGGTATAACAGATCGCGGCCTCGCAGAGCTTGCCCGAATCCACCACGGCATCCATCGCCACGCGCATGTTCTCGACCCAGTTGAGCGAGTCGAAGACGCGGAAGACGTCCACGCCGGATTTCGCGGCCTGGGCCACGAAGCTCTGCACCACGTTGTCGGGATAGTTGGTGTAGCCTACGCCGTTACTGGCGCGCAGCAGCATCTGCGTCATGATGTTGGGCATGGCCGCCCGGATGTCGCGCAGCCGCTGCCAGGGGCATTCCTGCAGGAAGCGGTAGGCCACGTCGAAGGTCGCCCCGCCCCAGCATTCGACCGAGAAGAGCCCCGGCAGGTTCGCCGCGTATGTCGGCGCCACCCGGATCATGTCGATGGACCGCATCCGCGTCGCCAGCAGCGACTGGTGCCCGTCGCGCATGGTGGTGTCGCTCAGCAGAAGCCGCTGCTGGCGGGACAGCCAGTCCACCACGCCCTGCGGCCCCTCGCGGTCGAGGAGCTGCCGCGTGCCCTCGGGCGGCTCCTGCCGCGGGGCAGGGGGGACGGGCAGCTTCGCCTCGGCGGGGCGCGGGCGGCCCTTGGTCTCGGGATGCCCGTTCACGCTGATGTCGGCGAGGTAGGTCAGGATCTTCGTCGCCCGGTCCTGCCGGGGCGAGAAGTCGAACAGCTCGGGCGTCGTGTCGATGAACTTGGTCGTCGCCTGGTCCGACAGGAAGACCGGATGCTTCAGAAGGTTGATGACGAAGTCGATGTTGGTCGAAACGCCCCGCACCCGGAACTCGCGCAGAGCCCGGTCCATGCGGCGGATCGCGGCCTCGGGCGTCTGCGCCCAGGCGGTGACCTTCACCAGCAGCGAATCGTAGTAGCGGGTGATGACCGCGCCCGCATAGGCCGTGCCGCCGTCCAGACGGATGCCGTTGCCGGTGGCCGAGCGATAGGCGGTGATGCGGCCATAGTCGGGGATGAAGTTGTTCTGCGGGTCCTCGGTCGTCACGCGGCACTGGATCGCATGGCCCGAGAGCGTCACGTCCGCCTGCGAGGCGTGGCCGGTCGCCTCGGCCAGCGTCGCGCCTTCGGCGATGCGGATCTGGGCCTGCACGATGTCGATGCCCGTGACCTCCTCGGTCACCGTATGCTCGACCTGGACGCGGGGGTTCACCTCGATGAAGTAGAACTGCTGCGAGTCCATATCCATCAGGAACTCGACCGTGCCCGCGTTGCGGTAGCCGACGGCCTGCCCGATCTTCAGCGCCAGCCCGCAGACCTCGGCCCGCTGGTCCTCGGTCAGGTAGGGGGCGGGTGCGCGCTCGACGACCTTCTGGTTGCGGCGCTGCACGGTGCAGTCGCGCTCATACAGGTGGTAAAGCCCGCCGTGGCTGTCGCCGAGCAACTGCACCTCGACGTGGCGGGCGCGCAGGATCATCTTTTCCAGATAGCCCTCGCCGTTGCCGAAGGCGGCCTCGGCCTCGCGCCGGCCCTCGCGGACCTTTTCGGCCAGTTCGGCCGCCGACTGGATCGGCCGCATCCCCCGGCCGCCGCCGCCCCACGACGCCTTCAGCATAAGCGGATAGCCGATTTCTTCCGCCTGCCGCGCCACCTCGGCCATGTCGTCGCCCAAGACCTCGGTCGCGGGGATCACCGGCACGCCCGCCTGAATCGCCACACGACGGGCCGAGGCCTTGTCCCCCAGTGCCCGCATCGTCTCGGCCGTCGGGCCGATGAAGGCGATGCCGGCGGCGGTGCAGGCGTCCACGAAATCGGGGTTTTCCGACAACAGCCCATAGCCCGGATGGATCGCATCCGCGCCCGAGGCCTTGGCCACCCGGATGATTTCCGGGATCGACAGATAGGCCGCGACCGGGCCCAGCCCCTCGCCGATGCGATAGGCCTCGTCCGCCTTGAAGCGGTGGAGGCTCAGCTTGTCCTCCTCGGCATAGACGGCGACCGTCCGTTTGCCGAGTTCGTTAGCCGCCCGCAGCACGCGAATCGCGATTTCGCCACGGTTCGCCACAAGGATCTTGTTGAACATATGTTCCCCCGGAGGATTTGGGGCGAACCTTTCAGCAGGCCGGAGCCGAGCGCAAGCGCGACGATGGGCTCAGCGCCGCGCGGCGAAGAAGCGGCGCAGAAGCTCGGCCGCGGGCTCGGCGGCGATGTCCTCGTAGACTTCGGGTCGGTGATGGCACTGGGGATGGTCAAAGACCCGCGCCCCATGCGCCACGCCCCCCATGCGCGGGTCGGGGGCGCCGTAGTACAGCACGGCGATCCGCGCGGCGGAAATCGCGGCCGCGCACATCGGGCAGGGTTCCAGCGTGACCCACAGCCGGTGGCCCGGCAGGCGCTCGGACCCGGCTGCGGCGCAGGCCGCGCGGATGGCGAGGATCTCGGCATGCGCCGTGGGGTCGGACAGCTCGCGCGTGCGATTGCCGGCGGCGGCAACGACGCGGCCTGAAGGGTCGGTCAGGACGGCACCCACGGGCACCTCGCCCCGGTCGGCGGCGGCGCGGGCTTGCGCCAGGGCGGCATCCATGTGGCTGCGGAACATGGGGCGGGGATGCCGTGACGCGGGGCCGGGCGCAAGAACCGCTTTCGCCCGAGCAGCGTTGGGTCTAGACGCGGCGCCTTGTCGCCACACCACCGCAGCGATGCGCAGGAGATCGCCATGACCGACGCTGACACCCCCCGCAACGAAGACGACGAAACCCTGCCGCCCGTCGAGGTCGCCGAGCAGGAGGACGCCGACGAGATCGAGCTTGCCGCCGAGGACAAGGCGGACGAGCCTCTCGACGACGACGACGACGACGACGACGACGACGACGACGACGACGACGACGACGACGACGACGACGACGACGACGACGACGACGACGACGACGACGACGACGAGCCCGCGAAAGCTGGCGCGGCGAAGAACTCCGCGCCTGCGCAGTCCTCGGGTGGCGAGCGCATCGCCAAGGTCATGGCCCGCGCGGGCGTGGCCAGCCGCCGCGAGGCCGAGCGGATGATCGTGGAAGGCCGCGTCACCGTGAATGGAAAAAAGATCTCCAGCCCGGCGCTGGACGTGCTGCCCGCCGACAAGGTGACGGTGGACGGCAAGCCGATGGAGGCCGCGCAGGAAACCCGGCTGTGGCTCTATTACAAGCCGGTCGGCCTTGTGACCTCGGAATCGGACGAGAAGGGCCGCCAGACGGTTTTCGACGCCCTGCCGCGCGAGTTGCCGCGGGTGATGAGCGTGGGGCGGCTCGATCTCAACTCGGAAGGACTGCTGCTGCTGACCAATGACGGAGAGCTGAAGCGGCGGCTGGAACTGCCCTCGACCGGCTGGTTGCGCCGCTATCGCGTGCGGGTGAACGGGCAGCCCAACGACCTGACCTTCGATCCCCTGCGCCGCGGCGCCACCATCGAGGGCGAGGAGTTCGCGCCGATGGAGATCAAGCTCGACAGCCAGCAGGGCGCGAATGCCTGGCTGACGGTGGGCATCCGCGAGGGCAAGAACCGCGAGATCCGCCGCGCGATGGCCCATGTCGGGCTGATCGTTAACCGGCTGATCCGCATCGGCTACGGCCCCTTCAAGCTGACGGGGATGGAGGAGAACGAGGTCCGCGAGGTCAAGCGCCGCGTGCTGCGCGACCAGCTGGGCGGGCTGCTGACCGGCGAGACGGACGAGGCGCCGCGCGCCGCAGGCCGCGGCCGCCCGGATGCTCCGCGAGGGCCGCGCCGCGAGGGCGATATGGGCGAACGCAAGCCGCGCGCCCCGCGCCGTGACGCCGAGGGCGGTGACCGCAAGCCTTGGTCCTCGCGGCCCGAGGGTGCCGAACGCAAGCCCCGCACGCCACGCCGCGACAGCGAGGGTGGTGAGCGCCGGTCTTGGTCCCCGCGGCCCCAGGGCGACAATGCCGAGCGCAAGCCGAGGGCGCCCCGGCGCGAGGGCGAAGGGGCGGATCGCAAGCCCTGGGCCGCCCGTTCGGGCGAGGCTCGGCCTCCACGGGGCGAGGGCTTCGAGCGCAAGCCGCGCCGCGAGGGGGGCGACTTCGACCGCAAGCCGCGCGAAGGGGGATATGAGCGTGGCCCCAGGACCGGCGGGTTCGACCGCAAGCCTGCGGGGCCCGGCCGTGCCGAGGGCGGACGTTTCGGTGACCGCGAGCGCGGCCCCCGTCCGGCCGAGGGCGGGTTCGAGCGGAAGGGCCCCGGCCGGCGCACCGAGGGGGAAAACCGCCCCCGTGGTCCGCGCGCCGAGGGCGCGGGACAGCGTCCTGATCGTGCGCGCAGCGAGGGCGGCCCGCGCGGCGAGCGCAAGCCCTGGGCCCCGCGCGAGCAGCGCGACAACGACCGCCCGGCGCGGCCGCCGCGTGAAGGGGCCCCGCGCGGTCCCCGGCGCGGCGACGACGAGGGCTTCGCGCGCAAGCCGCGCGGCCCGCGCCCCGACCGTCCGCAGGGTGAAGGTGGGCGCCCCGACCGGGCCGAGCGTGGTTCCCGTCCCGGCGGACCGGCACAAGGCGGCCGCCCCCGGCAGGGCGGTGCGGGACCGGGCAAGCCTCGGGGCGGTGCGCCGACCGGGCGCGGGCCGGGAGGCAAGCCCGATGGCCGGCCCAAGGGCCCGCGCAGCCCCGACCGGGGTTGAGAGGGTCTTCGGACCGTTGGCGCGACCCGTTCAGGACCACGGGTCGCGCCTTTTCGGCAGGGCGATGATTCGCCTTGTCGTTGAATTGCCTTTGCCGGAGTCGCCAAGCCCAGTGATCCGTTTCTATTGGTTCGCACTTGGTTCCCTGCCTTTCCGGAACAATTGGAAAATGCGCGGTTTTCTGCCTGCAAAGGCAATATTGATGCAGATGCGCCACAGCCTTCCGGGGCTGTCCGCGCAGCGAGGAACCAGGGGCGAAAGCGGGTGTTGGCCAAAAAGCAACAGTACCCGCTGACCCGCAGCGAAACCGGCCGTTAGCCGCTTTTCAATATCGGGCCTTTGTGTAACTGTCGCCTCGATGCTGTCGGGAAACCGGCAGACTTCAAAAGAGTACGGAGCATGATCATGACCAAATTCGCTACCTTCGCCGCGGCCCTTGGCCTGTCGGCTTCGTCGGCTCTCGCCGGCGGCTACGTCGCCCCGGTCGTCGACGTCGAGCCCGTCGTCGTCGACACTCGTCCGGCGTCGACCAACGCCGGTCTCGTCGTCCCCGCCCTGCTGCTGCTGGGCGTCATCGCTGCCGTCGCTTCGGACGACGATGACGATGATGACGACGACGCCGGCACCACCAACTGATCTTTCCGGATCGGTACCGATCAGGGGCCAGTCTTCGGACTGGCCCCTTTTCGTTGCAGCACCCCGGAAGGGGCGACCAGACGTCCGAAAGGAAAAAGGCCTGCCGGACGGCAGGCCTTTCCACAGTTCGAGATCCAGCGCCGGTCAGTTTCGCAGCACCTGGATGGTCGCATAGCCTAGGCCCGGCCCGATCCACTGCCGCGACACCCCCGCCGAGGGCAGGTAGCTGTTCTGGAAGGACAGCCCGTGGCCCTCGCAGTTCTCGACCATGACGCCGGCCTTGGGGCCCGGACCCACCTGGCAGGTGAAGTCGATCGGCCGTTCCAGACCGTCGCCGCTGTAATAGCGCATCACCCGCTTCGCGGTCCCCGAGCGGCCCGCCTGGACCAGCGCGGCCGAGGGCGCGGCCTCGGCGACCGACAGGTCGCGGCCAAGCCCGCGCGTCCCCGTCACCATGAAGCCGCGCATGATCACGGCCTGCTCGTTGGGGGTCATGTAGGTCCGCATGCCCCCGTTCTGGCCCGTCATGGCCATCACCTGGGTGGTGCCCGACTGTTCAAGCCCCACCATGATCAGGGGGCCCGGATTGGCTGCCAGGGCCGCGGCGGCCATCTCGTCGGGGCTGCGCGCGGGGGCGGGGGTGCCCTGGCTGCGCCGCTCGGTCACGATCTGGCCCAGCGCCGCACGCGCGATCCCGAAGGGCGAGGCCGAGGGTTCGGCCTCGTCGTTGCCGTTGCGGCCCGAACAGCCCGCCGCCAGGGCCACAAGGGTCAGGGCGGACACCAGCTTCAGCATGGACCTGTTCATCGCCAGAATTTCCCCCAACCGTCATACATCTTGGTCGAATGGCTGTCGCGGATTGTTTCGTACAGCCGGTCATCGACACGCACCCGCCGCCCGCCGTCGCGGTTGAGCGAGCTGATCGTGCCGCCCACCGTCCGCTTGGACGGCATCCCCGTCGCCCAGGCCAGCGGGATCTTGATCTCGATGCCCTTGTCGAACGAGCCCTCGCCATATTCCTCGGCCGACAGGTCGGTCTTGGTGGCATAGGCCCCGACCGACCAGCCGCTGGCGAATTCCCGCGTCAGGGTCACGGTCGCGCCGTCGTCTCCCGCCAGATAGCGGCCCACGTCCAGCTGGCCCACGAAGCCGCCACCGAATTCGTAATAGGCGGACACGTGGCCCGTGGTGACCTCGTAGTCGAGGAACTCGAAGGCGTCCTCGTAGTCGCGCTTGCGGACGCGGTTGATCTCGGCCCCCAGTGCCAGGCGCGAGTTCACGGGCTTCCACAGCACCTCGCCCGAGACGCCGCCATACATGTTTTCGAGAAGGCCGACCGTCACGCGGGTATAAACCGTCTGCGTCGGATGGGCGTTCCAGTTCAGCGTCAGTTCGGGCACCCGCAGCTTGTCGTTGCCCGAATACATCCGCCCGTCCGAGCGGACACGGTAGACGCCGTTGTTGTCCTCGGCGATCTGCTCGTCGGACAGGGCCAGGTATTCCTCTACCGAAAGGTCGCCGGGCGCCTCCTGCTCGGCATTGCCGAACAGGCGCTGGCGGACAGTGCCCTTCAGGGTCAGGCCTGGCACCAGTTCGTAGCTGGCCGAAACGGCGGCGCCGACTTCGTAGCGGAAGGGCTCGTCGGGGTCGAAGAGGCCTGTGGAAAGATAGGGACGCAGACCCCACTGGAAGCGCGGCGTCACCTCGGGGTTGCGGACGAGGCCGGCGGGGCGCGGATCGGCGTCGGTCAGGGCGGCCACGCTGGCGATCTGCCCGGCCTCGGTGTTCTCCAGCCGCTCGACATCCGACCGGCGCATGGTGACCGAGGACACGGGCATCCCGCCTTCGACCGAGGTTACGACAAGCGTTTCCACGGAGGGCGGCAGGGCGCGGGTCATCAGCCGCGCGGTGCGGCCCACAGCCTCGGCCTGCTGGATGTAGCGGTTGTTGCGGATGCGGACCTCGGCGCGCGTGGCGGTCAGCACCATGGACTCGAGCGTCTGGCCTTCCTTGCGCAGCGCGTCGCCCAAGGCCTTCTGGATCGCGGGCTGCGCGGTGGGGTCCTGCGCCCAGGCGCCGGACCAGCCCTCCGGGTCCGCCGCCACGGCTGCGCGCGGGCGCACGGGCGCGGGGCCCTTTTCCAGCCCCGAAGGGAAGGGCGCGCGGCGCGGGTTCAGCGTCATGCTGGCCTGGATGCCGAAATGCTTGCCGCCCAGCACATAGGCGCCGATCTGGTAGTTCGGCCCCATCTGGTAGCTGAGACCGAGGTTGACGTTGTTGGACAGCGGCTCCTCGTCGCTGAGCCAGGCGGTGCGGGCGCAGTTGTCCGCATCGCCCGTTTCGCAGGCGTAGTCGTCGCCGGAATATTCGGCCAGCAGCGTCAGCTTGTCGGTGGCCTTCCACTGGAGGTTGATGAAAGGCGCGGCCTCGCCCCGGAACCACTGGTCGGTGTTCAGCGAGCCGCCTTCCTCCTCGTCCGGTGCCCCCCGGTCGTCGATCAGCGAACCGATGCCGCCGGAACTGGCCAGCCGTCCCCAGCCAAGACCCGCCGAGACGCGCAGGCGCGGCGACAGCGTCTTGGTCGCGACCACGTATTCCGAGGCATAGAAGCCCGTCCCGATCGCATCCTGCAGGCCCACTGCGACCGAGGGCCGCCAGCCGCCCGGGGATTCGTCCAGCAGCGACACGCGGATGTCGAAGGACCGGTCGCGGACATAGCCGCGGTCTTCCTCGGTGCTGTCGAACTTGCCATAGCGCAGCACGGCCGTGACGCGGGGCAGGATCTGGAAGCTGAGGCCGGTGCTGTTGCCCAGTTCGGTATAGCCCAGGACCGCACCCAGCGTCGCGTCGGGCATCATCTCGGCCGTGGGGGTGTCGATCACGCCGGGCAGGCCATAGCGGTTCGTCACCGTGCCGATCATGGGATCGGCGAAGCCCGCGCCGGCCGGAACCAGCGCCGCCGCAACCGGCAGCGCCGTGGCCAGCAGGCGGCGGGTCAGAGGGGTCAGGCGGGCTTTCGTCATGCGAACTGTCCTTTCGCGGGCGGAACCGGGGCGCAAGGGCCGTCGGGTCTTCCTGTGCCGGTGGCGGCGCGGCGCCGGGTCGTCATGGCGCGGGCCGCGTCGCCGCCCGCTGCCGTCGTCATGCCCTGGGTGGTCGGGCCGAGGTCGCGGGCGTGGCCGTAGCTGTGGCCGCGGCCGGGGCGGCGCAGCCCGGCAGGGTCCTGCCGCTGGCGCGGACGGTCGCGGTCAGCGGCTGGCCGCCGCAATCCTGCGCGTTCACCCGCAGCACGAAGGGCTGGCCGCCCAGCACGCCGATATATTCGACGCCGCCCGAATAGGGGATGCGGCGCACGGTGATGTTCGCCGCTTTCCCGCCCGCGGGCTCGAAGCGGGCGGTGGTGCCCTTGACGCTGGCGGCCCAGCCCTCGCCCGCGGCGGTCAGGTCGGTGACGGCAAGCGTTTCGGCGTCGGCGGTGGCGACCTTGGCGGTCTTGCCCTCGATCTCGAGCGGCTGGACGGTCGGCGAGGCGCCGGTCGGTTCGGGGATGGTCGGAACGGCCGGCGTGGCCGGGGCGGCGGCCACCGGCTCGGGCTTGTCCCAGGGCATCCGCAGGTTCTGCATGTTCTGCATGGCCTGGCTGTCGCATCCGGCCAGCGCGAGCGGCAGCGCCAGCAGGGCAAAGCGCAACGTCATGTTAGTTTCCTGTCCCAGGTCGTTCTTTTGCTGTCAGCCTTAGACAGCGCGCCCCTTCGTGACAAGCATTCCCGGTGGCCGAAGTCCCGCCTGCGGCGCGGATTCGCCGTCAGCAGTTGGGAACGTTGACGGCGAGGCCCCCCAGCGAGGTTTCCTTGTATTTCTCGCTCATGTCGCGTCCGGTCTGGCGCATTGTCTCGATAGCGGCGTCCAGCGGCACGAAATGCCTGCCGTCGCCCCTAAGCGACAGGCTGGCGGCGCTGACCGCCTTGATCGCGCCAAGCCCGTTCCGCTCGATGCAGGGCACCTGCACCAGCCCGGCGACAGGATCGCAGGTCATCCCCAGGTGATGTTCCAGCGCGATCTCGGCGGCGTTCTCCACCTGCTCGGGGGTGCCGCCGAGGACCGCTGCCAGCCCCGCCGCCGCCATGGCGCTGGCGGAGCCGACCTCGGCCTGGCACCCCGCCTCGGCCCCGGAGATCGAGGCATTGTGCTTGACCAGCCCGCCAATGGCCGAGGCGGTCAGAAGGAAGGTGCCGATGTCGCGCTCGGAGGCGCCGGGCACATGGTCCAGCCAGTAGCGGATCACGGCGGGCACGACGCCGGCTGCCCCGTTGGTGGGCGCGGTGACGACCTGTCCGCCCGCCGCGTTCTCCTCGTTCACGGCCATGGCATAGGCCGACATCCAGTCGTTGATGACATGGGGCGCGGTCAGATTCTGCCCGCGTTCGGCCAGCAGCGCCTGATGAATGGCGGCGGCACGGCGGCGGACCTTCAGCCCGCCGGGCAGCGTGCCCTCTGCCGCGAGCCCCCGGTCCATGCAGTCGCGCATGACCTGCCAGATGCGGGCGAGCCCGTCGCGGATCTGCGTCTCGCTGCGATAGACGCGCTCGTTCGCGAGCTTCATCTGCGCGATGGACAGGCCCGATTGCGCCGCCATCTCCAGCATCTGCGCGGCGGTCGAGAAGGGGTAGGGCACGGCCGACGCCGCATCACTGCGCCGGTCGGACGCACGGTCCTCCAGCTCTGCTTCCGTCAGCACGAAGCCGCCGCCGATTGAGTAATAGGTTTCACGCAGGATCACATCGCCCTGTGCGTCCGTCGCCATCAGGATCATGCCGTTGGCATGGCCGGGCAGGGGGCGGTCGAAGTCGAAGATCAGGTCGCGTTCCGGGTCGAAGCGCAGGTCCCCCAGGCCCTCGGGGTGCAGCAGGCGCGTCTGGCGGTTCTGCTCCAGCGCGGCATCGGCGGCCTCGCGGTCCATCGTCTCGGGGGTGAAGCCCGCAAGGCCCAGGATCGTCGCCCGGTCGGTGGCATGGCCCTTGCCGGTGAAGGCGAGGCTGCCGTGCAGGCTGGCCCGCAGCCCCTGCGCGCGGAAGAGCGCGGCGCGCAGCAGATCGAGAAAGCGCGCGCCCGCGACCATCGGCCCCATCGTGTGCGACGAGGACGGCCCGACGCCCACCTTGAAGAGATCGAAGACCGACAGGAACATGGCAGCGCCTTCCCCTTGCGAAACCCGGGGCAAGGTAGGGGTCCTGCCGCCCGCGCGCCAGCCCTCGCGCATTTGCAATCTGCCTGAATTTTGTGCATATCGAACGCCTGCGAGGCAGTTTTTCTGCGGCGATGTTCCTTGCCCCGAGGTCATGCCGCCTGCCTCCTTTCCGATCCCCGGCTGCAAGGTCAACTGAGCCCATGACGACGAACCCCATCCGCTTTGGCGATGCGCTGCTGGACCCTCCGGTCTTTCTGGCCCCGATGGCCGGGATCACCGACCTGCCGTTCCGCCGCGCGGTGGCGCGGCACGGGGCGGGGCTGGTGGTCAGCGAAATGGTCGCCTCGACCGAGATGGTGACGCCGCGCCCGTCCACCCGCGCGGCTATCCGCGCCAAGGCGATGGTGGAGGAAAACGGCGTCCCCGTAAGCGTGCAGATCGCCGGGCGAGAGCCGGGGCCGATGGCCGAAACCGCGCGGATCGTGGCCGACATGGGCGCGGGCATCATCGACATCAACATGGGCTGCCCGGCGCGCAAGGTGACCGGCGGGCTGTCGGGCGCGGCGCTGATGCGAGAGCCCGATCGGGCGCTGTCCCTGATCGAGGCGGTCGTGGGCGCCGTCCCCGACCTGCCCGTGACGCTGAAGATGCGTCTCGGCTGGGACGCGGACTGCCTGAACGCGCCGGACCTCGCGCGCCGGGCGCGGGACGCAGGCATACGGATGATCGCCGTCCACGGCCGGACGCGGGCGCAGTTCTATACGGGTTCGGCCGACTGGGCCGCGATCCGCGCGGTGCGCGAGGCGGTGCCCGATGTGCCGCTGGTCGCCAATGGCGACGTGGTGGACGCGGCTTCGGCCACCCGTGCGCGCGAATTGTCGGGGGCGGATGCGGTGATGGTCGGCCGCGGGGCGCAGGGCGCGCCCTGGCGGCTGGCGCAGATCGCCGCCGCCAACCACGGCGCGCCCGCCCCGCAGGTGCCGCAGGGCGCGGCGCTGGCGGATGCGATGGCGGAACATCACGCCGACATCCTGTCGCATTACGGCCGCGATCTGGGGATGCGCGTCGCGCGCAAGCACCTCGGCTGGTATGCCGAGGCCGCGGACCTTCCCGACCTCACCGCCGCCCGCGCCGCCCTGATGGCCGCCGCCACGCCCGAGGCGGCGCTGGCCGCCATCCGCGCCGTCTTTTCCGGCGCGGGCGAAAAGGCGCAGGCCGCATGACTGGTGCCTTCCTGCCCGCCGATCCCGGCGCCGTGCTGGCCGCGCTGCCCGCGCCGGTCGCCACCTTCGACGCCAAGGGACGGTGGAGCGGGCTGAACGAGGCCGCCGAGCTATGGCTGAACCTGTCGGAACGCGGCGTGACCGGACTTTCCGCCGACGACCCCGCCCTGATCGCCCGCCTGCGGGTCGAACCCGAGCTCGGGCCACTGATCGCGCAGGCGGCACAGGCGGGCGAGTCCGTCCTGCACCCCCGCGTCCGCTTCGAGATCAGCGACCGCGCGGGCCGCTGGACCGCCCGTCGCGCGGGGCTGGACCTCGCCCCCTTGCCCGACGGGGGCGTGGTCGCCCTGATCCGCCCCGAGCCCGAGGCCGAGGTGGATGCCTCGCCCCGCCGCGCCGCCCGCAGCGCCATCGGCATGGCCGAGATGCTGGCCCACGAGATCAAGAACCCGCTGGCGGGCATCCGGGGCGCCGCGCAGCTTCTGTCCGAGGGACTCGGCCCCGAGGACCGGGAACTGACCGACCTGATCGTCGCCGAAAGCCGCCGCATCGTGGCCTTGCTGGAGGAGGTCGAGCGGTTCGGGGACACGACCTTGCCGCAACTTCGGCCGGTGAACATCCACGACATCCTGGACCGCGCCCGCCGCAGCATGGCGCTGGGCGGGACCGCGCCCCGGATCGTCGCGGACTATGACCCCTCGTTGCCGCCGGCGCTGGTCGATCCGGGCCGGATCATGCAGGTCGTGCTGAACCTGCTGCGCAACGCCTCGGAAGCCTTGGCGCGCGAGCCGCGCGGCCCGGACGATCCGCGCGGGCCGCCGCTGATCCGGCTGCGCACCGCTTATGACCGTGACGTGCGCGGGCCCGAAGGCACGCCGCTCGCCCTGCAGGTCGAGGTCGAGGACAACGGCCCCGGCATCCCCGAGGCCATCGCCGACCAAATCTTCGAGCCCTTCGTGTCGGGACGCGAGAACGGCACGGGTCTGGGCCTCGCGCTGGTCGGCAAGATCGTGACCGAGCACGGGGGGCTGATCCGCGTGGACAGCCGCCCCGGCCGCACCCTGTTTCGCGTATCCCTGCCGCTTGCAGGAAAAGGAGCTGCCCCATGGACGGAACCGTACTGATCGCGGACGACGACCGCACCATCCGCACCGTGCTGACCCAGGCGCTGACGCGGGCAGGCTGCCGCGTCCACGCGACCGGCAGCCTGGGCCAGCTGATGCGCTGGGTCGAGGACGGGACGGGCGATCTGGTCGTGACGGACGTGATGATGCCCGACGGCAACGGGCTGGACATGATTCCCGGCATCTCGCGCGCCCGGCCCGACCTGCCGGTGATCGTGATCTCGGCGCAGAACTCGATCGTGACGGCGATCCGGGCGACGGAAGCGGCGGTCTTCGACTACCTGCCCAAGCCCTTCGACCTGCCCGACCTGATGGGCCGCGTCCGCGCCGGGCTGGAACGCCGCATCCGGCGCGAGCCCGCGCCCGCCGCCGCCTCTGCGCCGGTGGTCCCTGAGGGCGTGTCCCTGATCGGCCATACGCCCGTCATGCAGGGGCTGTTCCGCAGCGTGGCGCGGATCGTCAATACCGACCTGCCCGTGATCGTGGCCGGAGAGCCGGGGACCGGCCGCAGCACGCTGGCGCAGGCGCTGCACGACCTGGGCGACCGCCGCGATGGGCCGCTGGTGCGGCTGGGCGCCTCGGAAACACCCGAAACGCTCGGGCCGCGGCTGGCGCAGGCCCAAGGCGGCACGCTGATCCTGGAAGACCCGGCGGGGATGGAGCCCGCGGTGCAGGCCCGGCTGGCCAGCCTGATCGAGGCCGCCGAAAGCGGGCCCGACCGTGCCCGCGCGCCGCGCCTGGTGGCGACCACCGGCCCCGACCCCGAAGGGGATTCGGCCAGCGGGCAGCTGAGGCCCGACCTGTATTACCGGTTGGCCGGGATGGTGCTGACCGTGCCGCCGCTGCGGTCGCGGCTGGATGACCTGCCAGCGCTGGTGCGGTTGATGCTGGACCGCGCCGCGGGGCAGGGCGGCATGGCCACCCTGTCGGACGCCGCGCTGGACGCCCTGCGCGCCTATCCTTTCCCCGGCAACCTGCGGGAATTGGACAACCTGCTGCGCCGCCTGGCCCTGACCGCGCCCGGTCCCCGGATCGAGGCCGAGGATGTGGCTGCCGCCCTGCCTGTGCCCAGCGCCCCTCGCGCGGGTGCGCCGCGCATCGACCCCTCGCGTCCCCTCTCCGAGGCGGTCGAGCAGCACCTGCAGCGCTATTTCGACCTGCACGGCGACCAGCTTCCCCCACCCGGCCTTTACGACCGTGTGCTGCGCGAAGTTGAGCGTCCCCTGATCCAGATCGCGCTGGACGCGTGCAACGGAAACCAGCTGCGCTGCGCCGATCTTCTGCA
Organism: Paracoccus niistensis; assembly: GCF_042432925.1. Taxonomy (NCBI): domain Bacteria; kingdom Pseudomonadati; phylum Pseudomonadota; class Alphaproteobacteria; order Rhodobacterales; family Paracoccaceae; genus Paracoccus; species Paracoccus niistensis. Next base: position 298,118 of record NZ_JBHLWE010000017.1, on the reverse strand, counting down.
GATCAACCGGAACACGCTTCGCAAGAAAGTGAACGACCTGAATATCGAGGTGACACGCCGCCGCCGCCTGATGTAAAACGGTCACAGCGACACAGGGTCACGTAACGCCTGTGCAACAAGAACGCCGCGACAACAGCGGCGGACCGAGGGCGAGGCAGTCAAGGTGGCACACGCAATCGCGGCGCGACCCTGGGAACGTCTGGCGCGTCTGCGCCGGAAGCGGCGCGTGCGCAACGCGGCCATGCTGTTCATGGCCGTGCTGGGGCCGGTGCTGGGGGTCGCGACCTATGTGGTCATGGGGCCGCTCAGCCAGCAGACGGCCAGCACGGGGCTGCGGCTCGTCTTCCTAGCCGACCTCATCTACATCCTGCTGCTGACAGGGCTGGTCGGCGCGCGCATGGCCGCAATCCTGACCGCCCGCAAGTCCGCCGCCGCCGGATCGCGCCTGCACATGCGGCTGGTCGGCGTCTTCACCGCGCTGGCGCTGTTTCCGACCGTGCTTGTCGCGCTGTTCGCGGGGCTGACGGTCAACATCGGTCTGGAAGGCTGGTTTTCCGGCCGGGTACAGCAGGTGGTCGCGACCTCGCTGTCTGCGGCCGAGGCCTATCAGGACGAACACCGCCGCGACCTGACCGAGGACGCCCGGCTTCTCGCCCGCGTTCTGGACGAGGCCGCCCGTGCCGCGCCCTTCCTGGACGACGGCACCGTCCGCAGCGTGCTGACCGAAGGGCAGGGGCTGATACAGCGCGGCCTGCGCGAGGCTTACGTGATCGACGCGACCGGCGCGATCCGCGCGCGCGGCGACCGCAGCTACCGCTTCTGGTACGAAGAGCCGAACGACGCGCAGTTCCGCGCCGTGGACGCCGACGGCATGCTGCTGGTCGAGGACTGGCAGAACAACGAGTTCCGCGCCCTGGTCCGGCTGGAGCGTTTGCCGGGCCGCTATCTTTACGTCACCCGCGACGTGGACGGCGACCTTCTGGGCCTTCTGGACGACACCCGCGCGACGGTTGGCGAATACCAGCAGCTCGAACGCACCCGCAGCCGCGTGCTGTTCGAGTTCTCGCTGCTGTATCTCGGCTTCGCGCTGCTGCTGGTGGCGGGTGCAATCTGGCTGGGCCTGTGGTTCGCGGAACGGCTGGCGCGCCCCATCGGACGGCTGGCGGCCGCCTCGGAGCAGGTCGGCGAGGGGAACCTGGATGTGCAGGTGCCTGAACCCGACACGGGCGACGAGATCCAGACCTTGGGCCAAAGCTTCAACCGCATGACCCAGGCGCTCAAGCAGCAGCGGCTCGAGCTGGTGGACAGCTATCGCGCCACTGACGAGCAGCGGCGGCTTTTCGACAGCGTGCTGACCTCGGTCACGGCGGGGGTGATCGGGCTGGGGCATGACGGGCGGATCGACTTCGTCAACCGCTCGGCGCTGCGGCTGCTGGGGCTGGACCCCACGGCGACCGACGACATGCCGCTGCTGGACGTGGTGCCCGAATTCGGGCCGCTGTTCGCACGTCTGCAGGGGTCTGTCGCGGACAGCGTTCAGGACGAGGTGCGGCTGCAGCGCGACGGGCGCATCGAAAGCCTGCTGGTGCGCATGGCCGCGCGGCAGGCCGAGGACGGAACCGTCGCGGGCTATGTCATCGCCTTCGACGACGTCACCGAGCTTGTGACCGCCCAGCGCATGGCCGCCTGGGGCGACGTGGCGCGCCGGGTGGCGCATGAGATCAAGAACCCCCTGACCCCGATCCAGCTTTCGGCCGAGCGCATCCGGCGCAAGTTCGGCAAGCTGGCCGCCACCGACGAGGACCGCGAGGCGCTGGCCCAATACACCGACGTCATCATCCGCCAGACGAACGACCTGCGCCGGATCGTGGACGAGTTCAGCCGCTTTGCCCGGATGCCCGAGCCCGACCGCGCGGAGACCGACATCGCCGCCCTGCTGCGCGAGGCGGTGGTGCTGCAGAAGGACGCAATCGCCGGTGGCGTCGCGGCGCAAATCCCCGACGAGCCGGTGATCGTGGACTGCGACCCCGGCATGATGGGTCAGGTCTTCACCAACCTTCTGAAGAACGCGGGCGAGGCCCTGCGCGACCGTCCGGCGGGCGACTGGATGCCCCGTGCCGAGGTCGTGCTGGACGCGCGCCCCGACGCGGTCACCATCCGCATCTGCGACAACGGCGTGGGCCTGCCCGAGGACCGCGCCCGGCTGTTCGAGCCCTATGTCACGCTGAAGCGCGGCGGCACGGGGCTGGGCCTGCCCATCGTCAAGAAGATCGTCGAGGAGCATGGCGGCTCGCTGGTCCTGACCGACGCGCCTCCCGACGCCACCGGCCACCGCGGCGCGATGGCCGAAGTCAGACTGCCCCGCGAACGCCAGCCCGTCCGGCTGGCCCCTTCGCGCAAACATAAACTCGAAGAGGCGACAGGTACATGAGCGACATTCTGATCGTGGACGACGAGCGCGACATCCGGGAACTCATCGCCGACATCCTGGGCGACGAGGGTTTCAAGACCCGCACCGCCGCCAATGCCGACGAGGCGCTGGCCGCCATCAACGCCGAGGAGCCGGCGCTGATGATCCTGGACATCTGGCTCAAGGACAGCCGGATGGACGGAATCGACATCCTCAAGCAGGTCAGGCGCAACAACCCCTCGGTGCCGGTCGTCATCATCTCGGGGCACGGCAACATCGAGATCGCGGTCGCGGCGATCAAGCAGGGTGCCTATGACTTCATCGAGAAGCCCTTCAACATCGACCAGCTGATGGTCGTCATCACGCGGGCGATGGAAACCAGCCGCCTGCGCCGCGAGAACATGCAGCTGCGCCGGCGCGAGGTCGCGGCGGCCAAGATGCTGGGCCATTCCGCCTCGTTCCGGCGGCTGCGCGACAACCTCGACAAGGTCGCCAAGTCGAACGGCCGCGTGATGCTGACCGGCGAGCCTGGCGCGGGCAAGGAGATGGCGGCGCGCTACATCCACGCCCATTCGCCCCGCGCCGAGGCCCCCTTTGTCGCCGTCCCCTGCGCCACGATCGAGCCCGAGCGGATGGAGGAGGTCCTGTTCGGCCGGGAATCCTCCGAACGCGGGGTCGAGCCCGGCCTGCTGGAGCAGGCGCATGGCGGTGTCATCTACTTCGACGAGGTAGCCGATATGCCGCTGGGCACCCAGCCCAAGATCCTGCGGGTGCTGACCGAGCAGCAGTTCACCCGCGCGGGCGGCACCGACAGGGTGCGCGTGGACCTGCGGGTGATTTCCTCGACCAACCGCGACCTGGGCTCCGAGATCGCCGCTGGCCGTTTCCGGCAGGAACTCTACGACCGGCTGAACGTCGTGCCGGTTCAGGTCCCCAGCCTCGGCGAGCGGCGCGAGGACATCGCCGAGCTTGCCCGCCACTTCATCGAGCAGTTCCACGCGAGCCAGGCCCTGCCGCTGCGCGCCCTGCCGGACGAGACCATCGCCGCGCTGCAGGCGATGCGCTGGCCCGGCAACATCCGCCAGCTGCGCAACGTGATCGAGCGCGTCCTGATCCTGGGCGAGGGCAGCGGCCCGATCCAGCCTGCGGAACTGGAGCCCCAGGGCGCGACCCCGGACAACGGCGAGGCGCTGGCGCTGGGCCCGCAGATCACGGCGCTGGCCCTGCGCGAGGCGCGCGAACTGTTTGAGCGGGAATACCTGCTGGCGCAGATCAACCGCTTCGGCGGCAACATCAGTCGCACCGCCCAGTTTGTCGGCATGGAGCGCAGCGCCCTGCACCGCAAGCTCAAGTCGCTGGGGGTCGTGGGCGGGATGCGGGTCGAGGACGAGGTGATGGCCAAATAGGGCCTCTGGCGCCGAGCGGGCTGTACCGCTCCGGCGCCTCCGGCGGGGATATTTGGGGACAGAAGATGGCCAGAGCGCCTTGATCTTCTGTCTGTGAATAGTCTGTCGGACAGGAGGATGGGCGCGAAGCGTCGTTCTTCACGGTCACGGTCACGGTCCAGTGGCAGGGGCGAGCCAGAGGCAGCGCCCCACGCCTTCTCACTCGCGGTCGTCGCGCGCCAAGGGGTCCCAGCCGCCCGGCGAGGGACGGGAGGAGGTGTCGTCCTCGTCGTCCTCCTCGGCGTCCGGCCGGTCGGTGCCGTCCAGTGCCTCGAAGGCGGTGCGCTGGCGGCGCGTCCAGAGGACGTGGAGGCGCACCCCTTCCTCGGTCTGTTCCTCGCGTTCCACCACGCCTGCCTCGTGCAGCCAGGCGCGGCGGCGGCCCTCGGCGTGGGTCAGCGACACCAAGCCCGACTCGCGCGGCTCGTCCAGCACCTCGGCGAGGCGCGCGTCTATGGCGGCGATCAGGTCAGGCAGGCCCTCGCCTGTCAGGGCGCTGACGGCTTGGACATTGGCGCGGCGGGCGTCAGTGCGGCGTAGCGCGGCGCGGGTCTCGTCCGACAGGGCGTCGATCTTGTTCCAGACCTCGATCAGCGCCACGTCCTCGTCCACGCCCAGGCTGTCGAGGATGTCGCCGACGTCGCCCGCCTGTTCCTCGGTTTCCGGGTGGCTGATGTCGCGGACATGCAGGATCAGGTCAGCTTCCAGCACCTCCTCCAGCGTGGCGCGGAAGGCGGCGACGAGTTCCGTGGGCAGGTCCGAGATGAAGCCTACCGTGTCGGACAGGATGATCCGGCGGCCCCGCGCCTCGCCATCGGCGGACGGCAGGTGGATCGCCCGCATCGTGGGGTCGAGCGTCGCGAACAGCATGTCCTTGGCCAGCACCTCGGCCCCGGTCAGGCGGTTGAACAGCGTGGACTTGCCCGCGTTGGTATAGCCCACCAGCGCGACGATCGGATAAGGTACCTTGGCGCGGGCCGCGCGATGCAGCGTGCGGGTGCGGACCACCCGTTCCAGTTGGCGGCGCAGGCGGACCATCTGGTCGTCGATGGCGCGGCGGTCGGCCTCGATCTGCGTCTCGCCGGGGCCGCCGACGAAGCCGAAGCCCCCGCGCTGGCGTTCAAGGTGGGTCCAGGCGCGCACAAGGCGCGTGCGCTGGTAGGACAGCGCCGCCAGTTCCACCTGCAGCACGCCTTCGCGCGTCCGGGCGCGGTCGGCGAAGATCTCAAGGATCAGCCCGGTGCGGTCCAGGATCTTCACGTCCCAGTGCTTTTCCAGGTTCCGCTGCTGGACCGGGGTCACGGGCCCGTCGATCAGGACCAGTTCGGCTTCCGCCTCGCGGATCGCCTCGGCCAGTTCCTCGAGCTTGCCCGAGGAAAACAGCATCCCCGGCGAAGGGTTGCGCAGCTTGGCCACCGTGCTGCCCACGACCTCGATCGCGGGCAGGGCGCGGGCCAGGGCCACAGCTTCCTCCAGCGCCAGATCGGGCGAACGGCGCTGGTCGCGGCGGGACCCGAGGTCGGGATGGACGACAAAGGCGGGCGTGCGCCGCGTTTCGGTCGAATGGGCCTCGGCCACTCAGTCCTCGCCTTCGTACAGGCTGATGGGCTGGCCCGGCATGATCGTCGAGATCGCGTGCTTGTAGACCAGCTGCGATTGTCCGTCCCGCCGCAGCAGGACGCAGAAGTTGTCGAACCAGGTGATGACGCCCTGAAGCTTGACGCCGTTGATCAGAAAGATCGTGACCGGGACCTTGGCCTTGCGGACATGGTTCAGAAACGCGTCCTGAAGGTTCTGCTTGTCGCCGGCCATGCGGGACACCTTTTCTTGTTCTTGCAGCGTTGTGTTCACATTAAGGTCACCCGCCGCAACGTGACAAGGCGTGGGCAAAAATGCGCCACAGGTGTTTCCCTTTCGCCACGCCCGGCTATTCTCCGCCGACCTGCGACAAGGAGCCGCGATGCAGTCCGTTTTCCATCTGGCCTATCACGTCACCGACCTGGACGAGGCGCGCGCCTTCTATGGCGGCACGCTCGGCTGCGCCGAGGGGCGTTCCACCGACACCTGGGTCGATTTCGACTTCTTCGGCCACCAGATCAGTCTGCACCTGGGCCAGCCCTTCGCCACGACGAACACCGGCAAGGTCGGCAACCACATGGTGCCGATGCCGCATCTGGGCGTGGTGCTGGGGATGGAGGACTGGACCGCGCTGGCCGAGCGCCTGCGTGCCGCCGGCACCCGCTTCGAGCTTGAGCCGCAGATCCGGTTCAAGGGAGAGCCCGGCGAGCAGGGAACGATGTTCTTCCGCGACCCTTCCGGCAACCCGATCGAGGTCAAGGGTTTCGCCGACACGGCGGGCCTCTTCGCCCGCTAGCGCCTCCAGGCGCCGGGCGTCAGCAGGGCAAGGATCGCCAGCATCTCCAGCCGCCCGGCCACCATCGCGGCGGCCAGCACCGCCTTGGTGAAGGGCGCGAGCCCCGCCCAGCCCTGCCAAGGCGCGCCTGCGATACCCGCGCTGCCCTCGAAGACAGGGGTCAGGGGAATCGCCTCGGCCAGTTGCCCGGTGTTGGTCAGTGCGGCCACGCTGAGGATCGTCGCGGTCTCGAAGGACACGGGGCGCAGCGACACCAGCGCGATGGTCGCCACGATCGAGAGGGCAAAAACCATGAAGAAGATGAACGACAGGTAGGCTCCCGGCCCCCTGAGCCGGCGGATGACCGAGCCGCCGCCCGCGACCGAGGCGGGGTGAACGATCTTGTCGAGTTCGCGCTTGGCATGCAGGGCAAGGGCAAAGACGCGCAGCAGCTTGACGCCGCCTGCCGTGGTGGCGACGCCGCCGCCCATGATGGCCAGCCCCGCCAGCATCAGCCCCGGCGCGGACAGCCCGGCCCAGGCCCGCGCGCCATCCCAGTGCATCGAGGTCCAGCCGGTCGTCGTCAGGAAGGACAGGGCGGTGAACAGGCCGCCCCAGGCGGCGCCGGCTGCGCGGGCCAGCCCGCCGGCCAGGCCGGGGGCGGCGGGCTCGGGCTGGGCGAGCGGCTGCACGTCGGCATCGAAGGCGCCGATGAAGGGCCGCAGCACCAGCATCAGCGTGACCAGCGCCAGAAGCCCGGCAGCGACGCGCAACTCCGGGTCGTTGCGCAGGCGGCGGGTGGTCTGCAACTCGCCCCCGCCCGGCCAGGCGCGGCGCGTCAGGGCGGCCAGCATGAAGACCGCCACCAGCGCCTCGGCCGCCACTCCGCCGCTTGTGCCGACCGGCCGGGCGTCAAGGCCGACGCCGCTGCTGGACAGCGTTCCCATTGCGCGGATCAGCGCGTTCAGCGCGTGATCCCCGGTCATCATCAGCCCCAGCCACAGCGCACCGGTCGCGGCGGCGTAAAGGGGCGCGATGGCTAGGCCCCAGCGGATCAGCCGCAGCGCGGGGTCCGCCAGGTGCGCGGCATGGTCGCGGCCGCGGCCGACGTCACTTCCGCCGCCCAGCCGCTCGAAGCGTTCGTCCGTGCCGGTCGAACGGTCCATGATCTCGAAGCCGCCGACCCGCACCGGGGCCATCAGCGCGATCGCGGCGACCAGGATGAACAGCCCGCCCAGCCAGCCCACGGTGCCGCGCCACAGGTGCAGCGAGGGCGGCAGGCGCTCGGCCGCGTAAAGCGTGGCCCCCGTGGTCGTCAGGCAGGACAGCATCTCCCACCAGGCGTTGAAAAGACCGGTGTCACGCATCACCATGGCAAAGGGCACCGCGCAGATCAGCGGAAGCCCGGCATAGACGCTGAGAAGCGTGCCCAGCACCCCGCGCGAGGGGGCCGCCGCCGGTGTGGCGGCGGTCGCGAGCCCCATCATCGTCCCCAGGACCAGCGCGCCCAAGGCCGAGGCGGCAAAGGTCGCGGCGATGCGGTGGTCGCCGATGGCCTCGGCATGGGCGGCGGGAACCAGCATCGCAAGCGCAATCGCCAGCCCTGCGATCACCAGCACGGGCAGGCGGGCGATCCGGTCCATCAGAACCAGTCGGCCGAGACCTGCAGCAGGCGCTCGACCTCGTGGATGTCGCCTGCCAGGGCAAAGATCAGCACAAGGTCGCCGGGCTCCAGCCGCGTGTCGGGGCGGGGCTTGAGGATGGCGCCTGCCTTTTCCACCGCCGCGATCAGCGCGCCGCGCGGCAGCTTGAGATCGCGCACCGCCTGGCCCGCAAGGGCCGAGCCGGGCAGGACCTGCGCCTCGATCAGCTCGGCCTCTGCATCGCCCAGGGAATAGACGTCTCGGACCCGGCCCCGGCGGATGTGGCGCAGGATGGAGGAAACGGTCACGGCGCGCGGGCTGATCTGGGCGTCGATCCCCAGGCTCGAAGCTAGGGGCAGCAGCGAGGGGTCGTTGATCAGCGCCACCACCATGCCCGCGCCCGCCTGCCGCGCCCGGATCGCGGCAAGGATGTTCACGTGGTCGTCGGCTGTCAGGGTCAGCACCGCGTCGGCCTGCGGAACACCCGCCTCGGCCATGAGGTCGGGGGACATGCCGTCGCCATGCAGGACCACGCTGCGGCGCAGCCGCTCGGCGGCGGCTTCGGCGCGACCGAGATCGCCCTCGATGATCCGCAGCGTCACCTCGGGCGCGCGGTCCAGGCTGCGCGAGACGGCGCCGCCGATGTTGCCGCAGCCGATCACGACCACGCGGCAGATCGGACGCCCCGGCAGGCCGAAGATGTCCAGCGTGCGGGCCACGTCCTCCTCGGGCGTCACCACATAGGCGCGGTCGCCTGCGTGCAGCTGGTCGTTCGGCTCGGGGGCGAAGAAGCGCCCGCCGCGGCGCAGGCCCACCACCACGGCGCGCAGGCCGAAGAAGGTCTGGTCGAGATGGCGCAGCGGCGTGTTCAGGATCGGGCAGCTGTCCGTCAGCGCCATGGCGAGCATGCGGACGCGCCCGTCCATGAAGGTCTCGGTGTCGAAGGTGGTGGGCGCATCCAGGCGCGACAGGGCGGCGGCCGCGACCTCCTGTTCCGGGCTGATGACGACGTCGATGGACAGGTTCTGCGCCTGGTAGAGATCGGCGTATTCGGGGCGGATATAGGCCTGCGCGCGCAGCCGCGCGATGCGGCGGGGAACCGAGAACAGGGCGGCGGCGATCTCGCAGGCGACGATGTTGACCTCGTCGCTGGCGGTGGCGGCGATCAGCAGGTCGCAATCCGCCGCGCCGGCGCGGTCCAGCACTTCGGGGTGGCTGGCGTGCCCGACGATGCCCTGCACGTCCAGCGCGTCGTTGGCCTGCTGGATCAGCCGCTCGTCGCGGTCGATCAGGGCGACGTCGTGACCTTCGCCCGAAAGCTGCCGGGCGATCTGCCAGCCGACCTGTCCCGCACCGCAGATGATGATCCGCATGGTCCTGTCCCGCGGTGAACGTCAGTTCGCAGCCTTAGGCCGAGGGGGAACGCTCGGCAATGGGGTGGCTTGGGGTCAAGGGATGCGCCCGAGGCTGCCCCGAAGCGGCAAGGGTATCCTGTGACTGACGGGAAAGGACCGGGGCGCTGCCCCATCGTCGTATACGACGATCCCGGGATATTTTTCCGAAAGAGAAAGAACCTGCGCTTTGCGCGGGGTCCGTGGCTTGGGCCTATCCTGACTGCCAAGGGCAGGGGGGCCGGAGGCAGGCGCCTCGGCGGGCCGCACCGCGGGCGCGGCCTGCTACTGTTCGCGGAAGGCGCGCACGAAATAGTCGGTCAGCGGCTTCATCAGATAGGCGAGCGGGCTGCGTTCGCCGGTCTGGACATAAACCTCGACCGGCATGCCGGGGATCAGCGACAGGTTGCCCAGCTTTTCGCGCTCGTCCGGAGAGATCGTGACCTCGGCGCGATAGTACTGCATCTGCGTCGCCTCGTCCGTGACGGCATCCGCCGAGACACGCGCCAGCGTGCCGTGGATCTCGGGCGTGGTGCGGCTGGAGAAGGCCGAGAAGCGCAGCGTGACGTCCTGCCCCACCGACACCTCGTCGATGTTCAGGGGCGAAACCCGCGCCGCGATCACCAGCGGGCGGTCCTGGGGGACCAGGAACAGCACCGGGTCGGCGGGCCGGATCACCGCGCGGGGCGTCGTCACCTGCAACTGGTGAACGATGCCCGAAACCGGCGCCCGGATGTCGAGCCGCGAGATCTGCTCGATCAGCGAGCGGCGGCGCTCGGCCAGTTCCAGCTCGCGGTAGCCGAGGTCGCGCAGTTCCGTTTCAGCGGTCTCGCGCCGCTCGGCGGCTTCCTTCAGCTTGGTGATGTCGATCTCGGTCAGGCGCGTCTCGCCCTGTGCGCGCATGGCCTGGGTCTCGCCCAGTTGGCCGTCCAGCCGCGCGGCCTCGCGTTCCAGCCCAAGCACGCGCGAGGCCTGCGCCAGACCGCGGTCCAGCAGGGTCTGCTGGTCGGTCAGTTCCTCCTGGATCAGCTCGCGCTGGGTGCGCAGCGCGGTCATCTGCGCGTCGATGCCCTCGATCTGGTTGCGCACCTGCTCGGCCTGCTGGTCCAGCTGGTCGGTCGATTGCCGCAGCGTGTCGAGCCGGCTTTCGAAAAGCCGCGTCTGCCCCTCGATCAGGTCGGCCACGTCCGGGCGGGTGGGCGCGAGTTCCACCAGTTCCTCGGGAAAGGTGATGGCGGGACGGTCGGCGCGCTCGGCTTCGAGCCTTCCGCGACGGGCGAGGATCTCGAAATACTGGCCCTCGACGATGGCAAGCTCGGTGCGCAGAAGGGTGCCGTCCAAGCGGATCAGCAGGTCGCCGGCCTGGATCGGCTGGCCTTCGCGGACGGCGATCTCCTCGACCACGCCGCCCTCGGGGTGCTGGACGATCTGGCGGTGCTGCTCGACCTCGACCTGGCCGGGGGCCACGACCGCGCCCGCGATGCGCGAGGTCACGGACCACAGGCCGAAGCCGCCGACCAGCAGCAGCATCCCGACGAGGCCCAGCACCAGTGCACTGCGGGCCGACCAGCGGCTGCCCGCGGCCGGAGGCGGCGCAGGGGGCTGCTCGGGCCGACGCACGGCGCGGCGCGTCGGGGCGACGATGTCGTCCACCTTGGCGACCGGCGCGGTGGCGAGGCCCATCTGCGCGGGGTCGCGCATCTGCGGAGTGGGGTTGTTCATGTCACACCTCCGGCACCGCGCGCACGGGTGATCGTTTCGGCATTGCGGACGGTCGAACGCAGCACCTCGTCGCGCGGCCCGAAGGCGCGGCGCATGCCGCCTTCCATCACCAGCAGCAGCTCGCATTCCGCGATGGCGGCGGGACGGTGAGCCATGATGATGACCGCGCCGCCGCGCGCCTTGATCGCGCGGATCGCGAGGTTCAGCGCCTCGGAGCCCTCGTTGTCGAGGTTCGAGTTCGGCTCGTCCAGGACAAACAGCACCGGGTCGTCGTAAAGCGCCCGCGCCAGACCGACACGCTGGATCTGCCCGCCCGAAAGCCGCGCGCCCGCCTGCGCCAGCGGCGTGTCATAGCCCTGCGGCAGGTCCAGGATCATCCGGTGCGCCGCCGCAGCCGTCGCCGCGCGGACCACCGCGTCCGGGTCGGGACGCGGCGAAAGACGGGCGATGTTTTCGGCGATGGTGCCGTCGAACAGCGTCACCTGCTGGGGCAGGTAGCCGATCAGCCGGCCGAGTACGTCAGGGTCGTATTGTTCCAGCGTGGCGCCATCCAGCCGGATCGAGCCGCTGGCCGGGGCCCAGGCCCCGATCAGCGCGCGGGCCAGCGTGGACTTGCCCGCGCCTGAAGGTCCGATCACGCCCAGCGCCTGCCCGGGGCCGAGATTGAAGATGACGCCGCGCAGGGTAGGCACGGTCTGCCCCGGCGGCACGACGGTCAGGTTGGTCACGTCCAGCCGCGCCGCCGGGCGGGGCAGGGGCGTCCGCTGCGCCTGCGGGGGGCGGCGCGTCAGCAGCCCTCCCAGCCGGTTCCAGCCGTCCAGGGCGCGCTGGACCGCCGACCAGCCGCCGACGATCTGTTCCACCGGCGCCAGCACCCGCCCCATCAGGATCGAGCTTGCGATCATCGCGCCCGGCGTCACCGCCTGCTGCAGCACGAGCCAAGCCCCCGCCGCCAGCAGCGCCGATTGCAGGAAAAGCCGGAAGGTCTTCGAGAAGACCGAAAAGCCCGAGCCCCGGTCCGATGCCGACATCGTGGCATTGGCCATCCGGTCGCGGGTCTGCTTCCAGCGGGCAAAGGCCGCCTGCCGCATGCCCAGCGCGCCGATCAGCTCGCCCTCGTCGCGGTAAAGGTCGGCGGCGCGGTCGGCGGTCTGGCCGGACACCATCGCCTCCTGCAGGGGGCGGCGGGTCAGCCACTGGTTGGCCCAGGTCGTGAGGACCAGCACGATCGCGCCCAGTGTCGCCACGACCCCCAGCACCGGGTGGAAGATGTAGAGCCCGGCCAGGAAGACCGGCGCCCAGGGAAGGTCGAACAGCGCCATCAGCACCGGCGAGCCGATCAGCTGGCGCACGGCCTCAAGGTCGCGCAGCCCGCCCTGCGCGGCGCTGGCCTGCCCGGTCACGGCGCCCTCGGCCAGGGCGGCCTGGAAGACGCGGGATTCCAGCCGGTCCTGGAACCGCATCGCCACGCGCGACATCACGCGGACGCGGGCGAGGTCGATCAGGCCCATCATGGCGAAAAGGAAGGCTACCAGCCCGAACAGCGCCGCCAGCGTCGGCACCGACCCGCTGCCCAGCACGCGGTCGTAGACCTGCATCATGAACAGCGGTCCCGTGAGGTTCAGCAGGTTCACCGCGACCGAGAACACGGCTACCGCGGCGACCAGCCCCAGGCTGCCCCCGCGCGCGGCCCGAAGCTCGGCGAATCCGTCCTGACGTCCTGTTGCCATCGGCTCTTTGTTTCCGTTCATGCGCGGCAATCGGCCGCCCCGTCTGCCGCAGTGCCGACCACAGGTTGTCGCGGCACCGCGCGCCCTCTATCCCAAGCCGAACCATTCGGACAGGCAGGTGGCAAGCTTCGTTCGGTCTTGGGCCAATACTCGCCTATGGATGTTAAGGAGAGATTGATGCGTCTTGTTCCGGTTGTGCTGGCCTTGGGTCTTGCCGGCTGCGCCGCTGCGCCCCCGGGCGAGATCGCCGACCCCTACGAGCCCATGAACCGCCGCGTCCATGCCTTCAACAAGGCGCTGGACGCGAACCTCGTGCGCCCCGCTGCACGGTTGGTCAAGAGCGACGGGGCGTCACGCCCTCCGGTTGAAGGCCAGCCGCCGGGCGTGCTGCAGATGGTGGGGAACTTCGGCTCGAACCTGTCGCTGCCGGGAAAGGTCGTCAACAGCCTGTTGCAGGGCCGCCCCGAGCCTGCCGTGAAGAACGGCTTCCGTTTTGCGGTCAACACGACGCTGGGCCTGGGCGGGCTGTTCGACCCGGCGGGCTCGGATTTTGCGTTGCCCGAGATCGACACCGACTTCGGCGAGACGCTGCATGTCTGGGGCGTGCCCTCGGGCGCCTATCTCGAACTGCCGCTGCTGGGACCGTCCACGGAACGCGACCTCGCGGGCAAGATCGTGGACTTCGCGCTGATCGACCCGTTGGACAATGTGCTGACGGACGACCAGAAGCTTGCGGGCACGGCGGCGCGCGTCGTCTCAAAAGCGGGTGAGCGGGCGCAATTCGGCTCGACGGTGGACTCGGTCCTGCATGAAAGTGCCGACAGTTACGCCCAGACGCGGCTGCTTTATACCCAGCATCGCCGTTACGAGCTGAAGCAGGAAGAGGACGCCATTGACCCATATGCCGAATAGCACCCGACGCGGGTTCCTGGGGATGATCGCCGCCAGCGGCGTGATGGCCGTGACGCCGGCCCATGCGATGACGGCCGGCGAGGCCTCGGCCGCGATCCGGCGGGCCGTGGACGAGGTGCTGGGCATCATCAACTCGGGCCGCCCGCCCGCGCAGCTTTACGCGGCCTTCGCAGGCGTGTTCCGGCGCCATGCCGACGTGGATGCGATCTCGCGCTCGGCGCTGGGGCCCACGGCGCGGCAGATGGACCCGGCGAGCTTCGGCCAGTTCCGCGAGGCGATGACGGGCTATGTCGCGCGCAAGTACGGACGGCGTTTCCAGGAATTCCTGGGCTCGCGGATCGAGGTCGGGGCGGCGCGTCCGCTCAAGTCCTTCTGGGCGGTGGATTCCACGGCCTACCTGAACGGCCGCAGCCCGATGCGCGTCGAATGGCACATTTCGGACAAGACCGGGCAGCCGCGCTTCTTCAACCTCATCATCGAGGGCGTGAACATGCTGGCCTCCGAGCGCGAGGAGATCAACGCCATGCTGGCCCGCCGCAAGGGCGATGTGGGCGCGCTGATCGCGGACCTGCAGCAGGCAGGCTGAGACCGCCGCCTCCGCGCCATGAAAAAGCCCCGCCTTCGAGCGGGGCTTTCTGTTGCGTCAGTTCAGGGCCGGGATGCCTTGCAGTGCCTGGGACAGCGCGTCGTTCAGGGCATCGTCGGCCGGAAGGTCGGCCGGGGCCACGGCCTCGGCCACCGCGGCCTCGACGGGGCTGGGGGCAGGGGGGGCGTCCTCGCCCGCGCTGCTGACGGTCGAGCCCTCGGTGCGCGGCGCCGGAGGAGGAGCGGGGGCCGCGCCGATGGGGCCCGATCGCACGGGCACGGGCGCTGGAACGGGCGCGGGCGGCGGGCCCGAAGGTGCCGGTTCCACAAGGCGCGCAGGCTCGGGCGCGGGGGCGCTTTCGCCCATCGCCTCGGCCAGGGCGGCGGCCAGCGGATCCGCCGCGCCGTCGGGCGAGGCCGCCACGATGGCAGGCGCATCGATCGGCATCCCCGTGGCGTCGCCCGGCTGGACCACGTCCGTCACGCGGCCGTCCACGGGCTGCGCGGCGGCCACGGCCTCGGCCAGGGCGGCGGCCAGGGGGTCGTCCGAATCGGCCGACACGATGTCGCTGGCGACGATCATGTTGCCCGCCGCGTCGGGCGCGATCACCCCCAGCGGCTGGGGCGGCAGGCCTTCGTGGATCTCGGCCATGACCGCCTGCCAGATCTCGGCGGGCAGACCCCCGCCCGTGACCCCCTGCAGCGGCGTGTTGTCGTCATAGCCCATCCAGACGCCGGTGACATATTGCTCGGTGAAGCCGATGAACCAGGCGTCGCGATAGGAGGAGGTCGTCCCCGTCTTGCCCGCGACCTCGCGCCCCGGCAGCTTGGCGCGCCCGCCGGTGCCGTTTTCCACGACCTGCTGCATCATCCAGATCAGCTCGGACGCGGCCTTGGGCGAGATCACCCGTTGCCCCATGCCGCCGACCTGCCCGATCAGCGGCTTGTCGTCGCCCTTGATGCGCAGTTCCACCAAACCGTAGGGGCGCACGGCCGTCCCGCCGTTGCGGATGCCCGCATAGGCGCCCGTCATTTCCAGCAGCGTGGTTTCCGCCACGCCGAGGCCCATGGAGGGGCTGGCGGTGATGTCATGGGCAAAGCCGAAGTCCTGCGCCACGCGGCGCACGTTGTCGCGGCCCACGGCCTCCTGCAGGCGGATGGTCGAGGTGTTGATCGACTGCGACAGCGCCTTGGTCAGCGTGATCTCGCCCATGTGGCGGCGGGTGTAGTTCTTGGGCGTCCAGGGCTTCGAGCCCTTGATGTGGATCGTGATGGGGGCGTCCAGGATCGTGTCGTTGGGCGAATAGCCCTGGTCCAGCGCCGCCGCGAAGACGAAGGGCTTGAAGGCCGACCCCGTCTGCCGCTTGGCCTGCGTCGCGCGGTTGAAGGTGCCCGCGCCCGCCGTGTCGCGCCCGCCGATCATGGCGCGCACCGCGCCGTCGGCCGACATCACGACCACCGCCGCCTGCGCCTTGGACCCGTCCCTGACCTTCTCGTCAAAGATCCGCTTGAGCGCGCGTTCCGCCTGCCGCTGCACCGTCTGGTCGAAGGTCGTGGTGATCGTCACGTCCTCGGTTGTTTCCGAGGTCAGGAAGCCCGGCCCGGATTCCATCACCCAGTCGGCGAAATAGCCGCCCGCCCGCGCCGCCGCCGCCTTGGACAGCACGGCCGGGTTGGCCCTGGCCTCGGCAAACTGCGCGTCGTCCAGGTAGCCCTGGTCATGCATCAGCCCCAGGATCACCGCCGCCCGGTCCTGCGACCGCTGGAGGTTTGAGGTGGGCGAGAAATAGCTCGGCGCCTTCAGCAGCCCGGCCAGCATCGCGGCCTCGGCGGCGTTCACCTCGGCCGCCGACTTGCCGAAATAGCGCTGGGCCGCCGCCTCGAACCCGCGGGCGCCCGCGCCCAGGTAGCTGCGGTTCATGTAGATGTTGAGGATGTCGGCCTTGGAATACTTGGCCTCCATCGCCAAGCTGTAAGGCACTTCCTTGATCTTGCGCCACAGCGAGGACTTGCGGCAGTCGGCCTCGTATTCGGCCTCGGACTTCCACTTGATGGGGTCGAACTCCTCACCCAGGCACAGAAGCTTGGACACCTGCTGGGTGATGGTGGACCCGCCGTTGCCTTCCAAGGGTCCGCGGCCTTCGGCCATGTTGATCTTGATGGCGCTGGCGATGCCGCGCGGGTCGATGCCGATATGGCTGAAGAAGCGCTTGTCCTCGGTCGCCACGACCGCATTGCGCAGGACAGGGGCGATCCCGTCGGCGCTGACGGTGTTGTAGGTCTCGCCCCGCCAGGCGAAGACCCGGCCCTCGCGGTCCAGCATCGTGACCGAGCCGCGCGCGCGCCCGTCGAACAGCGCCTGCGGGTCGGGCAGGGTGGAATAATAATAGGCGACGGTCAGGCCAAGGATCAGCGCCAGCGTCGCGCCGGTCCGCCAGAACGACCCCCAGATGAGACGCCAGGTCAGCGACACCGCGCCTGTCACGCCGCGCGTGACGAAGTTGCCGCGCCGCGGCTTGCGCGGGGGGGCGGCACTCGCCCGCCGCTGCGCCTGCTGGGGCGGCAGCCCTCCGCCCGAAGGCGGGGCCGCGGCAGAGGGGGCGGCATAGCGCCTGTCGGCGGCAAGGCGCCGGGGCTTCTCGGGTTTCTTCATGCCTGCATCCAATGAGCCGTTTCCCGGCCTTTTTCGTCCGCCCACATATAGCAGCCCGGCCCGCTTGAGAACACGCGCCGTCGGCCTGCGCACCCAGACGTGACCTGCCGGAATATCGCGCATTTTCCGCAAACTCTGCCGCGCGGGTGGGCAATTTCCGCCAGAGACCGGCCGAAATCCGCCTGCCGCTGGACGCGCGGCGGGCAGTTGCCGCGTGATCCGGCTGAAGGGCGGGCCGGCGCAAGGGCCCGCGGCAAGCGACGAGGACATGCCGATGAGCCAGATCTTGATCCATGCAGGCGACGGGCCCGCGGGCCGTCAGACGATGGCAGCCGCCAGGATGGCCCTGCCCCTTGCCGCAGGGACGCTTCTGGCCCTGACGGCAGGGGCGGCGCTGGCGCAGGCGCCCGAGGCGGTGGCGGCCCCGGCGCCCGTGATGGACAAGGGCGACGCCGCCTGGGTGATGATCTCGGCGGTGCTGGTGATGATGATGACGCTGCCGGGCCTCGCCCTGTTCTACGGGGGGCTGGTGCGGTCGCGGAACGTCCTGTCGGTGCTGATGCAGGTGCTGGCGACCTTTTCCGTCATGGCGATCCTGTGGGTCGTGGTGGGCTACTCGCTGGCCTTCACCGGCCCCGCCACCGCCGAGGAGGCCGGGCCCCTGACCCCCTTCATCGGCGGCCTGTCCAAGATGTTCCTGGGCGGTGTCACCACCAGCTCGATGGCCGAAACCTTCTCGACCGGCGTCTTCATCCCCGAACTGGCCTTTGTCGTCTTCCAGATGGCCTTCGCCTGCATCGCGCCCGCGCTGATCGTGGGCGCTACGGCCGAGCGGATGAAGTTCGCCGCGGTCCTGGCCTTTGTGGTGATCTGGTTCTTCCTGTCCTACCTGCCGATGGCCCACATGGTCTGGTGGTGGGGCGGCCCCTCGGCCTATGACGCTCCCTCGGGCTACCTGTTCGGCCACGGCGCGCTGGACTTCGCGGGTGGCACCGTGATCCACATCAACGCGGGCGTGGCCGGCCTTGTCGCCGCCATGGTCGCGGGACCCCGCCTGGGCTACGGGCGGGAGCCGATGGCCCCCCACAACCTGACCATGACCATGCTGGGCGGCTGCCTGCTGTGGATCGGCTGGTTCGGCTTCAACGCCGGGTCGAACCTGGAGGCGAACGGCCTGACGGCGCTGGCCATCATCAACACGGCGGTCGCCACGGCTGCGGCGGCGCTGGCCTGGGCCTTCGGCGAATGGGCGATGCGCGGCCATCCCTCGCTGCTGGGCGGCGTCTCGGGCGCCATTGCAGGGCTTGTGGGCGTGACCCCCGCGGCGGGCTTTGTGGGACCGATGGGTGCCATCGCCATCGGCCTTGCGGCGGGGCTGATCTGCTTCTGGGTCGTGGTGTCGCTCAAATCGCGGATCGGCATCGACGACAGCCTGGACGTCTTCGGCATCCACGGCGTGGGCGGCATCGTCGGCGCCATCCTGACGGGCGTCTTCGCCGCGCCTTCGCTGGGCGGCGCCGGTATCTACGACTATGCGGCGGGCGGCCCCGGCGCCTTCGACATGGGCCACCAGGTCTATGTGCAGGTCCTTGGCGTGGTGATCTGCGTGATCTGGTCGGGCGTCGTCTCGTTCCTGGCGATCCACCTGGTCCGCATGACGATCGGCCTGCGGGTCGGCGCGACGGACGAACGCCAGGGCCTCGACCTCACCACCCACGGCGAGAACGCGTATAACTGACGTTTCTCCGAAAACGCCAAGGCCCGGCCGATGCGCCGGGCCTTTCTCATGCGCGAGTTCTTCTTCGCTTGAATATCCTGGGGAGGCCCGCAGGCCGGTGGGCGAAGCCCTCCTCTTCACGCCACCCGTGCGACCACGAAATCCGCAAGCTCCGTCAGCAGCGCCCGGATCTCGCCTTCGGGCAGGGCCTCCAGCGCCGACCGCCCGCGCGCGGCCCAGGCCAGGGCGTCCGCGCGCGCCGCGTCGATGGCGCCGTGGCGGCCGAGGATCGCCATCGCACGCTCGAGGTCGCCCTCCTGCTGGTCGCCCTTCTCGATGGTGCGCTGCCAGAAGGCGCGTTCGTCGGCGTCAGCCTTCGCCACCGCCTTGATGACCGGCAGGGTCAGCTTGCGCTCGCGGAAGTCGTCGCCGGTGTTCTTGCCGATGACCTCGGTGGTGCCGCCATAGTCGAGGATGTCGTCCACGATCTGGAAGGCGATCCCCAGAGCGTCGCCATAGTCGTAAAGCGCCTGCACCTGCGCATCCGTGCCGCCCCCGATCACGCCGCCGACCTCGGTCGCGGCGGAAAACAGCGCGGCGGTCTTGCCGCGGACCACCTGCAGATAGATCTCCTCGGTCGTGCCCAGGTCCTGCGCGGCGGTGAGTTGCAGCACCTCGCCTTCGGCGATCACGGCCGAGGCGTTCGACAGGATCGACATGATCCGCATGTTGCCGGTCTCGGTCATCAGCTGGAAGCTGCGGGCGAAAAGGTAGTCGCCCACCAGCACGCTGGACTTGTTGTCCCACAGCAGGTTCGCGGTCGGCCGTCCCCGGCGCTGGCGGCTTTCGTCCACCACGTCGTCATGCAGCAGGGTGGCGGTGTGGATGAACTCGACCGTTGCGGCCAGCAGCTGGTGGTGCGTGCCCTCATAGCCCAGCAGCCGGGCGGCGGCGATGGTCAGCAGGGGCCGCAGCCGCTTGCCGCCCGCGCCGACCAGATGGGCCGTGACCTCGGGGATGCGGGGGGCGTGGCGGCTTTCCATGCGGGTGCGGATCAGGGCGTCCACGGCGCCCATGTCATGGGCCAGCAGCGCGGCCAGTCGGTCCAGCGGTTTCGCCACGGTTTCGTTCACACCCATGAGAGCACCCCTTTTCGCCGTGGCCCTTGCCATGTCGTGGACAGTTTCGCAACCGCGCCCTAGCGTGGCGCGCCATGAAGGAAGTCCTGCGCACCACCGATCCCCTGACCATGACCCGTGCCGAAGGCGTGCTGAGAGGCGAGGGCATCATGGCCTTCCAGTTCGACCAGCACATGAGCGTGCTGGAAGGCTCGATCGGCATCCTGCCGCGCCGCCTGATGGTGGCGGACCGCGATCATTTCATGGCGACCGCGATCCTGCGCGACCACGGGATCGGATGACCCGCGACGACGCCTTCATCGGCGGGCGGCTGATCCTGCGCCAGCCCGCGCGCGGCTATCGCGCAGGCGCTGATGCCGTGATGCTGGCCGCCGCCTGCCCTGCACGCGCAGGCGAGCGCGTGCTGGAGCTTGGCTGCGGGGCAGGGGTCGCGCTCTTCTGCCTCGGGGTGCGGGTGCCGGGGCTTGACCTGACGGGGCTGGAGCGCCAGCCCGGCATGGCCGACCTCGCGCGGCAGAATGCCGCGACGACCGGCATCGCGGCGCGGATCGTCGCGGGCGACCTTTCCGCGATGCCCGTGGAACTGCGGGCCGAAGTCTTCGACCATGTCATCGCCAACCCGCCCTTCTTCGGCCCCGGCACCCGCGCGCCCGACAACAGCCGCGCCGAAGCCCGGCACGAGGAGACGCCGCTGGAAACCTGGATCGACGCCGGGTTGCGGCGTCTTCGTCCGGGCGGATGGCTGGTGCTGATCCACCGGGCCGAGGCGCTGGACCGCATCCTGTCGGCGCTGCCGGGCCGGGCCGGGGCCACGGCGATCCTGCCCCTCGCCGCGCGGTGCGGTCGTGAGGCGGGCCGGGTGATCGTCGCCGCCCGCAAGGGCGCGCGCGGCCCCCTGCGCCTTCTCTCGCCCTTCGTGCTGCACGAAGGTGCGGCGCATGAAGGCGACGGCGAGGACCTGACGCCCGCTGCGCAGGCAGTCCTGCGACATGGGGCCGCCCTTAACATCATACATCCGTGACCGGCGTGACAGTGCGGGCGAATCATGCTGGACTGCCCTTCTCGACACCAGAGAAGGAGTATTCGGAATGTCGGTTCAGTCGCACGTCGCGGAACTGCGCAGGAAGCACCAGGATCTCTCGGAACAAGTCGAACGCGCACAGCGCGCTCCGGGTACGGACGACCTCAGCATCGCGGCGATGAAGAAGGAAAAGCTGCGGCTGAAAGAGGAGATCGAGCGCCTTAGCCATTGAGGAACCGCGCCCGCCACGGGCGGTGGCGGCGGACCGCAACAGCCAGGGGATCGGCCAGTCCGGTCCCCTTTCCGTTCGGCGTGCCGGGGCAGGGGCTTTTCACGGGCAGTCACCTGCCCGCATCATTTCTGTCATGAAGATGACATGAAGCCGATCTAACCGGGCGCAGGCCTTCAGGGCCCACACCGCAGGAGCTGCCAAATGAACACCATGAAATTCTCCGCCTCGGTCCTCGCCATGCTGGCCGTCTCGGCCACGGCGGCGGCCGCGCGCGACCAGATCCAGGTCGCGGGGTCGTCCACTGTCCTGCCCTATGCCACCATCGTCGCCGAAGCCTTTGCCGAGAACATGGACTTCACCGCTCCGGTGGTCGAGGGCGGCGGCACCGGCGCGGGCCTCAAGCAGTTCTGCGCGGGCCTGGGCGAGAACACCATCGACGTGGCCAACGCTTCGCGCCCCATCAAGGAGGCCGAGCTGGCCGAATGCCGCGCCAATGGCGTGAACAACATCATGGAAGTGCAGTTCGGCTATGACGGCATCGTCTTCGCCTCGTCGATCAACGGCCCGGACTTCCCCCTGACCCCGCAGGACGTCTACAAGGCCTTGGCGGCCGAGGTCGTCGTGGACGGCAAGCTGGTCGCGAACCCCGCCGCCACCTGGGCCGACGTGAACCCCGCGCTGCCCGCGCAGGAGATCACTGTCTATGTCCCCGGCACCAAGCACGGCACCCGCGAGGTCTTCGAGGAGAAGGTCATGGCCGCCGGCTGCGAAACCTCGGGCGCTCTCGAGGCGATGACCGCGCTGTCGGACGCCGACAAGGCCGAGGAGGCCTGCGTCACGCTGCGCACCGACGGGCGTTCGGTGGACATAGACGGCGACTATACCGAGACGCTGGCCCGCATCGACAGCAACCCCAATGGGCTGGGCGTCTTCGGCCTGTCCTTCTATGAAAACAACACCGACAAGCTGAAGGTCGCCACCATTGACGGCGTGGCGCCCTCGGTCGAGACGGTCGCCTCGGGCGAATATCCCGTGTCGCGCCCGCTGTTCTTCTACGTCAAGAAGGACCACTTCGGCGCGATCCCCGGCCTGAAGGAGTTTGCCGAGTTCTTCGTGGCCGATGCCATCGCCGGCCCCGGCGGCCCGCTGTCCGAATACGGCCTGGTGCCCGACCCGGAACTGGCCAGGGTCCAGCAGGCGGTTGCGGCCGAAACGGTTGTCGCGGCCAACTGAGCCCGTTACCTGACGCCGGCAGGCGGGCCGCTGGTGGCCCGCTTGCTTGCGGTGCGGCCGGTGTCGTGATGACTTCCGCCGCGCCCCCCTTGTGCGAGGTCTGATGTCGCCCTTCTGGATCACGATCGCCATCCTGGCCCTGGCCGCGCTGGGCTATCTGCTGGGCCGCAGCCGCTCGATCCGGCTTGCGGGCGGCGACACCCGGGCGCTGCATTCGCGCCCGACCTATCACGGCTGGCATGTCGCGCTGTTCACCGCGCTTCCGGCGCTGGTGCTGCTGGCGCTGACGCGATTGCTCCAGGCGCCGGACTGGCTGGCCCCGGCCGCGCTGGCGCTGGGCGTGGCCGGGCTGGCCTTCGCGCTGTCGCGCACCGCGCCGCAGTTCCGCGCCCGCAACGTGGTCGAGCAGGTCGTGCGCGGCATCCTGATCGTCTGCTCGCTGATCGCCATCGCGACAACCGTGGCCATCGTGCTGTCGCTGGTCTTCGAATCGCTGCGCTTCTTCCAGATGTACCCCTGGCAGGACTTCTTCTTCGGGACCGAATGGACGCCCAGCTTCGGCGGCGGCTCGGAACTGGGGATGCTGCCGCTGTTGTGGGGTACGCTGTACATCTCGCTGATCGCGCTGCTGGTGGCGGTGCCGGTGGGGCTTTATGCTGCGATCTACATGTCCGAATACGCGACGCCACGCGTCCGCTCGGTCGTGAAGCCCGCCATCGAGGTGCTGGCCGGCATTCCCACCATCGTCTACGGCCTGTTCGCCCTTGTCACGGTCGGCCCCCTGCTGCGCGACTGGATCGCCCAGCCGCTGGGTCTGGGGTCCAGCGGCTCGTCGGTGATGACGGCGGGGCTGGTCATGGGGATGATGCTGATCCCCTTCGTCAGTTCGCTGTCGGACGACATCATCAACGCCGTGCCGCAGTCGCTGCGCGACGGCAGCCTCGCCATGGGCTCGACCCATTCCGAAACGATCCGCCAGGTGGTGCTGCCCGCGGCCCTTCCGGGCATCGTCGGCGCGGTCCTGCTGGCCGCCTCGCGCGCCATCGGCGAGACGATGATCGTGGTCCTGGGCGCGGGCGCCATGGCCCGGATCAGTCCCAATCCCTTCGAGGCGATGACCACCATCACCGTCAAGATCGTGGGCCAGCTGACCGGCGACAACGACTTCGCCAGCCCCGAGACGCTGGTGGCCTTTGCCCTGGGCCTCACGCTTTTCGTCATGACGCTGGGGCTGAACGTCCTGGCCCTCTACATCGTGCGCAAGTACCGGGAACAGTACGAATGACCGACGTCACCTCGCAGCCGCCCCGGCCCGTCGATCCCCCTGCCGCGCCCGCGCGGAGGTCGCTCTTGATCGAGGACCCGCGCACCAGGCGCCGCAACGCGGCCGAGCGGCGCTTCCGCGCCTATGGCGTGGTCGCCATCGCGCTGGCCATGGGCGCGCTGGTCTTCCTGCTGTTCACGATCTTCCGCGACGGCACCAGCGCCTTCTTCCAGACCTATGCCCGCATCCCCGTCGCCATCGAGGCGCAGGTGGTGGACCCGGCCGGGAACCGCGATCCGGCCGAGATGCAGAAGGTCCTGACGATGGGCTACGGCAAGCTGCTGGACAATTCGCTGGCCGCCTATGTCGAGGCGAACGGCATCGAGATCGAGGGGCTGGACGACCGCGACCTGTCCTCCTTCTTCTCGGCCCAGGCGCGCGCCGACCTGCGCAACGCCGTGCTGGCGAACCCCGAACTGGTCGGCACCGTGATCGAGACGCCGGTGATGACCTCGTCCCGCATCGACGGGATGTTCAAGGGCCGCGTCAGCCGCGAATCCGCCGCCATCGACGCCAAGACCTCGGTCGCGCAATACGACCTCGCCATGGCAATGGAGGATCGGGGCGACCTGCAGACGCGGTTCAACTGGGACTTCGTGACCTCGACCGACAGCTCGGACAACCGACCCGAGGCGGCGGGCCTGGGCGTGGCGATCCTGGGGTCCTTCTACATGATGCTGATCGTGCTGGTGCTGTCGCTGCCGATCGGCGTCGCGGCCTCGATCTACCTGGAAGAATTCGCGCCCAAGAACAGGCTGACCGACCTGATCGAGGTGAACATCTCGAACCTCGCGGCCGTGCCCTCGATCGTCTTCGGCATCCTGGGGCTGGCGGTCTTCATCAACTTCGCGGGCCTGCCGCGGTCCGCGCCCATCGTGGGCGGGCTGGTGCTGACGCTGATGACGCTGCCCACGATCATCATCTCGACGCGCGCCGCGCTGAAGGCGGTGCCGCCCTCGATCCGCGACGCGGCGCTGGGGGTGGGGGCCTCGCGGATGCAGACGATGTTCCACCATGTCCTGCCGCTGGCCATGCCCGGCATCCTGACGGGCACGATCATCGGACTGGCGCAGGCGCTGGGGGAAACCGCGCCCTTGCTGCTGATCGGCATGGTGGCCTTCGTCACGACCTATCCGTCCGCCCCGCCCGAGGGCTTTCTCGACCCCGCCTCGGCCCTGCCGGTGCAGGTCTTCAACTGGACCCAGCGCGCGGACCCCGCGTTCTTCGAACGCGCCTCGGGCGCCATCATCGTGCTGCTGGTCTTCCTTCTGGCGATGAACCTTCTGGCCATCACCCTGCGCCGCAAGTTCGAGCGGCGGTGGTAAATCCGGGGAAAGGGACCACATCATGGACGACGTGAGAATGGTGGAGCGAGTGGTGGACACAGACGCCCGGGATATCAAGTTCCAGTGCAAGGACGTGCAGGTCTTCTATGGCGAGAAACACGCCATCAAGGACGTGAGCGTCGACCTGCTGGACAAGACGGTGACGGCCTTCATCGGCCCCTCGGGCTGTGGCAAGTCCACCTTCCTGCGCTGCCTCAACCGCATGAACGACACCATCGGCATCGCCCGCGTCCAGGGCCGGATGCTGCTCGACGGCGAGGACATCTATGACCGCCGCGTGGACCCGGTGCAGTTGCGCGCCCGCGTCGGCATGGTGTTCCAGAAGCCGAACCCCTTTCCCAAGTCGATCTACGACAACGTGGCCTACGGCCCCCGCATCCACGGCCTGGCCCGCAACCGGGCCGAACTGGACGAGATCGTCGAAAAGGCCCTGCGCGGCGCGGCCTTGTGGAACGAGGTCAAGGACCGCCTGGGAGAGACCGGCACAGGCCTGTCGGGTGGCCAGCAGCAGCGCCTGTGCATTGCCCGCGCCGTCGCCACCGCGCCCGAGGTCCTGCTGATGGACGAGCCCTGCTCGGCCCTTGACCCCATCGCCACCGCGCAGGTCGAGGAACTGATCGACGAGCTGCGCGCGACCTTCTCGGTCGTGATCGTGACGCACTCGATGCAGCAGGCGGCGCGGGTCAGCCAGAAGACGGCCTTCTTCCACCTGGGCAACCTCGTCGAATACGGCGACACCGACGACATCTTCACCCGGCCGCGCGACCCGCGGACGGAAAGCTACATCAGCGGCCGGATCGGCTGAGGGGGTTTTCGATGATGAACCGCGACAAGCATATCCTGTCGGCCTTCGACCGCGACCTGGAAAGCATCCAGGCCGAGGTCATCCGCATGGGCGGCATGGTCGAGGCCGCGATCGAGGAAGCCGCGCGTGCGCTGGAAACACGCGACGAGGAACTGGCCGAGGAGGTCCGCCGCCGCGACCGCGCCATCGACCAGCTCGAGGTGCAGGTGAACGAATCCGCCGCCCGCCTGATCGCCCTGCGCGCGCCCACCGCGACCGACCTGCGGCTGGTGCTGTCGGTCATCAAGATCGCGGCCGCCCTGGAACGCGTGGGCGACTATGCCAAGAACATCGCCAAGCGCACCAACCAGTTGTCGCAGATGCCGGTGATCCCCGGCACCGGGCTTGCGCTGCGCCGCATGGCCAGCACGGTTGAGGGAATGCTGCGCGACGCGCTCGACAGCTATGTCCAGCGGGACGCCGCGCTGGCCGCCGACGTGCGGGCGCGCGACCTCGAGGTGGACCAGATGTACAACGCGCTGTTCCGCGAGTTCCTGACCCACATGATGGAAGACCCGCGCAACATCACCGCCTGCATGCACCTGCATTTCATCGCCAAGAACGTCGAGCGGATGGGCGACCACGCGACCTCGATCGCCGAGCAGGTGCTGTATGTCGTCACGGGCGAGCTGCCCGACGATCCCCGACCCAAGGGCAACAGCGTCCTGTTCGTCGATCCCGCCCCCGGCGGCTGACGCGCGTCCCGCGAAAGGAGCAAGCCATGTCCGTCCAGCAACCCTGCGTCCTCCTGGTCGAGGACGAGGGCGCCCAGCGCGAGGTGCTGACCTACAATCTGGAATCCGAAGGCTTCCGCGTGGTTGAGGCCGAGACCGGCGACGAGGCCATGCTGCTGGTGGCCGAGGAAGCGCCCGACCTGATGGTGCTGGACTGGATGCTGCCCAATGTCTCGGGGATCGAGATCTGCCGCCGCGTCAAGGCCGACCCCGGCACGCGCCACATCCCGATCATCATGCTGTCGGCCCGTTCGGACGAGGGCGACCGCGTGCGGGGCCTGGAAACCGGCGCCGACGACTATGTGGTCAAGCCCTATTCGGTGGTCGAACTGATGGCCCGCGTCCGCACCCAGTTGCGCCGCACCCGCCCGACCACGATGGGCGAGCGGCTCAGCTTCGAGGACATCCTGCTCGACGCGGGCGAGCACCGGGTCTTCCGCGCGGGCCAGCCCCTGCACCTCGGCCCGACCGAGTTCCGCCTGCTGTCAACGCTGATGGAACGCCCCGGCCGCGTCTGGACCCGCGAGCAGCTTCTCGACCGCGTCTGGGGCCGCGACATCTACGTCGACAGCCGCACCATCGACGTCCACGTGGGCCGGCTGCGGAAGGCGCTGATGGCGAACGGCGGGACGAACCCCGTGCGGACGGTGCGCGGGACGGGGTATGCGCTGGGGTGAGGCGCTGAGGGGCGTCCTGGAACCGTTGGTTTATGTCTGCTTTGCGGGACGAAGCCGCTGGTTGCACATACAGCGGAGAGACATGCTGTATCGCAGCAAAACTGCCCGGCAAGAGCGATAAGTGATCTGACTACGTGTGGCGCTGCAAGTGCAGCATGCAAGAAGTGGGATGCTGTCGCCCGCTGAATCGAAAGGCAGCAGATGATGATACGCGAAGGCGTTTAAGAAAGCCGGGGCTATTCATTTTTCCGCCCTGATGCGGTATGCATGCTGCAAGTGGCTGCATGGAAAGTGCTAAATATGAATACATTTAGCTCGGGCGACTTCGATAACCCACCGCTTCCACCCCGCTTTCTCTATAAGTATCTGTCCGCTGAACGTGTTGGCAACGTGCTTGAAGAGGGCACGGTGCGGTTTACCCCTTTGTTGAACACAAATGACACCTTTGAAATTCGTTCAACCTTTGACACGCTAGCCGGGCCGAAGATGCTGGCGATGCTATCAGAGCAGATGGATAAGACTTTGTCCGAAGAAATGGTGCGCAAGCTTATTGCGGGCATACTGAAAGAAAAGGGGTTAGGCTTTCTGTCCCCTGAGTTGGTGCTGCAGATAGCCGAACAACGCTACGGCGGTTGCTTCATGGGGATATTGCGGGCGGAGATGCAGCAAGCCGTAGACAGAATGCTTATTCCATATCTCAACGATCCCGTAAATGTCAAGAATCTATTGGAAGAAATGGGACGTGACCTGCTTTGTTTTTCTTTGTCTGAGCGCATGGATAGCCCACCCATGTGGGCACACTACGCGGATAACAATGCTGGTTTCGTAGTCGCGTTTAATACTGAGAATATTTGGTTCCGCCAGCGGAAGAATGGTGAAAAGACCCGATTGCAGAAGGTAGTTTATTTCGATGGAAAGATAGACGAACCTCTGGACAACCCGCAGGCAGCATTCATTTCTAAGACAACTGATTGGAGCTACGAACGGGAATGGCGTCTGTATATCAAGGAAGGGCAGGCCGATTTGACCGTTGGGACCGTCGAGAATCCTATTCATCTGCTCAAGTTTCCGCCCGAAGCTATAGATCGGGTGATATTGGGGCCTAGGACCCTACCGGAAGTCGCAAAGCATGTTTGTGACTCTGTGGCGGCTCACTACCCGCACGCGAAAGTTACGCGCGCTATACTAATCGCCAGTCGCATACCTACGAAGAAGCCGCCGAGTAAGAAGAACATAACTGAACTGGTGCTAATTAGCACTTTCGGTAGCAATGCGGGCTGCGCGGCCACGGCGTAAGCACTTCGGAAAACCTCCTGCACGTTGGCATGGTCA
The DNA here is from genome assembly GCF_042432925.1 of Paracoccus niistensis. Classification (NCBI taxonomy): domain Bacteria; kingdom Pseudomonadati; phylum Pseudomonadota; class Alphaproteobacteria; order Rhodobacterales; family Paracoccaceae; genus Paracoccus; species Paracoccus niistensis. Next base: position 269,675 of record NZ_JBHLWE010000017.1, on the reverse strand, counting down.
CTCGACGTGACTACATAAATCTGCCGCTTTCTGCCCAACCTAGGCGTTTTGCATGAAAGTCTGCCTCGGCCTTCCCCTCAGAAATGGATTACCTTCCCATAGGCGTCCAGTACCGATTCATGCATCATCTCGCTCAGCGTCGGATGCGGGAAGACGGTGTGCATGAAGTCTTCCTCGGTCAGTTCCGCCGTCTTGCCGACGGTGTAGCCCTGGATCAGCTCGGTCACCTCGGCGCCGACCATGTGGGCGCCCAGAAGCTCGCCGGTCTTGGCGTCGAAGACGGTCTTGACCATGCCGTCGGGCTCGCCCAGCGCGATGGCCTTGCCGTTGCCGACAAAGGGGAAGCGTCCGACGCGGACCTCGTGGCCCAGTTCCTTCGCCTTGGCTTCCGTCAGCCCGACCGAGGCGACCTGCGGCTGGCAGTAGGTGCAGCCGGGGATGTTCGAAGGCTTGACCGGATGGGCGTGCTTGCCGGCGATCAGTTCGGCGACCATCACCCCCTCGTGGCTCGCCTTGTGGGCCAGCCAGGGCGCGCCCGCGACGTCGCCGATGGCGTAAAGCCCCTCGACGCCGGTGCGGCAGTATTCATCGGTCAGGACATGGGTGCGGTCGATCTTCACTCCCAGGGCTTCCAGCCCCAGCCCCTCGACATTGCCGACGATGCCCACGGCCGAGATCACCGTGTCGAAATCCTGCGTCTCGGTCTTGCCACCCGCCTCGATATGGGCGGTCACGGTCTGGCCCTTGCGGTCGAGCTTTCTGACCGTGGATTTCTCCATGATCTTCATGCCCTGCTTGACGAACTGCTTCTTGGCGAAGGCCGAGATCTCGGCATCCTCGACGGGCAACACGCGGTCCATGACCTCGACCACGGTCGTATCCGCGCCCAGCGTGTTGAAGAAGCTGGCGAACTCGATCCCGATGGCGCCCGAGCCGATCACCAGCAGCTTCTTCGGCATCCGCTTGGGCACCAGCGCGTGCTTGTAGGTCCAGACGAGTTCGCCGTCAGCCTCAAGCCCCGGCAACTCGCGCGCTCGCGCGCCGGTGGCCAGCACGATCGATTTCGCTGTCAGTTCCTCGGTGCCCTTGTCCGTCCTGACCGTCAGCTTGCCGGGGGCGGTCAGCTTGGCCTCGCCCATCAGCACCGTGACCTTGTTCTTCTTCAGCAGGTGTCCAACGCCGCCCGCAAGCTGCTTGGCAACGCCACGGGACCGCTGCACCACCGCGTCAAGGTCATAGCCGAAGCCGTCCGCCTTGAGGCCAAAGTCCTTGGCCCGCTCGAACAGGTGGAAAACCTCGGCCGAGCGCAGCATGGCCTTGGTCGGGATGCAGCCCCAGTTGAGGCAGATGCCGCCCAGGTGCTCGCGTTCCACGCAGGCAACCTTCAGCCCCAGCTGGGCCGCGCGGATCGCGCAGACATAACCGCCGGGGCCGGCCCCGATCACCACCACGTCGAAACTTTGTGCCATCGGAACCTCTTGCAGTCGGACGTCCCGTCACATTTGCAGGCTCAGGGCAGATCGGCAAGCGACAGCTTGCCCGAGACGAGGGCGCCATAGCCGCCGGCCTCCATCACGAGACGCTCGGCGTCAGTCGGGATGCGGCCCAAGGCCTCGTTCCGCCAGGGAAAGCGGCCGAACTTCGCGATCGTGTCGCGGTGAACTTGCGCGTGAAGAAGGTTCTCGCCCGGCATCCGCTCGGCGAACAGTTCGACCGCGCGCTCCTGGTCGGCCAGTTCCTCGCTGTGCTCGAAGGGCAGGTAGAAGAACTGCCGCGCGGGTTCGGGGGTGGCAAGGTCGTGGCCTGCCTTGATCGCGGCGCCGGCGATCCGCAGGGCCAGCGGGTCGGTCGAGAAAGCGCGCGCGTCGTTCCGGAACATGTTGCGCGGGAACTGGTCGGTCAGGATCAGCGCGGCCAGCGCGCCTGCGACCGTGCCTGTCCATTCGGCGGCCAGCCGCGGCGCGTCGATCCAGGCCGCCATGAAGCGGTCCCGCACCGTCCGGTCCAGCTCGTCGTCTTGCACGTACCAGCCCTTGGGGCCGACCTCGTCCACCCAGAAGCGGATGACCTCGGCAGGGGTTATGGCGTCCATGATCATGCGGCCTTGTCCTGTGGAGGAGAACTGGAGTTGTCGCCTGCCTCGGCCAGCGCCGTCTCAACGGCGAGGGGCGTGGCCGAGGGCGACAGGATGGCGAAGCTCTGGTCGACATCGGGCGTGGCGCGCTGGGTCATGCGCCAGCCGCCATAGGCTGCAAGTCCCGCCAGCAGCACGGCCATGTAGACCCAGAACCCTTCAGGACCCATCGCCGCCATCAGCCAGCCGGTCAGGATCGGCCCGAAGACCGAGCCTGCACCGTTGATCAGCAGAAGCCCCGCCGAAGCCGCCGCCATGTCGGCCGTGTCGAGGAAGTCGTTGGTATAGGCGATCAGCAGCGCATAGATCGGGTTCGCGACCCCGCCCACCAGCGCCGCTGCCAGCAGATAGCCCCAGACACCCGAATCGCGCATGGCGAAGGTGGCGGTGACCAGCGTGCCGAAGGCGGCAAGCCCGGTGATCAGCAGGCGCCGGTCCACCCGGTCGGAAAGCCAGCCGATCGGATACTGGGCCAGCAGCCCGCCGATCCAGATGGCGGCGACGAAGGCCGAGATCTCGCGCACGTTCAACCCGATGGTCGCCGCCCAGACCGCACCCATGCCGAGGACGGCGGAAAACACCCCGCCGATCAGGAAGATGCCGACGCAGCCCAGCGGCGAGGCGCGGTAAAGCTGCCCCATGCTCATGGGCTTGATGGTCTCGAACCGTGGCGCGGGGACCCGGGCCAGCAGGATCGGGGTGAAGGCCACCGACACCAGGACCGAGGGGATGACGAACAGCATCCAGCCGCCGGGGTCGCTGACGTTCATCAGGACCTGGCCGGTGACGAGCCCCAGCATCTGCACGATGAAATAGGCCGACATGGCCTGACCCCGGGTCTCGTTCGCCGCGCTGGCGTTCACCCAGCTTTCGGCGGTGATGTAGACGCCGCAGAAGCAGAAGCCGATCAGCAGTCGCATCAGCGCCCAGGCAAGCCAGTGCGGGATCGCCGCATAGACGATCAGCACCGCCGAGATCAGCGAGGCGAGCGCGGCGAAGACACGCACGTGGCCCACGCGCTGGATCATGCCCGGCACGATCAGGCTGCCCAGCACGAAGCCGCCGAAATAGCCGGACATGACCACGGACATCTGCGTGGTCGGGATGCCCTCGATTTCGCCGCGGATGCCCAGAAGCGTGCCCTGCATCCCGTTGCCGACCATCAGCAGCAGGACGCCGAGCAGCAGCGGCCAGGTTGTGCGCAGAACGCTCAGCATGATTTCCCCGCCTCAGTCGCCCGGTATCAGCAGCGACGCGTCGCCATAGCTGAAGAACCTGTAGTTTTCGTGAACCGCGTGGGCATAAATCGCGCGGATGCGTTCCGTTCCCATCACCGCTGAAACCAGCATCATCAGCGTCGATTTCGGCAGGTGGAAGTTTGTCATCAGCCCGTCGGTGACGCGGAAGCGGTAGCCGGGACGGATGAAGATGTCGGTCTGCGCGTCGACGGGCCGGACGCGGCCGTTGTCATCCGCCGCCGATTCGATCAGGCGCAGGGCAGTGGTGCCGACGGGGATCACCCGGCGGCCCTCGGCCTTGGCCGCGTTGATCGCGGCGGCAGCTTCCTCTGTCACGATGCCGCGTTCCGCGTGCATCTTGTGCTGGCTCACGTCGTCGGTCTTGACCGGCAGGAAGGTGCCCGCGCCGACATGCAGGGTGACATGGACGCGCTGCACCCCCATTGCCTCCAGAGCGTCCAGCAGGGATTCATCGAAATGCAGGCTCGCCGTCGGGGCGGCGACGGCGCCGGGTCGTTCCGCCCAGACGGTCTGGTAGTCGGTGCGGTCCTGTTCGTCCGGCGCCCGCAGCGCGGCGATATAGGGGGGCAGGGGCATCGCGCCGACCTGCGCCAGCGCCGCGTCGAAGGCCTCACCCTCGGCGTCAAAGGAGAGCGTGAGCCCGGCCTCCCCGATCGCCTCGACGCGGGCGGACAGGGCCTCGCCGAAGCGGATGATCTCGCCCTGCCGCAGCTTGCGCAGCGGCTTGGCCAGCGCCTGCCACTGGCCGCCGGGGGCGGGCTCCAGCAGGGTGACCTCGATCCGGGCGGTAGCGGGGCCTTGAGCGCTGTCGCGGGTGCGGGTGCCGGTCAGTCGGGCTGGGATCACGCGGGTGTCGTTCAGCACCAGAAGGTCGCCGGGACGCAGGAAGGACGGCAGGTCACTGACCCGCGCATCGGTGATGGAATTCCCCTTCGCCACCAGCAGCCGCGCGGAACTGCGCGGGCGGGCGGGACGGGTGGCGATCAGCCCCTCGGGCAGGTCGAAGTCGAAGTCGGACAGGCGCATAGGGCCTTGTCGGCGCGGGCGCGGGCGGGGTCAACAGGGCCCGCGCGCTCCTCAGCCACCTGTGACGCCCCTTCCCATCGCGCCGCCGCTTGCCTAAGACGCCCGCAACCGCAGCCGGGAGTCCCTTTATGACCCAGACGCCGTCCCTTCAGGTCACGCCCCAACCCGGCATCATGGAGATCGCGCTGTATGAGGCGGGCACCGCCACCCTGTCGGGCCGCAGCGACGTGCTGAAACTCAGCTCCAACGAAAACCCCTTCGGCCCGTCCGAGAAGGCACGCGAGGCGGTGGCCCATGCGGCGCAGGCAATGCACCGCTATCCCTCGACCGACCACGCACGCCTGCGGGCGGCGATCGGCGAGGTCCACGGGCTCGACCCCGACCGGATCATCTGCGGCGTGGGCTCGGACGAGATCATCCATTTCCTCTGCCAGTCCTATGCCGGGCCGGGGACCGAGGTGCTGTTCACCGAGCACGGCTTTTCCATGTACCGCATCAGCGCGCTGGCCGCCGGAGCCACCCCGGTCGAGGCGCCCGAGCGTGAGCGGACCACCGACATCGACGCCCTGATCGCGGCGGCTACGCCCGCCACGCGGCTGGTCTTCGTCGCCAACCCCAACAACCCGACCGGCACGATGATCGAGACGGCGGAACTGGAGCGGCTGGCCCTGGCCGTACCGCAGGCGATTCTTGTCATCGACGCGGCCTATGCGGAATACGTGGACGCGGACTTCGACGGGGGGGCGGAACTGGCAACGCGGCTGCCCAACGTCATCATGACGCGCACGTTTTCCAAGATCTACGGCCTCGGCGGGCTGCGGGTGGGCTGGGGCTATGGCCGCCGCCAGATCATCGACGTCCTGAACCGCATCCGGGGGCCCTTCAACCTGTCCAATGTCGCGCTGGAAGGGGCCGAGGCCGCCGTGCGCGACCGCGGCCACGTCGATCACGCGCGCGCCGAGAACGCCCGGATGCGCGACTGGCTGGCCGGGGCGCTTGCCCGGCACGGGGTCCCCTCGGACCCGTCGCACGCGAACTTCATCCTTGCCCGCTTTGCCGACGAGGCGACCGCCGCCGCCTGCGACGCCGCCCTGCGCGAGGACGGGATCATCGTCCGCCGCGTCGGCGGCTACGGCCTGCCGCAGTGCCTGCGCATCACGGTCGGGGACGAGGCCGCCTGCCGCCGCGTGGCGCAGGTCGTCGGCCGGTTCATGGCCGCCCGATGAGCAGCGAGCCCATCTTCCAGCGCGTCGCCCTGATCGGCCTCGGCCTGATCGCGGGATCGATGTCGCTGGCCATGCGCGAGGGCGGGCTTGCCGCCCATGTCATGGGCTATGCCCGCTCACCCGAGACGCGCGACACGGCGCGCGAAATCGGGCTGGTGGACGAGGTGGCCGAGACTGCCGCCGAGGCCGTCAAGGGCGCGGACCTGATCGTGCTGGCCGTTCCGGTCGGCGCCATGGGCGATGTCGCGGCCGAGATCGCGCCGCATCTCTCGCCCGGCGCCATCCTGACGGACGTGGGCTCGGTCAAGCAGTCGGTCATCGACGTGGTCGCCCCCCATGTGCCCGAGTGCGTCCATTTCATTCCCGGCCATCCCCTGGCAGGGACGGAACATTCCGGGCCCCGCTCGGGCTTTGCCACGCTGTTCCGCAACCGCTGGTGGCTGCTGACGCCGCTGCCCGACAGCGACCCGGATGCGGTGGAACGGCTGTCCGCGCTGGTGCGCGCGATGGGGGCCAATGTCGATACCATGGAGGCCCCGCACCACGACCGGGTGCTGGCCGTCACCAGCCATGTGCCGCACCTGATCGCCTATACGATGGTGGGCGTGGCCGACCACCTCAGCCGCGTCACGGAATCCGAGGTGATCCGCTATTCCGCCGCGGGTTTCCGCGACTTCACCCGGATCGCGGCCTCGGACCCGACGATGTGGCGCGACGTGTTCCTGCACAACAAGGAAGCGACGCTCGACATTCTCGGCCGCTTCGCCGAGGAGCTGTTCGTCCTGCAGCGCGCCATCCGCATGGGCGACGGCGAGCATCTGCACAGGTATTTCACCGGCACCCGCGCCATCCGCCGCGGCATCATCGAGGCGGGGCAGGACACCGCCGCCCCCGACTTCGGCCGGGCGGCGGTCAAGGACGGCGCCTAGGCCGGAAACAGCGGCGCCTCGCCCAGGGCCAAGGGGCCGAGGAAGGTCTTGCCGTCACGGAAGATCAGCGGCACGCGCAACTCGCCCTTTGCGGGCTCGGCCGGGGCGGGAACGCCCGTGGGCAGATCGACGGGCATTTCGGCCGCCTGCTGCAGCGCGGTGTCGGCCAGCGCCACGGTAACGGCCGGGATGGCGCCCAGATCGGCTGCCAGTTGCAGCCAGGCGCGGGCATCGGTGGTGTAGACGAAGGCCGCGCCCTCGGCGCGTCCGTCCTCGCCTGCCCGGACCGTGCCCGCAAGGCGCAGCGACTGGTCACCCAGGGTCAGCGTCACGCCGTCCGACGACAGGCCCACCAGATCAGGCGGCGGCGCATCCGCTGCCTGCCGGAGAGGCGCGGTCAGGAAGACCCGCGCGGCGCCTTCGACGGAAATGGCGCGGTCGGCCAGCGCGGGGGGGCGGGGCAGCAGCCCCATGCCCGTCAGGTCGCGCAACCTGCCGCCCAAGTCATAGGCCGCGCGGGCGGCACGGGGCGCGGCGGCCCCCATCGCCACCAGCTGCGCCTGCGCGTCCAGGCCCTCCAGCAAGGGATGGCCCTCGATCGCCACGGGGCCGCTGGCAGCGGCCATCCGGCTGATCGCCATGTCGCTGCCCGGCGAGACGCGCAGGGACAGCACCGCGTCCGCCGCCGTCACTGCCAGCGGGCGGCCCAGGACGGGCAGGGTCATGGTGGAAGGCAGGGCCGCGTGGAACTGGGTGGGCGAGGTCGGCGCGGCCCAGAGCTCGACGGCCGGCAGAACGGCCTCGCCCGCCGGGGTGGCGATCTCGACGGCGGTCAGGCCGAGGCCGATCCGGTCGATCTCGCGCAGGGGCGCGACCGAGGCGGCCTCGATCCGGGGGTCCTCGGCGATCATGGTCCGGGCCTTTCGCGCAAGCCAGGTTTCGCCCCCCAGCCATGCGCCCGCCACGGCGCCCCCGACCAGCAGCAACAGGATCACCAGCGTCTTCACGGCGCCTCTCTTGAAATCATGCAGGACCGGCCTAACCTGCGCCGGATGGAAAGGGCAAGCGATGGATGACGGCTTCTGGGTCTTCGGCTACGGCTCGTTGATGTGGGCGCCCGACTTCCCCGTGGCCGAGGCCGTCATCGCCCAGGCCGATGGCTGGCGGCGCAGCTTCTGCCTGCGATCCGTCACCTACCGGGGCACCGAGACCTGCCCCGGCCTCGTCCTGGGGCTGGAACCGCACCCCGGCCGCGACTGCACGGGACTGGCCCTGCGGGTCGAGGACCCCCTGTGGCCCCAGGTCATCGCCGGCCTGCGCGCGCGCGAGATGGTGACGGACGCCTATCGCGAACTGATGCTGCCGCTCGCGCTGGCCGACGGGCGCCGCGTCAGGGGGCTCACCTATGTCATGCGCCCCGAGCACCGGCAGTATGCGGGCGGGCTCAGCCCCGACGAGCAGGCGGCGATCATCGCCACGGCCTGTGGGGGCAGGGGACCGAACGCCGACTATCTCTACAACACCGTCGCGCATCTGGCCGAGCTGGGGATTCCCGACGACGACCTGGACGATCTCGCCGCACGGGTCCGGGCGCTGCGGGGGGCGGCGGCCTAGCGCGGGTCGAGCAGCGTGTATTCGTCGGGAAAGCGGTTCAGGTAATCCAGCATCGGCCCCGCCGCCCGCCATTGCCGCAGAAGCGCGCGGCCCAGACGGCGGCGGTCGGGCCAGTGGCGGCACGCCAGCCCCTCCTCGGCGCCCGGCAGGGCGGCATAGGGCGCGCGCCAGCGCAGGGGCACGATGCCCTCGGAGCGCTTCAGCCAGGGCTTCTCCGGCCCGATGAAATGGATCAGGCAGGGGTCGGCCATAGCGGAAAGATGCGCCGAGGCCCAGGTGAACTGCCAGTTCCACAGGGAGCTCATCTCGGCCCAGTCGCCCCGCAGCACGCCGTTCAGCAGCGCCTGGTCGCGGCCGAGCCCCGCCAGATGCGTCCGGGCGAAAGCGGCGCAGCGGGCGGGCAGGTCCTGTTCGGCCCAGGCGTCCGTGTCCACCATCACCACGCCTGCATTGAAATAGGGCGCCGCAGGCCAGCCGAGCTTCCTGAAATCCGGCACCCGCTTGCCCGGCTGCCGCCATTGCCGGTTGTCGCGCACCGCCGCCACGGCGCGGCCCCGCATGTCCGCCGCCATCAGCCGCCCCGGATCGCCGCGCTCGAACAGGATGTCGGCGTCCAGCACGAGAATGCGCCGCCAGCGCCCCTTGAGGGCACCCGCGAGAAACACGTCCATGTAGGTCGCCACGGACCGCCGCCCGTCCAGCGGCAGCGCCGCCTCCAGCGTCGCGTCGCGGGCGGCGACGTGACCCACACCCGCCTGGGCCAGCGCCGGCGGAAGCTCCAGCGGCTCGGGCGAGCCGATCAGCACGTCCCAGTCGCGCACCTCGACCGCAAGCTGGCCCGCCACGACCGAGGCATAGGGCAGGTAGCCCGCGTCGCAGGCCACGATCACGGCGCGGTCGGAAAGCTGCCGGAAGCCCGGCGAGATCACGGCACTCATGCGGCCCGATTTCCACCCGATGAAACCGAAAGGCAAGCGCGCGCTTTCCCCTCTAACCCTGCCGCAAGCGGCGTGATAGCGTGAACACCATGGTCCAGATCCCTTCCCGCCAGCAGATCCTCGACTGGATCGCAGACAATCCCGACGCCACCGCCAAGCGCGACATCGCCAAGGCCTTTGGCATCAAGGGCAGCGACCGCATCGAGCTGAAGCGCATCCTGCGCGAGCTCGAGGACGAGGGCCTGCTGGAACGCCGCCGCCGCCATTATCGCGACCACGAGAAGCTGCCCCCCGTCAGCGTGGTCGAGATCCTGCCGCCCGACGCGGATGGCGACATCTTTGCGAAGCCCTTGGAATGGCAGGGCACAGCGCCCATGCCGCGCATCCTCTTCGCCCCCCGCAAGGCCGACCCGGCCGTGGGCGCGGGCGAGCGGGTGCTGGTCCGCCTGACCGAGGTCGAGGGCGAGGACTACCAGTATCAGGCGCGGCTCATGCGCCGCATCGGCACCGCGCCCCACCGCGTCGTCGGCATCTTCCGCAAGGCGACCGAGGGCGGGCGCATCGTCCCCATCGACAAGGGGGTGGATCGTGAATGGCGCGTCCTCGCCGACGCGACGCAGGACGCGCAGGACGGCGAACTGGTCGAGGCCGAGCAGATCGGCTCGCGCAACCGCATCGGCCTGCCGCAGGCGCGCATCATCGAGCGGCTGGGCGACCCCTCGGCCCCGCGCGCCGTCAGCCTGATCGCCATCCACCAGCACGGCATCCCCGACGACTTCCCCGACGCCGTGATGGCCGAGGCCGACGCGCAGAAACCGGCCACCATGAAGGGCCGCGAGGACCTGCGCGACCTGCCGCTCGTCACCATCGATCCGGTGGACGCCCGCGACCATGACGACGCCGTGGCGGCCATGCCCGACGAAGATCCCCGGAACGAAGGCGGCATGATCCTGTGGGTCGCCATCGCCGACGTCGCGCATTACGTCCGCCCGCAGTCCGCGCTGGACAAGGAGGCGCGGCACCGGGGCAACTCGACCTATTTCCCCGACCGTGTGGTGCCGATGCTGCCGGACGTGCTGTCGGGCGACCTCTGCTCGCTGCATGAGGGCGTGGACCGGCCGGTGATCGCTGTCAGGATGCGGATCGACGCGCAGGGCAACAAGATCGGCCACGACTTCCATCGCGGCATGATGAACAGCATGGCCTCGCTGTCCTACGAGCAGGCGCAGGCGGCCGCCGACGGCAAGCCCGACGAGCAGGCCGCGCCGCTGATGGACAACGTGATCTGCCCCCTTTTCGCGGCCTACGAGCTGCTCAAGGCCTCGCGCGCGCGCCGCCAGCCGCTGGACCTCGACCTGCCGGAACGCCGGATCGAGCTGACGCCGGATGGACGCGTGAAATCCGTGGCCTTCCGCGACCGCTTCGACGCCCACCGGCTGATCGAAGAGTTCATGGTGCTGGCCAATGTCGCCGCCGCCGAGGAATTGACCCGCCTGCGCCGCCCGCTGCTGTTCCGTGTCCACGAGGAGCCCAGCCCCGAAAAGCTGAACGCGCTGCGCGATGTGGCCGAGGCCTCGGGCTTCGCGCTGGCCAAGGGGCAGGTCCTGCAGACGAGCCACCTGAACCGGCTGCTCGCCCAGGCGCAGGGCACCGACTTCGACGAATTGATCAACGTCAGCACGCTGCGCTCCATGACGCAGGCCTATTACAACGCGGAAAACCTCGGCCACTTCGGGCTGGCGCTGAAGAACTACGCCCATTTCACCTCGCCCATCCGCCGCTATTCCGACCTGATCGTGCATCGCGCGCTGATCTCGGGACACCAGTGGGGCAAGGACGGGCTGTCGGCGCAGGACATCGAGACGCTGGAGGACACGGCCCAGCACATCTCGGACACGGAACGCCGCAGCATGGCGGCCGAGCGCGACACGACTGACCGCTACCTCGCCGCCTATCTCGCCGACCGCGTGGGGTCCGAGTTCACGGGGCGGATCAGCGGGGTCCAGCGCTTCGGCGCGTTCGTCAAGCTGGACGAGACAGGGGCCGACGGCCTTCTGCCCATCCGCGAGATCGGCAGCGAGTATTTCCACTTTGACCGCGACGCCCAGACGCTGGTCGGGTCCGACAGCGGCACCGTGATCGGCATCGGCCAGCGCGTCACCGTGCGCCTTGCCGAGGCGATCCCCACCACCGGCGGGCTGACGCTGGAACTGGTGGAACTCGACGGCCGCAGCATCGCCCGCGGCCCTCAGGGCCGCCGCGGCAAGTCTCCCCGCCGCCGGGACGCGCAGAACGCCAAGGCCGGCGAAGCCCGCGCCCGCAAGCTGCGGCGTATCCGCAAGCGGTGACTTCCTGCAGATGGCTACGCCGCGAAGTGCCCTTGGCGTAGCAGCGCAGGTGAGGGCTCGACCCGCACGCCCTTGCAAGTCAGCCCCACTCTCAAAAGTGGGGTGCGGCCTTTGCCCCGCTCTTTCTTCTTTGCCCAAATATCCCGGGGTCCGGGGCAGCGCCCCGGTCCAGCGGTGACGCAAAGGAAAAGGGCGGCTCCTCGCGGAACCGCCCCTCCACCATCCTCAGAACCAGATCAGATCGCCGCGTCGCGGACGTCCTGATCGACCTTGTCCTGGTATTTCTTGAAGTTCTCGCGGAACATGCCCTTCAGCTTTTCGGCCTGCGCGTCATAGGCGGCGGCGTCGGCCCAGGTCTGGCGCGGGTCCAGCAGCCTGTCCTCGACGCCCGGCACCGAGACGGGCACCTCGAAGCCGAAGTTCGGGTCCTTGCGGAACTCGACGTTGTTCAGCGAGCCGTCCAGCGCCGCGCTCAGCAGGGCGCGGGTGGCCTTGATCGGCATGCGCTTGCCGGTGCCGAAGGGGCCGCCGGTCCAGCCGGTGTTGACCAGCCAGCAGGTCGCGCCCGACTTCTCGATCCGCTTCTCCAGCAGCTTGCCGTATTCCTCGGGGCGGCGGGGCATGAAGGGCGCGCCGAAGCAGGTCGAGAAGGTCGGCTGCGGCTCGACCACGCCGTCCTCGGTCCCCGGGGTCTTCGAGGTGAAGCCCGACAGGAAGTGGTACATCGCCTGCTGGGGCGTCAGCCGCGCGATCGGCGGCATCACGCCGTAGGCGTCCGAGGTCAGCATGATGATGTTCTTCGGCGCACCGGCCATGCCGGTTTCGGACGCGTTCGAGATCGCGTCCAGCGGATAGGCGCAGCGGGTGTTTTCGGTGATCGAGCCGTCGGCGAAGTCCAGTTCAAGCGTGTCGGGGTCATAGACCATGTTCTCGACCACGGTGCCGAAGCGGTGGGTCGTGGCGTAGATCTCGGGCTCGGCCTCGGGCGACAGGTTGATCGTCTTGGCGTAGCAGCCGCCCTCGAAGTTGAAGACGCCCTTGTCCGACCAGCCGTGCTCGTCGTCGCCGATCAGCACGCGCGAGGGGTCCGCCGACAGCGTGGTCTTGCCGGTGCCCGACAGGCCGAAGAAGACCGCGACGTCGCTGGGATCGCCCGGCGCATGGTTGGCCGAGCAGTGCATCGGCATCACGCCCCGTTCCGGCAGGATGTAGTTCAGCAGCGTGAACACGCCCTTCTTGTTCTCGCCCGCATAGCCGGTGTTGCCGATCAGGATCATCCTGCGCTCGAAGTTCAGCGCGATGACCGTTTCGCTGCGGCAACCGTGACGCGCGGGGTCCGCCTTGAAGGAGGGGCAGTTGATGATCGTCCAGTCGGGGGTGAAGCTCGCCAGTTCCGGTGCCTCGGGGCGGCGCAGCAGGTGGCGGATGAACAGGTTGTGCCAGGCCAGTTCGCTGACGACGCGCACGTCAAGGCGCTGTTCGGGGTCGGCGCCGCCGAACAGGTCCTGCACAAAATATTCCTTGCCCTTCATGTGGGCCAGCATGTCCTCGTACAGGCGATCGAAGGCCGCGGGCTCCATCGGCGCGTTGTTGTCCCACCAGATCGAGTCCTCGACGCCCGCCGTGCGCACCACGAACTTGTCCTTGGGCGAGCGCCCGGTCTTGGCGCCGGTGGACACCAGGAAGGCGCCGCCCAGGCCCAGCTTGCCCTCGTCCCGGCGGATCGCGGCCTCGATCAGCGCGGGTTCCAGCAGGTTGTAGTGGACGCGGCCCAGACCCTCGATCCCCTGGTCCTCGAGCTTGCAGTTCGGGTTGACGCGGGACTGTGCCATGCCGGTGGTTCCTTGGGTCGAGTTCGCTGCAACCTGCGTGCCCGCGGCATGGTCGCCCAGACCCTGGCGACCCTGGTCTTCGAGCTTGCGATTCAGGTTGACGACGGTCTGTGCCATGCGGGGAACTCCTTGGATCGGGCGCGCTGTGCTTCGGGCCCCTATAACATGGCGGAATGATGATGATAGACCAACAGGAGTGGCAGTTAGCGCAACCAGAGATGGTTAGCGTTATCATTGCCGCAATGGTCAACTGCGGCGACATGGTCCCGTGACCACGATCCACGCCAGTGCCGTGGAAATCGGGGGACGGGGGCTGCTGATCTTGGGCCCCTCGGGGGCGGGCAAGTCGGCGCTGGCGCTGGCGCTGATGGCATTGGGGGCGCGGCTGGTGGCCGACGACCGGGTGATCCTGCGGGTCGAGGGCCGCCATCTTCTGGCCGACTGCCCGCCCGCGATCCGGGGCCGCATCGAGGCGCGCGGCATCGGCATCCTGCGCGCCGACCCGGCCGGCCCGGTTCCGCTGGCGCAGGTCGTGGACTTGGGGCGGGCGGAAACAGAGCGACTGCCGCCTTTCCGCACCACCTTCCTGCTGGGGTTGGAGCTGCCCCTTGTGCTGGGCCCGATGGAGCCGCATCTTCCACCCGCACTGATGCAGCTGATGCGCGGCGGGCGCTGCGACTGAGGGCCGGGGCGGTTCCGGCGGAAGGGATGGGCCTTGAACAGCGACCAGGTAGCGTCGGACGAGCATGCCCCCGGACCGCAGGCCCAGCGGCTTGTGCTGGTGACGGGCCCCTCGGGCGCCGGCCGCTCGACGGCGATCCACGCGCTCGAGGACATGGGCTTCGAGGCGATCGACAACCTGCCCCTGTCGCTGATCCCGCGCCTGCTGGACGGCCAGCCCCGTCCCGTGCCGCTGGCCCTGGGGCTGGACGTCCGTAACCGCGATTTCTCGGCCTCGAACCTGATCGAACTGATCGACGCGCTGACCCGCAATCCCGGTTTCGCGCCCGAGGTGCTGTATCTCGACTGCGCCACCGAAACGCTGCTGCGGCGCTATTCGGAAACGCGCCGCCGCCATCCGCTGGGCGAGGGCAGCACGCCCGCCGATGCGATCACGGCCGAGCGCGACATGCTGTCCCCGGTCCGGGCGCGCGCCGACGTGCTGATCGACACGACCGAGCTGTCGCCCCATGACCTGCGGGCCGAACTCGCGCGGACCTTCGACCTGCGGGGCGGGCGGGGGCTGTCGGTTTCGCTGCAGTCCTTCAGCTACAAGCGGGGGGTGCCGCGCGGCCTCGACATGATGTTCGACTGCCGCTTCCTCGCAAATCCCCATTGGGAACCGGGCTTGCGGCCCTTCGACGGGCGGGACTGGCCGGTTCAGGATTACGTGACGGCAGATCCCCGGTTCCGGGCCTTCTTCGGGCAGGTCCGTGACCTTATCTTGTTTTTGCTGCCCGCGCAGGTAGATGAGGGCAAGGCGCATCTGGCGATCGGCTTCGGCTGCACCGGAGGGCAACATCGTTCCGTCACTTTGGTGGAGCTGATGGCCGACACGCTTGCGAAAGAGGGCTGGCAGGTGTCAAAACGACACCGGGAATTGGAACGTCGCGCCTCGGCGCTGCGACCGGCCGACCCGACCCGCTCAGAACAGCCGGGGGCGTCCGGCGGATCGGCGGGCGGCGGGCCGTTGCGAATGGTGGAAGGCAGTTGATCGGAATCGTCATCGTCGCACATGGAGGGCTGGCGCGCGAATATGTCGCCGCCGTCCAGCATGTGGTCGGACCCCAGACCGGCCTCCGGGCCGTCACCATCGAGGATAACCACGACCGTGCCGCCAAGCAGGACGAGATCTGCCAGGCCGCGAACGACGTGGACACGGGCGACGGCGTCGTGATCGTCACCGACCTGTTCGGCGGCTCGCCGTCGAACCTGTCGATGCCGGCCTGCCTTCCCGCGCGCCGCCGCATCCTTTACGGCGCCAACCTGCCCATGCTGGTCAAGCTGGCCAAGTCCCGCCACCTCGCGGTCGAGGAGGCCGCCGTCCTCGCCGCCGAGGCGGGACGCAAGTACATCGACTGCTACACCCCCGAGCCTTCGCCGGTCCGGGCCGCGCTGTGACCGAGATCAGCCGCGAACTGCGGATCGTCAACGAAAAGGGACTGCACGCCCGCGCCTCGGCCCGCTTTGCCGAGACGGTGGAGCGCTTCGACGCCCGCGCCATGGTGGAAAAGGACGGCGAGATGGTGTCGGGCGATTCGATCATGGGCCTGCTGATGCTGGTCGCCCCGCGCGGCAGCACCATCCGCGTCACCACCAGCGGTCCCGAGGCCGAGCCGCTGATGCAGGCGCTGGCCGAACTGGTGGACAGCTACTTCGGCGAAGGCCGCTGAGGGCCGCCCCTTGGCCCGCGACAGCTATCACCACGGCAACCTGCGCCAGGCGCTCGTCGAGGCCACCGTGTCGCTGATCGAGGACAAGGGGCCGATGGCCTTCACCCTGGCCGAGGCCGCGCGCCAGGCCGGCGTCAGCGCCGCCGCCCCTTACCGCCATTTCTCCGGCCGCGAGCAGTTGCTGGAGGAGGTCGCGCGGCAGGGATTCCTCGACTTCGCAGCGCGGCTGGAAGCCGCCTTCGACGAAGGCCGTCCATCTGCGCTGTCGGCCTTCCTGCGCATGGGGCAGGCCTACCTGGGCTTTGCCGCCGAGAAGCCCGGCTTCTACATGGCGATGTTCGAGGCGGGCCTGTCGATCGCCGGCAATGCCGATCTGGCCGCGGCGGCCGAGCGGGCCGAGGCCGCCCTGGTCCGGGGTGCCGAGGCACTGTTCGCGCGCCTGCCCGCAGACCGCCGCCCGCCGCCTTCGATGGTCGCGAACCACGTGTGGGCGCTGTCCCATGGTGTGGTCGAACTGTTCGGACGTGGCCGCCCGGGTGCGCGCAGTCCGATCTCGGCCGACCAGATGCTGGAAAGCGGCGTGCTGATCTACCTTCGCGGCCTCGGCGTCATCGAGTAGCGGATTCTTTCGTGACGGGCATTGACGCAGGCCCCTGCGCCTCCAACATTGTTAATGTGATTAACATTCACATCCCTGAACGGAGCACCCCCATGATCCCAGCCTACGAACCTCGCAGCTATCCGCCCGCCCAGGGCGTCGTTCAGTCCGCAAGGCAGCTTCTGCTGCAGGCCCGCGACTGGCTGGACGCGCGGGGCAGGGTGGCCTGGCTTGCCGCCATGGTCCTCGGCCTCGTCTTCGCCTGGCCGGTGGGCCTCGCCATCCTCGGCTACATGATCTGGAGCAAACGCATGTTCGGAACCTGCACCCGCCGCAGCCGCCACGTTCCCGCCTACCGCGCCGAAAGCACCGGCAATGCCGCCTTCGACGCCTACCGCGACGAGACGCTGAAGCGGCTGGAAGACGAGCACCGCGCCTTCCTGGACTTCCTGCAGAAGCTGCGCGAGGCCCGCGACAAGGCCGAGTTCGACCAGTTCATGGACGAACGCCGCCAGAACTAAGGCAAAGGGGCCGGTCCAGCCGGCCCCTGTTCAGTAAGCGCAGTCGGCGTAGATGCGCGACAGGTCGCCCTGCCATGCGCCGTGATACTTCGCCAGTAGTTCGTCCGCCGTCGTCGCGCCGCGTTCCACCTTGTCCCGCAGCACGGCGAGGAACTGCGCCTCGTCCGCGCCCCGGTCGTCCAGATGCCCGCGTGCGGTCAGCCCGGCCTCGGCCAGCGCCAGCGCCTCGGCGGCGAGATCGCGCAGCCTGATGCCCCCGAACTCGCCCGCCAGCCCGTCGCGGGCGGCAGCGCGGCGCAGGCCCTCGCGCTGTTCGTGCGTCCAGCCGCGCGTCAGTTCCGTCGCGGCGTCCAGCGCCCCTTGGTCATAGGTCAGCCCGACCCACAGCGCGGGCAGGGCGTTCAGGTGGCTCAGCGGGCCGCAGTCGGCGCCGCGCATCTCGATGTATTTCTTGACCCGCGCCTCGGGGAAGACGGTGGTCATGTGGTCGGCCCAGTCCGACAGCGTCGGCACCTCGCCCGGCAGCGCAGGCAGGCGGCCCTGGAGAAAATCGCGGAAGCTCTGCCCCAGCGCGTCGATGTACCTGCCGTCGCGGTAGACGAAATACATCGGCACATCGAGGACATAATCCACCCAGGCCTCGTAGCCGAAGCCCTGCTCGAAGACGAAGGGCAGCATCCCCGTCCTCGCCGCGTCGAGGTTCTGCCAGATATGCGCGCGCCAGGACCTCATCCCGTTGGGCTTGCCGTCGAGGAAGGGCGAGCTTGCGAACAGCGCCGTTGCCACCGGCTGCAGCGCAAGTGCCACCCGCAGCTTCTGCACCATGTCGGCCTCGGACGCATAGTCGAGGTTCACCTGCACGGTGCAGGTCCGGTACATCATCTGCGTGCCGAGCGTGCCGACCTTCTGCATGTAGGGCGTCATCAGCGCATAGCGGCCCTTGGGCATCATGGGCATCTGCGCCTGCCCCCAGACCGGCGCGGCGCCGAGGCCCATGAAGCCGATGCCCAGCCCCTCGGACACCGCCGCGACCTCGGCCAGATGCTGGCGCGTCTCGGCATCGGTGTCGTGGACCGTCTCGACCGGCGCGCCCGACAGTTCAAGCTGCCCGCCGGGTTCCAGGCTGACATTCGCGCCGTTCCGCGACAGGCCGATCAGGTGGCCGTTCTCGCGCTGCTCGGACCAGCCGAAGCGGTCGCGCAGCCCTTCAAGGATAGCCAGGATCGAGCGCGGCCCCTCGTAGGGCAGGGGCTCGAGCGTGTCCCACAGGAAGCCAAACTTCTCGTGCTCGGTGCCGATGCGCCAGCTGTCGCGCGGCTTCTCGCCCGAGGCGATATAGTCGGCGAGCTGCTCTCGGCGCTCGATCGGGCCGCCGCCCTGCTGGGGAATGGACATGGGGGCCCTCACGAGGTCGTAATCGTTCGGACAGGTGGCGCGACGGTGGGGGAGTGTCAAGCCAACCCTTCGGCGGGCCTCGCCCAAGCCTTGCCGCCCCCGCGTGCGCGTGTCACAGGCTTGGCATTCCCCAAGCCCTCGAGATCCCGATGACCGACCTGCCCGACATGACCGATGCCCGCGCCCTGCCGGTGGTGCGCCTGCGGCCCAAGGCGAACGCGCGGGCGATCCGGCACGGCTTCCCTTGGGTTTATGCCGACGAACTGGTGGTGGACCGCCGCACCAGGGGGCTTGCGCCGGGCGCCATGGCGGTGCTGCAGGACGCCGAGCGGGGTGAGCTGGGCGTGGTCACGGTCAACGTGAACTCGAAGATCGTGGCGCGGGTCATGGACCAGGATGCGGGCGCGGACATTGACCGCGGCTGGCTTGTGGCGCGGCTGCGCCGAGCGCTGGCGATGCGCGAACGCCTGTTCGACGCGCCCTTCTACCGCCTGGTCCATGCCGAGGCGGACGGGCTGCCGGGCACCATCATCGACCGCTTCGGCGATGCGGCGGTGATCCAGCCCAACGCCGCCTGGGCCGACCGGATGCTGCCCGATCTGGCCGAGGCGCTGGCCGAGGTCACGGGCGTGTCCACCATCGTCATGAACGGCTCGGGCCGGGTGCGCGGGCTCGAAGGCCTGGACGAGCGGACCGAGGTGCTGACCGGCGCCGTTCCCGCGCCCATCGAGGTGCCGATGAACGGCGCGACCTATCTGGCCGACCTGACCGGCGGGCAGAAGACGGGGCTGTTCTACGACCAGCGGCCGAACCACGCATTCGCCCAGCGGCTGGCGCGCGGCGCTCGGGTACTGGACGTGTTTTCCCATGTCGGCGGCTTCGGCCTTGCCGCGCTGGCGGGCGGCGCGGACAGCGCGACCTGCGTGGATGGCTCGGCCGCGGCGCTGTCGCTGGCCCAGGGCGGGGCGCGCGCGATGGGGCTCGAGGCGCGTCTGACCACCCGGCAGGGCGATGCCTTCACGGTGATGGAGGCCATGGCCTCCGAAGGCCAGCGCTTCGACGTGGTGATCTGCGACCCGCCCGCCTTCGCACCGGCGAAACAGGCGCTGGAGGCCGGCCTGCGCGCGTATGAGCGGATCGCGCGCCTGGCCGCCCCGCTGGTGGCGCCGGGGGGCTATCTCTGCCTCTGCTCCTGCAGCCATGCCGCCGACCTGACGGCCTTCCGCAACGCAAGCGCGCGGGGGATCGGGCGCGGGGGACGGCGGATGCAGCTGATCCACACGGGCTTTGCCGGGCCGGACCACCCGATGCTGCCGCAACTGGCCGAAAGCGGATACCTCAAGTCGCTGTTCTTCCGGCTGGACGGATGAAGGCGGTCCTCGACGCCTGCGTCCTTTACCCGACCGTTCTGCGGGAAATCCTGATCGGCGCGGCGGATGCGGGGCTTTACCAGCCCCTCTGGTCCGCCCGCATCCTTGACGAATGGCGCCACGCCGCCGCCCGCCTCGGTCCCGACGGGGCCGCCGTGGCCGGGGCCGAGATCGCCCTTCTGCGCGCCGCCCACCCTGCGGGCGAAGCCCCCGACAACGGCACTCTGGCCGCGGGCTTCGATTGGCCCGATCCTGCCGACCGGCACGTGGCCGAGGCCGCGCTGGCCTCGGGCGCAGACATGATCGTCACCGCCAACTTGCGCGACTTTCCCGCGCGGGCGCTCGGCACGCTGGGCTTGCGCGCGGTCCATCCCGACGCCTTCCTGCTGGACCTGTGGCGGCGCGACCCCGACCCGGTCGCCGCCAGCGTCCACGCCGCCCATGCCAGGGCGCAGGCCTTGGGCGGGCCGCTGCCGCTCCGCGACCTGATGGCGCGGGCGCGGCTGCCGCGGCTCGCCAAGGCGCTGGCGCGGCAGGGCTGACTTGCCGCCGGGCCGCGCAGCCTCTACCACCGTCCGGGCAAGCGATGGGGGAAGCGGATGGCCTCGCGTCTGATCCGGGTCGATGACTTCGACCTCGTCATCTTCGGCGCGACCGGGGATCTGGCGCGGCGCAAGATCCTGCCGGGCCTGTTCCGCCGCCATGCCGGGGGCCAGTTCCCCGAGGGCGCCCGCATCATCGCCGCCGCCCGCGCCGAGATGGACGACGAATCCTTCCGCGCCGACATCCGGGCCGCCATCGCCGAGTTCGACCCGGACCGCGCCGATGCGCCCGAGCTGCCCGGCTTTCTCGACCGCCTGTCCTATGTGCGCCTTGACGCCTGCGGCGAGGAGGGCTGGCCCGAACTGGCCGAAAAGATGCGGACCGGCGTGGTGCAGGCCTTCTATTTCTCGGTCGCGCCGAGCCTGTTCGGCGACCTTGCCGAGCGGCTGGCCCGCCACGGCATCGCGGGACCGGACGCCCGCATCGTCGTCGAAAAGCCCTTCGGCCGCGACCTCGCCTCGGCCCGAGAACTGAACCAGGTGCTCGCCCGCCATTTCGACGAACGCCAGATCTACCGGATCGACCATTACCTCGGGAAGGAAACGGTCCAGAACCTGATGGCCGTGCGCTTTGCAAACATCCTGTTCGAGCCGCTGTGGAACGCCCATTACATCGACCACGTCCAGATCACCGTGGCCGAAACCGTGGGGGTCGCGGGCCGCGCGGCCTATTACGACCATTCCGGCGCCATGCGCGACATGGTGCAGAACCACCTGATGCAGCTTGTCTGCCTGATCGCGATGGAGCCGCCCTGGCACTTCGACCCAGACGCGGCCCGGGACGAGAAGCTCAAGGTCATCCGCGCGCTGGAGCCGGTCGCGCCCGCCGACATCGTGCGCGGGCAATATGCGGGCGACGGGGACGAGCCCGACTACCTGAGGGACGTGGACAACCCCGACAGCCGGACGGAAAGCTTTGTCGCGCTGAAGCTCAGGATCGCCAACTGGCGCTGGCAGGGGGTGCCCTTCTACCTGCGCACCGGCAAATGCCTGCGCGCACGCACAAGCGAGATCGCCGTCGTCTTCCGCGAGCCGCCGCATTCCATCTTCGACACGGCGGGCCAGCAGAAACCCAACCAGCTGGTGATCAGGCTTCAGCCGAACGAGGGGATCAACCTCAAGGTGATGATCAAGGAGCCCGGCCCCGGCGGGATGCGCCTCGTGCAGGTCCCCTTGGACATGAGCTTCGCCGAGGCCCTGGGTCCCGAGGGCGCCGAGATGCCCGACGCCTATGAACGCCTGATCATCGACGTGATCCGGGGCAACCAGACGCTGTTCATGCGCGGCGACGAGGTCGAGGCCGCCTGGGCCTGGGCCGATCCCATCATCTCGGCCTGGGAGGAAGGCTCGGGCAGGCCCGAACCCTATCAGCCGGGCACCAGCGGGCCGGATGAGGCGTTGGGGCTGATCCACCGCGACGGCCGCCGCTGGCGCGACATCAAGACCTGAACCTTGAGGCGTAGACCCGATGACCCTGACCGAGCATCCTGATCGCGAGGCCCTGACCCTGGCCGTGGCCCAGGCCATCACCGAGGCGCTGGGCATGGCGCTGAAGGTGCGCGAGCGCGCCGTCCTGTGCCTGCCCGGCGGCTCGACCCCGGTTCCCGTCTTCAAGGCGCTGGCGGCCGCACGGCTGGAATGGGAGCGGGTGATCGTCATCCCCAGCGACGAGCGCTGGGTGCCGGCGGACCATCCCCGATCGAACGCGCGGCTGATCCGGCGCAACCTCCTCGAGGAAGGCGCGGGCGCCGAGTTGATCGAGCTTTACACCGAGGGGCTGGACCCGCAGGCGGGCGCGGCGCTGGCCTCCGAGCGCATCGCGCCCCTGCTGCCGCTGTCGGTCCTGCTGCTGGGCATGGGCGAGGACATGCATACCGCAAGTCTCATTCCCGGTGCCGATGGGCTGGAGGCCGCGCTGGATTCCGCCGCACCCCCCGTCCTGCCGGTGCAGACCGCCGCCGAGGCACGGGTGACACTGACAGTGCCGGCGCTGTGTTCGGCGACGGAAGCCTTCCTGATGATAACCGGCCCCGAGAAGCGCGAGGCGCTGGAGCGCGCGGCCGCGCTGCCCGTCGAGGAGGCACCGGTCCGCGCCGTCCTCAAGGGGCTGATGGTGCATTACGCGGAATGATTTGAATGAAGGATTTTTCGATGACCGACATCTGGCGGCAGTTGGCCGACCATCGCGCCGCGACCGGCGACCGCCCCATCGCCGCCCTGTTCGACGCCTACCCCGACCGCGCCCGCCACTGCACGGTGGCGGCCGAGGGGCTGTGGTTCGACTGGTCCAAGACCGCCATCGACGACACCGCGCTTGATCTGCTGCTGGCGCTGGCCGAAAGCGTCCCTCCCCGGCGCGAGGCGATGTTCACGGGCGAGAAGATCAACGAAACCGAGGGCCGCGCCGTCCTGCACACGGCCCTGCGCGCGACCGACGGCCCGATCCTTGTCGATGGCCGGGACGTCCTGCCCGAGGTCCACGCGACCCTGGACCGGATGCGCCGCTTTGCGGGTCAGGTGCGCTCGGGCGAAATCGCGGGGCAGGGCGGGCGTTACACGGATGTCGTCAACATCGGCATCGGCGGCTCGGACCTCGGCCCCGTCATGGCCGCGCTGGCGCTGGCGCCCTGGGCTGACGGGCCGCGGCTGCATTTCATTTCCAACGTGGACGGGGCGGACGCGGCCGACACCCTGAAGGGGCTGGACCCGGAAAGGACGCTGGTGATCGTTTCGTCCAAGACCTTCACCACGATCGAGACGATGACCAACGCCGAGACCGTCCGCCGCTGGATGGCAGGCCGGGTCGCGGATCCCGCAAGCCAGTTCGCCGCGGTGTCGAGCGCGCTGGACAGGACCGCCGCCTTCGGGATCGACCCCGACCGGGTCTTCGGCTTCGCCGACTGGGTGGGCGGGCGCTATTCGGTCTGGGGCCCGATTGGGCTGTCGCTGATGCTGGGCATCGGGCCCGAGCAGTTCGACCGGTTTCTCTCCGGCGGACGGGCGATGGATGCCCATTTCCGCTCTGCTCCGCTGAAAGGGAACCTGCCGGTGATGCTGGCGCTGGTGGGCGTCTGGCACCATCAGGTCTGCGGCTATCCGACCCGCGCCGTCCTTCCCTATGCCAACCGCCTTCTGCGGCTGCCTGCCTATCTGCAGCAGCTCGAGATGGAATCGAACGGCAAGCGCGTCACGATGGACGGGCGCGACCTCGACCGTCCGTCCGGCCCCATCGTCTGGGGAGAGCCTGGCACCAACGGCCAGCACGCCTTCTACCAGCTGATCCACCAGGGCACGCAGGTCGTCCCCTGCGAGTTCATCGTCGCCGCCCGGGGCCACGAGCCCGACCTCGACCACCAGCAGAAGCTGCTGATCGCCAATTGCCTCGCGCAAAGCGGCGCCCTGCTGCGCGGCCGCTCGCTGGAGGAGGCGCGGGCACTGATGGCTGGCAAGGGGCTGGACGCCGCCGAGGCCGAGCGGCAGGCCCGCCACCGCGTCTTCCCGGGCAACCGCCCCTCGACCACGCTGGTGATCGAGGGGCTGACGCCCTTCGCCCTGGGCCAGATCGTGGCGCTGTATGAACACCGGGTTTTCGTCGAGGGCGTGATCCTGGGGATCAACAGCTTCGACCAGTGGGGGGTGGAACTGGGCAAGGAGCTTGCGCTGAAGCTCGGGCCCCTGCTGGATGGCGGTGACGCGGACGGGCAAGACGCCTCGACCCTCGCGCTGGTCGCGCATATCCGGGAGGTGCGCGGCGAGGGGTGAGGGGGTACAGCGCCGCTCGGCTGCGTGCGCCCTGTCGGCCCTTTGCTTGTGGCGCGCGGGTGCCCAAGTGGCGAGCTTTGCAGCGGGCAGCACGGACGCATGGGTGCCTGGATCAGGATAAATTCGGAGGCAGCGTCCGGGCTGAACCGGAGGGGCCTTGGGCGTCTTTCTGACCAGATGCCCCTTCAACGGTAGCAAGCGAGGGGCGTGGGCGTCGGAGAATGGGCGCCTTGCGGGACCTGCTTCTGATGACCCGGACAATACCGGGCCGCCGCAGGGAGGACGGCCCCCGGCCTCAGCCCCGCAGCAGCCCCAAGACTGCCGACATGAACCGCTCGGCCACGGGGGCGGCTTCGAACATCAACTCGTGCCGCGCACCTGGCAGGTCGAGCAGTTGCGCCCCCGCCCAGGCGGCGGCCCGCTCCTGCACGGCCCGGCGCGACACGACCGCCTCGGCGCCGCCAAGGCCGATCAGCGCGGGCAGTTCGGGCGAGGACAGGGTGGCGAGGCGGCGGCATTCCGCGCGGGCAGCGGCGATCCAGGCATAGGTCGCGCCACCCAGCGTCAGGTCGGGCCAGCTTCCCGCCTGCGCGACCAGACGCGCCCATTGCAGCGGGTCGCCCGTCAGCGCGTTACCCCGGAAAGGCGCGTCCAGAAGGTAGGTGCCTCCCCCGCCGGTGCCGATGGCGGTCAGGTCCGCCCGGCCGAGCCGCTGCGCGGTCCCCGTCAGCCCGGTGATGACCGCATCCGGAACGCGCGGGTGGTACAGTCCCCACATCGGCGCGGAAAAGGCTGCCGTCCGCACCGGCAGCCCGTTCAGCAGCGCGGCCAGGCCGATGCAGCCGCCCATGGAATGCGCGAGCAGGTGCCAGGGGCGAGGCAGTGCCAGGGTATCCGCGGCCACCACCATCTCGACGACGTCGGTCTGGTAATCCGCGAAGTCCCGGATATGGCCCGCCCGGGGATCGGGCAGCAGGCGGTCGGACATCCCCTGTCCGCGCCAGTCGATCGCCAGAACGGCCAAGCCCTCGGCCACAAGCCACGCGGCGATGGGGGTATATTTCTCGAGATATTCGGTGCGGCCCTGGAACAGCAGCACCGTTCCGGTGGCCTGTCCCTCGGGTTCCCACAAGCCCAGCCGCAGGCGCAGGCCGTCCTCGGTCCGAAGGAAGAAGGCCTGTCCCGGCGAGGGCGCCTCGCCGGGCAGGTGGTTCAGAGGCGCGGGCTGAAAGCCCGCCTGCCGGATCGCCGGGGCCTCTGTGTCCATGGGGGCGTCAGGACAGGGCCGCGCCCAGCTTCATCGCGGCCGGAAGCGAGCCGTCGATCTTCAGCTTGCCCGTCATGTAGGCCATGGTCGGGTTGGTGTCGCCGTTCAGGATGCCTTCGAACGTGTCGCGGTTGGCGGTCAGCGTGACTTCGGCAGGCTCGTCGCCCGCGCGCACGCCCTGTTCGTCGATCATGATGGCGCCTTCGCCTTCCACCACGAACTTGGCCGAACCGTCAAAGGACGAAATCCGGGCCCCCAGCGCCTTGACGGCCCCTTCAATGACTGCACTCATCAATCTCTCCCCAAATCTGGCGCCGCGGCGCGGGAATGCTTACATCGTTCATATGCGCGCGCCGTTGACCCAGTTCCACTCTGCCGCCACGGCATTTGGCGCGGCACTGCTGTCGATCCTGTTAACGGCAGCGCCATTGGCTGCACAAAGCCCGGAAGAAATGGATTCACTTTTCAGCGAATTGTCCTCGCAGCAGGGGGACGGATGGATGCGGGCGCAGTCCGACATCGAGCGGATCTGGTCGCGCTCGGGCTCTGCCGCCCTCGACCTGCTGCTGATGCGGGGCGAAGCGGCGCTGGACGCGGGCGACGTGCCGGCCGCCATCGGCCACCTGACCGCGCTGACCGAGAACGCGCCCGACTTCGCCGTCGGCTGGGCTGCGCGGGCCGTGGCCTTCTACCTTGCCGGGGAAACCGGCCCGGCCATGGCCGACCTTGCGCAGGCGCTGCGGCTGGAGCCGCGGCACTGGCCCTCGGTCACGCTGCTGGCCACGATCCTCGAGGACATGGGACAGACCGACCGCGCGCTGGACGCCTATCGCGAAAGCCTCGCGATCAACCCGCACCAGGACGAGGCCGAGGATGGCGTCGCCCGCCTGATGGCTGCCGATCAGGGGCAGGACGTCTGAGGTGGCGGGTCGCGTCACGGCCGTGCTGGGGCCAACGAACACCGGCAAGACCCATTATGCCATCGAGCGGATGCTGGCCCACCGGACCGGCGTCATCGGCCTGCCTCTGCGGCTCTTGGCGCGCGAGGTTTATGACCGCATCGTCAAGGCGCGCGGCCCCTCGGTCGTGGCGCTGATCACCGGCGAGGAGCGGATCGTCCCCGAGCGCGCGGCCTACTGGGTCGCCACCACCGAGGCCATGCCCGAGGTGCTGGCCGATTTCGTCGCCATTGACGAGATCCAGCTTTGCGCCGACCCCGAACGCGGCCATGTCTTCACCGACCGCCTGCTGAACATGCGCGGCCTGCACGAGACCCTGTTCCTTGGCAGCGCCACCATGCGGCCCGCCATTGCGGCGCTGGTCCCCGAGGCGCAGTTCATGCGGCGCGAGCGGTTCTCGACGCTGTCCTGGGCGGGGTCGAAGAAACTGTCGCGGATGCCCCCGCGCTCGGCCATCGTCGGCTTCAGCGTGGACGACGTCTATGCCACGGCGGAACTGATCCGCCGTCAGAAAGGCGGCTGCGCGGTGGTCATGGGGGCGCTGTCGCCCCGGACGCGGAACGCGCAGGTGGCGATGTACCAGGCGGGCGAGGTCGATTACCTTGTCGCCACCGACGCCATCGGCATGGGGCTGAACCTCGACATCCGGCACGTGGCCTTCGAGGCGACCCACAAGTTCGACGGCCGCCGCCTGCGGCCCCTGTTCCCGCATGAGCTGGGCCAGATCGCGGGCCGCGCGGGCCGCCACACCGAGCCCGGCACCTTCGGCGTCACCGGCGAGGCGCAGCCCTTGGACGAGGGGCTGATCGACGCCATCGAGAATCACCGCTTCCAGCCCATCAGCCGCCTGATCTGGCGCAACTCGGCGCTGGAGTTCGGCACGGTGGACCGGTTGGTCCAGTCGCTGGAACAGCCCTCGGGCAACGAATGGCTGGGGCGCGGGCGCGAGGCTGACGACCTGTCGGCGCTCAAGACCCTGTCGGCTCTGCCCGAGGTGCGGGACCGCGTGACGCATCCCAAGGACGTGCGGCTTCTGTGGGACGTCTGCCGCATCCCGGACTTCCGGGGCATCTCGCCCGCCGAGCACACGACCCTGCTGACGCGCATCTTCGGCTTCCTGCAGGAGGGCGGCATCCCCGGCGACTGGCTGGCGCGGGCCGTGGCGCGGATTGACAAGACCGGCGGCGACATCGACGCGATCAGCAAGCGGCTCGCCTATATCCGCACCTGGACCTATGTGGCGCAGCGCAATGGCTGGGTCAGGGACGAAGCCCATTGGCGCGAGGAAACCCGCGCGGTAGAAGATCGTCTGTCGGACGCGCTGCATGCCGCGCTGACACAAAGATTCGTGGACCGGCGCACCTCTGTCCTGATGCGCCGGCTCAAGCAGAAGGAGAGCCTGGTGGCCGAGGTGAACGACAAGGGCGAAGTGACGGTCGAGGGCGAATTCGCCGGCCGCCTGGAAGGGTTCCGGTTCCGCACCGATCCCAGCGCCCAGGGCGACGAGGCGCGGATGCTGACCCGCGCCGCCTACGAGGCCCTGCGCCCCGAGTTCCACCTGCGCGCGGACCGCTTCTACAACGCGCCGGATACGGAACTGGACTTCACGGTTCAGGGCGGCCTGATGTGGGGCGGCTCGGCCGTGGGCAAGCTGGTCAAGGGCGCCGATCCCCTGAAGCCCGGCATCGAGGTCTTCGTGGACGAGGAAGCGGGCTCGGACGTGGCCGAAAAGGTCCGCCGCCGCTTGCAGCATTTCATCGACCGCAAGATCGCCGCGGGCTTCGAGCCGCTGATGGCGATGCAGGCCGACGAGACGCTGACGGGCCTGGCCCGGGGCATCGCCTTCCGCCTGGTCGAGGCGATGGGCGTGCTGCCGCGCGAAGGCATCGCGTCCGAGATCAAGGAACTGGACCAGGATGCGCGCGGCAGCCTGCGCAAGCACGGCGTCCGTTTCGGCCAGTTCACCATCTTCCTGCCCGCGCTGCTGAAGCCCGCGCCGACTCGGCTGCGGCTGCTGCTGTCGGCTCTGTGGGCCGGGGCGGACGAGTTTCCCGAATCGCCCCCTCCGGGGCTGGTGACGATCCCGAACCTGCCCGACGTGCCGCGCGACTATTACACGCTGTCGGGCTATCACCCGGCAGGCGAGCGGGCGATCCGCATCGACATGCTGGAACGGCTGGCCGACATGCTGCGTGGCCAGGACAGCCGTGCGGGCTTCGAGGCGACCCCCGACATGCTGTCGATCACGGGCATGACGCTGGACCAGTTCGCCGACCTGATGGCGGGCTTGGGCTATCGCGCCGAAAAGGGTGAGCGGGCCAAGGTCCGGGCGGCTGCCCCCGTTGCAGTTCCCGAGCCTGCGCCGGTGCCGGAGGGCGAGCCCGTCGCCCCCATGACCGAGGAGGAAAGCGTCCTCGCCGCCGAGACCCGCGCCCGCTGGGAGGCCGAGCAGGCCGAACGCCAGCGCGCCGAGGCGGAGGCCGCAGCGGCGTCGGGCGAGGCGCCCGTCGAGGCCGAGAGTGCCGAGGCCGGGCAGGCGGACGCCGCCCCGGCCGAGATGGAAAGCTTCTACACCTTCACCTGGGCGCCCCGGCCGCGCGGGCCGCGCCGTCAGGCGGGCGAAGGAGAGGCGCGCGGCAACAACCGCCGCCCGCGCCGCTTCGACGGCCCGCAGGGGCAGGGCCAGGGGCAGCGGCGCGAGGGTCAGCCCCGCGAAGGCCAGCCGCAGGACGCCGCCGCCCCCGAAGGTGCGCGCCGCGACGACCGCCCGCGGGGCGAGCGCCGCTTCGACGGCAACCGTGCACGTGACGACCAGGGCGAGGGCTCGGGCCGTCATGGCAAGGGCAAGCCGCAGGGCAAGGGCGATCGGGGCAAGTCCGAGGGCCGGCAGGGTGGCAAGGATCGGCCACCCAGGGGCGAGGGCGGGCGCAGCTTTGAGGCGCGTCCTCCGCGCAACGACAAGCCGATCGACCCCGACAGCCCCTTCGCCATCCTGGCGGCGCTGAAGAACAAGTCGTGACGCGGGCCGACGGGCAGCGGCACTGATGGCGCGCAAGGGCAGGGACCGGACGCCCGAGGTCGAGGACGCCCCGGCGGACTCGATCCGGCTGGATCGCTGGCTTTGCCATGCGCGCGTCTTCAGGACCCGCACGGTGGCGGCCGAGAGAATCGCGGCGGGGGGCGTGCGCATCAATGGCGCGCCCTGCCGCAAGCCGGGGCACGAGGTGAAGGTGGGCGACGTGGTCACGGCCGCCGCCCCCGGCGGTGTCCGCAGCCTGCGCGTCCTGTCGCCCGGCGAACGCCGCGGCCCGGCCAGCGAGGCGCGCGCGCTTTACGAGGATCTCGACGCGCCGGAGCTTCCGGATGCGCCCGGCGCATGACAACCGTGCAGCGCGGGCCGGGTTGAACCCGCCCGGCGAAAGGCATAGGTGAGGCCCCGCACCTGCCCGCGAGGAACCCGATGACCTATGTCGTGACCGATAACTGCATCATGTGCAAATACACGGACTGCGTCGAGGTCTGCCCCGTGGACTGCTTCTACGAGGGCGAGAACACGCTGGTCATCCACCCGGACGAGTGCATCGACTGCGGCGTCTGCGAACCCGAGTGCCCTGCCGACGCGATCCGCCCGGACACCGAGCCGGACATGGAGGCCTGGGTCGAGTTCAACCGGAAGTACTCCGAGCAATGGCCGGTGATCACCCGCAAGAAGGACCCGCTGCCCACCGCCACGGAAATGGACGGGGTTGCGGGCAAGCTCGAGAAATACTTCTCTCCGAACCCGGGCGAGGGCGACTGAGTCCCTCTGTGTTGACGATCGCGTGAAGCTTCGACATCATCGGCGCACAGGTCCGATTGGGCGCGCGAGCGCTTGAATCCCCCTTCAAGAAGGGGGTGATTCGTGCTATATACTTGTCACATTGGCCGCGTTCTCGGGCGATGGCCAGCTGTTCTGCGGCCGGAAACCTGCCAGCCCAGCCAGCCAAGACAGATCACACGCACCCCAGGAGGACAAGCCCCTTGGGGGTATTTTGCGCCCCGCGAGGCGCGCGCCTTGGAAGGAAGCATGATGTCGAAGACCAAGAAGAACGAGTTTCATCCCGACGATTTCGTGGTCTATCCGGCCCACGGCGTCGGTCGCATCGTGTCCATCGAAGAGCAGGAGGTCGCCGGCCTCCGCCTGGAGATGTTCGTGATCTCGTTCGACAAGGACAAGATGACCCTGCGCGTTCCGACTGCCCGCGCGACCGAGATCGGAATGCGCAGCCTCGCCTCGCCTGATCTGGTGGATCGCGCCTTCGAGACGCTGAAGGGCAAGGCCCGCGTCAAGCGCGCGATGTGGTCGCGCCGGGCGCAGGAATACGAACAGAAGATCAACTCGGGCGACCTGCTGTCCATCGCCGAGGTCGTGCGCGACCTGCACCGCAGCGATGACCAGCGCGAACAGTCCTATTCCGAACGCCAGCTGTACGAGGCCGCGCTGGACCGCCTGACCCGCGAGGTCGCCGCCGTCAGCGGCATGGACGAGGGCGGCGCCCAGAAGAAGGTCGAGGCGGTGCTGACGGCGCGTGCGGCCTGAGGATTTCTTCAAGGCGCATGGATAGGGGGGGCGGGTCCACGGACCCGCCCCTTTCAGTTTCGGCGCGGCTTTATCAGTGCGATGATCAGCGACATGGTCGCGAACCACAGCGCCGCAATCGCCAGCAGCACTGGCGATGCGCTGGCAAGATCGTAGATCCGGCCGCTGATGTCCCGACCGAGAAGCCGGCACCCTTCGGCTGCGCCGCTTGTGAAACTGCAACCCGGCAGGACCAGCGTGGCGGCTGCGGCCGTCAGCCACGCTGCCAGTGCCATGAAGGCGGGCAGGACACGCAGCAGGCGCAAAAGCCGCCTCAAGCCAGCGCCGCCAGGATACGCGCCCAACTGCGCGCGCCCTTCGAGAAGCTTTCCACGTCATACTTCTCGTTCGGCGAGTGAATCCGGTCGTCGTCGCGGCCGAAGCCGATCAGCATCGTGTCCATCCCGAGCATCCGCTTGAAATCGCCTGCAACGGGGATCGAGCCGCCCGCGCCGATGAAGGCGGCCTCGCGGCCCCATTCGGCGGTCAGCGCCTGCTTGGCAGCCGCGAAGGCGGGGTCCGAGGTGTCCATGACGCTGGCCTGCGAATTGCCATGGGCGTGGAACTCGACCGTGCAGTCGGCAGGGACATGGGCGCGGACATGGGCACGCAGGGCCTCGCGGATCGCGTCCGGGTCCTGGGTGCCCACAAGGCGGCAGCTGACCTTGGCACGGGCTTCTGCCGGCAGGACGGTCTTGAAGCCTTCGCCCGCATAGCCCCCGGCGATGCCGTTGATCTCGAAGGTTGGGCGGTTCCAGACCATCTCGAGCCCCGTGCGGCCCTTTTCACCGATGGGCTCGCGCAGGCCCACGCGGGACAGGAACTCGGCTGTGTCGAAGCCCAGCGCCTGCCAGTCGGCGCGCAGTTCGTCCGTCAGCTCGGGGGCGCCGTCGTAGAAGCCGGGCAGGGTCACGCGACCGTCCGCATCCTTGACCGAGGCGAGCGCGTTCACCAGCACCTGGATCGGGTTCGCGGCCAGCCCGCCGAAGCTGCCCGAATGCAGGTCGCGGTCGGCGGCGCGGATGACGATCTCCTCGCCCATCAGCCCGCGCAACTGGGTCGTGATGGCGGGCCGTCCGTCGGCATACATGGTCGTGTCGCAGATCAGCGCGAGGTCGGCCCGCAGCATCCCCGCATTCTCGCGCAGGAAGGGCTGGAGGTTGGTCGAGCCCGACTCCTCCTCGCCCTCGAACAGCAGGATCAGGCCGGAGGGCAGGGCGCCGTGGACGGATCTCCAGGCGCGACAGGCCTCGACGAAGGTCATCAGCTGGCCCTTGTCATCGGCCGCACCCCGGCCGCGGATGACGGGACCCTCGGGCGTGTCCTCGACGGCCGGATCGAAGGGCGGGCGGTTCCACAACTCCAGCGGATCGACGGGCTGGACGTCGTAATGGCCGTAGAACAGCAGGCTGCGCCCCTCGCCGGGGGCGGTGCGCGCCACTACCATCGGATGGCCGGGCGTGTCCATCACCGCTGCGTCAAAGCCGAGACCGGCCAGTTCCTCGCGCAGCCAGTGCGCCGCCGTCCGCACGTCCGCCGCGAAGGCCGGATCGGTCGAGATCGAGGGAATGCGCAGGAACGCCTTCAGCCGCTCGATCGCCTCGGGCAGCCCGGCATCCAGCCGCTCCAGCACCTCGTCCAGCCGGGAATCCGTGGCCATGATCGGTCCTTTCCTTAGCGTATTCATCAAGTTCCCCTACGACTTTTCGTCTCAGGAGAGGGATAAAGGGTGTTAATCGCCGCCATTGATCCTTATCAATGCAAGGACCGCAGGATCGGACGATGGTCCGCTCAGGCGTGTGCCGCAAGCCCAGCCAGTTTCGCAAGGGATCAGGACGATGAACTACGATGCCGCACTCGATCAGGCCCTGAAGCGTCTGCACGATGAAGGCCGCTATCGGACGTTCATCGACATCGAGCGGCGCAAGGGCCATTTCCCGCAGGCGATCTGGAAGCGTCCCGACGGGGGCGAGCAGGAGATCACGGTCTGGTGCGGCAACGACTACCTGGGCATGGGCCAGCACCCGGTCGTGCTGAAGGCGATGCACGAGGCGCTGGACGCGACCGGCGCGGGCTCGGGCGGCACGCGCAACATCTCGGGCACCACGGTCTATCACAAGCGGCTGGAAGCGGAACTGGCGGACCTGCACGGCAAGGAAGCCGCGCTGGTCTTTTCCTCGGCCTATATCGCCAATGACGCGACTCTTTCGACGCTGCGCAAGCTGTTCCCCGGCCTGATCATCTATTCGGACGAACTGAACCACGCGTCCATGATCGAGGGCATCAAGCGCTTCGACGGCGCCAAGCGCATCTTCCGTCACAATGACGTGGCCCACCTGCGCGAGCTTCTGGCCAAGGACGACCCGGCCGCGCCCAAGCTGATTGCCTTCGAATCGATCTATTCGATGGACGGCGACTTCGGCCCCATCGCCGAGATCTGCGACCTGGCGGACGAGTTCAACGCGCTGACCTATCTGGACGAGGTTCATGCCGTCGGCATGTATGGCCCCCGCGGCGGCGGCGTGGCGGAACGCGACGGACTGATGGGCCGCATCGACATCTTCAACGGCACGCTCGGCAAGGCCTTCGGCGTCTTCGGCGGCTATATCGCGGCGACCGCCAAGATGGTGGACGCAATCCGGTCCTATGCGCCGGGCTTCATCTTCACCACCTCGATCCCGCCCGCGGTCGCGGCGGGGGCTGCGGCCTCGATCGCCCATCTCAAGACCACCGAGGGGCAAAAGCTGCGCGACGCCCAGCAGCTGCACGCCCGCATCCTGAAGATGCGGCTCAAGGGGCTGGGGATGCCCATCGACGACCGCGGCAGCCATATCGTGCCCGTGCATGTCGGCAACCCGGTCCATTGCAAGATGCTGTCGGACATGCTGCTGGCCGAGTTCGGCATCTACGTCCAGCCGATCAACTTCCCGACCGTGCCGCGCGGGACGGAACGGCTGCGCTTCACGCCCTCGCCGGTCCATGACCCGAAGCAGATCGACCATCTGGTGCGCGCGATGGATGCGCTCTGGTCACGCTGCGCGCTTAATCGCTCGCACGCGGTCGCCTGAGGGCCAACAAGCAGTGTCGCCCCTCTCGCCCCCGTGATAGCCTGTCCCTAAACAAAGAGGGTCAGATTCGCGTTAGGCGTGAAGCGGACCTTCCAGAATGAGGCAGGCAGACATGAGCGGGACGCGGGCGTCGTCAACGACGGGCGATTCCTTGACGGGTGGGGTGGCTGCGCCGGGTTTCGATGATTTCGAAATGCGGCTTGGCGACATGATGCGTGGAGAGCGCGCGACGATCGGCAAGTCGCTGCTGGATGTCCAGCGCGAGCTGCGGATCCGCGCCTCCTATATCGCCGCCATCGAGAATTGCGACATCTCGGCCTTCGACGCGCCCAGCTTCGTCGCGGGCTACGTGCGGTCCTATGCCCGGTACCTCGGCATGGACCAGGACTGGGTCTTCCGCCGCTTCTGCGAGGAATCGGGCTTCCAGCCCGCGCATGGCATCGCGCCCGCCGCACCCGGCCCCAAGGCGCCCCGCCAGCCCGGCGACCCCACCGAGGCGCTGGCCAATCCCCGCGCGCTGTATCTGCCGCAGCCCGAAAGCTTCTGGTCCTCGCTGGAGCCTCGGGCCGTGGGTTCGCTGCTGGTGATGGCGACGGTCGTCCTCGGCCTCGGCTATGGCGGCTGGTCGGTGCTGAAAGAGGTGCAGAAGGTCAACCTGACGCCCTCGGACCAGGCGCCCGCCGTGGTGGCGACGCTGGACCCGGTGCAGGACGCCGCGCCCGCAGGGGTGCAGGACGTGGCCTCGGTCGACCTGCCACAGCCCGAGGCTCTGGACCGCATCTATCGCCCCCGTGCGCTGGAAGTGCCGGTGCTGACGCCGCGCGACACGCCCATCGCGGCGATCGACCCCGGCCTGCCCGAACAGCAGCCCGCCACGCAGGCCCAGGTCGCAGAGGCAGGGCAGCAGCCGATCCCGGCCGCCGTCCCGCAGGCGGGCGCCCCCGAGGCGCAGATGGCCGCGCAGACGGTGCGGACGCTCGGCCCCGATGCGCCGCAGCTCGAGATCCTGGCGGCCCGGCCCGCCTGGGTGCGCATCAGCTCGGCCGACGGGACGGTGATCTTGGAAAAGACGCTTGATGCGGGCGAGCGCTTTGCGCTGCCGCCGACCGAACAGCCGCCGAAGCTGCGGACGGGGAACTCGGGCGCGGTCTATTTCGCGGTGAACGGCCAGACCTACGGTCCGGCGGCGCCCGGGGCCAAGGTCATCAAGGATGTGGTGCTGTCGCCCGACGCGCTGGCGCAGAACTACGAGGTCGCGGACGTGACGGCCGACCCCGAGCTTGCCAGCATGTTCGCCGTCGCCTCGGCCGCCCCTCTGCCGAGCGAAGGGGGGCCGGCGACCCCCTGACGGGTTCGTGCGGTTGCCCGCGCGGCTTCAAGGGCCTATGTCTGCGGGCGTCAGCCGAAAGGTCCCGCGATGACGCACAACCCCATCCGTCCCTGGCGCAACATCGAACGCCGCCGGTCGCGCCAGATCATGGTCGGCCGCGTGCCGGTGGGGGGCGACGCCCCGATCAGCGTGCAAACCATGACGAACACCGATTCGTCGGACGTGCGCGCCACGCTGGCGCAGGTGATCGCGGCGGCCGAGGCGGGCGCGGACATCGTGCGCGTCTCGACCCCCGACGAGGCCGCGACCCGGGCGCTGCGCGAGATCACGCGCGAAAGCCCGGTGCCGATCGTGGCCGACATCCATTTCCATTACCGCCGCGCGATCGAGGCGGCGCAGGCGGGCGCCGCCTGCCTGCGGATCAACCCTGGCAACATCGGCGACGCCGCGCGGGTGCGCGAGGTCGTGCAGGCCGCCAAGGACCACGGCTGTTCGATCCGCATCGGCGTCAACGCCGGCTCGCTGGAACGCCACCTGCTGGAGAAATACGGCGAGCCGTGTCCGGCGGCGATGGTCGAATCCGGCCTCGACCACATCAAGCTGCTGCAGGACAACGACTTCCACGAGTTCAAGATCAGCGTGAAGGCCTCGGACGTCTTCCTGGCCGCCGCTGCCTATCAGGAACTGGCCGAGGCGACGGACGCGCCGATCCACCTAGGCATCACCGAGGCGGGGGGCCTGCGCGGCGGCACCGTCAAGTCCGCCATCGGCATGGGCAACCTCCTGTGGATGGGGATCGGCGACACGATCCGCGTGTCGCTGTCGGCCGATCCGGTTGAAGAGGTCAAGGTCGGCTACGAGATCCTCAAGTCGCTGGGCCTGCGGACGCGGGGCGTGCAGATCATTTCCTGCCCTTCCTGCGCGCGGCAGGGATTCGACGTGATCAAGACGGTCGAGGCCCTGGAAAAGCGGCTCGAGCACATCAAGACGCCCATGAGCCTGTCGATCATCGGCTGCGTGGTGAACGGCCCGGGCGAGGCGCTGATGACGGACCTCGGCTTCACCGGCGGCGGGGCGGGCAGCGGCATGGTCTATGTGGCCGGGCGGCAGAGCCACAAGATGACCAACGACCAGATGATCGACCATATCGTCGAACTGGTGGAACGCCGGGCCGAGGAACTGGCCCGCGCGCCTCAGGCGGCAGAGTAAGGGTTTCCCGAGGGGCAGGGGGTCTTTCGACCCCCGGCGCCTCGTCGAGCCGCCTTACCCCTGAAGAAACATCGCACTCTTTACAAAATACGCCCCCGCCTGCATGGACGGGGGCTTGCTTTCGCCGGTGGGGCCTTCGGCATTTCCGCCTGTGCCGCGGCAACCCTTCTAGGGCGCGATAGTTAACATTACGTTAACGGCGGCAGTCTTTTTAGACATTCCCCAGGGGCGCGATGTGAGCGCGCTCCCCGGTCCCTCCGGTCAGCCCTGCGTGGCCCTGATCTGCTCGACCGCGGAAGCCAGCCCCGTCGAGGGGATGCCGCGCAGAAGCTCGGGTCCGATGACGAAGGTGGGGGTGCCCATGATCTGCATTTTCTCGGCCAGTTGCCGGTTCTTGCGGATCTCGGCGGACACGTCCTCGGTGTTCATCCGCTGCACGATCGCTTCGGCATCAAGCCCGAGATCCTGCGAGATCGCGTTCAGCGACTCGATCGTGACCGAGCCCCGCATCTCGTAAAGCTTGTCATGGACCGCCTTGTAGGCATCCCCGCCCGCAAGCTGCTTGACCGCGATGGCATAACGCGAGGCGAGGTCGCTTTCCTGTCCGAGGATCGGGAACTCCTTCAGGATCAGCTTGATGTTGCCGTCCTTGGCCACGACCTCGTCCACCTCGGGGGCGACGCGGCGGCAATAGCCGCAGCGGTAGTCGATGAATTCCACGATGGTCAGGTCGCCGTCGGGGTTGCCGCCGACCCACGAATGGCCGTCCTCGAAGATCTCGGCGCTGTTGGCGGCGACCAGCTGCTTGTCGTTCTGGGCCTCGTTGGCGAGGCGCTCGGCTTCCATCGCATTGAGCGACTCGATCAGCACCTCGGGGTTCTGCATGATATAGTCGCGCACCGCCTCGCCGAAGGCCGCGCGCTCGGCCTCGGTCATGTTGGCGGGATCGAAGGCCGCCGCGGGGGTGGCAAGGGCCGCTGCCATCAGCGCGGCCGTCGTCAGGGCTTTCATCATCTGTCCTTTCCCCCAGGTTCGCGCGGACATTGCGCCAGTCCCGGGCGCGCTGTCCACCCCCGCAGGGATCACTGCCGCTTGACCAGCGGGGCAGGAGGGGGCGAAAAGGGCGCCCAAACGAAAAGGGGCAGGCGGATGCGGCAGTCGCGGCGGGGTCAGGTCGATCCCTTCATCGTCATGGATGTCATGGAATCCGCGCGCCGGGCCGAGGCCGCAGGCCGTCACATCATCCACATGGAGGTGGGCCAGCCCTCCACGCCCGCGCCCGCGGCTGCCCTGAAGGCGCTGGGGCAGGAGCTGGCGGAACCCTTGGGCTATACCGTCGCACTGGGCCTGCCCGCGCTGCGCGAGGGGATCGCGGGGCTTTACCGCCGCTGGTACGGGGTGGACCTGGACCCCACGCGGGTGGTGGTGACGCCGGGTTCCTCGGGCGCGTTCCTTCTGGCCTTCGCGGCGCTGTTCGACGCGGGCGACCGCGTGGCGGTGGGCGAGCCGGGCTATCCCAGCTATCGCCAGATCCTGCGCGCCATGTCGGTCGAGCCCGTGGGCATGCAGACCCGTGCCGAGAACCGCTATCAGCCCGTCCCCGAGGACATCCCCGAAGGCGTGCAGGGCGTCATGATCGCCTCGCCCGGCAACCCTTCGGGGACGATGCTGGACCGGCAGGCGCTGGCCGCGCTGGTCGGGCGCACGCAGGAAATCGGGGCGTCGCTGATCTCGGACGAGATCTACCACGGCCTCGACTACGGCCAGCGGGCGGTCAGCGCCCTGGAACTGACGGACGATGTCGTCGTCATCAACAGCTTCTCGAAGTACTTCAGCATGACCGGCTGGCGCGTGGGCTGGCTGGTGGTGCCGCCCGACATGGTGCGCACGATGGACCGGCTGGCGGCCAACATGTTCATCTGCGCGCCCCACGCCAGCCAGGTCGCCGCGCTGGCCGCCCTGACCCCGGAGGCCGAGGCCGAGGCGCAGGCGAACCTTGCCGTCTATGCCGAGAACCGGCGGATGATGCTGGAACGCCTGCCCGCAATGGGCTTCGACCGCATCGCGCCGCCGGACGGTGCCTTCTACGTCTATGCGGATGTCTCGGCCCTGACCCATGACAGCGCGGCGCTGGCCGCCGATATCCTCGACAAGGCAGGCGTGGCGGTCACGCCGGGCGTGGACTTCGACCCGGTGCGCGGGGCGGAAACGCTGCGCTTCTCCTATGCGCGCTCGACCGCGGACATCGCCGAGGGACTGGACCGGCTCGCCCGCTACATGGCCGGGCGATAGGGATGGTGCGCGCGCTGCGGGCCTTGGCTCTGGCGCTGCTGCTGGCTGTGCCGGTCCAGGTAGGGGCCGAGGCGCTCGCCGCGCTCGATCCCGCCCGCACGACGCTGGGCTTCCTAGGCCGCGACCGGGGCAAGCCGCGCCCGCTGGTGCTGACGATCGGGCTGGATCGTGCCGTGCCCCACAGCATCGCCATCATCGACGGCCCGCCCCGGCTGGTCGTGGACCTGCGCGACACCCGGCCGCCCGAGGGTGCGCCTGACGGTCCGCCCTCCCTGCGCTGGGGACCCGCGCCCCAGGGCGGCGCGCGGGCGATCCTGACGCTGCCCGGCCCGATGGAGCTGAAGACCGCGCGCATGGCCACTGCGCCGGACCCCGCGCTGACCCTGCACCTGGTGCCTGTCGCGCCCGAGACCTTCCGCCCCCGCAGCGACACCCTGACCGTCCTGCGCGGCCTGCCGCAGCCGGCGCAGACCGGGCCGGGTGCGCAGGAACTCGCCGACGACCGGCTGCGCGTGGTGCTGGACCCCGGCCATGGCGGCTTCGATCCGGGCGCGCAGGCGGGCGGCATCACCGAGGCCGCCGTCATGCTGGGATTCGCCCGCGAATTCGCCGCCATCCTGCGCGCCCAAGGGATCGAGGTCGTGCTGACGCGCGAGGACGACCGCTTCATCCCGCTGGAACGCCGCACCACGGTCGCGCGGGCAAAGGGCGCGGACCTCTTCATCTCGCTGCACGCCGACGCCCTGCCGGAAGGCGAGGCAGCGGGGGCCACGATCTACACCTGGGACGGGCGCTCGAACGACCGCGCCGCGCGGCAGCTCGCGCAGCGGCACGACCGCAGCGACCTGCTGGCGGGGATGGACCTGTCGGACACCGACGAGGACGTGAGCCGCGCGCTGATGGACCTGGCCCGCATCGGCACCCAGCCCCGCAGCCAGGATGCGGCGCGCCATCTGGTCGCCAAGCTGAACGAGGCAGGCGTCGTCATGCACCGCACGCCCGTGCGCGGCGCGGCATTCTCGGTCCTGAAATCGCCCGACATTCCGTCCCTGCTGATCGAACTGGGCTTCCTGACCCATCCCGACGACCGCGCCAACCTGTTCGATCCTGACTGGCGCGAACGGGTGGCGCAGGCGCTGACCCGGGGCATCCTCGCCTGGTCGGCGGACCGGGACGGGCAGGGGGGCGCCCAGGGCGCCACCCGCTGACGCAAGCTTTCTTTGACCCGAAGGGGGTGTGGCGCTATAGGAACACCTCGCTCAATGTCGCGGTAGGCTCCATCAGTGATCCGTTTCGTCCTGAACTTCCTCGGCGGGGTCTTTTCCTGGTTCGTGACCGCCGGGGTGTTCCTGGCGCTCGTGGTGGGGGGGATCTTCTGGATCTATTCGCGCGACCTGCCGAGCCACGAGGCCCTGGCGAGCTACGCCCCCAAGACCATCAGCCGCATCTATTCCGGCGAAGGCCGCCTGATCGACGAGTTCGCGGAAGAACGCCGCATCTTCGTGCCGATCGAGGAGATCCCGGACCTGGTGAAGCACGCCTTCATCTCGGCCGAGGACAAGAACTTCTACCAGCACCGGGGCTATGACCCGCGCGGCATGGCAGGGGCGGCGGTGCAGGCGATCCAGACGCGGGGCGAAAGCGTGCGCGGCGCCTCGACCATCACCCAGCAGGTGATGAAGAACTTCCTGCTCGATTCCTCGCGCAGCGTCGAACGCAAGGTCAAGGAACTGATCCTCGCCACCCGGCTGGAAAACACCCTGTCCAAGGACCAGATCCTCGAGCTTTACCTCAACGAGATCTTCCTGGGCCAGAACAGCGCCGGGGTCGCGGCAGCGGCGCAAACCTATTTCAACAAGTCGCTGAGCGAGCTTGCCCCCCACGAGGCCGCGACGCTCGCCGCCATGCCGCAGGCCCCCTCGCGATCGGTCGTGCGCGACAAGGAGCGCATCACCGAGCGGCGCAACTATGTCCTGCGCGAGATGTGGCAGAACGGCTACCTGACCGAGGCCGTCTATCGCGCCGAATCCGCCTTGGCCCTGAAGTCCGTGCAGAACGGCGACTATCCCGCCTTCCGCAACAGCCTGCCGCCGCGCGACTATTTCACCGACGAGATCCGGCGCCAGCTGTCGCAGCAGTTCGGCGAGGACGAGTTCTTCACCGGCGGGTTGCAGATCCGCGCGACCATGGACCCGGCGATGCAGGAGGTCGCCGCCAAGTCGCTGCAGGACGCGCTGGAACGCTATGATCGCGGTATCGGCGTCTGGCGCGGCACGGGCCAGGTGATCCCGCCCGAGGACCTGGGCTCCGAGGACCGCTGGCGCGCGGCGCTGGCCAAGGCCAAGGTGCCGCGCGACATCGAGGGCTGGCACCCGGCCGTCGTGCTGGACCTGACCGAACGCGACGCCATCATCGGCATCGAGGGCGTCGCGCAGGAGGACGAGCCCCACATCATCCCTGCCAAGGATGTGCAATGGGCGCGCAAGCTGATGCCGGGGCGCGAGCGCGCGCCGCAGGCGAAGGTGGCGTCCGACCTGCTGTCGATAGGCGACGTGGTGATGGTCCGGCAGATGACGGACGACGACACCGGCGCCTTCATCCGCTGGACGCTGCGGCAGGTCCCGACGATCCAGGGCGGCTTCATGGCGATGGACGTGA
Source organism: Paracoccus niistensis (assembly GCF_042432925.1). Lineage (NCBI taxonomy): Bacteria > Pseudomonadati > Pseudomonadota > Alphaproteobacteria > Rhodobacterales > Paracoccaceae > Paracoccus > Paracoccus niistensis. The sequence goes on along the minus strand of NZ_JBHLWE010000017.1, from coordinate 228,327 downwards.
ACACCGGCCGGGTTGTCGCCATGCAGGGCGGCTTCAGCTATCAGTCCTCGGTCTTCAACCGGGCGACGCAGGCGATGCGGCAGCCGGGCTCGGCCTTCAAGCCCTTCGTCTATGCGGCGGCGCTGGACCGGGGCTTCACCCCTGCGACGATTGTCGCCGACGAGCCGATCACCGTGAACACGCCGCAGGGCTTGTGGACGCCCAAGAACGCGGGCGGCGGCTTCTATGGGCCGACGCCGCTGCGGACGGGGATCGAGCAGTCCCGGAACCTCATGACCATCCGCATCGCCCAGGACATCGGCATGGACACGGTGGCGAAATACGCCGAGCGCTTCGGCGTCTATGACCACCTGTCGCCCTTCCTCGCCAACAGCCTCGGCGCGCAGGAAACCACGCTGTTCAAGATGGTCGCGGCCTATGCCATGTTCGCCAACGGCGGCGAGCGGGTGGAACCCACGCTGGTGGACCGCGTGCAGGACCGCCGCGGCCGCACCGTTTATCGCCACGACAAGCGCGCCTGCGTCAATTGCCAGCAGGGCGCGCTGCCTCCGAACCAGCCGCCGGTGATCGAATCCGACCGCGAGCGGGTGATGGATGCCATCACCGCCTATCAGCTGACCTCGATGCTGGAAGGCGTGGTCAAGCGCGGCTCGGGCAAGGGCGTCAAGCTGCCGGTGCCGGTCGCGGGCAAGACCGGGACCACGAACGACGCCAAGGACGTGTGGTTCATCGGCTTCACCTCGAACATCGTGGCGGGCTGCTACCTGGGGTTCGACGAGCCGCGCAGCCTGGGGTCGAACGCCTATGGCGGGACGCTCTGCGTGCCGGTGTTCAACTCGTTCATGCGCCAGGCGGTGAAGAAATACGGCGGCACCGCCTTCAAGGTCCCGCCGGGCGGCTATTTCGCCGACGTGTCCTATGGCAAGTTCACCGTCTCGGAATACTTCCGCGAGGGGTCTGTCGTGGTCAGCCGGGTCGTGGACGGCGGCTTTGACCGCGGGTCGAAGAAAAGCAGCGACGTCACCGAGACGACGGAAAAGGCCGTGACCACCTCGACCGGCAAGCGCAAGGTCATCCCCAAGAAGGCCGATTTCAACAGCATGAGCGCGGGCGGGCTTTACTGACCGCCGCTTGTGCCGAACGCCCACGCGCGGTATCAGCCTCCTCCTATCCGTTCCGCCGTCCGTTTCTTTGCAGGGATCGCCCATGCGCGCCGAAACCCAAGCCTCCGTCGAAGCCATCCGCAAGTCGCTGAACCTGCTTGCGCAGCGGATGGACTGGGAGACCGCCCCGCATCGCCTGGAAGAGATGAACGCGATGATCGAGGACGGCGACCTGTGGTCCGACCCCGCCCGCGCGCAGAAGCTGATGCGCGACCGGCAGGTGCTGTCCGACAAGGTGGAAACCTACCGGCGCATCGACCAGGACCTGAAGGACAGCGTCGAGCTGATCGAGCTGGGCGAGGCCGAGGGCGACGCCGAGATCGTGGCCGACGCCGAGACCACGCTGAAGTCGCTGGCCGAACTGGCCGCGCAGAAGGAGCTTGAGGCGCTTCTGGACGGCGAAGCCGACAGCAACGACACCTTCCTGGAAATCAACGCGGGTGCGGGCGGCACGGAAAGCTGCGACTGGGCCTCGATGCTGGCGCGGATGTACACGCGCTGGGCCGAGAAGAAGGGCTACAAGGTCGAGCTTCAGTCGGAAACGCCCGGTGAAGAAGCCGGAATCCGGTCCGCCGCCTACAAGATCAGCGGCCCGAACGCCTATGGCTGGCTGAAATCGGAATCGGGCGTGCACCGGCTTGTCCGCATCAGCCCCTACGACTCGGCAGCTAGACGGCACACGTCCTTTTCCTCGGTCTGGGTCTATCCGGTGGTGGACGACAACATCGAGATCGTGATTCCCGACAACGAGATCCGCATCGACACCTATCGTTCCTCGGGCGCGGGCGGGCAGCACGTGAACACCACCGACTCGGCGGTGCGGATCACCCACCTGCCGACGAACATCGTCGTCACCAGCTCGATGAAGTCGCAGCACCAGAACCGCGAGGCGGCGATGAACGCGCTGCGCGCGCGGCTGTACCAGCTGGAACTGGACAAGCGGAACGCCGCGATCAACGCCGCGCACGAGAACAAGGGCGACGCGGGCTGGGGCAACCAGATCCGCTCCTACGTCCTGCAGCCTTACCAGATGGTGAAGGACCTGCGGACGGGTTTCGAGACCTCGGACACGCAGGGCGTGCTGGACGGCGACCTCGACGGGCTGATGGCCGCAACGCTGGCGATGGACGTGGCCGGGAAAAGCCGCGCCGAAGCCAACGCCGAGGACTGAGCGCGCGCCGCACGTGTTTTCACATCGCCGTTGACGTCCCGATCCTTCCTTCTTCACGCTGCGTTGCAGCAGAAAGCGGGAAAGGGACAGCATGGCGAAACCTATCAACCTTGCCCTTCAGGGCGGCGGCGCGCACGGCGCCTTTGCCTGGGGCGTCCTCGACCGGCTGCTGGAAGGTGATGAACTGGACATCGCCGGGATCAGCGGCACCTCGGCAGGCGCCCTGAACGGGGCGGCGCTCGCGGCGGGGCTGGCTTCCGCTGACGGCGCGGCGGGGCGGCAGGCCGCGCGGGAGAACCTCGACCATGTCTGGGCCGAGGTCAGCCGGGTGAACGACCACCGGCTGCTGCGCTGGATGACCTGCCTCGATCATGTGCCGTCGTCCCTGCAGCGCTGGGCCGATCTCTTCTCGCCGGTGGCCTGGATGGAGAACTGGTCGCGGATCTTCAGCCCCTATGATTCGGGGCCGTTCTATTCCAACCCGCTGGGCCGGATCATCGCGAGGATGCCGCATCCGCTGCAATCCTGCCATATCCAGAACCCCGCACTGTTCGTCAGCGCCACCAATGTCCGCACCGGCCGCGTGCGCGTCTTTTCCGGCGACGAGGTGACGCCCGAGGCGGTGATGGCCTCGGCCTGCCTGCCCACGCTGTTCCGCGCGGTCGAGATCGACGATCCCAGGACCGGCCGGCGCGAGGCTTATTGGGACGGCGGCTATTCCGGCAACCCGGCGCTGTTCCCGCTGTTCGGCACGGACCTTCCCCGCGACATCGTTATCGTCACCATCAACCCGATGGAGCGCGACGGCATCCCCCAGACGCCCGTCGAGATCCAGGACCGGATCAACGAGGTCAGCTTCAATTCGTCCTTGCAGCGCGAGTTGCGGGCGATCCAGTTCGTCAAGCGCCTGGGTGCCGAGGGCCGCCTGACCGGCCGCGACATGAAGGAGCCGCTGATCCACCTGCTGTCGGACGACGCGCTGATGACCTCGCTGGGGACGCGCACCAAGCTGTTACCGGGGCCGGGGCTGATCGGGCGCATGAAGACAGCCGGGCGGCTGGCCGCCGACACGTTCCTGAGCGGAGACGCCCGGAACATCGGCGAGCGTGACTCGGTGGACCTGCCGCGGCTTTACGGCTGAGGCGCGGCCAACGGCGTCACGGCCGGACCGGAAGTTTTCCACCCCCGATCGGGTCTGCCGACCCCTGCCTCGCTGAAAACGGTCCACTGGACCCATCCGGCGGGAAAACAGCCATGATGGCTGTTTTCTGATCCGCCTCCTATCCGGGCGCTCGTCAGCCCCGGAGATATTCAGACGAAGAAGAACGGGGTCAGGCGCCCGCGGCTGCGATCTTTGCGGCAAGGCGTGCGTTCGATAGGACCAATGAGATGTTGGCGGCCAGCGAGCGGCCCTCGGTCAGTTCGAAGATGCGGTCCAGCAGGAAGGGGGTCACGGCCTTGGCGGCGATCCCTTGTGCGGTTGCGTCGGCGAGCGCCTGCTCGACCACGGGCATGATCTCGGCGCGGGAAATCTCGGCGTCTTGCGGGATCGGGTTCACCACCAGTTGGCCGCCGGGCAGGCCAAGGGCGCGGCGCATCCGCGCGGCCTCGGCGATCTGCGCCGGGTCGTCCAGACGCAGGGGCGCGGGCAGGCCCGAATCGCGGCTCCAGAAGGCGGGGATGACGTCCTGACCGACAGCGATCACCGGCACGCCCAAGGTTTCGAGGTATTCGAAGGTCCGCGGCAGGTCGAGGATCGCCTTGGCCCCCGCCGAGACTACCGTGACCGGCGTCGCCGCCAGTTCGTAAAGGTCGGCCGAGATGTCCATCGTGTCCTCGACGCCCCGATGGACGCCGCCGATGCCGCCGGTGGCGAAGACGCGGATGCCCGCAAGCGCCGCGCAGATCATCGTGGCCGCGACCGTGGTCGCCCCGGTGCGGCCTGTCACCAGGCAGACGGCGACGTCCGCGCGGCTGACCTTCATCACGTCCTGCGCCTGCGCGAGCGATTCGAGCGTCGCGTCGTCCAGTCCGATGTGGATGCGGCCGTCCATCAGCGCGATGGTGGCGGGCACGGCGCCCGCCTCGCGGATGACCGTTTCCACGTCGCGTGCCATTTCGAGGTTCTTTGGATAGGGCATTCCGTGGGTAATGATCGTCGATTCCAGCGCAACGACGGGGCGGCCCGCGTCCAGCGCGTCGCGGACCTCGGGGGTGAAGCTCAGCGGCAGGTCGTTCATCGGCGGCTCCTAGCGGTCGAAGGGAAGGCGGGGCTCTGCCCCGGACCCCGGGATATTTTAGCGAAGAAGATACTCATGGTCCTTCGCCCGAGACATGGGCGGCGGCGGCAAAGATGGCTGCGTCGAGTGCGGCGGCGCGGCTCGCGCCCGCGCGTTCGGCCACCATGTGGGCGGCCATGAAGCAGTCGCCCGCGCCGGTCACGCGGGCGATGGTGACGGGCGGAGGGGCCTGCGTCAGAACCTCGGCCCCGCGCTGGGCGCAGGCGGCGGAGCGGGGGCCGTCCGTGACCAGCACGCGGGCCGCGCCCCGGGCGACCACGGCCTGCGCGGCCTCGGCGGCGTTGGCGCAGGGGTGGTCCGCGAGCGTCTCGGCCTCGGCGCGGTTCAGATACAGCGTGACATGGTCCAGCCCCAGTAGGGGAGCAAGGCGCTCGGCTTTGCCGGGACTGGCCGGCACCACGCGCAGGTCGGCTTCCCGCAGCGCCGGGTCGGCAGCGATGGCTTCGAGCTGCGGCACGGTCAGGTTGCCGTCGATCACCACCGTTCCGCGCCAGGGCGCCTCGACCGAGCCGAAGGTGCCGTCCCGCAGGGGCGCCAGCACGCGGTCGCCCGCGGCCTCCAGCGAATGGGCGTCGGCGATGGCGGCGATCAGGCCATCGGTGTCCTCGATCGCCATGTAGATGTCGGTCGGCCATTCCGGCAGGCGCTGCATCCAGTCGGTCGCCACGCCAAGGGAGCGCACGGCGGACAACAGCGCCTCGCCCTCGGGGTCCGCGCCGACCGCGCCCAGCACGGCCACGGACTGCCCCCGCGCGGCCAGGGCCACGGCCACGTTCAGCGCGACCCCGCCCGGCACGTGGCGGATGCGGCCCGGAACGTCCGCGCCCGGCGCCATGGGCGCGGGGCTGCGGCCGATCACGTCCCACAGCACCGCGCCGACGCAGAGGATGTCCGGGCGCGCGGATGTCATCCGACGATCCGCAGCATCCGGTGCTTCTTCTTGCCGAGGCTGACCTTCATGCCCTCGCCGATCTCCTCGGCGGTCAGCATCCGCTGCGGGTCGGCGACAGCGTCGTTGTTCAGCCGCAGGCCCCCTTCGGCAATCAGGCGCTTGGCCTCTTTCCCCGAGGCGGTCAGCCCCGACTGCGCGAGCATCTGGACGACCGACAGGCCCCCTTCGAAGGCCGAGGCGGGCATGGCGACCAGTTCCAGGTCCGCGCCGGTGCCGCCCTGCTCGAAGACCTGCCGCGCGGTCGCCTCGGCGCTGGCGGCGGCCTCGGCCCCGTGCAGCAGCGTCGTGACCTCGTTCGCCAGCACGATCTTGGCGTCGTTGATCGCCTGGCCCTCGAGCTTGCCCAACCGCTCGCATTCCGCGACCGGAAGCTCGGTATAGAGCTTGAGAAAGCGGCCCACGTCGGCGTCGGTGGTATTGCGCCAGAACTGCCAGAACTCATAGGGCGACAGCATCGCGCCGTTCAGCCAGACCGCCCCGCCCGCCGACTTGCCCATCTTGCGCCCGTCCGAGGTCGTCAGCAGCGGCGAGGTCAGGCCCCAGATTTCCGCGTCCAGCACCCGGCGGGTCAGGTCGATCCCGTTGACGATGTTGCCCCACTGGTCCGACCCGCCCATCTGCAGCCGGCAGCCATAGCGGCGGTAGAGTTCCAGAAAGTCGTAGGCCTGCAGGATCATGTAGTTGAATTCGAGGAAGGACAGGCTCTGTTCCCGGTCCAGCCGCGACTTCACCGACTCGAAGGACAGCATCCGGTTGACCGAGAAATGCCGCCCGATGTCGCGCAGGAAGTCGAGGTAGTTCAGCCCGTCCAGCCACTCGGCGTTGTTCAGCATCATCGCCGCACCGTCGCCATAGCGCAGGTAGCGGGCAAAGACCTGCGCCATCCCGTCGATGTTCGACTGGATCTGCTCGGGGCCGAGCAGCGGACGCTCCTCGCTGCGGAAGCTGGGGTCGCCCACCTTGGTCGTGCCGCCGCCCATCAGGGTGATCGGACGGTTGCCGGTCTTCTGGAACCAGCGCAGCATCATGATGTTCAGCAGGTGGCCGACATGCAGGCTGGCCGCCGTCGCGTCATAGCCGATATAGGCCGTGACCGGACCCTCGATGAGGGCGTCATCCAGCGCCTGCAGGTCGGTGCAGTCGGCCAGATAGCCGCGTTCGACCATCACGGTCAGGAACTCGGACTTCGGGCGGTAGGTCATCGGCTTCTTCCTTCTACTCGGCCCGCCTATACAGCGCGTGGGGCACGAGGGAAAGAAAAGCGGATGCTGGTTCTGGGGATGATGTCGGGCACCTCGCTGGACGGGGTGGACGCGGCGCTGCTGGACACCGACGGCGAGGCGATCTTCGGCTTCGGGCGGACGGGCTATCGTCCCTATGCGGCCGAGGAGGCCGAGGTCCTGCACGCCGCGCTGGGCCGCTGGCCGGGCGCGCCGGGCGTGGCCGAGGCGGCGGCGCTGTCGGTCCGGGCGCACGCGGAACTGGCAGCGGATTTCCCCGAGGCCGAGGTGATCGGCTACCACGGCCAGACGCTGGCGCATGATCCCGGCGCGGGGCGCACCCACCAAGCGGGGCAGGGGTGGCAATTGGCCCGCGCCACAGGGCGCCGCGTGGTCTGGGACTTCCGCACCGAGGACGTGCGGCAGGGCGGAGAGGGCGCGCCGCTTGCCCCCTTCTTCCACCATGCGCTGGCGCGCTGGGCCGTGGGGCAGGGGCGGCTGGAGGCCGCGCCGGTGGTGTTCCTGAACCTCGGCGGTGTCGGCAACCTGACCTGGTGCGACCCGCGCGATCCGGACCCGCTGACCGCCTGCGTGGCCTTCGACACCGGCCCCGCGAACGCGCCCTTGAACGACCTGATGCGGGCGCGACGGGGCGCCGCGCGGGATGAGGGTGGCGCGCTTGCCGCGCAGGGCACCCCCCGCGAATCGGTGATCGCGGATTTTCTGCGCCATCCGTATTTCACCCGCCGCGCGCCGAAGTCACTGGACCGCGACGCCTTCGCGGCGCTCGGCCCGGCCGTCGCGCAGATGGACGACGCCGATGCCGCCGCGACCCTGACCCATGCGGCGGCGGCGGCGGTGGCGGCGGGGCTCAGGCTGCTGCCTTCACGCCCGGCTGTCGTGCTGGCCTGCGGGGGCGGCCGTCGCAACGGCGCGATGATGGAGGCATTGGCTGCCCGTTGCGGCCTGCCCGTGCGCCCGGTCGAAGAGGCGGGGCTCGACGGTGACATGATCGAGGCGCAGGCTTTCGCCTGGCTTGCCGCACGGGTTCTGCGGGGGCTGCCGACCTCGGGGCCGGGAACGACGGGGGGTCCTGCCGCTGTCTGCGGCGGGCGGATCAGCCCGGCCTTCCGCTGACAACTGCTTGATCGAAGGGGAACGCGAGCCGCGCAAGGGGCGTTGGGGGCCCAGATCGGGGACGGAAAATCGCCTCCGGCTGATCTGGACAAAAGAAGGACGTCAACGATGAAAGCTCTGCTTCTCGCCGCCACTTCGTCTCTGGCCCTGACGGGCTTTGCCATGGCGCAGACCGCCGTGGAGACCGACACCTCGGGCGCTGCCGCCACCCCGCCCGCCGCGGGCAGCACCGCCACCGACAGCTCGGCTGCGGCGACCGGCGGCATGGGCGGCAGCGGCGCGGACGCCACGGGCGGCGTTGCGGCCGGCGGCGCCGACGCGAGCGGTGCGGACGCCAGCGGCGCGACTTCGGGCGACGCGGCTACGGGCGGCACCTCGGGCGGCATGACCACCGGGGGCGACGCGGCCACCGGCACGACCGGCGCGGCGTCGGGTACGACCACCGGCACGACGACCGATGCGGCTGCGGACGCGACCACCGGCACCACGGGGATGTCTTCGGACGCCGCCACGGGCTCGATGGGCACGGCCGCGGGTGCCACGGGCACCACCGACAGCGGCTCGGCCATGGACACCGACACCACGGGCACCGACTCGGCGACCACGACCACCACGACCGTGACCGCCACCTCGGGTGACGCGGGCACGGCGGCGATGACGGCCGACCACCCCGGGATGCTGGGCTCGTGGATCATGAACCGCCGCATCTGGACGACCAACCAGCCCTCCTCGACCGAATGGGCCAGCACCACCCTGACCGAGCGTCCGGCCGAATGGACCGATATCGCCAAGGTGGACGACATCGTCGTGGACGCGGAAGGCAACATCACCGGCTATGTGGCCGACATCGGCGGCTTCCTGGGCCTGGGCGCCAAGCAGGTGCTTCTGAACAAGGAAGCCCTGCATTTCGTGCAGATCGGTGACGACGCCTTCTTCGCCACGAACTTCACCCGCGAAGAGCTCGAAGCGCTGCCCGACTTTGACACCACCACGGTCATGCGCTGAGCCGCAGAGCCACGGCCATGACGGCAAGGGGCGCCCCTCGGGGTGCCCCTTTTTTGTTCAGGCGGGAACCGGGGCGCGGTCGTGGGGTTGTGACCGCGATGCCTGAGACACCGGCGGGCACTTCAAAAAGAACAAGGAAAGGAACCTCCATGCTGATCAAGCAGCTTCTTGGAACGGCCGCTGTGCTGTCCTTCGTCGCGGCGGGTGCGATGGCCCAGACCGCGCCCGAAACGACCCCGGCCGACCCCGCAGCCCAGGCCGCCGATTCGGCCGCGGATGCTGCCGGCGCCGCCGCCGTGGCGGCCGATGTCGCTGCCACCGAAGCCGGTGCCGATGCAGATGCCGCCGCAACGACTGACGCCGCGACGACTGACACCGCAACAACGGATGCCGCGACGACCGACGCCGCGACCGGGGCTGCGGCCACCGGAGCTGTCGCCGTGCCGGGCGGGCAGGTCGTGGTCGAGCAGGCCGAGCCGGTCGTGAATGTCGAGGTTCCGAACCCCGAGGTGCAGGTGATCCAAGCCGCGCCCCAGGTGCAGGTCGAACAGCCCGAGCCCACCGTGACCGTCACCCAGGCGCCGCCGCAGGTGAACGTGGAACAGTGCGCCCCGCGCATCACCGTCACGCAGGCCGAGCCGACCGTGACCGTGAACATCCCGCAGCCGATCGTGTCGGTCGCGCTGGCCGATCCCGAGGTCCGCATAGGCGAGACCCAGCCGATCGTGACCGTGGAAACCCCCGAGCCGGTGGTCTCCTTCGTTCAGCCCGAGCCGCGCGTCGTCGTCGAGGGCGCCGAGGCGCAGGTCAACGTGACCGAGGCCGAGGCCCAGGTCGAGGTGACCCGCGCCGAGGCCGCGCAGGTCGAGATCCGCCAGAACGAGGCCGCCGTGAACGTCGAGCAGACGGGCGAGGCCCAGGTGAACGTGGCCGAGGCGCCCGAGCCGCAGGTCGAGGTGCAGCAGGCCGGCCAGGCCAATGTCGAGGTCCAGCAGGGCGAGCCGACCGTCAACGTGACCGGGGCCGATGCCACCGCTGCGGGCGCGACCGCCGTGGCCCCGGTGATGGCCACCGACATCGCCGTGCGCGAGGGCTATACGCTGGTCGATCCCGTCGAGGTGACGAACCAGGGCATCGACGGGCTGCAGGTCTTTGCGGCCAGCGGCAACGGCGACTACGAGGAGATCGGCGAGATCGACGCTTATGACGCGGCCACCAACACCGCCGTTGTCGCGGTGGGCGGTTTCCTCGGCATCGGCGAACGCCAAGTCGCCTATCCGCTGGACCAGATTTCCTTCCAGCGCACCGCGGCGGGCGATCTTGAAGCCTATGTCGGCACTCCGGCCGACCAGATCCAGAACCTGCCGCCCTACACCGGCGCGGGCGCTGCCGCCGGCACCGAAGCGGGCGCCGCGACCGACGCGGGCGCGGGCACCGGCAGCAACTGAGCCGGACCTCCACGACGGCCGGGCAGGGCGGCCCACCACCCCGCCCCCGGCCTGGAAGAACCCCGCCTTGCGCGGGGTTCTTTCTTTTTCGCCCCTCTGCTGCCTCGGGTCGCTTATTCGCGCTTGACCTCCACTGCGGGGCTGCGTAAACCCCCCGCACCCTAGGGTGATCCGGGGGTGGTTGGGCGGTTGTAGCTCAGTTGGTTAGAGTACCGGCCTGTCACGCCGGGGGTCGCGGGTTCGAGCCCCGTCAACCGCGCCACCACCACCAGGAATCGCCGCCGGGTTTATGCGCGGTTGTAGCTCAGTTGGTTAGAGTACCGGCCTGTCACGCCGGGGGTCGCGGGTTCGAGCCCCGTCAACCGCGCCACTTTCCCTTTTCCCCGAAGTCCTGCACACTGAAAAATGCGGCCTCATGCGGCTGCGCCTTGGTCTTTTCAATCCGCGTCACATCCCTATGCTTGGCATGGCCCGAGGCAGGAGACGACGATGGCACGCGAAATCGATTACGGCGGGATGATGCACCGCGCGATGCAGGGCCTGATCGCCGACGTCCTGCATGGCGTGGCCCAGGACGGCCTGCCCGGAGAGCATCATTTCTTCATCACCTTCGATACCCGCGACGAGGGTGTCGAGATGGCCGACTGGCTGCGCGAGCGTTACCCCGAGGAGATGACCATCGTCATCCAGCACTGGTTCGACAACCTGAAGGTCACGCACGAAGGCTTCTGGATCACGCTGAACTTCGGCAACTCGCCCGAGCCGCTGTATATCCCCTTCGATTCGGTCCGCACCTTCGTGGACCCCTCGGTCGAGTTCGGCCTGCGCTTTGAGACGCAGGACAACGAGGACGAGGCCGAGGACACTGGAGAGGCCCCCGTCGCCATCGAGCAGGCGCCCGCGCCCGCCGGCGGCGCCGAGGTCGTCAGCCTGGACAAGTGGCGCAAATAGGCAGGCCTCAGCCCAGGGCGTCCTCCAGCCAGCGTTGCACCATGCGGTGCGCGCGGGCCGGCTCGGGCCCGCGCTGGTCCAGCACGGCGCGCAGGTAGACCCCGTCGATCAGCGCCCCCAGCGTTTCCGCAAGCCGCGGCGCCTGGTCGCCCGCGCGAGGGCGCAAGGCATGGATCAGGTTCGACCGAAGCCTGCGGTGATAGATGGACAGAAGCCGCCCCGCCTCGGGCTCGGTCAACGCCAGGGCATAGAAGTTCAGCCAGGCAGCCACGGTGTCGCGGTCGAAATGCGTGCCGTCCAGGCTGGCCGCGATGATCGCCTCGGCCCTCTGGCCCGGCGCCGCCCCGGCCAGCGCGACCCGCACGCCGGCGCCATAGACGGCCAGGATGTGCCGCATGGCGGCCACCAGCATCTGCGACTTGGACCCGAAGTAATGATGCGCCAGCGCGGGCGACATTCCCGCCTCGCGCGCGATTCCGGCCACGGTGACATCCTGGGTACCGGACCGCCCGACAACGGCAATGGCGGCATCGACCAGCGCAGCCTTTCGGCTGGCTTCGGCCCCTGTTTTGGGCATAACTGACCCCTCGGCAGAATCACCCAAGTAGCCGCACCAATAACGCCGGTTGATTGACTCGTCAATCAAGGAAAGCCGGTCCCAAAGCAAGGAGACGCCCATGACGATCCGCACGACGCTTCTGGTGGCGGTTGCCGCCACGCTGCCTGCCCTGACCGCCGCAGCGGCCGAACCGGACGGCTGTCGCACGGTGCGCTTTTCGGACGTGGGCTGGACCGACATCTCGGCGACGACCGGCCTTGCGACCACGGTGCTGGAGGCGCTGGGATACGAGACCGAGGTCAAGGTGCTGTCCGTGCCCGTGACCTATTCGGCGCTATCCACCGACGACGTGGACGTGTTCCTGGGCTACTGGCACCCATCCATGGCCGCCGACCTGCGCCCCTATGCCGAGGCGGGGACCGTGGACACCGTCCGCACCAACCTGACGGGCGCGAAATACACGCTGGCCACCAACAAGGCGGGGGCAGAGGCAGGGATCACCGACTTCGCCTCGATCGCGACCCATCGCGACGCGCTGGACGGCAGGATCTACGGGATCGAGCCGGGTAACGACGGCAACCGCCTGCTGCTGGACATGGTGGCGCAGGACAAGTTCGGCCTTGGCACCTTCGAGATCGTGGAATCGAGCGAACAGGGGATGCTGGCCCAGGTCGCCCGCGCCGATGCCGAGGGCGAGCCCATCGTCTTCCTGGGGTGGGAACCCCATCCCATGAACGCGCGCTTCCAGATGACCTACCTGCCGGGCGGCGACGAGATCTTCGGGCCCGACCTGGGCGGGGCGGAGGTGCGCACCAATACCCGCGCGGGCTATGTCGCGGAATGCCCGAACGTGGGGCGCTTCCTGCAGAACCTCGCCTTCACGCTGGACATGGAAAACCAGATCATGTCCGCCATCCTGGATGAGGGGAAGGAACCCGGCCCCGCCGCGAAGGATTGGCTGGTGGCGAACCCCGAGGCCGCGACCCCGTGGCTGGAAGGTGTCACCACCTTCGACGGCGGCGACGCGCAGGCGGCATTGAACGAGGCGCTGGACGACTGAAATGGACTGGCTGACCGACCTGCTGACCGACACCAAGCTGCCGGTCGGCCAGACCGCGCGCCGCGCCTTCGACTGGCTCAAGGTGAACGCCGCGCCGCTGTTCGACGCCGTGGCGGTGGTGCTTGATCGCCTGATCGCGGCGATCGAGACCGTGCTTGAGCTGCCCCATCCCCTGGTCTTCACGGCGTTGGCCGTGGTGCTGGCCTGGGTCCTGCGGCGCAGCTGGCGGGTCTGCCTGTGGGTCGCGGTCGGCTTCCTGTTCATCCTGAACCAGGGTTACTGGGACGCCACCATGCAGTCGCTGACGCTGGTGCTGGCGGCGGGCGTCGTCTGCATGGCGCTGGGCGTGCCCATCGGCATCGCACTGGCGCACCGGCCGCGGCTGTACCGCTATGTCCAGCCGCTGCTGGACCTGATGCAGACGCTGCCGACCTTCGTCTACCTGATCCCGGCCATCGTCTTCTTCGGCATCGGCACGGTGCCGGGCCTGATCGCCACGGTGATCTTCGTGCTGCCCGCGCCGATCCGGCTGACGCGGCTGGGGATCGCCTCGACCCCCAAGGCGCTGGTCGAGGCTGCCCGCGCCTTCGGCGCCACCCCGCGCCAGCTTCTGTGGAAGGTGGAACTGCCCAGCGCGCTGCCGCAGATCATGGCGGGGCTGAACCAGACGATCATGCTGTCGCTGTCGATGGTGGTGATCGCGGCCCTGGTCGGCGCGGCGGGCCTTGGCGTTCCGGTCGTGCGCGCATTGAACAGCGTGAACACGGCGCTGGGCTTCGAGTCGGGCTTCGTGATCGTGGTCGTCGCCATCATCCTCGACCGGGTGCTCGCCGCCCCCCGGCGGGAGAAGGAGAAATGAGCCAGGCCCCCTGCATGGCGGTCGAGTTCGACCGCGTGTCCATCGTCTTCGGTGACAAGCCCGAACGTGCGCTGCCCCTGGCCGACGAGGGGCTGGACCGCGGCGCCATCCGCGAGGCCACGGGCCAGGTTCTGGGTGTCCACGACTGTTCGCTGAGCGTGGCCGAAGGCGAGATCCTGGTGCTGATGGGCCTGTCGGGATCGGGCAAGTCCACGCTGCTGCGGGCGGTGAACGGGCTTGCGCCGGTGGTGCGGGGCGATGTCCGCATCCGCATGGGGCAGGGCATGACCAGCGTCACGCGCGCCAGCAAGGACACCCTGCAGACGATCCGGCTGTGCCATGTCTCGATGGTCTTCCAGCAGTTCGGCCTGCTGCCCTGGCGAACCGTGCGCGAGAACGTGGGGCTCGGCCTTGAACTTGCCGGCCGGTCCCGCGCCCAGCGCCGCGCACGGGTGGACGAGGAACTGGAAACCGTGGGCCTGTCCGAATGGGCCGACCGCCGCGTGGGCGACCTGTCCGGGGGAATGCAGCAGCGCGTGGGACTGGCCCGCGCCTTCGCGACCCATGCGCCGATCCTCCTGATGGACGAGCCCTTCTCGGCGCTCGACCCGCTGATCCGCACCCGGCTGCAGGACGACCTGCTGGAGATGCAGGCCCGGACGCGGCGCACGATCATCTTCGTCAGCCACGATCTCGACGAGGCCTTCAAGCTCGGCAACCGCATCTCGCTGATGGAAGGCGGGCGCATCGTCCAGACCGGCACGGCGCGAGAGATCGTGCGCCATCCGGCCAGCCCCTATGTGGCCGAGTTCGTGGCCCACATGGACCCGCTGGCGGTCCTGACCGCTGCCGACCTGTCCGAACCCGGCGAGGCGACAGGCGTGCCGCTTCCCTCCGACCTTTCGGCACGCGAGGTGATGTCGGCGCTCGCGCTGGCCGAGGCGTTGCCGGTCATGGGCGGGGGCAGGGTGACGCGCGCGGGCGTGCTGCACCGGCTGGCCAATCCGCGGAACGGCTCGGGCTGAGGCCCGCGCCGCCGCGTGGGGCGGCGTCTCAGCCCCCGAGGATCAGCGTCGCCGCGATGGTCCACATGACCAGCGCCACGCCTGCATCCAGGATGCGCCAGGCAAGGGGGCGCACGAAAAGCGGCGCCAGCAGCCGCGCGCCGTAGCCCAGCGAGAAGAAGAACAGGAACGACCCGCTCATCGCACCAAGCGCGAAGGCCAGCCGGTCGGGCTGCAGGGCCGAAACCGAGCCGAGCAGGACGACCGTGTCCAGCCAGACATGCGGGTTCAGCCATGTCAGCGCCGCGATGGTAGCCAGCGTCGCCGCCACCGTCGGCGCAGCCGTGCCTTCCGCGCGCAAGCTTTCGCCCCCGCGCCAGGCAGCGCGGGCCGAGCGGAAGCCGTACCAGATCAGGAAGGCCGCGCCGCCCCAGCGCATCGCGGACAGGAACCAGGACGCGTTGCGCGCGATGGCGCCTGCGCCGGCCACCCCGGCCGCGATCAGCGCGGCGTCCGACGCCGCGCAGAACAGGCAGACGGCAAAGACATGCTGCCGCAGCAGCCCCTGCTTCAGGACGAAGGCGTTCTGCGCGCCGATGGCGACGATCAGCGACAGACCGATCCCGAGGCCGGAAAGGAAGGAGGCAGCTTCTGCGCCCTGAAACATCGCCGGTTGCCTTCGCATGAAAAGGGCGGCGCACCCTGCGCCGCCCTTGAAGCTTCAGTGCCGAGGCTCAGCCGAGCTGCGCCGCGACATCCTCGGTCAGGTCGAAGTTGGCCGTGACGTTCTGGACGTCGTCGTCCTCTTCCAGCGTGTCGATCAGCTTCATCAGCTTCTGGGCGTGGTCGAGGTCGGTCACCTCGGTCGGCGCCTGCGGCTTCCAGATCAGCTTGGCGGATTCGGATTCGCCCAGGGTCGTTTCCAGCGCGGCCGAGACCTCGGCCAGGTCGGTGTCCGACGTGTAGATCCAGTGGCCCTCGTCGTCGCTTTCCACGTCCGAGGCGCCCGCCTCCAGCGCGGCCATCATCACCGTGTCGGCGTCACCGGCCGAGGCGGGATACATGATCTCGCCCACCCGGTCGAACATGAAGCTGACCGAGCCCGTCTGGCCCAGGTCGCCGCCGTTCTTGGTGAAATAGGACCGGACGTTCGAGGCGGTGCGGTTGCGGTTGTCCGTCATCGCCTCGACGATGATGGCGATGCCGTTCGGGCCATAGCCCTCGTAGCGGATTTCCTCGTAGTTCTCGGCGTCACCGCCCTGCGACTTCTTGATCGCGCGGTCGATCACGTCCTTGGGGACCGAGTTCGACTTGGCTTCCTTCACGGCAAGCCGCAGGCGGGGGTTCTTGTCGGGATCGGGGTCGCCCATCTTGGCGGCGACGGTGATTTCCTTGGCCAGCTTGGAAAACAGCTTGGACCGCAGCTTGTCCTGCTTGCCCTTGCGATGCTGGATGTTGGCCCATTTGGAATGGCCTGCCATGAGATCCTCTCATTTCGCTGTGGCGCGGTTCTAGTCAGCTTCCGCAGGCCGATCAAGCCGCCCGCCCCGTGCCTCGGCCAGCAGGAACAGGCGGATCGCGGTGGCAAGGCCCACCTCGGCAGGGCGGGCATGGTCCACGGCGGCGATCAGTTGCGCCCGGCTCATCCCCCGCGCGGCGGCGGCCTCGGCGGCGGCGCGCCAGAAGGCGTCTTCCAGGCTGACGCTGGTCGCGTGCCCGTCGATGGAGAGCGACCGCTTGGCGGGCGCTGTCAGCGGTGGCAGGTCAATTGTCATCGCGACGGTGCTGGTCCAGCGTCCGGGCGGCGCGCTCGGCATCGGCCTGCTCGGCGGCCTTCTGCGCCTTGGTCCGGCCGTGCTTCGCTGCGTTCTCGTCGCCCAGGCGGCGCTTTTCGGCGCGGGCCTTGTCCTTGCGGTAACGGTTGAGGTTGGTGATCTGCGCCATGGGCCCGATCATAGCAGAGGGGCGAGGCGGAAAAAGGGGCGCGCCGTGGCACGCCCCCTCGGGGCCGGCCTCAGTCCTCGGGACCGACCATCTGCTCGGGCCGCACGATGCGGTCGAATTCCTCGGCCGTGACATAGCCGAGGCCCACGGCTTCCTCGCGCAGGGTAGTGCCGTTCTTGTGGGCGGTCTTGGCGACCTTGGTGGCGTTGTCATAGCCGATGGTCGGCGCCAGCGCCGTCACCAGCATGAGGCTTTCCTTCATCAGCTTCTCGATGCGCGGGATGTTGGCCTGCGTGCCCACGACCATGTTGTCGGTGAAGCTGACCGCCGCGTCGCCCAGAAGCTGCATCGACTGCAGCACGTTGTAGGACATCATCGGGTTGTAGACGTTCAGCTCGAAATGGCCCTGCGACCCGGCGAAGCCCACGGCGGCGTCGTTGCCCATGACATGGGCGCAAACCATGGTCAGCGCCTCGGCCTGGGTCGGGTTCACCTTGCCCGGCATGATGGACGACCCGGGCTCGTTTTCCGGCAGGATCAGCTCGCCCAGGCCCGAGCGGGGCCCCGAGCCCAGCAGCCGCAGGTCGTTGGCGATCTTGAACAGCGACCCCGCCACCGTCTTCAGCGCGCCGTGGAAGAAGACCATGGCGTCATGGGCTGCCAGCGCCTCGAACTTGTTGGGCGCGGTGACGAAGGGGAGGCCGGTGATCTTGGCGATCTCGGCCGCGATGGCGGTATCCCAGCCCTTCTTCGTGTTCAGCCCGGTGCCGACCGCCGTGCCGCCCTGCGCGAGTTCATAGATGTGGGGCAGGGCGAGCTTGACCCGCTCGATCCCCATGCGGACCTGGTGGGCATAGCCGGAAAACTCCTGCCCCAGCGTCAGGGGGGTGGCGTCCTGCGTGTGGGTGCGGCCGATCTTGATGATGTCCTTGAACTCGTCACGCTTGGCTTCCAGCGCGCGGGCGAGATGTTCCAGACCAGGCAGCAGCACGTCGCGGGCGACCATGCCGATGGCGACATGCATCGCGGTCGGGAAGGTGTCATTCGACGACTGCCCCATGTTGACGTGGTCGTTCGGGTGGACCGGCTTCTTCGAGCCCATCTCGCCGCCCAGGATCTCGATCGCGCGGTTCGAGATGACCTCGTTCGCGTTCATGTTCGACTGGGTGCCGGACCCCGTCTGCCAGACAACCAGCGGGAAGTGGTCGTCCAGCTTGCCCGCGACGACTTCCTGCGCGGCCTGCACCATGGCCTCGCCGATCTTGGGGTCGAGGTTGCCGGTCGTCATGTTGACCTGGGCGGCCGCCTGCTTGACCACGCCCAGCGCGCGGACGATGGCGACGGGCTGCTTTTCCCAACCGATCCTGAAGTTGCCCAGGGACCGCTGCGTCTGCGCGCCCCAGTAGCGGTCGGACGGAACTTCCAGCGGGCCGAAGCTGTCGGTCTCGGTGCGGGTGGTCGTCATGGGCAGATCCTCTGCGACGTGGCAATGGTTGGCGGCCTTCTAGGACCATCCCCCCGGCTCCGCAATCGGTATGCCGTCGCATACCGCCTTGGCGCTGGACGCGGCGGTCCCAAGCCCCCATCTGCAACCGGGCCGGTTTGCGCGGGCGCGGGCGGCGTGGCAGAACGGCAATCGCGGAAAAGGGGACAGCGATGAACGACGAAGGCTTCGGCAAGGGCAGCCACCTGCATCTGATCGACGGGTCGGCCTTCATCTTCCGCGCCTATCACGCGCTGCCACCCTTGACGCGCAAGTCCGACGGGCTGCCGGTCGGCGCGGTCGCGGGCTTCTGCAACATGATCTGGAAGTATATCGACGACGCCAAGGGCTCGGACGCGCCGACCCATGCCGCCGTGATCTTCGACCATTCCTCCAAGACCTTCCGCAACGAGATCTACGGCGACTACAAGGCCAACCGCCCCGAGCCGCCCGAGGAACTGCGCCCCCAGTTCCCCCTGACGCGCGAGGCGACCCGCGCCTTCAACCTCGCCTGCATCGAGATCAAGGACTTCGAGGCCGACGACATCATCGCCACGCTCGCCTGCCAGGCGCGGGAACTGGGCGGGCGCGTCACCATCATCAGCTCGGACAAGGACCTGATGCAGCTGGTGGGCGAGGGGGTCGAGATGCTGGACCCGATCAAGGGCAAGTCCATCACCCGCGACGAGGTGTTCGAGAAATTCGGCGTCTACCCCGAGCGGGTCGTCGACGTGCAGGCGCTGGCGGGGGACGCCGTGGACAACGTGCCGGGCGCGCCGGGCATCGGCATCAAGACCGCCGCGCAACTGATCAACGAATACGGCGACCTCGAGTCGCTGCTGGAACGCGCGGGCGAGATCAAGCAGCCCAAGCGCCGCCAGACCCTGATCGACCATGCCGAGCAGATCCGCATCTCGAAGCGGCTGGTGGAACTGGACTGCAAGACCCCCATCGACTTCGCCATGGCGACGCTTGAGGTGAAGGATCCCGATCCGGCCGTGCTGATGGACTTCCTCAACCAGATGGAGTTCCGCACGCTCACCAACCGCGTGGCCGAGCGCTTCAAGGCCGCGCCGCCCGAGCCGGTCGCAGCCGCGCCCGCCGAAAGCTCCGCCCCCGCCGCGCCGCAGTTTCCGCCGCTGAACTGCGACAGCTACGTCACCATCCGCGACATGGACACGCTGCGCCAATGGCTCGACGCCATTGCGCAGAAGGGCATGGTCGCGGTGGATACGGAAACCACCAGCCTCGACGAGATGCAGGCGGAACTGGTCGGCGTGTCGCTCTGCCCCGAGGTCGGCATGGCCGCCTATATCCCCTTGGGCCATGTCGAGGGCACGGCTGACCTGTTTGGCGGCGGCGCGAAGTCCGAAGGCCAGATCCCGATGGAGGAGGCGCTGGCCGCCCTGAAGCCGGTGCTGGAGGATCCCGCGATCCTCAAGATCGGGCACAATGCCAAGTACGACTGGAAGATCTTGGCCCGCCACGGCATCCGCATGAGCCCGGTCGATGACACCATGCTGCTCAGCTATGCGCTCAACGCGGCGCTGCACAACCACGGCATGGACGAACTGGCGCAGACCTACATCGGCCACCGCTGCCAGCCCATCAAGGAGCTGATCGGCACCGGCAAGAACCAGATCACCTTCGCCCAAGTGCCGATCGACAAGGCCACCCGCTATGCCGCCGAGGATGCCGAGGTCACCTGGCGCCTGTGGCAGCATTTCAAGCCGCAGCTTCCCGCAGCCCAGGTCACGACCGTCTACGAGACGCTGGAACGCCCGATGATCGAGGTGCTGGCGGGGATGGAGATGGCGGGCGTCCGGATCGATTCCGACCACCTGCGCGCCATGTCCGGCGCCTTCGCCCAGAAGATGGCGCAGCTTGAGGACGAGGCCCACACGCTGGCGGGCTGCAAGTTCAACCTCGGCTCGACCAAGCAGCTGGGGGACATCCTGTTCAACCAGATGGGTCTGGCGGGGACCAAGGCCGGCAAGTCGGGGGCGCTGTCCACCAGCGCCGACGTACTCGAGGATTTCGCGGCCGAAGGGCACGAGCTGCCCGCCCGCATCCTCGACTGGCGGGGGATTTCCAAGCTGAAATCGACCTATACCGACGCGCTGCCGACCTTCGTGAACCCGGAAACCGGGCGGGTCCATACCAGCTATTCCATCGCCGGGGCCGCGACGGGGCGGCTCGCCTCGACCGACCCGAACCTGCAGAACATCCCCGTGAGGACCGAGGAAGGCCGCCGCATCCGCGAGGCCTTCATCGCGCCGGAAGGGCGCAAGCTGGTCAGCCTCGACTACAGCCAGATCGAGCTGCGCATCCTGGCGCACATGGCCGACATCCCGGCGCTGAAGCAGGCGTTTTCCGAAGGCATCGACATCCATGCGATGACGGCCAGCCAGATGTTCGGCGTGCCGGTGGAAGGGATGGACCCGATGATCCGCCGCCGCGCCAAGGCCATCAACTTCGGCGTGATCTACGGCATCTCCTCCTTCGGGCTGTCGCGCAACCTGCGCATCCCGCGCGCCGAGGCGCAGGAGTTCATCGACACCTACTTCAAGCGCTTCCCCGAAATCCGCGCCTACATGGACCGCACCACGCGCGAGGCGAAGACCCAAGGGTTCGTCCGTACCCTGTTCGGGCGGCGCATCCACACGCCGGGGATTTCCTCGTCCGGCCCTGCCGCCGGGGGCGCGCGGCGCGCGGCGATCAACGCGCCGATCCAGGGGACGGCCGCCGACATCATCCGCCGCGCCATGATCCGGATGCCCCGCGCCATCGAACACCTGCCCGCGAAGATGCTGCTGCAGGTCCACGACGAACTTGTCTTCGAGGCTGAGGACTCCGCCGTCGAGCCCCTGGTCGCCATCGCCCGCGAGATCATGGAGAACGCCCACCTTCCTGCCGTGCACCTGTCGGTGCCGCTGGTCGTGGACGCTGGCGCGGGCCGCAGCTGGGCCGAGGCGCATTGACACGGGGACCACGTGCTCCGGCCCCCATCTTCTGTCTTCAAGTATCCCGGGGTCCGGGGCAGCGCCCCGGTCGCAACCTTACGGTAGGCGCACATGCCGCATGATCATTCCCATGCCCACCATGCAGGCCACGCCCATTCGCACGGCGAGGGCCTGGGCGACCGCGCGCTGCTGTGGGCGGTCGTCATCAACCTCTGCCTGACGGCGGCGCAGATCATCGGGGGCTTGGCAGCGGATTCTGTCGCGCTGGTGGCGGACGGGGTGCATAACCTCTCGGACGCGCTGGCACTGGTGCTGGCCTTCGGCGCGCGCAAGCTCGCCGCACGGTCGGCCAGCCCGGCGATGAGCTTCGGCTGGGGACGGGCCGAGATCATCGCCGCCTTTGTCAACTACCTCGCGCTGATCGCCGTGTCGGTCTGGCTGATGGTCGAGGCGCTGGGCCGGCTGGCCGACCCGCCGCAGGTCGCGGGCGGGCTGGTGATGGCGCTGGCGGGGCTGGCGCTGGTCGTGGACCTCGGCACGGCCTGGCTGACGGCGCGGCTGGCCCGCGAAAGCGTCAACATCCGCGCGGCCTGGCTGCACAACCTGGCCGATGCGGGCGTGTCGGTGGCGGTGCTGCTGGGTGGCGCGCTGATCCTCGCCTTCGGCTGGCGCATCGCAGACCCGATCCTGACGATCATGATTTCCGCCGTGATCCTGTGGCACATCCGGGGCGACATCGGCCCGGTCCTGCGGATGCTGATGCTGGGCGCGCCCGCCCAGGTGGACGATTCTGCCCTGCGAGAGGCCATAAGAGCGGTGCCGGGCGTCGAGGACCTGCACCACCTGCACCTGTGGCAGATCGACGAGCGGCGCCTGTCAGCCGAGATGCATCTTGTCGTGGCCGAGGGTGCCGATCCCCATGAAACGCGGCTGGCGGTCAAATCCGTGCTGCGCGAGCATGGCATCGGGCATTCGACCATCGAAACGGAAAGCCCCTCGTCAGGCTGCGCCGACGAGGTCGGGGCGCACGCGCACGCCCATCACTGAGGCGCGGCGACTGCGGCACCCTTGCAGGCGGGGCGCGGTCCCGCGCCACGGGGTATTTCAGTCAGAAAGAAGAACTGGCCCTCGGGGCAGGGGGCCCTCAGTGATCGCCGTGCGCGTGGTCGCGATCGATGATGAAGCGCTTGTCGCAATAGCCGCATTCGACCCAACCGGTGTCGGGCGAGATCGCCAGCCACACCCGGGGATGGCCGAAGCCCCGCGTCTCGTCGCCCGAGCATGCGACCTTCCAGGTCGTCACCACCTCGGTTTCCGGGGCGGGCAGCGCCTCGGCGGCCGGGTCCTGGTTGGTGGACAGGGGGGTCTCGGTCACGGGATGGCGCATCGGGGCTCTCTTGTGCTGGCGGGGTAAGGCCGGTTTAACAGGGGGCCATTCTAGCCAGCCCCCGCCCCGCCGCAAGCCGGGCTGCCCCGAGGTGCGCCATGCCCAAAGCCTTCACCCCTCCTGACGCCGCGATCCGCCTGACCGGCTTGCGCAAGACCTATGCGGCCTCGGGCGAGGCGCCCGCGAAGGAGGCGCTGAAGGGCGTGGACCTGGTGGTGCCGCGCGGGTCGATCTTTGGTCTGCTGGGCCCGAACGGGGCGGGCAAGTCCACGCTGATCAACATCCTTGCGGGGCTGGTCAACAAGACGGCGGGCCGGGTCGAGATCTGGGGCTTCGACCAGGACGTGAACCCGCGCCAGTCCCGCGCCGCCATCGGCGTCATGCCGCAGGAACTGGTGATCGACCCCTTCCTGACCCCGCGCGCGAGCCTCGAGGTGCAGGCGGGGCTTTACGCCGTCCCCAAGGCCGACCGCTGGACGGACGAGATCCTGGAACTCGTGGGCCTGTCGGATCAGGCCAACAGCTATTCACGCCACCTGTCGGGCGGCATGAAACGCCGGCTTCTGCTGGCCAAGGCGCTGGTCCACCGCCCGCGCATCCTGGTGCTGGACGAACCGACCGCGGGCGTGGACATCGGCTTGCGCGACATGCTGTGGACCAACGTCCGCAAGCTGAATGCGCAGGGCATGACCGTGATCCTGACGACCCATTACCTGCAGGAAGCCGAGGAAATGTGCGACGAGATCGCCATCATCAACTACGGCGCCAAGATCGTGCAGGAGCCGACGGGACATCTGCTGGCGCGCGCAGGGTCCAAGACGCTGCTGATCGACCCCGGCCCATGGACGGGTGGGCTGCCGCCCCTGCCGCCGGGGGTCGAGGCGCAGCGGCGCGACGGCCGCATCGCCCTGACCTGGCCCATGGGGGGGATCGAGGCGCACCAGGTCATCGACGCGCTGCGGCAGGGAGGCGTGCCGATGATCGACGTGGCGACCGAGGAACCCGACCTCGAGGACGTGTTCCTGACGCTGACGCGGGCGCCTCAGCCCGCCTGAAGCATCCGGCCCAGCGGGCGGCCGCCCAGCAGGTGCAGGTGGAAATGCGGCACCTCCTGCACGCCATGGGTGCCTGCGTTGGTGATGGCGCGGAAGCCCTGGCTGCCCTCGGCCAGCGACAGCCCCTCGGACTGCGCGACCTGCGCCACCAGCCGGTGAAAGCCCACGATCTCGGCGTCCGAGGCATTGGCCGCGAAGTCGTCGTAGCTGACATAAGGACCCTTCGGGATCACCAGCACATGGACCGGCGCCTGCGGGCGGATGTCGCGGAAGGCCAGCGCGTGTTCGTTCTCGGCCACGGTGTCGTTGGGGATCTCGCCGCGCAGGATGCGGGCGAAGATGTTGCTGGTGTCATAGCTCATGGCGGGCTCCTCAGTCGTCGAACAGATTCGGGGTGCGTGCCAGTTCTGCCGCAACTTCAGGGGTGACGCCCAGCAGCTGTTGCAGGGCGGCGGCATTCGCCCGCTCGCCCTTGTTCCGCGAGATCGTCTCGAACCCCTCGATCTCGAGGTCGCGGATGCGCTCGGCCTCGTGTTCGAGGTCGCTGCGCACGGCGGGGATCAGGCGGTTCAGGTGATCGGGCGCGCTGTGCCGGCCGGCGAGGCCCACGCGCTCGATATGGCCGCGCACATAGTCCTCGTCGAATTCCGAGTCGATCAGCAGGACGCGGGTGTCGGCCTTGTCTTCCAGGAAGTCCTGGATCAGCCCCAAGGCCGAGGTGTCAAGGCAGATGGCGATGCAGGGCTTGTCGAACAGCACGAACAGCATCTTGACCAGCGCGCGCCTGTGGCGTTCGCGCTTGGCCAGCGTCGTCTCGATCCCGCCCATGTCGGGCAGCTCGGCGTCGAGTTCGTTGAACAGGTAGTTCACCGCCGGGATGTCCGTGTGCCAGCGGATGGCGGCGGTCAGGCGCTTGGCCACGTGCCATTTCTTCGCGACGATCAGGATCAGCGTCCGGCCGCGCCCCAGCGAGCCCTCGGCCTCCCAGAAGCGCTGGCCGAAGCGGCGGCCGATCCGACCCCGCTGGGTCAGGAAGCGGTAAAGCCCCGCCGCCTCGTTCGAGATGGCGAACTGCGTGTCGTCGGCCTTCCACAGGGCGCCCAGGCGCTCGCGCAGCTCGATCGCCTCGCCGCTGATCTTGCGGGCGAACAGATAGTCCTGGCCCCGCAGCAGGTCGTAATGGTCGTTGTAGAAGGTCACCGGCATCCCGTAGTCGGTGAACATCAGGAAGGTCAGGGTGCGCGGCCGGATCTCGCGCCGGGGCACGACATGGGGGACGATGGTCTGGAAGAAGGTCTCGTCCGGGATCCAGGTCGTCTGAAAGAAGCGCACCACGTCGGGCCGCGCGTCGCAGAAGGCCAGCACCTTTTCCATCGTCTGGCGGCGCAGGCACCACCATTGCGAGCCGATCATGACCTGGATGTCGGCGGGCACCTGCCGGGTCAGGCCCAGCCGCTTCTGCAATTCGTAGCTGCCGTAGAACAGCTTCTTCTGGGTGCGCTCGTTGAACCAGTGGCGATAGATCAGCCGTTCTTCCTTGAAGCCGGTCTTGATCCAGTCGCTTTCGAAGAAGTCGAAGTTCTCGATGTAATCGAGGTCGTGGGCGTCCAAGAACTCATGCGTATAGGCAGCCGACTTGATCGGCATGCAATCGCCCGACAGCATGTAGAAATGCGTGGCCGAGGGAAACGCCCTGACCGCGGCGCGCACGGCTTCCAGCGTGGCGCCGACCAGCGACCATTCGCCCCAGCCGCATTTCAGGCGGCGGGCGGCGAAGGTCACCCCAAGGTTGTCCGCAAGTGCATGGCGGACCATGTCGAAATCGGCCGGGTTCGCGCGCGCGTCGAAGTGGATCGAGACGAAGTCTCCCGATCCCGTCAGTCGCTGGGCCTGAGCGATGATCCCCTTGGGATCCTTGTGGCACAGCAGGATGAAGGCGATGCGGGCCATGTTCCGGGTCCACTTCGTCCAGGGCGAGCACCGGCGCAGCGCATGCCTGATCGTGACAATTCAACCGTAGCGAGTTGCCTTGGGTGCATAACGATTTTATGGGCAGGAACAAGCCGCCGCTCAACTGACAGAGGATGCCCGTCATGGCCTTTCCCGGCACCTGGATGACCGAAAGCGAAAGCATGGCCTACCGGGTGGTGCCGAAATGCGCCTGCTCGACCATCGGGCAGATCATGTTCTTCTCGGACCATGGGCGCTATTTCGACGGCGACATCCACGATTCGACCTCCGGCCTGCACAAGTGGAACCAGGAGGCGAGCCAGGGGGCGATCGAGGGGGCGGTAAAGGCGCGCAAGCCCGTGTCCTTCACCTGCGTGCGCAACCCTTACGCGCGCATCCTGTCGTCCTTCTTCGACAAGATCGCGGGCATCCAGCGCAACGGCAAGCGCTATCGCGGCAACCTGATCCCGCAGATCATGCAGCGCTACGGCGTCGAGGTGGGCAGCCCCGAGGACAACTTCGACTTCGACCAGGTGACCAGCTTCCGCCGCTTCCTTCTGTTCGCGCGCGACACCATCCGCTGGCGCCGCCCGATGGAGCCGGACATCCACTGGTCGGCCATGTCGGGCCATATCGCCACCTTCATCGTGAACGGGGGCCGCTACGACCAGATCTTCTTCACCGAGAAGTTCAACGAAGGGATGCAGAAGGTCTTGGACGCCGCCGAGACCCCGGTGAAGCTGGACGTGAACGAGGTGCCGCGCTTCAACGAATCCGAGGGCCACGGCCCCAAGCGCCTGCACAAGGTCAGCGACTATTTCGACGACCTGTCGCGCCACCTGGTCTGGGAAATCTACAAGAAGGATTTCCAGCTGTTCCGCTATGACTTCGACAACCCCGACAACAAGCTGCCCAAGGGCGAGGTCGATCTGGACGAGGTTCACGCCAAGCTAGGCCGCTGATCCTTCGTCATCGCGGCAGGGGGGCTGTCTGCCCCCCCGTCGCCTGCGGCGACTCCCCCCGAGGATACTTCCACAAAGAAGAACATGCCCCAGGAGGCGGGAGTTCTTCTTTGTCCAAATATCCCGGGGGTCCGGGGGCTGGCCCCCGGTCCGGCAGGTGTCAGATGGCCGGGCTGTGGCCCTTGGCCTCCATCTCGTAGCCGTCGAACATCCGCGCGATCATGCGCGTCAGCGGGCGGCCGCGTTCGGGGATCGACAGACCGGTCTCGTCCACCGTCACCATGTCGCCGAACTGCGCCCTGACCGGTGCGAACAGGTCGGCCAGCGCCGCGGGGGTGAAGCCGTGGTTGCGGGTGAACTCCTCGGCCGAGATGCGGAAGTCGCACATCAGCGCCTCGATCATGCGGGCGCGCCAGATGTCCTCGGGGGTGAAGACATGGCCCTTGGTGGTCGAGAAGCGCCCTTCGCGGATCGCCTTGACATGGGCGCCGGTGGCGGGGGCGTTCTGCGCATAGCCTTGGGGGAAGCGCGAGATGGACGAGGCACCCATGCCGACCAGCACCTGCGCCTGGTCGTCCGTGTAGCCCTGGAAGTTCCGGCGCAGCAGCCCGGCCTTCTGGGCCACCGCCAGCCCGTCGCCGGGACGGGCGAAGTGGTCGATGCCGATCTCGTCATAGCCGTCCGCGACCAGCAGATCGCGGGCGACCTCGAAGAGCCGCAGCCGGGCCGGGGCGTCGGGCAGGGCCTCGTCGGGGATCATCACTTGCCGCTTGGCCATCCAAGGGACATGAGCATAGCCGTAAAGCGCGATCCGGTCGGGCGACAGCGCCATCAGCTTCTGGATCGAATCCGAAATCCTGTGCGGCGTCTGGTGCGGCAGGCCGTAAAGGATGTCGGTGTTGAGGCTTCGGATCCCGCGGTCGCGGATCATGCGCACGGCCTCGGCCGTCACCTCGAAGCTCTGGTCGCGGCCGATGGTCTTCTGGATCTCGGGGTCGAAGTCCTGCACCCCGATCGAGGCGCGGGTCAGTCCCGCCTCGGCCAAGGCGTCCATCCGCGCCTCGTCGATTTCGTTGGGGTCGATCTCGACCGAGAACTCGGCCCCTTCCGCCAGCGGGAAGGCGTCGAAGACCGCGCCCGCCACGCGCCGCATCATGTCAGGCGGCATCAGCGTGGGCGTGCCGCCGCCCCAGTGCAGGCGCGACAGCCTGACGCCGGGGGCGAGGTTCGCCTTCAGCAGCTCCAGTTCCGCCAGCAGGATGTCGGCATAGGCGCGCACGGGGGCGTCGGACTGGGTGCCCTGCGTCCGGCAGGCGCAGAACCAGCAGAGCCTGCGGCAGAAGGGCACATGCATATAAAGCGAGATCGATCCGCCCGCCGGGATCGCGTGGATCCAGTCGGTGAAATCGGCCGGTCCCACGGTGGGCTTGAAGTGCGGGGCGGTGGGGTAGGACGTATAGCGCGGCACGCGCGCGTCAAACAGCCCCAGCCGGGTCAGTTGCGATTCCTGTTCCATGGGCCTAGGTATTTCACTCAAAGCGGGAAAGAACATTGACGCAGGTCAAACTGAAATCGCAGGACTCCTGCCAGGGCCTGCAGGTCCCGTGCGAGGACTGCCCCATCCGGTACCGGGCCGTCTGCGCCAGCTGCGAGGCGCCCGAGCTGAGCCGGCTGGACGCCACCAAGTACTATCGCCGCTACGAGGCCGGGCAGGTCGTGGCCCTTGCAGGCGAACGGATGGAGTTCGTGGCCTCGGTCGTCCAGGGCGTCGCGGGCCTGTCCCAGACGATGGAGGACGGGCGCACCCAGATGGTCGGGCTGCTGCTGCCCTCGGACTTCCTGGGGCGGCCGGGGCGCTCGGCCTCGGCCTATACGGTCACGGCGCTGTCGGACCTGACGCTCTGCTGCTTCCGCCGCAAGCCTTTCGAGGAGTTGCTGCGGTCCAGCCCCCGTATCGCCGCCCGGCTTCTGGACATGACGCTGGACGACCTGGACGCGGCGCGGGAATGGCTGCTGCTTCTGGGCCGCAAGTCGGCGCGGGAAAAGATCGCCTCGTTCATCGCCTTTCTGGCGCGCCGCGAGGCGGGTCTGCACGAGACGCGCCCCCAGGGTCGTGTCCGCATCGACCTGCCGCTGACGCGCGAAACGATGGCCGACTACCTGGGCCTGACGCTGGAAACGGTCAGCCGCCAGATCTCGGCACTGAAGCGCGACGGGGTCATCACGCTGGAAGGCAACCGCCGCGTGATCGTGCCCGACTTCCACCGGCTGGTGCTGGAAAGCGGCGACGATTCCGACGGCGGGCTGCCCGCCTGACGCCGCACCGGCGGCGGACGCCGGCGCGCGGGTCCGTGCTCAGCGTGCCATCAGGACGGGCAGGGTGGCGCGTTCCAGCATGTGGCGCGTGGCGCCGCCCATGATCGCCTCGCGCAGGCGCGACTTGCTGTAGGCACCCATGACCAGCATGTCGGCCCCGGTTTCCGCCGCGCGGCGGTTCAGCACCTCGGTCACGGTGGGCAGGGTCTTGGCCAGCACCGCGATCTCGGCCTTGACGCCGTGGCGCGTCAGCATCTGGCAGAGCTTCCCGCCGGGGTCCGAGCCTTCGGGCGAATAGGGCGAAGGGTCCACGACCGCGATCTCGACCGCCTCGGCCGCCTTCAGGACGGGCAGGGCGCGGCGGATGGCGTGCAGCGCCTCGTCCGACTGGTTCCAGGCCACCAGGACGCGCTTGCCCAAGGTCTCGACGGCGACATTCTCGTGCGGAAGGACCAGCACCGGGGCGCCGCCCTCGAAAAGCGAGGCTTCCAGCACCGCCTCGGCATCGGGCGCGGCCTTTGGCCCATAGGGCTTTGCCAGCACGACCAGGTCGGCGAAGCGTGCGCGCATGGCGATCAGGGTCGAGACGCCGCCCATCTGGGCGACCGCGCTTTCGACCGACCAGCGGATGTCCTCGGGGGCAAGCTCGGCGCGGACCCCGGTTTCCAGCGCCTCGGCCGCAGCCATGGCGCGGTCGATCGCCTCCTGGAAGACATAGGCGGAGGCGCCCGCGTAATAGTAGCCGGTCTGGGTGTGGTCCACGCCCACGGCGAAGACCTCGAGATGGGCGTCCTCGCGCCGCGCCAGCGCCACCGCCGCCTCAAGCTGCGCGGTCTGTCCGGCCTGGGTGATGACGGTAAGGATGGTCTTGTAGCCCATTGGCTTGGCTCCTGCTGTGACGGCCCCTGCGGATCGCGGTGTGACAGTATG
Organism: Paracoccus niistensis; assembly: GCF_042432925.1. Taxonomy (NCBI): domain Bacteria; kingdom Pseudomonadati; phylum Pseudomonadota; class Alphaproteobacteria; order Rhodobacterales; family Paracoccaceae; genus Paracoccus; species Paracoccus niistensis. Next base: position 198,508 of record NZ_JBHLWE010000017.1, on the reverse strand, counting down.
ATGCAGGGGTGCCCCGTTTTGTTGACCCAGATCAAGGTTTGCACCACATTCCGCCCATAAAGGTCACGGCCAAGACGGCCCACCCGGATCGCCCTTCGGCGATTCGGACCTGCGCTGTTTCCAGACAAAGGACACCGAACACGATGTGGGATAGCTTCAAGCTGATCGTGCTTGGCGTGATCGCGGTCTTTGCCGCGATCGCCGCCAACTATGCGCGCGATCTGGCATATCAGGTCAACGCCCTCACAGTGATGCTGGCCGCCGGGCTGGCGTTCCTGTGGGTGCTGCGGGCCATGGACAACCCGGACCGCAAGCTGGCGCTGGCCGGCGCGCCGTCCGAATACCTCGACGGCCCGATCCGCGCCGGGGTGATCGCCACCGCCTTCTGGGGCGTGGTGGGCTTCCTCGTGGGCGTGGTGATCGCCGCGCAGCTGGCTTGGCCGTCGCTGAACTTCTCGGACGCGCTGGAGGGCTTTGCCAACTTCGGCAAGCTGCGCCCGCTGCACACCTCGGCCGTGATCTTCGCCTTCGGCGGCAACGCCCTGATCGCCACCTCGTTCTACGTGGTCCAGCGGTCCTGCGCGACGCGGCTGTGGGGCGGCAACGCCGGCTGGTTCGTCTTCTGGGGCTACAACCTGTTCATCGTCCTGGCGGCGACGGGCTATATCCTGGGCGCGACCCATTCCAAGGAATACGCCGAACCCGAGTGGTACGTGGACCTGTGGCTGACGATCGTCTGGGTCGTCTACCTGCTGATCTACCTCGGCACGATCATGAAGCGGCGCGAGCCGCACATCTACGTGGCCAACTGGTTCTACCTGGCCTTCATCGTGACCATCGCGATGCTGCACATCGTCAACAACCTGGCGATGCCCGTCAGCCTGTTCGGGTCCAAGTCGGTGCCTCTGTTCGCGGGCGTGCAGGACGCCATGACCCAGTGGTGGTACGGCCACAACGCGGTGGGCTTCTTCCTGACCGCCGGCTTCCTGGGCATGATGTACTACTTCATCCCCAAGCAGGCCGAGCGCCCGGTCTACAGCTACAAGCTGTCGATCATCCACTTCTGGGCCCTGATCTTCATGTACATATGGGCGGGCCCCCACCACCTGCACTATACCGCGCTGCCCGAATGGGCCTCGACGCTGGGCATGGTCTTCTCGATCATGCTGTGGATGCCTTCGTGGGGCGGCATGATCAACGGCCTGATGACGCTGTCGGGCGCCTGGGACAAGCTGCGGACGGACCCCATCCTGCGGATGATGGTCGTGGCCGTCGGCTTCTACGGCATGGCGACCTTCGAAGGCCCGATGATGTCGATCAAGGCCGTCAACTCGCTGTCGCACTATACCGACTGGACCATTGGCCACGTCCATTCCGGCGCGCTGGGCTGGAACGGCATGATCACCTTCGGCGCGCTCTATTACCTGACGCCGCGTCTCTGGGGCCGTGAGCGGCTGTATTCGACCGCCGCCGTCAGCTGGCACTTCTGGCTCGCGACCATCGGCCTCGTGCTCTACGCCTCGTCCATGTGGGTGTCGGGCATCATGGAAGGCCTGATGTGGCGCGAAGTGGACAGCCAGGGCTTCCTGGTCAACGCCTTCGCCGACACCGTCATCGCCAAGTATCCGATGCTGGTCGTCCGCACGCTGGGTGGCGTCTTCTACCTGGCCGGCGGGATCATCATGGCCTGGAACCTCTGGGCCACGGTCGCCAGGCAGCCGCGCATCGCGTCGAACCGCGTTGCCGTTCCGGCCGAATAAGGAAGGGGATCTTTCATGGCCATTCTCGACCACCACAAGATCCTCGAGAAGAACGCGACACTGCTTCTGGTGTTCTCGTTCCTCGTGGTGACCATCGGCGGCATCGTCCAGATCGCCCCCCTGTTCTACCTGGAAAACACCATCGAGAAGGTGGAGGGGATGCGCCCCTACACCCCGCTCGAGCTGACCGGCCGCGACATCTATGTCCGCGAGGGCTGCTATGTCTGCCACAGCCAGATGATCCGGCCCATGCGGGACGAGGTCGAGCGCTATGGCCATTACAGCCTTGCCGCGGAATCGATGTACGACCACCCCTTCCAGTGGGGGTCCAAGCGCACCGGGCCGGACCTGGCCCGTGTGGGCGGGCGCTATTCGGACGAATGGCACATCGACCATCTGAACGACCCGCGCTCGGTCGTGCCGGAATCGATCATGCCGGGCTATTCCTTCCTGCGTCACCGCCCCATCGACCCGGCCTATATCGAGGACCGGCTGGTCGCCGACCGCCGCGTGGGCGTGCCTTACAGCGACGACATGGTGACCGAGGCCCGCGCCGACTTCCTGGCGCAGGCCGACCCCGACCTCGACGCCTCGGGGCTGCAGGAACGCTATCCCGGCGCGCAGGCGCGCAACTTCGACCGCCAGGCGGGCGTGACCGAGATGGACGCGCTGATCGCCTATCTGCAGGTTCTGGGGACGATGGTCGATTTCTCGACCTTCCAGCCGGACGAGCATCGCTGAGGGTGCCGGGGGAATGGACCGCTATTCCTTCCTGCGCCAGCTTGCCGACAGCTGGGTGCTGCTGGCGCTGACCCTGGTGTTCATCGGCGTGGTCCTGTTCGTGTGGCGGCCCGGCTCGCGCCGGCTGCACCGCGACGCCGCCGAAAGCATCTTCCGCAACGAGACAAGACCCGCCCCCGAGCCCACCGAGGCCGAGACCGGGGCGAACCGCAAGGAGGTCGAGTGATGGCCGATCCGAAAGACGAGAACCCGCCCCCGACCCCGCGCGAGCGCGAGGTGGCCGAGAACATCGGCGCCGACCTGAACGACCCGCACGAGTCCCCTGCCAACCCGGAAAACCGCATCTCGGTGGACCGGCGCAAGGCCGACCGGGAAAACGCCGAGCAGATCGTCGAGAACATGCCCGAGGTGCTGACGGGCGTGAAGCCGCGGGGCGGCCGCGCCGGGCGCCGCAAGGTCACCCGCCGCCCGGGCAAGATGATCGCCGAGGTGAAGTCCACCGGCCACAGCTGGGACGGGATCGAGGAATACGACAACCCGCTGCCGCGCTGGTGGCTGTGGACCTTCTACGCCACCATTGTCTGGGCGCTGGGATACGTGATCGCCTATCCGGCGATACCGCTGATCCGGGACAACACCTCGGGCCTGCTGGGCACCACCCAGCGCGAGGTCGTCGCCCAGGAGATCCGGCAGTTCGACGAGGCGAACGCCCCGATCGAGACGCAGCTGGTCGCGGCAAACCTTTCGGACATCCCGTCCAGTCCCGATCTGCTGAACTACGCCAACAACGCGGGCGCCTCGATCTTCCGCACCTATTGCGCGCAGTGCCACGGGGCGGGCGCGGCCGGAAACCCCGGCTATCCCAACCTGCTGGACAACGACTGGCTGTGGGGCGGCACGATCGAGGATATCCACCTGACCCTGCTGCACGGCATCCGCAGCCCGGAAGACGCCGACACGCGCTATTCGGAAATGCCCAAGTTCGGCGTGGACGGCATCCTGGACGACGCGCAGATCCAGCAGGTCACCCAGCACGTTCTGGCCCTGGGGAACCTGCCCCATGACGAGGCGCAGGCCGCCGAGGGCGCGACGGTCTTCCAGGACAACTGCTCGGCCTGCCACATGGAGGACGGGACCGGCGACCGCAGCCAGGGCGCGCCGAACCTGACGGACGCCGTGTGGCTTTACAACAAGGACGGCCAGCCGGACGAGGCGACGATCCACCGGATCATCCATGACGGCCCCTTCGGCGTCATGCCCGCCTGGTCGGACCGCCTCAGCGAGGCCGAGATCCGCGCCGTGGCGACCTATGTCCACGGCCTGGGCGGCGGCGAGTAGCGCCTTCGTCCCACCGGACGCCCCTGCCGCAAGGCAGGGGCTGCCGGCCCCCCGATCCATTCGCGCGTTTCCGGGGGGCCGGTCCTTAACAGCAACGATCCCGGCGGCGACGCGGTTGCCGCCGGGGGGTGCGACAAACGGTCCCTGAAATCGGCCGGGTTCCGTCCTATATGTCGGGCTCGCGGCGCGTTGCAGGTCAACCGCCGGTCCGGCAGGGCGGCGCCTCCGTTCCCTGCCCATCAGGAGTCGAGCATGTCCACGATCGAGCAGGAACCCCCCCGCCTTTATGCGGCGCGCGAGCCGATCTTCCCACGCCGTGTCCGGGGCCAGTTCCGCAACCTCAAATGGGTGCTCATGGCGGTCACGCTGGGCATCTACTACATCACCCCCTGGATCCGCTGGGACCGGGGACCGGGGATGCCCGATCAGGCCGTCCTGGTCGATCTGGCGAACCGCCGCTTCTTCTTCTTCTGGATCGAGATCTGGCCGCACGAGTTCTATTTCGTGGCGGGCCTTCTGATCATGGCAGGGTTGGGTCTGTTCCTGTTCACCTCGGTCCTGGGCCGGGTCTGGTGCGGCTATTTCTGCCCTCAGACCGTCTGGACCGACCTCTTCATGATGGTCGAGCGCCGGATCGAGGGCGACCGCAACGCCCGCATCCGCCTGTATGAGCAGGGCTGGGATGCCCGCAAGGTCCGCCTGCGCGCGGCCAAATGGGCGGCCTGGCTGCTGATCGGCCTGCTGACCGGCGGCGCCTGGGTCTTCTACTTCGCCGACGCGCCCACGCTGCTGCGCGACCTGGTGACGCTGAACGCCCATCCGGTCGCCTACACCACCATCGCCATCATGACCGCGACGACCTTCTTCTTCGGCGGCTTCGCGCGCGAGCAGATCTGCATCTATGCCTGCCCCTGGCCGCGCATCCAGGGCGCCATGATGGACGAGAACACCCTGACCGTGGCCTATCGCGAATGGCGGGGCGAGCCGCGCGGCAAGATCGCCAAGGGGCAGCCCACCAAGTCCGACAGTCCGACCGCGCTCAAGGGCGATTGCATCGACTGCCTGGCCTGCGTGAACGTTTGCCCCATGGGCATCGACATCCGCGAAGGCCAGCAGCTGGAATGCATCACCTGCGCGCTGTGCATCGACGCCTGTGACGACGTGATGGCGAAGATCGGCAAGCCGCGCGGGCTGATCGACTACATGGCGCTCAAGGATGAAAGCGCCGAGAAGACGGGGCAGGAGGGTGAATCGCTCTGGAAGCACGTGCTGCGCCCGCGGCCGCTGCTGTATTTCACCCTCTGGGGCGCGATTGGCGTCGGGCTGATCGTGGCGCTGTTCCTGCGCTCGCCCTACGACCTGAACGTCTCGCCGGTCAGGAACCCGCTGTACGTCACCATGGCCGACGGCTCGATCCGCAACACCTACGAGCTGCGGCTGCGCAACATGCAGGGCGAGGAGAAGACCTTCTCCGTGGGCGCGGAAACCGCCGATGGCACGCCGCTGCCGGATGTCGTGGTCGCGCTGGAAGGCGACCACGAGACGGTGACGGTGCCCGCGGACGAGACCTTCGCCCAGCGCGTCTACCTGACCGCCGCGCCGGGCTCGGCGCTTGCCTCGGGCGGACAGACGCCGCTGACCATGTGGATCGAGGACCTGGATTCGGGCCGCCGCGCCGCGGTCGAGACGGTCTTCCAGGGAACGGAGCGCTAGAATGGCGCGGGAACTGACCGGCCGGCACGTGCTGGCCATCACGCTGGCGGCCTTCGGCGTCATCATCGCCGTGAACATGGTGATGGCCTTCAAGGCCGTCAGCACCTTCCCGGGGCTCGAGACGCCGAACAGCTACGTGGCCTCGCAGCGCTTCGACCGCGAGCGGGCCGCGCAAGCTGCACTGGGCTGGACCGTCACGCCCGAATACGACGGGCGCGAGCTGACGCTGGTGGTCCAGGACACGCAGGGCAACCCCGCCCGCATCAGGTCGCTGTCGGCCACAGTCGGCCGCCCCACTCATGTGCGCGAGGACCAGACCCCTCGCTTCATCTATGAGAACGGCATCTTCCGGGCGCCGTTGACCTTGGCGCCCGGCATCTGGAACATCAACGTGACGGCCGAGGCCTGGGACGGGACGGTCTTCCGCCAGCGCATCGACCATTTCTCGGGCAGCCGGGTGAAGTGATGACGGACGTTTCCACCGACTTCGAAAGCCGCCTCGGCGCATGTCCCGCCTGCGACGTGGCGCCCCTCGCGGGGCGGCTGGCGCGCACGGGGCCGGTGCGGGGCGACGTGATCCTGTCGCTGCCGACCGCCCATTGCGCGGCCTGCATCACCGACGTGGAACGGGCGCTGTCCGGCGTGCCGGGCGTGCGCGCCGCGCGGGTGAACCTGTCCCTGCGCCGCGTGGTCGTGGACGCGGAAGGGGTAACGGCCGACGACCTGATCCCGGTGCTGGACCGCATCGGCTACGAGGCGCATGAGCTTGACCCCGGCGCGCTGACGGCGACCGAGGCCGACCGGCGCGGCCGCGATCTGCTGATGCGGATCGGGGTCGCGGGCTTTGCCTCCATGAACATCATGATCCTGTCGGTCGCGGTCTGGTCGGGGGCGGATGCCGCGACCCGCGACCTGTTCCACATGATCTCGGGCGCCATCGCCCTGCCGACCGTGGCTTTCTCGGGCCAGCCCTTCGTCGCCAGCGCCTGGTGGGCGCTGCGCGCCGGGCGGCTCGGCATGGACGTGCCGATCTCTCTCGCGCTGATCCTCGCCAGCGCCATCTCGGTCTTCGAGACCTGGAACAGCGGCCCCCACGCCTATTTCGACGGCGTGGTGATGCTGTGCTTCTTCCTGCTGGTCGGCCGCTACCTCGACTATCGCACCCGCGCCGTGGCCCGCTCGGCCGCCGAAGAGCTGACCGCGCTGGAGGTTCCCCGCGCCATCCTGCTGCGCGAAGGCGCCGAGGAAACCGTGCCCGTGGCCGACCTGCGGCCGGGCGACCTGATCCTCGTGCGTCCCGGCGGCCGCGTCCCCGCGGACGGGCTGGTGACGGCGGGCGCGTCCGAGATCGACCGCTCGCTGCTGACCGGCGAATCGGTGCCCATCGCGGCCCGGCCTGGCGATGCTCTGTCGGCGGGCGAGGTGAACCTGACCGGCCCCCTGACGCTGCAGGTGACGGCCGCCGGACGGGACAGCTCGCTGTCCCGCCTGACCGCTCTGGTCGCGGCGGCGGAATCGGCACGCGGCCGCTATACCTCGATCGCCGACCGCACCAGCCGCGCCTATGCGCCGGTTGTGCATCTGCTGGCGCTGGCGAGCTTCCTCGGCTGGTTCTGGATGACACGCGACGTGCGCGTGGCCGTCAACGTGGCGGCTGCGGTGCTGATCATCACCTGCCCCTGCGCGCTGGGCCTGGCCGTGCCTGCGGTGATCACCGCCGCCTCGGGGCGGCTGTTCCGCGAAGGGCTGCTGATCAAGGACGGCACCGCGCTGGAACGCCTGGCCGAGGTCGATACCGTCGTTTTCGACAAGACCGGCACCTTGACCATGGGCACGCCCCAAGTGGCCGCGGCCGATCTTGATGCCGAAGGCCGCGCCGTGGCGCTGGCGCTTGCGGGCGGCTCGGCCCATCCGCTGTCGCGCGCCATCGTGGCCGGGATCGCGGGGCAGGCGGCCGAGGTCGAGGACCTGCGCGAGGTTCCGGGCTATGGCGTCGAGGCGCGCTGGCAGGGCCGCCCCGTGCGGCTTGGCCGCGCCGACTGGATCGGCACCGGAGACGAGGCGCCCGGCGCCGCCACCTGGCTGCGGATCGGTGAGCGCGTGCATCGCATCGACTTCACCGACAGCCTGCGCCCCGGTGCGGATCGGGCAGTCGCCCGGCTGCAAAAGGCCGGGCTGCGGGTGATGATCCTGTCGGGCGACGGCGCGGGCGCCGTGCGCGACATCGCCGCGCGCCTGGGCGTCGAGGAATGGCGGGCGACCGTCACCCCGCAGGAAAAGGCCGCAACCGTGGCCGAGCTTTCCGCGCAGGGCCGGCACGTCCTGATGGTGGGCGACGGGCTGAACGACACGGCGGCGCTGGCTTCGGCCCATGCCTCGATCTCGCCCGCCAGCGCCCTGGACGCGGCGCGGGTCGCGTCCGACATGGTGCTGGTCGGCAAGGACCTCGGCCCTGTGGCGGATGCCGTGGGGATGGCCCGGGCCTCGATCCGGCGCATCCGGGAAAACTTCGCACTGTCGATCCTCTACAACGTGGTCGCCGTGCCCTTCGCGCTTGCGGGGCTGGCCACGCCGTTGATCGCCGCGCTGGCCATGTCGCTGAGTTCCGTCAGCGTCACCCTGAACGCGCTGAGGCTGCGCTGATGGAGGTTCTGGTCTACCTGATCCCCGTCTCGCTGGGACTGGGGGGTCTGGGCCTCGCGGCCTTCGTCTGGGCGCTGCGCAACCGCCAGTACGAGGACCCCAAGGGCGACGCCCAGCGCATCCTCAGCGACGAATGGGACGACCGCCCCAAGCCGTGAGGCCATCGGAACGAAGGGCAGGGTGAGCCGGTCGCACGTGGAAATCCGCAGGCGGCGGACGCCCCTCTCCTGGGCCGTCCCGGCTACTTTGTCAGGTGCGGAGGAACGTTTCCCCTCCGGGCCTCTGGGGCAGGGCATGAAACTGGCGCGAGTGTCGCCGCGCTTCAGGCGGCTGATCCATGGCCTTTGCTGCCGCAACTATCAAGGCTACCGGCCGCCTTCAGGGTCAGGATCCAGGCTCGTCCAGGTCTGAAACGCGCGAACCCCCGGCAAAGCTGCCTTCCGTTGAGAGCTGAGGCTGGCCTGCGCCCGTCTTGGCGCCCCGGATGCCCGCACTCCGGCCGCAGGCCGTTCCGTCGTGAACGCATCGCTTGCCCCAGCCCGCGCGCACTGCAAGCGCCCCTGCATCGCCTTGGCACCGGAAAGAAAAAAGCCCGGCCGAAGCCGGGCTTTTCTTGTCGCAGGTCAGAGCCGCCTCAGTTCCCCAGCACCGTGCAGCGCTGCGAGCGGGCGGCGAGCTTGTCGCAGGCCAGTTGCGCCGCGTCGCGGGTCAGGCCCGAGAAGTTCGCCTCCCATCCCTTGGGGGTGTTGCCGACGCGGCGGGTGGCGTTGTTCAGAACGGCGCTTTCCTGAAGGGCGATGCGCAGCAGAAGCTGCTCGGCCTCGGCCTTGGTCTTGAAGCGTCCCAGCGTGATGCCGTGGTTGCCCCGGCCCTTGGTCGAGGGGCGCGAAACGATCTGCACCGCCTCGGGCTCGGACCGGTCGCCTTCTTCCTCCATCGCGGCAAGGATCACCGCGTCGGACTTGCGCACGGGTTTCGAAGCCGCCAGCAGCTTGGTGCTGACGCGCGGGACCGCGATGCCAGCGGGCTCGGCCTCTTTCGGCTCGGCCGCCGCGAAGGTGGAACCCAGCGTGCGCGGCGCCTTGGCCTGCGCGGCGGGGCCGGGACGCGGGGCCGGAGGCGGAGCCGCGTTGGCGGTGGCGAGCTTGACCGCCGCCTCGATCGCGGCGGGCTCGGCCGAGGCCACCTTGACGGACGCCGGGGCGCCTGCGGGCTTGCGCGCGGGGCGGGCCGAGCCGACGCTGGCCTGCGCCAGGACAGGCGCTGCCGCGGGCTGCACGGGCGCCTCGGCCTGACGGCGGGCGGGCTCGACCGGGACGGTCGATCCCTTCACCGGCCGGGCCGCGGCCACCGGCGGGCGCGCCTGCGGCTCGGCGCGGGCCACCTGCACGCTGCGCTTGCGTTCCACGATATAGGCGGGCGCCTCGGGGCGGATCTCCTTCACGCGCGTCGGCGCCTTGCCGAAGCCGGTATCCAGAAGCTGCGCCATGACCGCGTTGCGCTGGGCCGTGGACTGACCGCCCAGCACCGTGGCTATGATCCGCTTGGAGCCGCGCTGGGCCGAGGCGGTCAGGTTGAAGCCCGCCGCCCGCGTGTAGCCCGTCTTGATCCCGTCCGCGCCCTGGTAGCTGTCCAGGAAACGCTTGTTGGTGCTGGACACGGTGGCGATGCCCGCGTCCGCCGAGCGGCGTGAGAAGATCGAGTAATACTGCGGGAAATCGTAGAACAACCGGCGCCCCAGAACCGACATGTCGCGGGCCGAGGAATAATGCCCTTCCTGCGTCAGTCCGTTGGCGTTGCGGAAGTTGCTGTTCTTCATGCCCAGCGCGCGGGCCATGGCGGTCATCTGCTGGCCGAACTTCGCCTCGGACCCCGCGAGCCCCTCGCCGATGGCGGTGGCCGCGTCGTTGGCGGATTTGACCGCAGCGGCGCGGATGAGATAGCGCAGCTCGATCTTCTGGCCCGCCCGCAGCCCGAGGCGCGAAGGCGGCTGGCCCGCCGCGTGGGGCGTCACCGTGAACCTGGAATCCAGCCGGACCTGCCCCCGCTCGATAGCCGTGAAGGCCATGTAGAGCGTCATCATCTTTGTCAGGGACGCGGGATGCAGCCGGGCATCCGCATTCTGGGAATAGATCTCCTTGCCCGTGCGCCCGTCCATGACATGGGCGGCGAAGGGCGCGGCGGACGCGGTCAGCGGCACAAGGGCGCCAACCAGGGCAATCCACCCCGCGATCAGGGTTCGATGAAGAATTTGCACTGTCCCGGTCTCTCTGCCTGCGGGCGCGTTCTTGATTGCACGCCCTTCCTTAACAAGCCGAGAATAACACGCCACACGCGCTGCGGGAACCGCGTATTTGCCATGACGTCAGCGTTTCGGGTCCGCAGGGTTCGTCAGCCTTTCCCTTGCGCCGCGCCGGCCCTATATTCGCAGGCAACCCGCCCATTCAGGACTTGCCGCTCGTGACGCAGACGACCGATTCCCCGCGCATGATCGACCCTCCCTCGAAAGGCAGGGAAGACGTCGATCTCGCCACAAAGACCAAGCCCAAGACCCAGCGCCCGCCGCTTTACAAGGTGCTGTTGCTGAATGACGATTTCACGCCGATGGAGTTCGTGGTCCATATTCTCGAACGGCTGTTCGGCATGACCCATGCCCAGGCGATCGAGATCATGCTGACCGTCCACCGCAAGGGCGTGGCGGTTGTCGGCGTGTTTTCCCACGAGATCGCCGAAACCAAGGTCGCGCAGGTGATGGAGCTTGCGCGCCGCCAGCAGCATCCGCTGCAATGCACGATGGAAAAGGAATAAGTGGCGGGCTCTCGTCTTGAATTGATCGACCCGATCGAGGGTGCGGTGCTGCTTGTCGGGGCAGGGCCGGGGGACCTCGCGGAGTTCGACCCGGCTCGCACCACGGTTGTGCAGGGGTTCCGGCCCGCGCATGATTCGGCGCTTGCGCAGGGCTTTCGCGTGCAGACGGCGGTGAACGGCCGGGCGGACGCCGCCGTGGTCTTCCTGCCCCGCGCGCGGGCCGAGGCGCGCGCGCGCGTGGCCGCCGCCGCCGCCGCCCTGGAGGAGGGTGCGGCGCTGTGGATCGACGGGCAGAAGACAAACGGCGTCGATGCCATGCTGCGCGAGTTGCGGGGGCTGGCGCCGGTCGATCAGGTGCAGTCCCGCGCACATGGAAAGATCTTCCGCGTGACCGTGCCCGGCGGCGACTGGCTGCCCCCCGACTGGAAGGGGGCCGAGCGGACGGTGGACGGCGGCTTCGTCACCGCGCCGGGCGTCTTCTCGGCGGACGGGCCGGACCCGGCCTCGGTCGCGCTGGCGGCCTGCCTGCCCGACCGGCTGCCCACGCGCATGGTCGATCTGGGCGCGGGTTGGGGCTGGCTTTCGGCGCAGGTTCTCAAGCACCCCGGCGTCGAGGTGCTGCACCTTGTCGAGGCCGACCATGCGGCGCTGGACTGCGCGAAGGCCAACGTGACCGACCCGCGCGCGCAGTTCCACTGGGCCGACGCCACCACCTTTCGCCTGCCCGAGCCGGTGAACGGCGTCGTCATGAACCCGCCCTTTCACGAGGGCCGCGCTGCCGACCCGCATCTGGGCGCGCGCTTCATCCGCGCGGCGGCGGGGCTGCTGACAGGGGCCGGGCGGCTCTGGATGGTTGCGAACCGGCACCTGCCCTACGAGGCCGCGCTGTCCGAGCTGTTCGCGGACGTGCAGGAGATCGGCGGCGACAACCGCTTCAAGGTCATCACCGCGACCGGCGCGGGGCGGCCCAAGCGGCGCTAGCCTTCCTCGGGATAGGCTGCGCGGCAGGCCTGCACGGCGCGTTCGGCGTTCGGGCGCAGCGCGGCCAGCCGCCCGCGCAGGTTCTCGGCCTTGCGCTGTTCCACCACAGGGTCGATCGGCACGCGGAAGCGTTCCGTATCGGCCACGTCGCGCCAGCAGCTGCGCTGCACCAGCACGCGGTCGCCATCCTTGTTGCGCAGGATCGCGGGGCAGAAGTCGAGCTCGGTTCGCGTGACCACCCGCTCGTCCCAGGCATAGCCGCGGGCGAGGTTCCCCTCGACCTGGGCCAGCAGGCGCGAGACGGTGCGGTATTCGTCGGTGTTCCGGCTGATGCATTGTTCCTGCGGCGTCCCGCAGGCCGCAAGCGTCAGACAGGCCAGCGAGGTCAGGGTCAGGTTGCGGCTCATCGGCGGCGCCTCTAATCAGGTTGGGGAATGCTAGCGCGGCCCACCGGGTGCCGCAATTCACGAAAGGGGCCGCTCCATGGACATGAGTGACGAGCGCCGCGCGGCGGCCGAATGGTTCCGCAGCCTGCGTGACACCATCGTGGCCGCCTTCGAGGGGCTTGAGGAGGAAGCGATTTCCGACAGCCCCCCCGGCCGCTTCACGGTGACCCCGACTGAACGGGCCGAGGACGGCGGCGGCGGGATCATGTCGGTCATGCGGGGTGGCCGCGTCTTCGAGAAGGTCGGCGTGAACTGGTCCGAGGTGCACGGCACGCTTGCCCCCCGCGCGCAATCCGCCATGGCCGCGCGCGGCGTGCCGGGGATCGCGGATGACCCGCGCTTCTGGGCCAGCGGCATCAGCCTGGTGGCCCACATGCAGAACCCGCACGTGCCAGCCGTCCACATGAACACCCGCATGTTCTGGACCCCCTCGGCCTGGTGGTTCGGGGGCGGGGCGGACCTGAACCCCTGCCTCGAATACCCCGAGGACACGGCCCATTTCCACGGCACCCTGCGCGCGGCCTGCACCCCCCACGGGACCGACTATTACGACCGTTTCAAGGCTTGGGCGGACGAGTATTTCTTCATTCCCCATCGCGGACGCGCCCGGGGCGTGGGCGGCATCTTCTACGACGACCTGAACAGCGGCGACTGGCAGGCCGACTTCGCCTTCACCCGCGCGGTGGGCGAGGCCTTCCTGCCCGCATTCGTCCCGCTGGTCCGCCGCCGCATGGTGCAGGAATGGGAGCCCGAGCACCGCGACGCCCAGCTGATCCACCGGGGCCTCTATGCCGAATACAATCTGGTTTATGACCGGGGGACCAAGTTCGGGCTGGAAACCGGCCACAACGCCGATGCCGTGCTGATGAGCCTGCCGCCCTTGGCAAAGTGGGTCTGAGCGCTCAGCGCGCCGTCCACAGAAGCCACCCCACGCCCGCCACGATCAGCGCCATGCCGGCAAGCTGGCGCGGGCCCATCGCCTCGCGCCGGTGACGCGAGACGGCGGCGGCGAAGACCACCTCGACCAGGGCCAGCGTCCGCACATTGGCCGCCGGTGCCAGCGCAAAGGCCAGGAACCAGAACTGCGAGGCGAGCGCGCCGAGGAAGCCCGCGCCGAGCGACTCGCGCCACGCGCCCCACATCCCGCGCAAGGCGGGGCGGTCCCGCAGGGCGAGCCAGACGCCCACCAGTGCCGTCTGCAAGGTCAGGGACAGCGCAAGGATCGTGGTCGCCCGGATCAGCTCGCCGCCCTGGGGCAGCGACAGGATGCCGCCGCGAAAGCCGATGGCCGACAGTCCGAACAAGCCGCCCGCCAGCACGGCCAGCGCGGCCGGGCCGGCGCCCGCCCGCCGCCAGCCACTGCCCGACATCGCCAGCACCCCGGCGGTCGCCACCGCGATGGCGCCGAGGCGCACGGGCGTCAGCGGCTCGGCCAGCAGCGCCGCCCCCAAGATGGCGAGCGTCACCGGCTCGGTCTTGATCAGCGCGGTCGCCACGGCAAAGCCGCGCCGCTGCATGGCCGTCAGCATCAGGGCGGTCGCCGCCACCTGCGACACCGCGCCCATCGCGGCATAGCCGAGGGCGGTCATGTTCGGCATGGGGATCGGTTCGACCAGCGCCACGAGGCTCAGGAACAGAAGGGCAAAGGGCAGGCCGAAGAGGAACCGGACGCCTGTCGCGCCCATGGTCCCGATGCGGGCGGTCAGCCCGGCCTGCGCCGCGTTGCGCCCCGTCTGCGCCAGCGCGGCGATCAGGGTCGCGGCGACCCACATCGGCTCAGGCGCCCTCGCGCACCGTGCGGATCATCAGCGCCACGTTCTCGGGGTCCGCGTCCGGCGTGATCCCGTGGCCGAGGTTGAAGATATGCGGGCCATTCGAGAAGGCCCGCACGATGGCCCGCGTCGCGTCCACCAGCGCCTGCCCGCCCGTGACCATGTGCCCCGGCGCGAGGTTCCCCTGCACGCAGCCATCGACCTGCACGTTCCGTGCCGCCCATTCGGCGGACACCGAGTTGTCCAGCGCCACGCAATCCGCCCCCGTGGCCTTTGCGAAGCCGACATAGCGGTCGCCTGCCTCGCGCGGGAAGGCGATGACGGGAACATCCGGGTGACGCTCCTTCAGCGCGGCGATGATGCGCCGCGCGGGCGCGGCCGCGAAATCGTCGAAGTCCTGCCCGCGCAGGCTGCCCGCCCAGCTGTCGAACAGCTTGACGACCTCGGCCCCCGCCTCGATCTGGGCCGACAGGTAGAGGATCGTGGCCTCGGTTACGCGGTCGATGAGGCCCTGGAAGGTGGCGCGATCGGCGTCCTTCAGTGCGTGCGCCGGTCCCTGGTCGCGGGTGCCGCGCCCGGCGATCATGTAGGTCGCCACCGTCCAGGGCGCGCCGGCAAAGCCGATCAGCGTCGTCTCGCGCGGCAGTTCCCGCGACAGGATGCGGACGGTTTCATAAACGGGCGACAGCGTCTCGTGGATCGCCTCCGCCGGTTTCAGCGCGGCCAGTTCGTCGGGCGTGGTGATTGTGGACAGGCGCGGGCCTTCCCCGGTCACGAACCAAAGGTCCAGCCCCAGCGCCTGCGGGATCAGCAGGATGTCTGCGAACAGGATCGCCGCGTCGAAGCCGAAGCGGCGGATGGGCTGCAGCGTGACCTCGGCCGCAAGGTCCGGCGTGTAGCAGAGCGACAGGAAATCACCCGCCTGCGCCCGGGTGGCGCGGTATTCGGGCAGGTAGCGCCCGGCCTGCCGCATCATCCAGATCGGCGGCACCGGCTGGCGCTCGCCGGCGAGGGCGCGCAGGATGGTCTTGGCGGGGCTTTTCTGCGGTTCGGGGCGAGGATCCTGTGTCATGCGGCCTTGTCGCAAGACCCCGCACGGCTTGCAAGCTTGGCGGATCGCGGGCGCCAACCTGCGCCCTTCTGCCGCAACGCGGTTGTCAACGCGGCGGGGCAGGGATAACCCGTCGCGCATGGACGCTTTACCCACCCCTGACCGCCCGCTTCGGATCGGCACGCGCGGCTCGGCGCTGGCGCTGGCGCAGGCGCACGAGACGCGCGACCGCCTGGCCGCCGCGCATGACCTGCCCACTGACGCCTTCGAGATCGTGGTTATCAAGACCACCGGCGACCGCGTGCTCGACCGACCCCTGCGCGAGATCGGCGGCAAGGGCCTGTTCACCCGCGAGATCGAGGACGCGCTGCTGGATAGCCGCATCGACATCGCCGTCCATTCGATGAAGGACATGCCGGTCCTGCAGCCGGAAGGCCTCATCATTGACTGCTACCTGCCGCGCGAGGACGTGCGCGACGCCTTTGTCAGCCGCCGCTGGGGTTCCATCGCCGAGCTTCCGGCGGGGACGCTGATCGGCTCCTCCAGCCTGCGCCGCCGGGCGCAGCTGACCTACTACCGCCCCGACCTGAAGCTGGTCGAGTTCCGGGGCAACGTGCAGACGCGGATGCGCAAGCTCGATGAGGGCGTGGCCGAGGCGACCTTCCTCGCCATGGCGGGGCTCACGCGGCTGGGGATGCTGGACGTGGTCCGCAGCGCGATCGCGCCCGACGAGATGCTGCCCGCCGTGGCCCAAGGGGCCATCGGGGTGGAACGGCGCAAGGACGACGTGATCGCGGCAGCGATGCTGGCCGCCATCTCGGACCTGCCGACGACGTTGCGGGTGACGGCCGAACGCGCCTTCCTGCGCCGCCTCGACGGGTCCTGCGAGACGCCGCTGGCGGGCTTGGCGGAACTGGACGGCGAGACCCTGTGGCTGCGCGGCGAGATCCTGCTGCCCGACGGCTCGCTGTCGGTCAGAGGCGAGCGGCGCGGGCTGGTCAGCGACGGTATCGAGATGGGTCGCGACCTCGCCGAGGAACTGCTGGGCCGCGCCCCGCCCGAGTTCCGCGAACTCGCGGGCATCAACCCGGAACGGACCTCGCCGCCCGTCTAGGCGCCCGCGGCCTCGGCCGCAGCCTCCCAGGCGAGCAGGATCGAGGCGTGGCGGTTCGGGAAATCCCGCGCCGGTGTCAGCGCCTCGGCGGCCGCGAAGGGTTCCGCCGGCGCAGGCGCGCCCTCGGTCAGCATGGCCCGCAGCGCATCGCGCCCCGCCGCAAGTTCCGCCGGGGTCCGCCCGATCACGGCGCCGCCCAGCACGGCGGCCGAGGCCTGCCCTAGGGCGCAGGCCCGCACCTCCTGCGCGAAGTCGGTCACGACCCCATCCCTGACGACCACATGCGCCGTCACCGTGGACCCGCATTGGGGCGAGCGGCGCGTGGCCGATCCGGTCGGCGCGGGCAGGCGGCCCAAGTGCGGGATGTCCGCCGCCAGCGCCAGCAGCCTGCGCGAATACAGCGCCATCAGATCGTCGTCGGCCATCGCTTTTCCCCAATCCGTCCGCCCGCTAGATAGGCATCCGAGCATGAAAGGAAAACCGATGTTCGACCCCGCGACCCTGCGTTTCGACGCAAACGGCCTGATCCCGGCCATCGCGCAGGACCATGCCTCGGGCGAGGTGCTGATGCTCGCCTGGATGAACGCCGAGGCCGTGGCGCGCACGCTGGACACGGGCCGCGTCACCTACTGGTCGCGCTCGCGGGCATCCTTCTGGGTCAAGGGCGAAAGCTCAGGCCATGTGCAGCGGCTGGTGGAAATGCGGCTCGACTGCGACCGCGACTGCCTGCTGGTACTGGTGGACCAGAGCGGCCCCGCCTGCCACACCAACCGCCGCACCTGCTTCTACACCGCCATCCGCGATCGCGCCGAGGTCGAGATCATGGCGCCGGAAGGGACGGCATCAACCGTTTCTTAAGAGCCTGCTGCTAATCCCGCCTTGTCCGAACGGAGTTCTTGAGATGCGGGATTTCTTCATGGACTGGGCCGAGCGGCTGCTTGTCCTCTTCGCCGTGCTGACCTTGCTGGCCGTGGTGGTCGCCGGTGTCGGGGCAGCGGGTCATCCTTATTATGGCTCATTCTGGCGAGGTGCGGCCATCATTCTGGGCGGCGGGCTTTATGTCGTGGTCACGGCGGGGCTGATGTTCGTCGTCTTCGGGATCTATCGCAACACGCAGGAAACGAACTGCCTGCTTTCGCGGCAATCGCGGCAATAGCCTCTAAAGGCCCACCAGCCCGCAAACTTCTGCGGGCGTCAGACCGGCTTCGCGATAGCTGCGGATCGCGCGGGCGTCGTCGCGCTTGGCGAGCCGCTTGCCCGCCGCGTCCCGGATCAACCGGTGATGGTGATAAAGCGGCTGCGGCAGGTCCAGCAGCGCTTGCAACAGCGCATGGATATAGGTCGAGTCGAACAGGTCCTTGCCGCGCGTGACCAGCGTGATCCCCTGCGCCGCGTCGTCCACGATGACGGACAGGTGATAGCTGGTCCCCATGCCGCGCCGCGCCAGAACCACGTCTCCGACGCCGGCGATGAAGTCCTCGGCGGTCAGGTCATGGCGCTGGCCGGGCAGCACAGCTTCGTCGTGAAAGCCGATCCGGTCGAACCCCAGCCGCTCGAAGGCGCGGCGCACGTCCAAGCGGATCGCATCGTCCGGGCCTGCGTCCTCCATCGCCCGGCCGCGGCAGGTGCCGGGATAGATCGGGCCGTCGGGGCCGATCATGCCCTCCTGCGGAGCCGACAGGGCTGCCGCGATGTCTGCGCGACGGCAGCGGCAGGGATAAAGCAGGCCCATGCCGGCCAGCCGGTCCAGCGCCGCGCGGTAGGCGGGCAGCCGGTCGGACTGGCGCATGACCGGCTGCGGCCAGTCAAGGCCGAGCCAGCGCAGGTCCTCGTGGATGGCGGCCTCCCATTCCGGGCGGCAGCGGGACCGGTCGATGTCCTCGATCCGCAGCAGGAACTCACCCGGATCGGCCAGCCGCGCGGCGGTCAGGGCGGCGAAGGCGTGCCCGAGGTGCAGCGGCCCGGTAGGCGAGGGGGCAAAGCGCGTCCGCCTTACTGCGCCGAAAGCCACGCGGTGAAATCCTGCTTGGCGCGGTCGGTATAGGCCGGATAGCGATCCTTGCGGCCGCGGCGGCCCGACCTGGCCTCGACCGGGGGAAAGAGGCCGAAGTTCACGTTCATCGGCTGGAAGGTCTTCGCCTCGGCCCCGCCGGTGATGTGATGGACCAGCGCGCCCATTGCCGTCGTGCCGGGCGGAGGAGGAAGGTCGTGTCCCAGTGCCTGCGCGGCGGCCATGCGGCCCGCCAGCAGCCCCATCGCGGCGCTTTCGACATAACCTTCGACCCCCGTCACCTGCCCGGCGAAGCGGACATGGAGGCGGGACCGCAGGCGCATCCGGTCGTCCAGCAGCGTGGGCGAGTTCAGGAAGGTGTTGCGGTGGATGCCGCCGAGGCGCGCGAAGCTTGCGTCCTGAAGGCCGGGGATCATGCGGAAGACCTGGGTCTGCGCGCCGTATTTCATCTTCGTCTGGAAGCCGACGATGTTGTACAGCGTTCCCAGCGCGTTGTCGCGCCGAAGCTGGACGACGGCATAAGGCTTTTCCTGCGGCATGTGGGCGTTGGTCAGCCCGACCGGCTTCATCGGCCCGTGGCGCAGGGTGTCGCGGCCACGCTCGGCCATGACCTCGATGGGCAGGCAGCCGTCGAAGTAGCCGGCAGTCTCGCCCTCGCGGAACTCGGTCTTCTCGGCGGCCAGAAGGGCGTCGATGAAGGCGTCGTATTCCGCCCGCGTCATGGGGCAGTTGATATAGGCGGTCCGCTCTTCCTCGGTCTCACCCTTGTCATAGCGGGACTGCCGCCAGGCCACACTCATGTCGATGGTATCGGCATGGACGATGGGGGCGATGGCGTCGAAGAAGGCGAGCGCATCCGCCCCCGTTTCCGCCGCGATCGCCTGCCCCAAGGCCGCCGAAGTCAGCGGCCCGGTGGCGATGATCCAGTTGCCGCTATCGGGCAGGGCGGTGATCTCGCCATCCTCGATGGTCACCAGCGGATGGGCGCGCAGGGCGGCGGTCACGTCGGCCGAAAAGGCGTCGCGGTCCACGGCCAGGGCGCCGCCCGCCGGCAGCTTGTGGCGGTCGGCGGCGGTCATGATGAGGCCGCCGGCCGCGCGCATTTCCCAATGCAGCTGGCCCACGGCATTGTTCACGTCGTCATCCGAGCGGAAGCTGTTGGAACAGACCATCTCGGCGCAGTCGCCGGTGCGATGGGCGAAGGTGCCCACGGCGGGGCGCATCTCG
This sequence comes from Paracoccus niistensis, assembly GCF_042432925.1. NCBI lineage: Bacteria > Pseudomonadati > Pseudomonadota > Alphaproteobacteria > Rhodobacterales > Paracoccaceae > Paracoccus > Paracoccus niistensis. The sequence goes on along the minus strand of NZ_JBHLWE010000017.1, from coordinate 178,903 downwards.
TGCAGGATCACCGGAACTCCGGCCTGCGCGGCCTGCCACGCGGCTTCGGAGCCCGCCATGCCGGCGCCGACGATATGAATGGGTTGGGTCATGCGGGGGGATGTAGCAACGAAGGGGCGGCGGTGAAAGATGGGACCGCCGACCGGGGCTCTGCCCCGGACCCCGGGATATTTGAACGAAGAAGAAAGCTCGAAGTGGTGCGGCAGAATACGCGCCTTGCGGAGCGGCCGCAGGTGCGTGCTTTCCACGCACTTCGGGCATGAGACAGGACGTGCAGTCAGCGGAGCAATTGAAAAGGGCGGCGCCGCGGCACCTCCCTTCAGGGTCATTCGTCCGTGGCGATCAGGCCTCGGCGGGGGCTTCCTCGGCCTCGTCGTCGCTGGCAGCCAGGCCCGAGGGCGCGGTGATGTTGGCGATGACGAAGTTGCGGTCGATCGTGGGCTTCGCGCCGGCGGGCAGCTCCACGTCGTCGATGTGGATCACGTCGCCGATCTTGCGGCCCTTCAGGTCCACGACGATCTGCTCGGGGATGTCACCGGCGGTGACGACCAGCTCGACCTCGGGGCGCACCACGACCAGGGTGCCGCCGCGCTTGAGGCCGGGGCTGTCCTCGTGGTTGATGAACTCGACATGCACGAACAGGTTCACGCGCGAGTTGCGGTGCGTGCGCATGAAGTCGATGTGCGTCGGCAGGTCCTTGACCACGTCGCGCTGGACGCCGCGGCAGATGACGCGGACGTCGTCCTGGCCCTCGACCTTCAGGTTCCACAGCGTGGACATGAAGCGGCCGGCGCGCAGCTTGGTCAGAAGGGGGTTGAAGTCCATCTGGATCGCCAGAGGCTCCTTGCCGTCACCGTAGACAATACCGGGCACCTTGCCGTTGCGGCGAGCTTGGCGGGCGGCCCCCTTGCCTGTCCCCGCGCGTGCCTCGGCCACCAGATCCTGGATCTCTTTGGCCATGTTCGTTCCTTTCAGGTTGCAGCCGGCCAGCCTCCAAGGGTGCCTGACCGGAAGCCGGCCCTATACACGGGTGCCGGGGAATTGGAAAGCGCGAAGATCGGCCGGCTGCGGGGGCACTTACGGCGTCAGGACGTGCCAGACCCCGCCCTTGCCGTCGCCTGTCACGTCACCGGGATTCTGGTCGCCGATGTAGTAATAGACCGGCTTGCCCTTGTAGGCCATCTGCATGGTCCCGTCGTTGCGCGGAACCAGCGACCAGTTCGGACCCATCTCGCTGCCCTCCTGTCCCAGGACGGGCGGCCAGTTGACGGCGCACTGGTCGTAGCAGGACGAGGTCCCGCCGCTGTCCTGGTCGAAGGTGTAAAGCGTCCTGCCGCTGGCGTCCGTGGCGACGGTCTGCGCTTGCGCCGCGCCGAAGGCCAGCAGGACGATGCCTGCCGCCGCGAAGCCTGAATGAATCCCCATGGTGGTCCCTCCCGGGAGCATGCCGCATCGCGAACCCGGCCGGCCAGCCGCGACGCCCCGCCTGCTCCCTCATGCGGGGACGATGGGACTGCCGGCCGGGGCAGGATACGCCTTTCGGCCGTGCGCGTCATGCCTGTTGTGGGTGGCTCAGACGTAGTCGCGGCTCCATTCCGCGGGGACGAGGACGTTGTGGCGGCCGACGTTGCGGATGTCGCGCTCGCCGCACAGGGCCATGGTGATGTCCAGCTCCTTGCGGATCACCTCCAGCGCGGCGGTCACGCCTTCCTGGCCCAGCGCGCCGAGGCCGTGGACCCAGGCCCGCCCGATCCAGGTCGCGTGCGCCCCCAGCGCCAGCGCCTTCAGCACGTCCTGGCCCGAGCGGATGCCGGAATCCATGTGGATCTCGACCCGGTCGCCCACGGCGGCCACGATCTCGGGCAGCATCCGGATGGAACTGAGTGCCCCGTCGAGCTGCCGCCCCCCATGGTTCGAAACCACGATGGCGTCGGCCCCGAAATCGGCGGCAATGCGGGCGTCCTCGGCGTCCAGGATGCCCTTCAGGATCAGCTTGCCGCCCCACAGGTCGCGGATGCGGGCGATCTTGGTCCAGTCGAGCTGCGGGTCGAACTGCTCGGCGGTCCAGCTGGCAAGGTTCGCCGTATCGGTCACGCCCTTGGCATGGCCCACGATGTTGCCGAAGAAGCGCCGCTTCGTCTGCAGCATCTCGATCCCCCAGCGCCAGCGGGTGGCGAGGTCGGCGATGGAGGATGCCGTCAGCTTCGGCGGCGCCGACAGTCCGTTCTTGAGGTCCTTGTGCCGCTGGCCCAGGATCTGGAGGTCCAGCGTCAGCACCAGCGCCGAGCAGTTCGCCGCCTTGGCGCGGGCGATGATCCCTTCCAGGAACTCCTGGTCCTTCATCACGTAAAGCTGGAACATGAAGGGCTGGGTGGTGTGCAGCGCCACGTCCTCGATCGAGCAGATCGACATGGTGGACAGGCAGAAGGGCACGCCAAAGGCCTCGGCGGCGCGCGCCGCCTTGATCTCTCCGTCGGCCCGCTGCATCCCCGTCATCCCCACGGGCGCGAGGCCCACCGGCATGGACACCGGCAGCCCCACCATGTCCGAGGCGAGGCTGCGACCCGTCATGTCCACGGCCACCTTCTGGCGCAGGCGGATCTTGGAAAAGTCGGTCGTGTTCTCGCGGAAGGTCTGCTCGGTGTAGCTGCCCGATTCCGCATAGTCGTAGAACATGCGCGGAGTGCGCGCCTTGTGCAGGCGCTTGAGGTCGTCGATGCAGGTGATGACGGGCATGGGTATCCTCTGGGGGTGAACGGCCGCTTCAGCGGGGCAGGCAGCCGGCGGCGGTGGGATCGGCCGTGCCGGGCGGGCAGGGCGGCAGCTCGGCAGGGGGCGCGCCGCCGTCCAGCATGCGGCGCGCGCGCTCGCGCAGAGCTTGCGCACGGGCAGCGGTTTCCGGGTCGGTGTCGGAGGGGGAGGGCGCGGCACTGACCGAAACGCCCGCCGTGCCCGGATCGCGGCGGGACAGTTCCTCGGCGCGATCCCGCAGCGCGGCGGCGCGGCGGGTCAGGGCGGCGGTGTCCGCAGAACCCTCTTGCGCGGCGGCAGCACGGGCGGCCGCTTCGGCGCGGCGGGCGCGCAGGGCTTCGCCCACGGCCTCGGGATCGGCGGCCGCCTCGGCGGCATGGGCGGGGATCGTGGGCGGGGCGTTCAGTTCGGACAGCGGCACAAGCCGGGGATAGGCCTCATCCGCGCCGCCGCAAGCTGCCGGCAGCACGGCAAGCGCGGCAAGGCGGCAGAAGCGGGAAAGGGTGGCGCGGACGAGCATCGGGCGCAGGATAGAAAGCCCGGAGGATGGCGGCAAGGCGGACGAGCGCCCTTGAGGCGCAGGAGGTCGGAAAGCATCCTTTCCTTGCGCCTGTGCGCTCTGAGTCGGGGCTTGCCGGAGAATCTTCTTCGGGTTTTTTCCAGAAGGCAGCCGCGACCTGCGCTACGCTTCCCGGACCCAACGGTGGAACACGTCGCCGCCCAGCGCCCGGGTCTCGGCCAGTCGGAAGCGCGGCGCATCGGCCAAGGCAGCCAGTTCCATCGGCGCGACGGCCGCGCGGCCGTCGCCGCCCAGAACCACGCCGGCGGTATGGCCGACCAGTTCGTCCACCAGCCCCTCGGCCAGCAGCGCGGCAGCAAGCTGCCCGCCGCCTTCGCAGAAGACCCGAGTGATCCCGCGGCGGCCAAGCTCGGCCAGGGCCTCGGCGGGTGGGCCGGGCAGCACCCAAAGGGGACCGTGGCCGGCATCCTCAGGGGGCAGGGGCGGAAGGGGACTGTTCGCCAGCACTACCCTCACAGGCTGGCGGACGGAGCCGAAGCCGCGCACGTTCAGCGCCGGGCGGTCTGTCCGCGCCGTGCCCGCGCCGACCATGACGGCGTCATGCGTCAGGCGCAGCAGGTGGACATGGCGGCGCGCGGCCTCGCCCGTGATCCAGCGGCTTTCACCCGCAGCGGTGGCGATCCGCCCGTCGAAGCTGGTGGCGAGCTTCAGCGTTACCAACGGGCGGCCAAGGGTCACGCGGCTCAGGAAGCCGCGCTGCAGGGCGGCGGCTGCATCGGCCCGCAGCCCCTCGGTGACTTCGATCCCGGCTGCGCGCAGCATGGCATGGCCGCGGCCGGCAACGCGGGGGTCGGGGTCGGTCAGCGCCGTGACGACCCGCGCCACGCCCGCATGGATCAGGCTTTCGGCGCAGGGCGGGGTGCGGCCGTGATGCGCACAGGGTTCAAGGGTGACATAGGCCGTGGCGCTGCGGGCGGCCTGGCCGGCCATGTCCAGCGCCATCCGCTCGGCATGGGGACGCCCGCCGGGCTGGGTCCAGCCGCGACCCACGATCCTGCCCCCGGCCACCAGGACGCAGCCCACGGCAGGGTTCGGCCAGACATTGCCCAGGCCCCGCCGCGCCAGCCGCAGCGCGTGGTCCATGTGGCACAGATCGGGAGTCACTCGGAGGCCGGGCGCAGTTCCGACACAAAGCGGTCGAAATCGTCCGCCGCCTGGAAGTTCTTGTAGACGCTGGCAAAGCGCACATAGGCGACCGTGTCGATGCGCGCCAGCGTGTCCATCACGATCTCGCCGATGACCTTAGACGGGATGTCCGTATCACCCATGCTTTCCAGCCGGCGGACGATGCCCGAGATCACCTGGTCGATGCGCTCGGATTCGATCGGGCGCTTCTGCATGGCGATGCGGATGGACCGGGCCAGCTTGTCGCGGTCGAAATCCTCGCGTCGGCCATTGGACTTGAGGACCACCAGGTCGCGCAGCTGCACCCGTTCATAGGTCGTGAAGCGCCCCCCGCAGGAGGGACAGAAACGGCGGCGGCGGATGGCGACATTGTCCTCGGCCGGGCGCGAGTCCTTGACCTGGGTGTCGGCGTTTCCGCAGAAGGGGCAGCGCATCGGTTCGTCCCCATGCATCCATGACTGTCCTCTAGAATAGGGACTGTCGCAGGATTTGCATAGGGGATGCAGCGAATCACTACATCTGGAGGGACCTACGACATAGGTGCAGTGTGCCCCTGCTCCCCCGCTTCCAGCAGCCGCACGGGGGGCGAGGCTTCGGCGTCGTGATCGACCGAGATCCGCTTCTGCGCCCGCGCACCCAGAGCGCGCAGCTTCTCGACCTGTCCGATCACGTTGCCCCCGCCGCGGGTCAGCCGGTCCATGGCCTGCCCATGCGCCCGCACCGCCCCGTCCAGCGACTTGCCCACGTCCTCCATCGCGTCCACGAACAGCGCGAGCTTGTCGTAAAGGTGGCCCGCGCGCTGGGCGATCTCCATCGCGTTGGTTTCGCGCCGCTCGACGGCCCAGATGTGATCGACGGTCCGCAGCATGGGCATCAGGGTCATGGGCGTCGCCAGCACGACCCGCTGGTTCAGCGCCGAAAGCCCGAGGTCGGGATCGACGCGCAGGGCTTCCGACAGGGCCCCCTCGATGGGGATGAACATCACCACGTAATCGACCGAGGCATCGTCGATCCGCTGGTATCCCTTGTCCGACAGCGTCGTCACATGGGTGCGGATCGCCGCGACATGACGTCTCAGCGCGGCGTTGCGGTCCCCCGGCGCCTCGGCGTTCACGGCCGTCTCGTAGTCGTTCAGCGAGACCTTGCTGTCGATCACCAGCACCTTGCGGCGCGGCAGGTGCACGACCACGTCGGGGCGCCACAGCTTGCCGTCCTCGGCCCGCCAGCTTTCCTGCGTGACGTAATGCGTTCCCCGTTCCAGCCCCGAGCCTTCCAGCACGCGTTCCAGGATCATCTCGCCCCAGGCGCCCTGCCGCTGCTTCTCGCCCTTCAGCGCGCGGGTCAGCGCCACCGCGTCGCGGCCGATCTCCTCGGACCGGCGGTGCAGCCCCTCGATCTGCTCGCGCAGCATGGCGCGCTCCTCGTCGGCGGCCTTGTTGCGGGCCTGAAGTTCGGTCTGGAAGCCCTGCACCTGCTCGCGGAAGGGGGTCAGCAGCGCGGCCAGCCGCTCGCTGTGGGTCTTTTCCAGGTCGGCGCCCTGTCGGCGCAGGGATTCATCCGCCATCAGGCGGAACTGGCCAGTCATCTCCTCGCGCAGCTCGCGCAGAAGGGCCAGGTTCTGCTCGGCCGTCTCGCGGTCCTTGGTGGCGGCAAGGCGCACCTCGGCCAATTCGCGCTCCTGCCGAGCCAGTTGCGCCTGCATCTCGTCCAGCGCGCGGCGCAACTGGACGCGCTCACCTTCCAGTTCGGCTGCGCGGGTGGACGCGGACTCGAGCCGGGTCGCCGTTCCCGCAAGCTCGCGCTCAAGCAGGGCAAGGCGTTCGCGGCTGGCATGCAGGGCGTCGCGCAATTCGTCCCGTTCGTCGCCGAGATCCTCAATCCGCCGGGTCAGCCCGTCCAGCCGGGCCGTGGCCTCGGCCGCGCGCAGGCCCGCCGCCTGTGTCTCGGCCTTTGCGTCCGATGTCGCCGCCTGGGCCGCCGCAAGCGCGCCGGCCTGCCGCCGCAGGATCACCAGCAGGACCGCCGCCGTGACGGCCAGGACCAAAGCCAGCACGCGCATCGCCTGAAGATCGCCCACCCACGCCATCGCCGGTTCCCCTGTCACGGACTCGTGGTGTTGCCAATCCGTTCGGGAACATCAACAAGCTTTCGCACGTGTCCCTAACAGATGCTGAAGATCAGGAGAGCTGCCATGTCCCGCACCGTTGCCGTCCTTGTCGGGTCGCTGCGTTCGCAGTCGATCAACCATACCGTTGCCAAGGCGCTGGCGAAGGTCGCAGAGGGCAGGCTGGCCTTCGACTTCGTCGAGATCGGCGACCTGCCGCTTTACAACGACGACCTGTGGCACGAAGGCCGTGGCCCCGAGGCGGTCGAGCGGATGCGCGCGCAGATCGCGGCGGCCGACGGCGTGCTGCTGGTGACGCCGGAATACAACCGCACGGTGCCCGGCGTTCTGGTCAACGCGCTGGACTGGGGCAGCCGTCCCTGGGGCCAGTCAGTCTGGGTGAACAAGCCCGCGGGCTGCTGCGGGGCTGCGACCGGCGCCATCGGCACGGCGGCGGCGCAACTGGCGCTGAAGGCGCAGATGGTGACACTGGGCATGGTCGTGATGGGCCACCCCGAGTTCTACCTGAAGTTCGAGCCCGAGAAGTTCGCCGAGGACGGCACCGTCACTGACGAAAGCCTGCGGGGCTTCCTGAAGACCTACACCGACGCCCTGGCCGCCCATATCGAGCGGCTCTGCTGAGGCTCAGTTCAGCAGGGCCTCGCGTTCGCGCAGGAAGGCCAGCATCCCCGCCGCGTATTCCTTGCGTTCGCGGATCACGACGGGATGATCGGCCAGCCAGCGAAGGACCGAGGCCTCGCTGCGCGTGGAATAGCCCATCCGCCAACGGGCAAACTGGCGCTCGGCCTGCGTGCCGCGCGCCAGATAGGTCAGGTTCCGGTGCCGGGGGTCGCGCTCGATCCGCTCCATGATGGCGGCCAGGTTGTCGGGCTGGCCCTCGAGCCACTGGAAGAAGAAGCCGTCCTCGTGGTGCAGGAAACCGGTCAGGTCGAAGCGCTCGTTCCAGCGGCGCGCCTTGTCCATCAGCACCCGCGCCGTCTCGCTGCCGGGACGGATGTCGGTCTCGCTGCGGTAGAGGATGAAGGAAATCGCAGCCATTATGCCCTCCGGCGCCATGAACCAGATCAAGAGCTTGAGCTGGATCATGGGGTCGCCCGGAGGTTGACGATACCGCGAATGCGCCCGTTAATCTTTTATTAACTCAGGCGCCCCGCGTCACTGGTCGAGGAAGGACCGCAGCTTGCGCGAGCGCGACGGATGCTTGAGCTTGCGCAGCGCCTTGGCCTCGATCTGGCGGATGCGTTCGCGGGTCACGCTGAACTGCTGGCCCACCTCTTCCAAGGTGTGGTCGGTGTTCATGCCGATGCCGAAGCGCATCCGCAGCACCCGCTCCTCGCGCGGGGTGAGGCTGGCCAGAACCCGCGTCGTCGTTTCCTTCAGGTTCTCCTGAATGGCCGAGTCGAGCGGCAGGACGGCGTTCTTGTCCTCGATGAAATCGCCAAGCTGGCTGTCCTCCTCGTCCCCGATCGGGGTTTCGAGGGAGATCGGCTCCTTGGCGATCTTCATCACCTTGCGGACCTTTTCCAGCGGCATCTGCAGCTTTTCGGCCAGTTCTTCCGGGGTCGGTTCCCGGCCGATCTCGTGCAGCATCTGCCGGCCGGTACGGACCAGCTTGTTGATCGTCTCGATCATGTGGACCGGGATGCGGATGGTCCGCGCCTGGTCCGCGATGGACCGGGTGATCGCCTGCCGGATCCACCAGGTCGCATAGGTCGAGAACTTGTAGCCGCGGCGGTATTCGAACTTGTCCACGGCCTTCATCAGGCCGATGTTGCCTTCCTGGATCAGGTCCAGGAACTGCAGCCCGCGGTTCGTGTATTTCTTGGCGATCGAGATCACGAGGCGCAGGTTCGCCTCAACCATTTCCTTCTTGGCCTGGCGGGCTTCCTTTTCGCCGCGCTGGACCTGGTTCACGATCCGGCGGAATTCCTCGATGTCCACGCCGACATGCTGGCCGACCATGGCCATCTCGCCGCGGAGGTTTTCCACCTGCGCGCGCGAACGCTCGAACAGCGCCTGCCAGCCGCGGCCCTTGTTCTGGATCATCCGGTCGATCCAGGTGGGGTCCAGCTCGGACCCGCGGTAGGCATCGATGAATTCGCGCCGGTTGATGCGGGCGGCGTCGGCCAGCTTCACCATCCCTGAGTCGATGGTCACGATGCGGCGGTTGATGCCGTAGATCTGGTCAACCAGCGCCTCGATGCGGTTGTTGTGCAGGTGAAGTTCGTTCACCAGCCCGACGATGCGGGTGCGAAGCTGCTGATAGGCAGCCTCGTCGGCGGCGGAAAAGGTGCCGTCCTCGTTCAGCGTGGCCGACATCCGGTTGTCCTGCATATGCGCAAGATCTTCGTAGTCGTCGGCGATGGCTTCCAGCGTTTCCAGGACGCGCGGCTTGAGGCTCGCCTCCATCGCGGCCAGCGACAGGTTCTGGCCGTCGTCATCCTCGTCCTCGTCGGAATCGCGGCGCAGCGGGTTGCCGTCGGCGTCCAGCTCCTCGCCCCAGGACTTGGTGCGTTCGGCGGGCGCGGCCTCGGCCAGCGGCAGGTCCACCGGCAGGTCGTCCTCGTCCTCGTCGGCCATGGACCGGCCGAAGGTGGTTTCGAGGTCGATCACGTCGCGCAGCAGGATCTCCTCGTTCAGAAGCTCCTGCCGCCACATGGTGATGGCCTTGAAGGTCAACGGGCTTTCGCACAGGCCCGCGATCATGGTGTTGCGCCCGGCCTCGATCCGCTTGGCGATGGCGATCTCGCCTTCGCGCGACAGCAGCTCGACCGAGCCCATCTCGCGCAGGTACATCCGCACCGGGTCGTCCGTGCGGTCAAGCTTCTCGGTCTCGGGCGCGGCTACCGCGATCTCGCGGCTGGTCGAGGCGGGGACAACGGCGCCGCCGGTCTCGGCTTCCTCGGTCTCTTCGTCCTCGATGACGTTGATGCCCATCTCGGACAGCATCGACATGACATCCTCGATCTGTTCCGAGGACACCTGTTCCGGGGGCAGGACCGCGTTCAGCTGGTCATAGGTGATATAGCCGCGTTCGCGCGCGTCGGCGATCATGCGCTTGACGGCCGCCTGGCTCATGTCCAGCGAATGATCGTCATCCTTGGCTTCCGGCTTGTCGTCGTCGTCCTTGGCCATGGGGCGGTTCCTTTCAAGCTGATTCGCGAATCATGCGAATCGGATGCCGGGATTCCGGCGGTTCTAATCGAAAGACGCCGCCCGGCAAAGCGGACGACGCCTGATTCGGTTCCCTGATTCGCCGCAATCAGCGACGTTTTCGCCAGATTTCATCGGTCAAGGCCCGGCGAAGCCGCGCCGCGAGCTCGTCGCGGTCCTCGCCAAGGTCGTCCCCGCCGCCCATGGACGGCTGGTCGGCCTGCAGCCGGGCCCGCGCCGATTGGGTGACCCGCCAGGTCAGGCCCTCGTCGGCCAGACCCTGGATCTCGGCCTCGGCACGCGCGATTTCCTCGCGGGCGGCACGATGGGCCTCGATCCGGTCCAGCGCATTGAGAAGCAGCGGCTCTGCGGTTTCCGTGGCGCCCGCGGGATGGGAAATCGCCGGGGCGCAGCGGACATGGGGATCGGCCATGATGGCGTCAAGGGCGGCCCGCCCGGCAGCACTGGAGGACCCGGCCAGCAGGTCGTGGACCAGCGCGGCGCGGCCCGGGTCCGTGGGCTCCAGCCGCTCCAGCCGCGATTCGACGCGGGCGACCAGGTCGGGATGGGCGGCGCAGAGCGCAAGGATCATGGCCTCGATCAGCGCCTCACCGGGGTCGGTCGCCACCAGCGCCGAGGCGCGGGTCTGCGGCACCGGCGGCTGGGGCGCGTCGCGGCGGGTGAACCGGCCCTTCGCGGCACGGGGCGGCGCGAACAGCGCCCAGCGCTTGCGCTTGAGTTCCTGCGCATAATGTTCCCGCGTGGCCTGGTCGGGGATGCGCGCCACGGCGTCGTCCAGCGCCTTGTCCAGCGCCGCGCGCCGTTCGGGGCTGTCGAAGACGCGCCCCTCGGTTTCCCGGCGCCAGAGCAGGTCCACCAGCGGCTGCGCCCCTTCCAGCACGGCGCGGATCGCGCCCACCCCGCCCGCGCGGATCAGGTCGTCCGGGTCCTGGCCCGAGGGCAGCAGGGCAAAGCGCAGCGCCTGTCCGGGCCCGGCCAGAGGCAGCGCCATGTCGATCAGCCGCATGGCGGCGCGCAGGCCCGCGGCGTCGCCGTCCAGCGCGATCACTGGCTCGGGCGCCACGCGCCACATCAGGCGCAGCTGGTCCTCGGTGATCGCCGTGCCCAGGGGGGCAACCGCGCCCTCGACGCCTGCGCGGACCAGCGCGATCACGTCCATGTAGCCTTCGGCCACCACCAGCGGCTGGCCCCTGGCGACCGCCGCCCGCGCAGGCCCGAGGTTGTAAAGGTTGCGTCCCTTGTCGAACAGCGCCGTTTCCGGGCCGTTGAGGTATTTGGCCCGCGCGTTCGGGTCCATCGCGCGGCCCCCGAACGAGATGCAGCGCCCCCGTCCGTCGCGGATCGGGAAGATGATCCGCCCCCGGAAGCGGTCATAGGCCGCGCCGCCGTCCTCGGGCTTGGCCGCCAGCCCCGTCTCGATCACCAGCGCCTCGGGGACGCCCGCGTCCAGCAGGTGCCGCAGAAGGCCCTGCCGCAGGTCGGGGGCAAACCCGATCTCGAAGCGGTCCAGCGCCGCCCCGTCCAGCCCCCGCCGCGCCAGGTAGTCGCGCGCGGCCCCGCCCGCCCCGCTTTGCAGTTGCAGGCGGAACCAGCGGACGGCGCGGTCCATGACCTCGACCAGTTGCGTGCGCCGGTCGGTCTGCGCCTGCTCGCGCGGGCTGCGTTCCGGCATGGGCACACCGGCTTCCGAGGCCATGACGGCCACGGCCTCCATGAAGCCCAGGCCCTCGGCCTCGCGCAGGAAGGCAAGGGCGTCGCCCTTGGCGTGGCAGCCGAAGCAGTAATAGAAGCCCTTCTGGTCATCGACGTGGAAGGACGCCGTCTTTTCCCCGTGGAAGGGGCAGGGCGCCCACCAGTCGCCCTTGGCCTGGTTGGACCGTCGCAGGTCCCACGTCACCTTCCGTCCCACGATCCGGCTGATCGGGACGCGGTTGCGCAGGTCGTCAAGGAATCCGGGCGGCAGACTCATGCCCCGATCATCCCGCGCCCACCGCCCCGCGGACAAGTCCCCAGTAATGGTCGGCGACCGCGCGGCGGTCGAGCCGCCCGCCCTCGCGATACCAGTTGGTGACGCCGGTCAGCATGGCGATCAGGGCCATGGCGGTCAGCCGGGGATCGGCCAGCCGCATCGCCCCGGCCTCGGCCCCCGCCCGCAGGATGGCGGTCAGCGACTCCTCGTAGCGGCCGCGCAGTGCGGCGACGGCGGCGAAGTTGTCCGGCGAAAGGTTGCGCAGTTCCATGTAGCTGAGAAAGACCGCGTCGGTGTGGTCCAGCGAATAGGCGATGTGGAAGCGCACAAAGGCCTCCAGCCGTTCAAGCGGCGGCGCGTCGGGGCCGTCGTTCCAGGCGGCCAGCAGGTCTTCCATGTGGTCGGTCAGCAGGTTCGCCAGCAGCGCCTGCTTGTCGGAGGTATAGGCGTAAAGCGCGCCCGCCTGCACGCCCACCGCTGCCGCGATCTGGCGCATGGACACGGCCGCAAAGCCGTGGCGCGCGAACAGCCGCAGGGCTGCGTCGCGGACAAGCGGGCCGGTGATCTCGGCGCGGGAACCTGTGGTGCGGGCCATGGCCGGGGGTGTAGGCCGAAGCGGTCGCGGGGGAAAGGCCGTGCGATCGCAGGGTCAGCGCCGCCAGATCCAGCTGTGCCCGGCCAGCGCTCCCTGCGCCTTGGCAAGCCAGCGCAGGCCGGGGCCGCCCAGCTTCAGGTCGGCGTCCGACAGGCGATCCACCGCGACCTCGACCGGGCAGGGCAGGCCCGACACCGGGTCGCGGTAGCGGGGATAGGCGATCAGTGCCGCATGGACCAGCGTTTCAAGGTCGATCCGCGCCTGCCTGCGTGGCGGGATGGGCCCCAGATCGCGCGTCAGGCCCCAGCCCGCGTAGAAGGGCGCGCCCAGCACCGTCACCGCGCGGCCTCGAATCAGGGCCTCGAAGCCCAGAGTCGAGGTGAGGGTCCAGATCTCGTCCACCGCGTCGATCAGCGCGGCGGCGGGGGCTTTCGCGGCGGTCACGTCGGCAAGGCCCGCCAGTTCCCCTTCGGGGATCGCGCCGGGGCGCAGGCCGGCCTCGACATCGGGATGGGGTTTCCAGACGATCAGCGCGCCGGGATTCTCGGCCCGCACGCGCCGGAGCAGGGCGAGGTTCGTGCGCTCGGCCCCCGCACCCAGGCGGATCGAGGCGTCGTCCTCGACCTGCCCCGGCACAAGGATCACGCGGCGGCCGTCGCGGGGGATCGGGGGCGGCTCGCCCGAAAGATTGTATTTCGTCAGCGCGGCGTCCCGCAGCCGGGCGATCAGGGCCTGCGCGCGGGCGCGGCCTCCGGGCGGCAGGGGGGCGGCGATCAGGTGTTCAAGGTCGCTCTCGCGGGTCGGGTCATAGTAGATGCCGCGCCCGTCCGCGACCAGGGACAGGGGCGGGACCAGTTCGGCCCCGAGGCCGCGCGAGCGCAGGAAGCCGTCCTCGACCCGCAGCGCCTGCGGCACCTCGGCGACCCGGTTCGCCCAGGCCAGCGTCACGGCGGGCGAGGGGTGGCGCTCAAAACGGACGCCGCGCCCGTTGCCGAAGAACTGCGCGATGGTGCCGCGCTTCCACAGGCGGATGCCATGGGCGAGATGCCCGTCGCGATCCTGCCGGAAGGCGCGCGCCTCGGCCTCGATCTGGCGGATCGCCCCTTCCAGGTCGGTCAGCCGGTCCCGGCAGGGATCGTACCAGGCGGGCGCCATCAGGTGGGTTGCGGCGAACAGCGCAGGCAGGGTGGTCCGCCCCATGCGGCGCGGCACCGGCACCTCGTCGACGCTGAGGCCCCAGCCCGCGTAGAAGGGCTGCCCGAACAGGCGCGGCCGGTGGCCCGCCAGCATCGCCTCGTATCCAAGCTGCGAACTGACCGCATATACGGCGGCGGCATCCCCGACCAGCCGCCAGGGCGAGACCGGCCCGTCGCAGAGGATTTCTCCCGCCTGCAGGTCGGCATGGCCGAGATGTCCCCGGCGCAGCCCGGCGGCGGTTTCGGGATGGGTCCGCAGGACGATGCGCGCGCCGGGGTTCTCGTCGCGGGCGGCATGAAGCATCCGCAGGAAGGTCTCGCGGCCCGCCCCCCGCAGCGAGGCGTCGCCGCGCGTCTGGTCGATCACCAGCACATAGCCGGGCTCGGCCGCGCGCAGGTTCGGCAAATGAGCGTTGTATTTGGACAGGTCCGCCGCGCGCAGCCGCGCGAGCGCGGCCATCGCCTCGTCCCCCCGCGCCGCCGCCTCGGGCGAGGCGGCGAGCGTCTCGACAAGCGAGGGGACAGAGGGGTCGAAATGGAGGCCCTCGGGATCGATCAGCAGGCCGATGGGCCCGCGCCGCCCGACCGGGCTGCGGTCGCGCCCGGGCAGGACGGACCGCAGGAAGGCATCCTCGACCGTGACCACCGGCGCGCCGGTGCGCCCGGCCAGCGCCCGGCCCCGCCAGGCGGTCGGGCTTGCGCCCCAGATGCCCACGCAGTCGCCGGGACCGGGCCGCCCCACGGCCAGTCGCCAGCCCGCCAGGGCCAGGATGCGGCGCAGGCGGGCCTTGGCGAAGAACCCGCCGTTCAGGACGAACAGCCGCCGCTGGCCCGTGGCGCCGGGCGGCTGTTCCGTCATCCTCAGTTGCCGAGGCTGCTCAGCGAGTTGGCGGTGCTGGCGCTGCCGGTGATGGCGCTGAGCGTCTTCTGCCACTGCACGTAAGGCGCCTCGGTCACATAGACCGTGTCGCCGTCGCGGATCAGGAAGTCGCGCGCCAGGAACAGCCCGTTCGGCCGCGTCAGGTCCAGAACATAGGCCATGCGCTGGTCGCCGTAGACGTCGCGGCCCAGCACGTTGCGGGCGACCGACTGCGGCTCGTTGCGCAGCACGAAGACACCGGTCGGATCGGCGAGGTTCGAGCTGAGGCCGCCCACCATGGCGATGGCCTCGATGGCGTTGATCTCCTCGGAGCCCAGCGGCACCTTGGTCTGCCCGCCCAGCGCGCCCAGCGCGGTGAAGCTGCGCTGGTCTTCCTCGACCAGGATCACGTCGCCGGGGCGCAGCGCCACGTCGTTGCGCGGGTTGGCGTAAAGGTCGCGCAGCCAGACGCGGCCCGTGTTGTTGCCGCGCTTTACGGTGACCACCGCGATCTCGGGGTCGATGGCGACGCCGCCGGCCTGCGCCAGCATCGCCGACAGGGTGCGGGTCGGCCGCTCAATCGGGTAGACGCCCTGGCCGCCGACCTTGCCCATGACGGACACGGTTGCGCCATTGCCGGCCACGCGCGTCACCGTCACCTGCGGGTCGGGGGTCTGGGTTTCCAGCTGGCGCGTGATGATCTGGCGCAGCTCGTCGGGCGTGTTGCCCGCCGCGCGCACCCGGCCCGCGTAGGGCACGAAGATATAGCCGCCGCTGTCCACCTGCAGTTCCTGCAGCGGCGTGTTCGACTGGCCCATCGAGGCCAGAAGCCCGTCGTCCACGTTTTCCCAGATCGTCAGGCCCAGCACGTCGCCCGGCCGGATCTCGTCGGCGCCGACCGTGCCCGCGCCGAGGAAGTCCGACCCGAAACCGTAGGAGGGCGTGTAGGAGGACGCCCGCGCCACATGGTCGTTGACGAACAGCACATGGGTGTTGCCGCCCCGGTCCACCGACCCCTTGTAGATCTCGTTCTTGTTGGGGCCCGAGCGGGGCAGGGCGCAGGCGGCAAGAAGGGTCATCGAGGAAAGCGCCGCGATCCGAAGCGCGACCCGCATGGCGCCGCCCCGTGCGGCGGGGGTGAGGGGAAGGTCAGCCAAGTCCAGATCTCCTGTCCACCGGGCGACTCTGCGTCGCGCCATCTTGTTCTCTTGTGAACGTCTTTACTCCCTGCGCCGGGGCACATCCAGAAAAAGCATGGTTTACCGGTCGCGCGCGTCCATCTGTTGCCGGTAGCGCGCATCTCCGCATTCCAGCGCGGCATAGGGATCCTGCGGGTCCAGCATCATGTCCACGACCAGCCGCAGGGCATGGGCGCGCGACCGCGCCGCGTAGAATCCGCCCGGCACCTGGCAGGTATCCAGCAGGTAGTTGCGGTAGTCGCGGTAGCGCGCCTGGTCGGGCGGCGCGGGGCGACGCAGGAAATCCTCGAGGCTCTGGTCCGAGACAAGGCCCGGCTTGGCATAGACCGACCGCCCCATCGCCTTGACCGGCAGCCCCCGCCACAGGGCCTGCTGTGCCGCGGTCGAGTTGATCGTCACCGCCGAGCGCGCCTGCGACAGAAGCCCCGCCAGCTTGCCGCCCTGCACCAGATGCACCCGGTCCGCGACCCCCAGCGCCTGCGCCTGGGCGATGATGGCGGCCCGCAGCGCCGCGCGGTCGTCTTCCAGCGGATGGGCCTTGAAGACGATGTGATGGTGGCGCGGGGCCGCGCGGGCAAAGGCCTCCAGCACCTCGCCCGTGAACTCGGACATGGTGCGGTAAGGCGAATGGGCGCGGAAGCTCGAATCATGTTCAAGCTGCATCAGCACCAAGACATAGGGAAAGCCCGCCCCGCGGATCGCGCGGGCCTGCCGCCAGCGGCGGACGGCATGGACCGGCGACAGCAGCAGGCGCGCGAGGTTCAGCCGGAACTCGCGAGCCAGGGAGATGTCGCGGTGCGAGGTGAAGCCCGGATAGCGCCGGTTCGCCGTCAGCACGAGGAAGTGGTAAAGCGTGCCGTAGAACTTGTGCTGGCGCATGTCGCCCCACCGGGCGGGCGGGCGATTCACCTCGGCCCCGTAGGCGCGCTGGACGGCCCGCATCCGGTCCAGGCTGATCTCCATCAGTGCCGAATAGCCGTTCGAGCCGCCGCGTTCGTAGGTGATCCAGTAGGGGCGCAGGTAGCCTTCCTCGAAGACATGCAGGTTCAGGCCCTTGCGCGTGGCGGCCTCGCGCGCGGCGGCGTGGATCGGGCGGACGTCGCCGTAAAGCACGATGTCGGTGACGCCCTTTCCGGCGATCAGCCGGTCCAGGTGGGCGGGCCATGCATCGGGCCCGCCGGTGTGGGGGACGAAGAAGGCGCGGTCGCGCCAGAAGAACTCGTCCCCCGCGTTGAAGCCGACGCGCCAGACCGTGGCGCCCGCCGCGCGCAATAGCCGTCCCAGCCGGTCGAAGAACGGCCCGTGCGGACCCTGCAGCAGCAGGAAGACCCGCCGCTCGGGGGGCAGGTCCGCGGTCAGGGACAGGGCAGAGGGCAGGCCGGGCGCGGGCGCGTTCATGACAGGATCCAGCCCAGGCGAGGGAACGGCAGGTGAAGCGGGACGGGGGCGAATCTGCGGCAAGGTTAATAAACGGGACGAGGGCCGGGTCAACCACCGGGCGAGTCAGGCGCGGGCCAAGGCTTGCGCCCGCCGCGCGCGGGCGTCATCGTGTCGGTTCCACAAGGATAGCAGGGGCGGCCCGAGATGTTCACCGGAATCATCACCGATATCGGCACGGTCGCCGCGGTCGAGATGCGCGGGGACATGCGTGCCCGCATCGCCTGCAACTACGACATGGCCGGCGTGGACATGGGCGCCTCGATTGCCTGCGACGGCATCTGCCTGACCGTGGTGGCCAAGGGCATGGACTGGTTCGAGGTCGATATCTCAGCCGAAACGCTGGCGCGCACCAACATCGGCGCGCAGGGCTGGCAGCCCGGTCAGCGCATCAATCTGGAACGCGCCCTGCGGGTGGGCGACGAACTGGGCGGTCATATCGTGTCGGGCCATGTCGATGGCATCGCCCGCGTCGTGGGCGCCCGGGACGAGGGCGACAGCCTGCGGCTGAGCTTCGAGGCGCCGCAGGGGCTTGCGCGCTTCATCGCGCCAAAGGGCTCGGTCGCGCTGAACGGCACCTCGCTGACCGTGAACGAGGTCGAGGGCAACCGCTTCGGCGTGAACCTGATCCCCCATACCCGCGAGGTCACGACCTGGGGCGATGTGGCCGAGGGCGACCTGGTGAACCTGGAAATCGACACGCTGGCACGCTACGTCGCGCGGCTGGCCGAGGCGGGCTGAGAAAGGGCCGCCGGGACGTCGCGGGCCGTGACATCTTCCGCCCGGGGACCGCTTCGGTTAAGGCAACCCCAAATGTCTGCAGGGTGCCACGATGGAATATGAACAGCCCGGACCGGTCGAACGCGACTGGTCGGATGCCGTCTCCCCGATCGAGGAGATCATCGAGGACGCCCGCAACGGCCGCATGTTCATCCTTGTCGACCACGAGGACCGCGAAAACGAGGGCGACCTGGTCATCCCCGCGCAGATGGCGACGCCCGACGCGATCAACTTCATGGCGACCCATGGCCGCGGCCTGATCTGCCTGTCGCTGCCGGGCGAGCGGATCGACGCCCTGGGCCTGCCGCTGATGAGCCCCAAGAACTCGAGCCGCCACGAAACCGCCTTCACCCTGTCCATCGAGGCGCGCGAGGGCGTCACCACCGGCATTTCCGCCCATGACCGCGCCCGCACCGTGTCGGTCGCCATCGACCCGACCAAGGGCGCGGGTGACATCGCCACGCCGGGCCATGTCTTTCCGCTGCGCGCCCGCACCGGCGGCGTGCTGGTCCGCGCGGGCCATACCGAGGCCGCCGTGGACATCGCCCGGCTGGCCGGGCTGAACCCCTCGGGCGTGATCTGCGAGATCATGAACGACGACGGCTCGATGGCGCGGCTGCCGGACCTCGTGGCCTTCGCGCAGAAGCACGGGCTGAAGATCGGCACCATCAGCGACCTGATCGCCTATCGCCGCCGCCACGACAACCTGATCGCCGAACGCGATGCCCGCGCCGTGACCTCGGTCCATGGCGGCGAATGGATGATGCGCGTCTTCGCCGACGAGGCGCAGGGCGCCGAGCATATCGTGCTGAGCAAGGGCGACCTGACCACCTCCGAGCCGGTGCTGGTGCGGATGCATTCGCTGGACCCTCTGCACGACGTCCTCGGCATCGGCCGCGCCAGCGACCTGCCCGCCGCGATGCGGATGATCGCCGCCGAGGGCCGGGGCGTGGTTGTCCTGCTGCGCGACCTGTCGCCCACGCTGCCCAAGCCCGGAGAGACCGGATCGCACACCCTGCGCAACTATGGGCTGGGGGCGCAGATCCTTGCCACGCTGGGCATCCACGAGATGGTGCTGCTGACGAACTCGGCGCCGCTGAAGATCGTCGGGCTTGACGCCTATGGGCTTTCCATCCATTCCACCCGCCCGATTCCGCAGGACTGATCCGCCATGGCCGCGCTGACCGAACATTACACCCTGCCCGTCCCGGCCTTCGATGAGCCGGCCCGGCTGCTGATCGTGGTCGCGCCCTATTACCGCGCGGTCGCCGACGACCTGATCGCCGGCGCAAGGGCCACGGCCGAGAGGGCGGGGGGCACGGTCGATCTGGTCGAGGTGCCGGGGGCGCTGGAGATCCCGACCGCCATCGCCATGGCCGGGCGGCTTGCGCAATACGATGGTTATGTGGCGCTGGGCTGCGTAATCCGGGGCGAGACCACGCATTACGACACCGTCTGCAACGACAGCTCGCGCGGGCTGACGCTGCTGGGGCTGCAGGGACTGTGCATCGGCAACGGCATCCTGACAGTGGAAAACATGGACCAGGCCGTGGTGCGCGCCGATCCGCAGGGCCAGAACAAGGGCGGCGGGGCCGCCGCCGCAGCCCTGCACCTGATCGCGCTGCAGCGCCGCTGGGCCGGGGCAAAACGCCCCGTGGGCTTCGGCCGTGACGAAGGCCCCCGCGACGTGATCCGCCTGGCGGGCGAACTCGACGGATCGGCCCAGGGATGAGCGACCTGTCACAGAACCCCCGCCCCAACCGCCGTGCGCTCAGCGCCGCCGCCCGCGTGTATGCCGTGCAGGCCCTGTTCCAGATGGAAGCCGCCGACCAGTCCGCGGACCGCGTGGTGCGCGAGTTCGCCAACTGGCGCATCGGCGTCGATTATGACGAGGGCACCTCGCCCGAGGCCGACGAGGACCTGTTCGAACGGATCGTGGACGGTGCCGTCAACTGGCAGGCGCGGATCGACCAGATGACCGACCGCGCGCTGGTCGCCAAGTGGCCGATCGACCGCATCGACCCGGTCCTGCGCGCGGTCTTCCGCGCCGCCGGGTCCGAACTGGTGGGAACGGATACGCCGCCCCGCGTGGTGATTTCCGAATATGTCGCCGTCGCCGACGCCTTCTTCCCCGAAGGAAAGGAAGCGCGCTTCGTCAACGCCGTGCTGGACCACATGGCCCGCGCCGCCCGTCCGGAAGCGTTTTGAGCCTTTCCGGGCGGTGACAGGCGGAATGCGGGTCCCTACATAACAGGGATCACGCATGGGAGGTCGCGCGATGCCCGAACTCATCCGCCTTTATATCCGCAACATCTTCTTCGGCTTTCTGCTGGCGCTGGCCTTCACGGCGGCGCTTGTCGGGCTGGACGTGGCGAACCTGCGCCACCTGACGCTGGAAACCACCGGGGGCTGGCTTGCGCTGGGGCTTCTGGTGATCTTCAACACCATCGTCTTTGCGGGCGTGCAGTTCGCCATCGCCATCATGCGCATGGCCGAGCCCGAGGACGGCCCGCGCGGCGGCACCCGCGCCCCCGTGGCGACGCCCGAGCCGGTGCTGGCGCCTGCCCCGGCCGCGTCCCGCCGCCGCTGAGCGGGAGCGTTTCCGGGTCAGTTTGCCACGGGAATTGTGCGAGTTTTGCAACAGTCCGATCCGGCCCGGCTCTGCACTGCAGGGCCGGGCTTCTTTCAACGCACAGCGCAGTCGGCCTGCAAGCCGTCGCGCCTTGGTTGCGCAACCCCTTGTGCCCACGTTGTTCTTTTTGCCGAGGCAACCCTTCTTTGGCAGGTCGGGAGCCTTCCTGATCGGCTCTGTGCCGGTTCCATCACGTTCCCGTGAGCTTCGGGTCTTGTCCCCGGGTCTTAACGCTTGGGCACCTGATCCATAGATCCGCGTTGTATCATCGAGCGACCCATCTGAGTGGTCGCAGAAGGATCGAGAGGCTCAGAATGCAAAAGATTTCCCTGTTCGCGAGTGCGTCCGCCCTGGCCATTCTGCTTGGCGCCCCGGCGTTCGCACAGACTGAATTCGCCCCTGGCGCCAGCATCATCGGCGCGGGCAACATCAACGAGCAGATCACCGACGTCGAGGATGCGGTCGAAGACGATTTCGCCCGCTCCAGCGACCCGCGCCGCTTCGGTCGCCCCGACAGCGCCCGCGAAGGTCTGTTCGGCTCGATCGCGCTGTCCTACACCGGCCGCGATGGCAACGACGAGAACCAGGACTTCACCCTGGGCGGCCGCCTGTCGCACAACGCGGGCCCGTTCCAGCAGTCGGTCGGCATCTTCCTGGAATTCAGCGAGGATGACGACGGCGACAAGGAAACCGAGGACACCTCCGTCATCTATGACGGCAACTACTACTTTAACGACCAGCTCTACGCGTTCATTCTGGGCCGCGTGAGCACCGACGGTCTGGCCGAAGAGTGGGAAGACCTCGACCCCGTCCTCGACGCGGACGAGATCGCCGAATACGAAGGCCGCGCCAAGCGCGACGCGTTCATCGGCATCGGCCCGGGCTACCGGATCATCAACAACCAGCAGACCGCATGGCGCGTGCAGGCTGGTGTCGGTATCCGCTACACCCAGCTGGTGGACTTCGCGGAAGATGACGGCCTCGAGTCGAACACCGACACCGGCTACATCGTGTCGTCGCGCTTCTACCACGCGTTCAACGACAACTTCTTCCTGACCAACGACACCGACTACCTGACGTCGGACGCCAACGACCTGGCGACCAACGAACTGGGCCTGAACTTCCGCATGTCGGACAACCTCGCGACCCGCGTGTCCTACAAGTCGGAATACAACTCGGAGCGGGAAATCCGCACCGACAACACGGTCGGCGTCTCGCTGGTTGTCGGGTTCTGATCTTCCCTCGATCGGAACCTCTCTCGGGAAGGGGCGGTCGCAAGGCCGCCCTTTCTTCTTGGCCGCACCTGCCGTGACCCTTGCGCCCATGGAAAAGGCCGCCCCCGCGAAGGGGCGGCCTTTTGGATGTGGCGGGAACCGCAGCGACCGTGACGGCGCAGGTTCCCCCGAAAGCCTGGATGTCCAGGTGGGTGCCGGTTAACAGGACCAGGGCCCTGACAGAGCCAGCCCCCTCGGAGAAGTTATAGGCCAGTGGGAAAAATGGCCGATCACGAGAAGAGCAGAAACCCGCCTTTCTTCTAGGTAGGAAGGACGCGCGGGCTGCGCAAGAGCGTCCTGCACGGGCCCGCGCGCTTGCGGGATGTTTCCGCTTCGTTCATGGTGGCGCGCATGCATGACGACGTTTCATCCCCCGCCGACCTGCTGCCCGCGCAGCCCGGCCACAGGCTGGCCCGAGGCGTCGCGCGGATGCTGCTGGGCATGGGCCACGCGCCGCTGCTTGAATTCGTGCCCGCGCCGGGACTGCGGGTGGACGTGATCTCGGTCACGCCTTCGGGCGAGATCTGGATCGTCGAATGCAAGAGCTGCCGCGCGGATTTCACGGGCGACCGCAAGTGGCAGGGCTACCTCGAATGGTGCGACCGCTTCTTCTGGGCGACCGACTGCGATTTTCCTGTGGAGCTTCTGCCCGAGGACAATGGCCTGCTGGTCGCCGACCCCTATGGCGCGGAACTCGCCCGGATGGCGCCCGTGGCAAAGCTGGCCGCCGCGCGGCGGGCGCGGGTGCTGCGCGACATTGCGCGGGTCGCGGCCTGCCGGCTGGTGCGCGTGAATGATCCGGGGGCCTTCACCGAGGGATAGGGCAGGGGAGCCGCTCTGTTCGACGGCTTCCTCGAGTTATCCACCGCGCAGGCAGGTTCAGCGCCGCGCGGGACCCTTGGGGCGGGGCTTGCCCTTGGGCTTGGCGCCGCCCTGGCCGATCTCGCGCGCGGCCTCGGCGGCGGCCAGCAGTTCCTCGGCGATCTCGGTAGCTTCCTCGGGATCGAAGTCCAGCGGCAGGTCGATCCCTTCGCCCTCGACATAGATGCGGACCATCCCGAGGTCGGTCGGCCCGATCTGCAGGTTGGCGGCGACGTCGCTTTCCTTGTTGATGCCCATCGCGCGATCCCCTTGCATGGCTGTGACGCGGATCGGTCTAGCCGAGTGCGCCCGCAGACGGCAAGATGCGCTTGCATCGGGCGCCGCGACGATTTATCTGCTTCGCCTGTGCCGCCTTAGCTCAGTTGGTTAGAGCGCTGGATTGTGGATCCAGAGGTCCCCCGTTCAAGCCGGGGAGGCGGTACCATCTTCCAGCCTTTACGCTTTTGCCCGGGACCGCTAGCAGGCGGCGATTTCCCTTTGCGCTGGAGCCTGCCGGATGCCCGACACCCCTGATTCGCCATCCGAACGCAAGCGCGGCTCGGGCGTTCGTCTGGTTTATGACGCGCTGCGCGACGAGATCCTGGAACTGGTCCTGCCCCCCGGCACCCCCATCGACGAGGTCGCGCTGGCCGAACGCTTCGGCATGTCCCGCACGCCCATCCGCGAGGCCCTGCTGCGGCTGGCGGGCGAGGGGCTGATCGAGACGCTGCCCAACCGCTCGGCCATCGTCGCCAACATCGACTTCCTGAACCTGCATCACTTCTTCGACGCGATGACGCTGATGTATCGCGTGACGACGCGGCTGGCCGCGCTGAACCGCAGCGACGCCGATCTGGCGACCATCCGTGCCCGCCAGGCGCAGTTCGCCGCCGCGGTCGAGGCGCAGGACGCGCTGGCGATGATCGCCACCAACCGCGCCTTCCATGCCGCCATCGCGGATGCGGGCGGCAACCCTTACTACATCGCCTTCTTTCTGCGCGTGCTGGACGAAGGGAGGCGGCTTCTGCGGCTGTATTACCAGTCCTACAACGACCGCCTGCCGCAAAGCATCGTGGGCGAGCACGAGGACATCATCGCCGCGATCGAGGCGGGCGACGTCGAGCTGTGCGACCGGCTGGGCCGGGCCCACGCCGACCAGATCATCCGCCAGATCCAGTCCTTCTTCGCCCGTGACCGCCGCGAGGACGTGCCGCTCTGATCGAAAATTTTTGTCGACATGGAAAATACAATCCGGCAAGAATGCTCCTGACCACAGATTCGGGGCGCGCACACTTTCCCTGCGCCGAAGGAGCCAGCATGAAGACCGACATTTTCACCGGCGTGATCCCCGCGCTGATGACGCCCTGCACCGCCGACCGTCAGCCCGACTTCGACGCGCTGGTCCGCAAGGCGCAGGATCTGATCGCGGCCGGCATGTCGGCGGTCGTCTACTGCGGCTCGATGGGCGACTGGCCGCTGCTGACGGATGCGCAGCGGATGGAAGGCGTGGAACGGCTGGTGAAGGCCGGGGTGCCGGTCATCGTCGGAACCGGCGCGGTGAACTCGGGCGCTGCCGTGGCCCATGCGGCCCATGCGCAGAAGGTCGGCGCGGCGGGGCTGATGGTGATCCCGCGCGTCCTGTCGCGCGGCAGCTCGCCCATCGCGCAGAAGAACCACTTCAAGGCCATTCTGGCGGCCGCGCCGGACCTGCCGGCGGTGATCTACAACAGCCCGCATTACGGCTTCGAGACCAAGGCGGACCTGTTCTTCGCCCTGCGCGCCGAGCATCCGAACCTCGTTGGCTTCAAGGAATTCGGCGGCACCAAGGCGATGACCTACGCGGCCGAGCACATCACCAGCGCCGACCCGGAGGTGATCCTGATGGCGGGCGTCGATACCGGCGTCTTCCACGGCTATGTCAAGGCGGGCGCGACCGGGACCATCACCGGCATCGGCAACGTGATCCCGAAGGAGATCCTGCATTTCGTCGCGCTGGCCAAGGCCGCCGCCGCGGGCAACGTGAGTGCCCGCCTGCGCGCGCGCGAACTGGGCGAGGCCCTTGAGGTGCTGTCGTCATGGGACGAGGGCACGGACCTCGTGCTTTATTACAAGCACATGATGGTCATGCAGGGTGATGCGGAATATACGCTGCATTTCAACGAGACGGACGAGCTCAGCCCCAGCCAGCGCGCCTGGGCCGAGGCGCAGTTCAACCAGTTCCGCGCCTGGTACGCCGAATGGACCAGGCTGCCCGGCGCCGCCCCCGGCGACTACACCTGAAAGCAAGCTGTCGATTTGCCGGGTCGATGTGGAATACTGTCGGAATTATCAGGTTGATCCGCTGCAAGTCGCGCGGGTAGCTGACGACGTCAGGACGAACGGCCAGAGAGCCAGACAGGGAGTGTGACAATGAAGACCTCGATCTTCGGTGCGGCGCTGGTCGCCGCCACCGCCATCGCCGGCGCGGCCCAGGCCGACAAGCTGGACGACATCATCGCCTCGGGCACGCTGCGCTGCGCGGTGGTGCTGGACTTCCCGCCCATGGGGATGCGCGACGATCAGAACAACCCGATCGGCTTCGACGTCGATTACTGCAACGACCTGGCCGCGGCCCTTGGCGTCACCGCCGAGATCGTGGAAACCCCCTTCCCCGAGCGCATCCCCGCGCTGATGGCGGGCCGGGTGGACGTGGGCGTGGCCTCGACCTCGGACACGCTGGAACGGGCCAAGACCGTCGGCATGTCGGTTCCCTATTATGCCTTCGAAAACGCCGTCGTCGCCCGCGAAGGCGTCGAGATGACGAACTGGGAAGGCATGAAGGGCAAGACCGTGGGCGCTACCGCCGGCACCTACGAGGCGATCTGGCTGGAAGGCAAGGTCAAGGAATGGGGCGAGGGCGAGTTCCGTCCCTACCAGACCCAGGCAGACGTCTTCCTGGCGCTGAGCCAGGGGCAGCTCGACGCCACCGTCTCGACGGTCGAGGTCGCCAACGCCAACGTCAAGTCGGGCAACTTCCCCGGCATCCGCGTCGTGGACAAGGCGCCGATGGTGCCGGACTATGTCGCGCTGTTCACGCTGCGCGAGGAATACGGCCTCATCAACTACCTGAATCTGTTCGTGAACCAGCAGGTCCGCACCGGCCGCTACGCCGAGCTTTACGCGAAATGGGTGGGCGAGGGCGAGCCCGCCGACCTGACCGTGAACGGCGTCTACCGCTGATCCAAGGCGCGGCGCGGAACGACCCGCGCCGCGTTCCCCGACACGGACAGGATCAGGCATGTTCGGTTACACATTCCAGTGGAAGCAGGCCCTCGCGCGCCTGCCGCAGATGCTGGACGGCGCCCTTGTCACCATGCAGATCGCCATCCTGTCGATGGTCATCGGCATCGTGCTGGCAGTCCTGCTGACGGTGTTCCGTCGGTCCGGCAGCCGGATCCTCGGCGCCATCGCCACAACTTGGGTCGAGGTCGCGCGCAACACCCCCGCGCTGTTCCAGATCTACATGGCCCATTTCGGGCTGGCCAGCTTCGGCATCCATCTCAGCCCCTATGTCTCGCTTCTGGTGGGCATCACCTTCAACAACGCAGGCTATCTGGCGGAAAACTTCCGCGGCGCGTTGAAGGCCATCCCGGAAACGCAGACCCGCGCCGGCCGCTCGCTGGGGATGAGCGCGCTGCAGGCCTTCCGCCATATCGTCATGCCGCAGATGCTGCGCATCGCCTTCCTGCCCATGACGAACCAGATGGTCTGGGCGGTGCTGATGACCTCGCTGGGCGTGACCGTGGGGATGAACACCGACCTTTTCGGTGTGACGCAGGACCTGAACGCGCTGACCTTCCGCACCTTCGAGCTGTTCGCCATCGCGGCCGTCATCTTCTATCTGATCGTCAAGGTGATCCAGACCGCCGCGCGGCTGATCGCCTGGCGCATGTTCCGGTACTGAGGGGGCACGCATGTTCGACACGGCCCTGAGCACCGCCGACCTTGTCTTCCTCGCCAAGGGCGCGGGCGTCACCATCCTTGTCACCCTGATCTCGGTGGCGCTGGGCACCATCCTTGGCATCATCTTCGGGGTGGTCCGCTATCAGGTCGGCCCCTGGTGGGCCGCGCCCCTGACCTTCGTGCTGGACGTCTTCCGGTCCGTACCCCTGCTGATCCAGCTTGTGCTGGCGAACGCCTTCCTGGGCGTGGTGCTGAAGCTGCGGATGTCCGGCTTCACCGTCGCCTGCGGGGTGCTGACCATGTACACCGCCGCCTATTGCGCGGAAATCGTGCGCGGCGGCATCGAGGCCGTGCCGATGACCACCCGCCGCGCCGCGCGGTCGCTTGGGCTGACCTGGCGGCAGGACATGACCAACATCGTCATGCCGCTGGCGACGCGCGTCGCGCTGCCCTCCTGGATCGGCCTCGCGCTGGGGGTCATGAAGGACTCGGCCCTCGTCTATGTCGTGCAGGTGACGGAGCTGCTGAAATCCACGCAGATCCTCATCACCCGCCTGCAGGAGCCGCTGTTCCTGCTGATGATCTGCGGGGCCTTCTATTTCCTCATCAGCTTCCCGCTGGCCCGGCTTGGCGGCTATCTTGAAAGGCGCTGGTCCAATGATTGAGATCGAGAACGTCCGCAAATCCTTCGGCTCGCTCGAGGTGCTGAAGGGCATCGACCTGACCGTCGACAAGGGCGAGGTGCTGACAGTGATCGGCGGCTCGGGGTCGGGCAAATCGACGCTGCTGACCTGCATCAACGGGCTCGAACCCATCAACGGCGGCCGCATCGTCGTGGACGGGATCGAGGTCCACGCGAAGTCCACCGACCTCAACAAGCTGCGCCAGAAGATCGGCATCGTCTTCCAGCAGTTCAACGCCTTCCCCCACCTGACGGTGCTGGAAAACGTGACCCTTGCCCCCCGCAAGGTGCTGGGCATGTCGAAGGCCCAGGCCGAGGAGGTCGCGGTCAAGCAGCTGACCCATGTGGGCCTTGGCGACAAGCTGGGCGTCTATCCGACGCGCATGTCGGGCGGCCAGCAGCAGCGCATGGCGATCGCCCGGGCGCTGGCCATGTCGCCGTCCTACATGCTGTTCGACGAGGTGACCTCGGCGCTCGACCCCATGCTGGTGGGCGAGGTGCTGGACACGCTGCGGATGCTGGCGTCCGAGGGCATGACCATGATCTGCGTCACGCATGAGATGAAGTTCGCCCGCGAGGTCTCCGACCGCGTGGCCTTCTTCCACAAGGGCGTGATGGCCGAGATCGCGCCGCCCGCCGAGCTGTTCGGGGCGCCCAAGGACCCCGAGCTGCAGAAGTTCCTGGCCGCGACCCACTGACATGACTGCGGAACTGATCGTCATCGGGGCCGGCGTCGTCGGCCTCTCCATCGCTGCCGCCGCGCAGGATCGCGGCCTGTCGGTCACCGTGATCGACCGGGAAGGCCCGGCGGCGGGCGCCTCGGCCGGAAACGCGGGGGCCTTCGCCTTCACCGATATCCTGCCGCTGGCCTCGCCGGGCATCCTGCGGAAGGCGCCGCGCTGGCTGCTGGACCCCTTGGGACCGCTGACCGTGCCGCCGGCTTACGCCCTGCGGATCGCGCCCTGGATGCTGCGCTTTGGCCGGGCCTGCGCGCCCGACCGGGTGGCGCGGTCCATCGTCGCGCAGACGGCGCTGATGGACCTGTCCAAGGCCGAACTGGAGGGCTTTCTGGCCCTGACCGGCACGGCGGACATGCTTCGGCGCGAGGGCAACCTGCAGGTCTATGAATCGCAGGCCGAGTTCAACGCGAGCCTGCCCGGCTGGGACGCCCGCGCCCGCCACGGGATCGAGTTCCGCCACATGGACGCGGGCGAGATGGCGCAGGTCCAGCCCGGCCTGTCTCCGCGTTTCACCCACGGCACCTTCACGCCCGGCTGGTATTCCATCGCGGACCCCAAGCTTTACACACTGGCGCTGGCCGATCACGTCCGCGCCCGTGGTGGGGCCATCGAGACCGCCGAGATCGCCGCCCTGCGTCCCACTGACGCGGGCGTCGAGTTGCGCGCCACCGACGGCCGCAGCTTCACCGCCGCGCAGGTGGTCGTCGCGGCGGGGGCCTTTTCCCACCGCCTCGCCCGCACCCTGGGCGAGCGCATCCCCTTGGAAACCGAACGCGGCTACAACACCACGCTGCCCCCGGAGGCGCTTGACCTGAGGACGCAGGTGACCTTTGGCGGCCACGGCTTCGTCGTCTCGCGCCTGTCCACCGGCATCCGCGTCGGCGGGGCGGTGGAACTGGGCGGGCTCAAGCTGCCCCCGAACTTCCGCCGGTCCGAGGCGATGCTGAAGAAGGCCAAGGCCTTCCTTCCGGCGTTGAAGACCGAAGGCGGCGTGCAGTGGATGGGCTTCCGCCCCTCGCTGCCCGACAGCCTGCCCGCCATCGGCCGGGCGCGGGCGACGCCCCGCGTGACCTATGCCTTCGGCCACGGCCACCTCGGCCTGACGCAATCCCCCGGCACCGCCCGGCTGGTCGCGGACCTGCTGACCGGCCGCACCCCTGCCATCGACCTCGCGGCCTTCTCGCCGCAACGCTTCCGGAGCTTCGCATGACGACCCACACCTTCTCCTGCATCGACGGGCATACCTGCGGCAACCCGGTGCGGCTCGTCTCGGGCGGCGGCCCGCGGCTGGAAGGGGCGACGATGCTGGAACGCCGCGCCCATTTCCTGCGCGACTTCGACTGGATCCGCACCGGCCTGATGTTCGAGCCGCGCGGTCACGACATGATGTCGGGCTCGATCCTCTATCCGCCGACGCGCCCCGACTGCGACGTGGCGGTGCTGTTCATCGAAACCTCGGGCTGCCTGCCCATGTGCGGCCACGGGCTGATTGGCACCATCACCATGGGGATCGAGAACGGCCTGATCCAGCCGCGCGAGCCGGGGAAGCTGTCGATCGACGCCCCCGCCGGCCGCGTGGACGTGACCTACCGGCAGGAAGGCCGCTTCGTCGAGGAAGTGCGCCTGACCAACGTCCCCGGCTTCCTTTACGCCGAGGGGCTGACGGCCGAGGTCGAGGGCCTGGGCGAGATCGTGGTGGACGTGGCCTATGGCGGCAACTTCTACGCCATCGTCGAGCCGCAGAAGAACTTCCGCGACATGGCCGACCACACGGCCGGAGAGCTGATCGGCTGGTCGCCCAAGCTGCGGGCGGCGCTGAACGCGAAATACGACTTCACCCACCCCGAGCATCCGGCGATCAACGGGCTGAGCCACATCCTCTGGACCGGCCAGCCGACGGTTGAGGGCGCGCACGCCCGCAATGCCGTCTTCTATGGCGACAAGGCCATCGACCGCAGCCCTTGCGGCACCGGCACCTCGGCCCGCATGGCGCAGCTGGCCGCCAAGGGAAAGCTGAAGGTCGGGGACGAGTTCTGGCACGAATCCATCATCGGCTCGATCTTCAAGGGCCGGGTCGAGGCCGCCGCCCGCGTGGGCGACCGCGACGCCATCATCCCCTCGGTCGCGGGCTGGGCGCGGATGACCGGCTACAACACCATCTTCATCGACGAGCGTGACCCCTTCGCCCACGGCTTCGTCGTGAAATGACCGCCCGCCGCATCCTGCCGGGGCTGGCGGAAGGTCCAGTCCTTGCAATGGCCGAGGGCCTCAGCTTCTGGGGCGGCGTCGATCCCGAAACCGCCCGCGTCATCGACGCCCATCACCCGGCGCATGGGCAGGCGCTGGCCGGGGCCGTGGCGATGATGCCGACCAGCCGGGGGTCCTGTTCCGGCTCGGGCGTCATGCTGGACCTGATGCTGAACGCCCGTGCCCCGGCGGCGCTGGTGTTTTCCGAACCCGAGGACATCCTGACCCTTGGCGCCCTGATCGGGGCCGAGATGTTCGGCCGCACGATGCCGGTCCTGCGCGTCAGCCCCGAGGACTTCGCCCGCCTGTCTGCCCAGCCGAGCCTGCGGATCGAGGCGGATGCCATCACCGGCGGCGGCCTCTCGATCCCGATCGAAGACGCCCCCGACACCGCCCTGACGCTGACCCCTGAGGACCGCGCGATCCTTGATGGCCGGGACGGCGAGGCGGCGGCACTTGCCATGCGGATCGTCTGCGCCATGGCCCGCCAGCAGGGGGCCGAGCGCCTGACCGGCATCACGCGCGGCCACATGGACGGCACCATCCTCGCCCATCCGGCGAACCTGATCTTCGCCGAGAAGATGGCAGACCTCGGCGCGAAGGTGCGGGTGCCCACGACGATCAACGCGATCTCGGTGGACCGCGAGGGCTGGCCGGGGCAGGGGGTCGATCCCGATTTCGGCGCCCGCGCCTCGCGCCTGGCCGACGCCTATGTCCGCATGGGCTGCCGCCCCAGCTTCACCTGCGCGCCCTATCTGCTGACCGACCGCCCGGCGGCGGGGGAAGACATCGCCTGGGCGGAGTCGAACGCGGTGATCTTCGCCAACACGGTCCTCGGCGCGCGGACGCCGAAGCACCCCGATTACCTCGACCTCTGCATGGCCGTCACGGGCCGCGCCCCCTTGGCCGGGGTCTATCTTGAGGAGGCCCGCCACCCCGCGCTGGTGCTGGACGTGGAGGCCCCCGAGGGCGCGGATGACTCCTTCTGGCCGCTCCTCGGCTATGTCGCGGGCCATGCCGCCGGGGCTTCGATCCCGCTGCTGCGCGGAGTGGCGGGGCTGAACCCATCGACCGACGACCTGAAGGCCATGTGCGGGGCCTTCGGCACCACTTCCTCCGCCCCGATGCTGCATGTCGAGGGCGTCACGCCCGAGGCGCATCTGCCCCCGCTGCCCCATGCAGCCCAAGGCCGCATCACCCGCGCCGATCTTTCGCGGGCCTGGACCGAGCTGAACGGCCGCCCCGAGCAGGTGGACCTGATCGCCGTCGGCAGCCCACATGCCTCGGCCCCCGAATGCCGGATGCTTGCCGACCTGCTGGACGGCCCCGTCGCCATCCCGCTGATCGTCACCGCAGGCCGCGCGATCATCGCCGACCTCGGCCGCGACGGCACGCTTGCGCGGCTGAAAGCCAACGGCGTGCAGGTCATCCCCGACCTCTGTTGGTGTTCCATCACCGAGCCGGTGTTTCCCCCGCAGGCACGGGCGGTGATGACGAATTCGGGCAAATACGCCCATTACGGCCCCGGCCTGTCCGGCCGCCCGCTGCGCTTCGGCAGCCTTGCCGACTGCGCCCGCGCCGCGCGCACCGGCCGCGCCGCCCCCATCCCCGACTGGCTGACCTGAGAGGCCGCGATGCGCAGCAGCAAGACCATCCACGTGATCTCCGCCCATGCCGAGGGCGAGGTCGGCGACGTGATCGTGGGCGGCGTGACGCCCCCGCCCGGCGAGACGCTGTGGGAGCAGTCCCGCTGGATCGCCCGCGACAACACCCTGCGCAACTTCGTCCTGAACGAGCCGCGCGGCGGCGTCTTCCGCCACGTCAACCTGCTGGTGCCGCCGAAGAACCCCGAGGCCGACGCCGCCTTCATCATCATGGAGCCCGAGGACACGCCGCCCATGTCCGGCTCGAACTCGATCTGCGTGTCCACGGTGCTGCTGGACGCGGGCATCCTGCCGATGACCGAACCCGAGACGCGCATCACGCTGGAAGCCCCCGGCGGCCTCGTCCGCGTCCGCGCCGAGTGCAGGGACGGCAAGGCCGAGCGCATCTTCGTCGAGAACCTGCCGAGCTTCGCGGGCAGGCTGGACGCGTCCTTGGAAGTGGAGGGGATCGGTTCCCTGACCGTGGACACCGCTTACGGCGGCGACAGCTTCGTCATCGTGGACGCCGCCGCGATGGGCTTTTCGCTGACCCCGGACGAGGCGCATGACATCGCCCGCCTCGGCGTCCGCATCACCAGGGCCGCCGACGAGCAGCTTGGCTTCCACCATCCGACCAATCCCGACTGGCGGCATTTCTCCTTCTGTCTTTTCGCAGGCCCGGTGACGCGGGAAGGCAACGAGCTCCGCGCCGGCGCCGCCGTAGCGATCCGTCCCGGCAAGGTGGATCGCTCGCCTACCGGCACGGCACTGTCGGCGCGCATGGCCGTCCTGCACGCGCGTGGGCAGATGGGGATGGACGACCGCCTGACCGCTGTCTCGTTGATCGGCTCAACCTTCGCCGGCCGCATCCTCGGCACGACCACCGTGGGCGACCTGCCCGCGATCCGCCCCGAGATATCGGGGCGCGGCTGGATCACCGGCATCCACCAGCACATGCTGGACCCCTCGGACCCCTGGCCCGAGGGCTACCGGCTGACCGATACCTGGGGCGCCCGCTGAGGGCGCCTTTTCCGCAAGAAAAGGAGCGCATGATGGCCCAACCGATCACCGTCAGTCCCGAGGCCCTGGCCGAAAGGGTCACGCGCATCTTCGCGGCCGCGGGCCTGTCGCAGCTTCAGGCGGA
This sequence comes from Paracoccus niistensis, assembly GCF_042432925.1. Taxonomy (NCBI): domain Bacteria; kingdom Pseudomonadati; phylum Pseudomonadota; class Alphaproteobacteria; order Rhodobacterales; family Paracoccaceae; genus Paracoccus; species Paracoccus niistensis. The sequence continues at coordinate 145,948 of NZ_JBHLWE010000017.1, read as the reverse complement.
AACGCTGGCGGCCACCATCGTCGCGGGCGAGCGCGACGCCTGCAAGTCGCACGGCATCTACCGGATCGAGGGTTGCCTGCGCACCGTCGCCGCCGGAAAGGTCCAGCCGCAGGCCGAGCCGGAACTGCAGGACGACGGCTCGCCCATCGTGCGCGTCGATGCGAAGGGCGCGTTTTCCACCGCCGCCTTCGCCGTGGGCCTGCCGGTGCTTGTGGCACGGGCGCGGCAGCACGGGCTCGCGGCGATGGTCGTGAACTCCTGCACCCATATCTCGGCGCTCTGGCCCGAGATCGAGGCGATCACCGCCGAGGGCCTTGCCGCGATGGCGATGTGCCCCAGCTATTCGACCGTCGCGCCTGCCGGTGGAGCCGCGCCGCTTCTGGGCACCAATCCCTTCGCCTTCGGCTGGCCGCGCAAGGGCGCGTCCCCTTACGTCTTCGACTTCGCCACCTCGGTCATGGCGCGGGGCGACGTGGAACTGCACCGGATCGAGGGCCGCCCGCTGCCCGAGGGCACGGCGGTGGACCGCGACGGGAACCCCACAACCGACCCGGCCGAGGCGCTGGCGGGCGCGATGCTGCCCTTCGGCGGCCACAAGGGCTCGGCCATCTCGACCATGATCGAGCTTCTGGCCGCCGCCATGATCGGCGACCTGACCAGTGCCGAATGCCTCGACTATCTCGGCACCACGACCCTCGGCCCGCACCACGGCGAGCTGATCCTCGCCTTCTCGCCCGAACGCTTCGCCGCCGGCCGTGGCGATCCCTTCGCCCGCGCCGAGACGCTGTTCGAGGCGATCCTGGGCCAGGGCGCCCGCCTGCCGTCCCAACGCCGCTTCGAGGCGCGCAAGCGCTCGGCGGCGGAAGGCATCGCGCTGACGGCCGAGGAGGTGGAGATGCTGGAGCGGCTGGAACGCGCGCCCTTTGGCGAGAAGGCGTAAGCGCTGGTCCGCTTTCGGCGGCAGGACACTGCCCGGAACAAGAAAACCGCCCGAAGGCAGCTTCGGGCGGTTTCATTATTTCACGGGCGTGACCCCAATCCCAAGTCAGGATCGAAAGGCGGCGCCCGCGACAGGCGCCGCCTTCACGTTCACCCCGCCAGTAGCGCCGCGTTGCCGCCCGCCGCCGTGGTGTCCACGCAGAGATGCCGCTCATGCGCGACATGGGCGCGGTCGGGCATCGCCGTGATCAGCGGCAGGACCGGGCCTTTCCGCCCGGCCAGCGCCTGCGCGTAAGCCTCGGCCAGCTCGGCCTCGCCCCACCACAGCGCGCCCGAGAAGCCGTCGAGATGCGCCAGCGCGGCGGGCTCGACCCGGCCCGTGGCCTCGACGGCCGATCCACCCAGTGCCTCGACCGCCGCGCGCTGGGCGCGGGCCGCGCCCGGACCGGGGCCGAGGCACAGCAGCGGCGGGCGGGTGTAGAGGCTCAGGCGGTTCATCTCGCCCGTCGGGCCCGGCATCAGGCGCTCGTCGATGCGGCGCTCCTCGGTCTGGCGAAGCGCGCGTTCCAGCGCGGCCATGTCCTGCGCGCCCTCGAAGGCGCCTTCGGCCAGGTCCGCCCCTTCAGGCGCATAGAAGCGCGGCAGGTAGTTCGGGCCGCCCGCCTTGGGGCCGGTGCCCGACAGCCCTTCGCCGCCGAAGGGCTGCGAGCCGACAACCGCGCCGATCTGGTTGCGGTTGACGTAGATGTTGCCGGCGTGGACGGCCTCGCTGATCTCCTGCACGCGGCCGTCGATGCGGGTGTGCAGGCCGAAGGTCAGGCCGAAGCCGCGGGCGTTCACGTCGCGCACGACCTCGTCCAGCTTCTCGGCCGGGAAGGTGGCGACGTGCAGCACGGGGCCGAAGACCTCGCGTTCCAGGTCGCCGATGCCTCCCACGCGGATCAGCGTCGGCGCGACGAAGGTGCCGCCGTCCGGCTGTGCGCCCTGGTGTAGCACGGCATTGCCGTTCGCCTGGATGTATCCAGCGATGTTGGCCTGCGCGTCGCGGTCGATCACGGGGCCAACGTCGGTCGAGACATGCCAAGGGTCGCCCACCGCCAGCTGGTCCATCGCGCCCTTGATCATCTCGATCACGTGCGGCGCGCTGTCCTCCTGCAGATAGAGGCAGCGCAGGGCGGAACAACGCTGGCCTGCCGACTGGAAGGCCGAGGCCACGATGTCGCGCACCGCCTGTTCCGGCAGCGCGGTCGAATCCGCGATCATGGCGTTCAGCCCGCCCGTTTCCGCGATCAGCGGCGTGCCGGGGTCGAGGTGCTGCGCCATGCTGCGCGCGATGATCTGCGCCGTGTCGGTCGAGCCGGTGAAGACCACACCCTTGACGCGCGGGTCCGCCGTGATAGCCGCGCCCACCGTCGCGCCGTCGCCCGGCAGCAGTTGCAGCGCGCTGCGGGGCACGCCTGCCTGGTGCAGCAGCCGCACGGCCATGGCCGCGATCAGCGGCGCCTGCTCGGCCGGTTTTGCCAGCACGGCGTTTCCAGCCATCAGCGCGGCGGCAACCTGCCCGGTGAAGATCGCCAGCGGGAAGTTCCAGGGGCTGATCGCCGCGAAGATGCCGCGGGGCGCGCGCGTGTCGTTCTCGCCTTCGGCGGCGTAGTAGAGCAAGAAGTCCACCGCCTCGCGCAGCTCGCCCACGGCATCGGGCAGGGTCTTGCCCGCTTCTCGCGCCAGCGTGGCGAAGATGGGGCCGAAGTTGCCCTCATACAGGTCCGCCGCGCGGCGCAGGGTGGCGGCGCGTTCCGCCGCCGGTGCGTCCCAGGTGCGGGCGTCGTCCAGCGCGCGGGCGACGGTGGCCTCGTCGGCTTCCGTCACCTCGCCGATGACCTCGCCCGTCGCGGGGCTCACAACGGGCCGGGTCGTGCCCGAGGGCTCGGCCACCGTCAGCGGCGCGGCGGGGGGCAGAGGGACTCGGCGGGCGGCCTCGATCCGGTCCAGGACGCCCGCGTCGGACAGGTCAAAGCCGCGCGAGTTCCGGCGGTGCGGCGCGAACAGTGCCTCGGGTGCCTTCAGGCCCTTGGGCGCCTGCGCCTCGGCCAGCGCCTCGAAGGGGTCGCGGGCGATGGATTCCGGCGTCACGCTTTCATCCACAATCTGGTGCACGAAGGAGGAGTTCGCGCCGTTTTCCAAGAGCCGCCGGACGAGATAGGCCAGCAGGTCGCGATGCGCGCCGACGGGGGCATAGATGCGGCAATGGCCCTTGGTCTCGGCCAGCAGGATGTCGTGCAGCCGCTCGCCCATGCCATGCAGGCGCTGGAACTCGAAGGGGCGGCCATTGGCCAGTTCCAGCACGGCGGCGGCGGTATGGGCATTATGGGTGGCGAACTGCGGGAACAGCCGGTCGCCCATGCCGAAGAGCTTCTGCGCGAGGCAGATATAGGCGACGTCCGTCGCAGTCTTCGAGGTGAACAGCGGGAAGCCCGGCATGCCGCCGACCTGCGCCAGCTTCATCTCGCTGTCCCAATAGGCGCCCTTGACCAGCCGGATGTTCATGCGCCGGTCATAACGCTGCGCCATGTCATACAGCGCGTCGATGGCCGCGCCCGCGCGCTTGCCGTAGGCCTGCACCACGACGCCGAAGCCGTCCCAGCCGGCAAGAGCCGTGTCCGACAGCACCGCGTCGATCACCTGCAGCGACAGGACCAGCCGGTCCTGTTCCTCGGCGTCCACGTGCAGCGCGATCCCCGCCTCGCGCGCCTGACGGGCGAGCCTGCTGACCACGGGCACAAGTTCCGCCATGACCCGCTCGGTCTTGGCGACCTCGTAGCGGGGATGCAGTGCCGACAGCTTGATCGAGATGCCGGGGTTCTTCACGATCGAATCCGCCTTGGCCGCGCGCCCGATGGCGGCGATGGCGTGTTCGTAGTCGCGGGCATAGCGGGCGGCGTCACCCTCGGTCCGCGCGGCCTCGCCGAGCATGTCGAAGGAATAGGTATAGCCCTGCGCCTCGCGCCTGGCACCGCGTTCCAGCGCGCGCTCGATGGTCTCGCCCAGCACGAACTGGCGGCCCATCTCCTTCATCGCGCGCCCCACGGCGGTGCGGATCACCGGCTCGCCCAGGCGGCGGATCGCGCCGCGCAGGGTGCCCGCGATGCCGGGGCGCGGCTCGGTCAGGACCTTGCCCGTCAGCATCAGCGCCCAGGTCGAGGCGTTGACCAGCGAGGACGCCGCCGTCCCGAGATGCCGGTTCCATTCCGAGGGCGCGATCTTGTCCTCGATCAGCGCGTCGATGGTGGGGGCGTCGGGGACGCGCAGCATCGCCTCGGCCAGGCACATCAGCGCCACGCCCTCGCGGGTGGACAGGCCGTATTCGGCCAGAAAATGCTCCATCAGCGTGGGCTTGGCCTCGCTGCGGATGCGGCGGACAAGCGCCGCGGCGCGGTGGGTGATGCGCTGGCGGGTGTCCGCGCCGATCGCGGCCTCGGACACCAGCCGGTCCAGGACAGCGGTTTCGTCGGCGAACTTGGCGTCCTGGCCAAGGGTGGGGAAGGCGGCAGGGGTCATGGCAGGCTCTCGGGGATGAGGGATGGCGCAGGATACACCTGCCGCGCTGGACGATGTGACCAAAGATCGTCAAATTCATAGCCCGAACGGCCAAGTTGAAGGACAGGAACAGGATGAAGGACCTGGACGCCATCGACCGCCGCATCCTCGCCATCCTGCTGGCCGATGCGCGGATCCCGCTGACGGAACTCGCCCGCGCGGTGGGGCTGTCCAAGACCCCCGTGGCGCAGCGGCTGAAGCGGCTGGAGGAATCCGGCATCATCACCGGCTACCGCGCGATCCTGTCGCCGCTGAAGCTGGGGCTGACCCATGTGACCTATGTCGAGGTATCCATGTCCGACACCCGGCAGAAGGCGCTGGAGGCCTTCAACGACGCCGTCCGCCAGATCCCCGAGGTCGAGGAATGCTACATGATCGCGGGCGGCTTCGATTATCAGATCAAGCTGCGCTCGCGCGACATGGCGCATTTCCGGCAGATCATGGCCGAGAAGATCTCGGCGCTGCCCTATATCACCTCGACCTCGACCTATGTCGCGATGGAGGCGGTGGTGGAACAGAACTGGACCGCCATCTGACGCGGCGGAGGACGGGCGAAACCCGTTGAAAGAGGCGCGCGTTTCCCTAGATATGACAGGAACATCAAGGGAACTTCCGTGACGCCAGAACTCTCCCGCAAGCTCGCGATCCTGTCGGACGCGGCGAAGTACGACGCCTCCTGTGCGTCCAGCGGAACGGAACGGCGCGATGCGCGCAAGGGGGGGCTGGGGTCCACCGAAGGCTCGGGCATCTGCCACGCCTATACCCCGGACGGGCGCTGCATCAGCCTGCTGAAGATCCTGATGACGAACTTCTGCATCTTCGACTGCGCCTATTGCGTGAACCGCGTCAGCAGCAACGTCGAGCGCGCCCGCTTCTCGGTCGAGGAAGTCGTGACCCTGACGCTGGAGTTCTATCGCAGGAACTACATCGAGGGGCTGTTTTTGTCCTCGGGCATCATCCGCAGCCCGGACCAGACCATGGCCGACATGGTGCGGATCGCGAAGACGTTGCGGGAAGAGCATGGCTTCAAGGGCTATATCCACCTCAAGACCATCCCCGACGCCTCGCCGGAACTGATCGACGAGGCCGGGCTTTACGCCGACCGCCTGTCCATCAACATCGAGCTGCCGCAGGACGACTCGATCCGCACGCTGGCCCCCGAAAAGCGCCCCGAGACGATCCGCACCGCCATGGCCCGCGTCCGCAGCACCCGCGAGGCGAGCCGCGAGACAAGCCACACCGGCAAGCGCCCCGCGCGCTTTGCCCCGGCGGGCCAGTCCACGCAGATGATCGTGGGCGCGGACGGGGCGAACGACGCGACGATCCTGAACACCTCGGCGCGGCTTTACGCGGGCTACGGGCTGAAGCGGGTCTATTACTCGGCCTTTTCCCCGATCCCCGATTCCTCGGCGGTGCTGCCGCTGGTGAAGCCGCCGCTGATCCGCGAGCATCGGCTGTATCAGGCCGACTGGCTGATGCGCTTCTATGGCTTCGAGGCGGAAGAAATCGCCTCGGCCACCCCCGACGGGATGCTGGACCTTGGCGTCGATCCCAAGCTCGGCTGGGCCTTGGCGCACCGCGAGGATTTCCCCGTGGACGTGAACCGCGCCACGAAGGAGCAGCTTCTGCGCGTCCCCGGCTTCGGCACCAAGACCGTTGACCGCATTCTGTCCGCGCGCCGCCACCGGACGCTGCAATGGGACGACCTCGTTCGCATCGGCGCGTCGATGACCAAGGCCAAGCCCTTCGTCAGCCTGCCCGGCTGGTCGCCCGGCGGGCTTATCGACGCCGCAAACCTGCGCGCCCGCTTCGCGCCTCCGGCCGAGCAGCTGAGCCTGTTCTGATGCATCGCGTCGTCCTGCCCGAGACCGGGACGATGGACGCTTGGCGCGATGCCGCCCGCCGGCTGGCCGCCCATGCCGTGCCGCCCGCGCAGGTGGAATGGGTGGTCGGAGAGGCCGAGCAGAGCCTGTTCGACGCCGATCCGCTGCCGGTCGGAGAGGGGCGGGCGCTGAAAGTGCCGCGCGCCTTTCTGGACATCGCGGAAAAGGCCATCCTGCACCGCGACCCTGTCGCGCCTGACCTGCTCTATCAGGCGCTGATGCGCTTGCAGGACCAGCCGCAGCTTCTGTCGGACGCGGCCGATCCGCTGGTCCGCCGCTTGGGCGCGCTGCAGAAGGCCGTTTACCGCGACATCCACAAGATGCGCGCCTTTGTCCGCTTCCGCGAGATCCCCTCTGACGACACCCGCCGCCGCTTCGCCGCCTGGTTCGAGCCCGAGCATCGTGTGGTCGAGGCGAACGCCGGCTTCTTCGCCCGCCGTTTTTCCGACATGGACTGGGCGATCCACACCCCGGACCTCAGCGTGATCTTCGAGGACGGAGAGATCGGCTTCGCCCCCGGCGCCCCGCGTCCCGACCTGCCGGACGACGCGGCGGAATCGCTCTGGGCCACCTATTTCACCAACATCTTCAACCCGGCGCGGATCAAGCTGGGGTCCATGCGCCAGCACATGCCGCTGAAATACTGGAAGAATATGCCGGAAACGGCGCAGATCCCGGCCATGCTGGAAGGCGCCGAGGCCCGCGTCCGCGCCATGCAGGCGGCGGGCGCGACCCATGCCCCGGCGCGCGCCGCCACCATCACCGAACGCTACCGCGCCGCCATGCCGAAACCGCCCGAGGTGATCGGAACGCTGGAGGACGCCCGCGCCGCCGTCCAGCATTGCACCCGCTGCGGCCTGTGCCGCCATGCCACGCAGGCGGTCTTTGGCGAGGGGCCAGCGGACGCCCGCCTGATGGTCGTGGGCGAGCAGCCGGGCGACCAGGAGGACCTGCAAGGCCGCCCCTTCGTCGGCCCGGCGGGCAAGGTGCTGGACGAGGCGATGCAGGCCGCGGGCCTCGACCGCAACGGCGCGTGGATGACGAATGCCGTCAAGCACTTCAAGTTCACCCCGCGCGGCAAGCGCCGCATCCACCAGTCCCCCGACAAGGGCGAGGTCGCGGCCTGCAAGTGGTGGCTGGACCTGGAACGCAACTTTGTCCGGCCGCAACTGACCCTCGGCCTGGGTGCCACGGCCGCGCTGGCGCTGACGGGCAACGGCGCCGGGATCACCAAGCGGCGCGGCACCGTCGAGGAGACGGCCACCGGCCCCGTGCTGCTCAGCTGGCACCCCTCGTATATCCTGCGCATCCCCGACGCGGGCCGGGCGGCCGAGGCGCGGGCGGAACTGGCCGAGGACCTTTCGCTCGCCCGCAGGCTGCTGGCGGGCGCCTGACCCGACCCGCGGGGGAAAGCAGCCGGCGGCTTGCGTCCGCGGGGAAGTTCGGCGACCCTCGGGCCAGAGGTGCCGTGCGGCTGACCGGATGCGGGGCCTCGAGGTCCTCAGTTCAGGCGCCCCATGCCCCGAGCCCTTCCCGCCGCTGTCTTCGTCACCCTGCTGATCGGCCTGCTGGTGCTGGCGGCCTGGCACCTGTCCTTCGTGCTGCTGCTGGCGTTCGCGGGCATCCTGCTGGCGGTGCTGCTGCGCCATCTCGCGCTGGTGCTGTCGCGGCACACGCCGATCCCGACCTCGGCCGGGGTGGTGGTCGTGGCGCTGGGCATCGCGGCGCTGCTGGTGCTGGGCATCGTCTTCCTAGGGCCGCAGCTTTTCGGGCAGGTCGACCAGGTCATCCGCAGCCTGCCCGCCGCGCTGGATCAGGCGCAGGCGCTGCTGGAACGCTTTTCCTGGGGCCAGTTCCTGCTGGAGCGTGTGCCCTCGGTCGAGGAACGGCCAAGCTGGAACATCCTCGGCACCATCAGCGGCACCGTGTCCACGGTTGTGGGCGTGGTGGCCAACGTGGTCATCGTCATCACGGTGGGGGTCTTCCTCGCCTCGGACCCGCAGCTTTACCGGCGGGGCGTGCTGCACCTGATCCCCATCGACAAGCGCCGGCGCGCGGCCGAGATCATGGACGCGCTGGGCCGGGGGTTGTGGCGCTGGCTGATCGGGCAGGGGCTGGCGATGGCGACCGTCGCGGTGCTGTCGGGCGTGGGCCTGTGGCTGATCGGGGTGCCGCTGGCGATGGCGCTGGGGCTGATCGCGGGGCTGCTGGACTTCATCCCCTATGTCGGCCCCTGGCTGGGCGCGGCTCCCGCGATCCTGCTGGCGCTGGCGCAGGGCCCGACCGAGGCGGTCCAGGCCGCGATCCTGTTTCTGGTGATCCAGCAGGTCGAGGGCAACGTGCTGATGCCGGTGATCCAGAGCAAGGCAAGCTCGCTGCCGCCGGTCCTGACCATCCTTGCGGTCGTGGCCTTCGGCGTCCTGTTCGGCTTCATGGGCGTCCTGCTGGCGACGCCGCTGCTGCTGGTGACGATCATCCTCGTGCGGATGATCTATGTCGAGGACGTGCTGGGCGACCAGTCCGCCGCCGGTCCCGAGGAACAGCCCGACGGCAAGGCCGCCTGAGCCTGTCGGGGAACATTCCCCGCGCTTTCATGTTTTCCCCGCAGGGGAGACAACGCCATGACCGACAGGCAATGGATATGGGCCGGGGCCATCCTCGGCTTCGCGCTGGGCGGGTTCTTCGACGGCATCCTGCTGCACCAGATCCTGCAGTGGCACCACCTGCTGAGCCTCGTGCCGGGCATCGGCGACCTGCGTGCGCAGGTCATGTGGGACGGCGTCTTCCACGCGCTGATGTATGTGATCGCCGCATGGGGCCTGGTCGCCCTGTGGCGCGCGCATCGGCGCGACGCAAAGGTGTCGCGCGGAATCGTCACGGGTGCGATCCTGATCGGCTTCGGCACCTGGCATGTCGTGGACACGCTGCTGTCGCACTGGTTCCTGGGCATCCACCGCATCAAGATCGACAGTCCCAACCCGCTGGCCTGGGACCTGCTGTGGCTGGTCGTCTTCGGGATCGTCCCCCTGCTTCTGGGCCTGCGGATGCGGCGCGGGGGCGGAGGAGCCGCGCCGTCCGGCGCCTTCGTGGCAGGGGTGGCGCTGGTCACGCTGGGGGCGGGGGCCTGGGCGCAGCGCACGCCCGCCGACATGGCCCTGACCGCGATCGTCTTCCGCCCCTCGGTCGATGCCGCGCAGGCCGAAAGGGTCCTGGCCGAGGCCGACGCGCGGATCGTCTGGGCCGACCCGACGATGGCCGTGGTGCTGGTCGATGTCGCGCCCGGGAAGCGCTGGGGTTTCTACGCCCGGGGCGCGATGATGGTCAGCGGCTCGGGCGTGCCGGCCGGCTGCTTCGACTTCAGCCGGGCATGAGATCGGCCCGGCGCTTGACGAAGCGCACCTGCCCGTCGTCCAGCACCCCCGCCGGAACCCAGCCGAGGTGGAGATAGAAGCCCCAGGCCCGCAGGCTTTCGTCGCTGCCGGTGGCAAGCCAGATCTGGTCCCAGCCCTGCGCGAACAGCCAGGCCTCGGCCTCGGCCATCAGGCGGCGGCCGACGCCGCGCCCCTCGAACTCGGGGCGCACGAACAGGGCAAAGACCGTCGCCCGCGCGGCGTCCGCCATGGCGAAGCCCGCGGCGCTGTCTTCCGCATGGCACAGCCAGGCACGGCTGCGGGTGCGCAGCATCTCGGCCAGCCGGTCGGGCGTCACGCCGAGGTGGCTCAGCTCCTCGCGCGACTGGTGGTTCTGCGCGACGCCCGTGCGGATGTCCAACAGCGTCTCGATGTCGTCGGGCGTGGCAAGGGTGATCTGCATGGCTGTCGTCCTTGCCGCAGCTTACCCGATCTTCGCGGCGGCGTGGTATTTTTCCTCGACCAGTTCCGACCGCAGCAGGGCGTTCACCTGCCGCTTCAGCGCCGACCGTTCGTCATTCGTCAGATACACCGAGCGCGCGAGTTCCACGAACCGGGGGCCGAAATCGCCTGCCGCTTCCCGGGCGCGGATGTCGTCCTCGATGTCCCACAGCGCGGCATTCACGCGGCGCAGGCCGTCCAGCAGGGGCGCAAGGCCCGGCTGGTCCAGGATGGGGGCGGCGATCCCGCGCAGCAGCGAAAGCTCGCGGCCCACGTTGGCCTGCGCGGCAGGGGCGGCGATGCGCTCGGCCTTGATCTCGAGGATGGTGATCTTGTCCAGAAGCTCGCCCCAGGAGACGGGGGCCAGCGGGGCGGGGCGGGTCTCGGTCATGTCATCGTCCTTCGTTCGTCGGTCCCTTTCAGCGCCCGGGCGACCTCGGCGATCACACTGGTCCAGTCGCCGGGGCCCGGCTGGCGGAAGACGCGCATCGACGGATACCAGGGCGTGCGCGTGCCGGGCACGGGCCAGCGCCAGTCGGGGTCGTGCTTGAGCATCAGCCAGACGGGGCGACCCAGCACCCCCGCCAGATGCGCGATCATCGTGTCCACGGTCAGGACCAGCGCCGAGCCCGCGACCAGCCGCGCCGTCAGCATGATGTCTAGGGGGCAGCCCTGCGGGTTCAGGACCGGCAGCGCGGTCGGCCCCGGCATCAGCGACAGCGCCGGACCGGTGCAAAGAGGGGCCAGCATCCCTTCCGGCACCGCGCGGTCGGGGTCCCAGTCCCCTGCGCCCCAGCAGAGCGCCATCGTCCCGGTGGGCAGCGCCGCGCGGGTGACCTCCAGCCTTGGCATCGGCGCGTCCGACGGCGCGGCGCGCAGTGCAAGGGGCAGCTCCATGATCTCGAGGTCGCAATCCTGCGGTGGCAGCGGGTGGGCCACGTCGAAGGGCACCAGCCGGTCGATGCCGGGAAAGCCCCGGAACAGCGGGACCAGATGGGGCTGCATCTCGACCGTGACCCGCGCCGCGCGCCGGGCCAGCACCGGCAGGAATCGGGAAAACATCAGTGTGTCCCCAAGCCCGTGATAGCAGCGGACCAGCACGTCCCGGCCGTCGAAGACCCGCCCGTCCCAGACCCATCGCAGGTGATAGGGCAGCGAGGGATCGTCGCGCGTGGCAGGGTCGCGCGCCGCCAGCGCCCGGTCCGCGACGGCCCAGGCGGCGGGGAAGTCGCCACGCCGCATGGCCTGCGTCCAGGGATCGGCCATGATGCTCAGCCGGCGACCCCGGCCGCGGGCTCGGCCACCAGTTCCTCGGCGAACCAGGCGCAGGTGGCGTCCAGCCCCTCGGCCAGCGGCACGCGCGGCGCCCAGCCCAGCAGCGCGCCCGCGCGGCTGATGTCGGGGCGGCGGCGGCGCGGGTCATCCTCGGGCAGCGGATGATGCACCACGCGGGCACGGGTGCCGGTCAGCTTGAGCACATGGCCCAGAAGCTCGTTCACCGTCATCTCGTGGGGGTTGCCCAAGTTCACCGGCTCCATCCCGTCGAACTCGGCGTCCATCAGCGCGATCAGGCCCGCCACCATGTCCGAGACATAGCAGAAGGAGCGGGTCTGGCTGCCGTCGCCATAGACGGTCAGTTCGTCGCCCCTCAGCGCCTGGCAGATCAGGTTCGACACCACGCGCCCGTCGTCGGGGTCCATGTTGGGGCCGTAGGTGTTGAAGATGCGGGCGACGCGGACCTGCGCCCGGCCCGCGCGGCCATAATCGAAGGTCAGCGCTTCGGCGGCGCGCTTGCCCTCGTCATAGCAGGCGCGGGGGCCGGTGCAGCTGACATTGCCGCGGTAATCCTCGGCCTGCGGGTGGATCTCGGGGTCGCCATAGACCTCGCTGGTCGAGGTCAGCAGGAACCGCGCCTTCGCCGCCTCGGCCAGGTGCAGCAGGTTGTTGGTGCCGACCACGTTGGTCAGCATCGTGTGTTCCGGGTCGCGCTGGTACAGCGGCGGAGAGGCCGCGCAGGCGAGGTTCCAGACGCGGGTGATGCGCGGCGCCAGGCGCGTCAGTTCCGCCGGCAGGGGCTGGCTGATGTCATGCCGGAGGAAGCGGAAGCGGGGATGCCCTTCCAGCGCCCGCAGGTTCGAGGGCCGCGAGGTCTGCAGGTTGTCGAGGCAGAGGACCGATTCCCCCCGGTCCAGCAGCGCCCGGCAGAGATGCGAGCCGATGAAGCCCGCGCCCCCCGCCACGACGTTCAGCGCCAGGGGTTGAACGGTCGCGCCAGAGCCGTTGGGGTTGGTCTTCTTCATGCTCATCCCTCCGCTGTCTCGACTGGTCGGGTGCCAGCCTTGTGATGTGCCGCCTCGGCCAGATGCGCCTCCAGTTCGGCCGCGCGATGGTCGGACGAATGCGCGTCCTCGATCCGCGTCCGCGCCGCACGCCCCATGGCGCCCGCGTCGCCGTCCAGCGCCGCCAGCACGCAGGCGGCGCCGTCGGCCAGCACGATCTCGGACCTCGGACGGAACAGGGTCTCGATCCCGTCCCACTTGTCCGAGATGATGGGCGTGGCACAGGCCCCGGCCTCGAACAGCCGGACCGAGGGCGACCAGCCCGCGCGGATCATGTCGGCCCGCGTCACGTTCAGGGTGAAGCGGCTGGCCGAGTAGAAGTCCGCGTGGTCGGCGGGCGGGCAATGCTCGATCCGCTCGACGTTCTCGGGCCAGTCGATGCCGGACGGATACTGCGGTCCCGCCACCACGAAGCGCAGGTCGGGACGGCGGCGGGCGGGTTCCAGCAGCAGTCGTTCCAGCGTCGGCTGGCGGTCGTCGCTGTAGGTGCCAAGGTAGGACAGGTCCCAGCGCTTGGGCACCTCGCGCGGACCGTAAAGGTCCAGGTCCACCGAGCAGTAAAGCGCCCGCGCCATGGGCGAGCGGTAATGCCGCTCGATATGCCGCAGCGTGGGGCCGCCGGTGAAGGACAGGTAAACGTCGAAGCCGGGGATGACCTCGGGCGAGAGATATTCGTAGTCGCCCCGTTCCAGCTTGGCGAGCGTCACCGGCGTGTCGATGTCGTAGAAGCCGGTCGTGCCGCGCGCCCATGACTGGACGCGGCGGGACACCTCGACCCCTTCGGGGACATAGGAGCCGACGATCACGGCATCCGCCTGCGCGATTTCCTCGCGCCAGCGGTCGAGGCCGGGAAGGTCCGCGTAGAACTCCAGCCGGCACCAGTCGGGGTCGGTCAGGTCGCGCTGGCTCGCATACCAGGGCACGTCGCGTTCAAGGAACAGCACCTCGTGCCCGCGCCGGGCGAAGGACTTGAGCAGCGCACGGAAGGTGGTGGCGTGGCCGTTCCCCCATGAGGACGACAGCGACAGGCCGAGGACGACCAGCTTCATGCCCGGGCCTCCTCGGGTTGCCGCGCATGGGCCTTGAACAGCGCGTCCACCTGCGCGCCGCGCAGGGCATAGGTGTGTTCGGCCTTGATCCGCGCCAGCGCGGCCTGCCCGATCTCCTTCGCGCGCTCGGGCGTCAGGCTGGCGAGATGATCGGCCACGTCCTGCCCGTCGCGGGCGACCAGCACCTCCGAGTTCGGGGTCAGGAACAGCTCGATCCCTTCCCAGGCGTCGGTGATGAGGCAGGCGGCCGCGCCTGCCGCCTCGAAGACGCGGGTGGCGGGGGAAAAGCCCACGTTCGCCATGCTGTCGCGGGCGACGTTCAGGACCGCCAGCGGCGTGCAGTTGAAGGCGTTGTGCTCATGCGTGTAGACGTGGCCCAGATGGCGGACGTTGCCCGGCATCTGCTTGGTTTCCCAGCCGTTCCCACCGATCAGGAAGCTGCGGTCCGCCAGCATCGCGGCGGGCTTGAGGAAGAACTCCTCCACCCGCGCCTCGCGGTCGGGCAGGCGGTTGCCGAGGAAGGCGAGGTCCGAGGCGAACTTCGGATCCGCCGGCGCGGGGTGGTGCGTCGCGGGGTCCAGCGCATTGTAGACCGGCTCGCACAGCTTTGCGCCGAAGCCGTGGTAGGCGTCCACCACCGGGGGGCCGCCGCCATAGGTCAGCACCATGTCGAGGTGGGGCAGCGCCCGCCGCACGGGATGGCTGTCGTCGGCGCGCATCTCGTCCAGGGTGGCAGCGGCGTCCACGTCCCAGAAGATTTTCAGGGCGCCGGGCCTGGCCTGTGCAATGATGCCCTCCAGCAGCTCGCGGTCGAAAACGCCGACGCCGTTGGCCTTGACCACGATGTCCGCGTCCGCCGCCTCGGCCAGGACGCCGCGCATGGCGTCCTCGGTCGCCGGATAGACGACGGACCGGCACCAGTCCGGCGGGTCGATGTCGCGGTGCTTCTGCCGGTCGAAGGCGTCGGGCTCGTAGAAGGTGATCTGATAGCCGCGCTTGGCGAGTTCGCCCAGGATGCCGCGGTAATAGGTGGCCGCGCCGTTCCAGTAGGACGACAGCAGGCTCGATCCGTAGAATGCGATCTTCATGCCGCAGAGGCTCCGAGGTTGAGGCCGAGCTGGGCGGCGATGGACAGAAGTTCCTGCGCGCGATGGGCGCAAGTGTGGCGGGCGCGGAGGGTTTCCAGCCCCCGCGCGACAAGCGAGGCCCGCAGGTCGGCGTCGTTCGACAGCGCCCGCAGGTGGGCGGTCATCTCGGCCCCGTCGCGGGCGAACAGGAAGTCGCCGGGACGGAACAGGTTCTCGCTGTCGCTCCACGGGGCCGAGACGAGGGGGATGCCGCAGGCCAGCGCCTCGAAGACACGGATGGTCGGGATGCCGGGCAGCATCGTGGTGTAGAAGCGGCGCGGGACGTGGACCGTCGCCATGTGGCGGGCGAAGATGCCGGGTGCCGCGGCATTGGGTGCCCAGCCATGATAGCGCACGCCGTAGCGGTCCAAGGTCGCCAGCGCCTCGGCCGGATAGCGGACGCCGTAGATGTCGAGGGCCAGCTCCGCGTCCCGCGCCGGGCGGAACAGGAAGCGTTCCAGTTCCTCGGTCCGCTCGCCGTCGCCCCAGTTGCCGATCCAGACGAGGCCCTCGCGGTCGGTTTCCTTGAGCGGAGGATGGAACAGCCGAGTGTCGGCGGCCTCGTGCCAGGTCCAGACGCGGTCGCCCCAGCACCAGCGGCGGTAAACCTCGGACAGCGTCTCGCCAAAGGCCAGCACGCCGTCGAAGCCCGACAGGTCGAAGGCGCGGATCGCATCCGGGTCGCTGACGGCGCGGTGATGGGTGTCGTGGAACAGCAGCTTGAACCGCGCGGCCCCCTTGCGCGCCTTGCCCAGCGTGGCCGCCAGCGCCGGGTCGTTCCATTCGTGGACGATCACCAGGTCGGCATCGCCCGCCAGATCCACCGGATCGGCGGCGGGGTCATAGGTCTCGACCGACAGGTCGGGATAGTTCCGGCGGAAGGGGTCAAGCCCCGCCTGCCCGTGGTCACGCAGCAGGTTTTCCAGGCTCCAGGCGCCCTGCGGTTCCAGCGCGCGGACGGCATGGCCCCGGGCCATCAACTCCCGCAGCACGCCGCGCAGGAAATGGGCGTTGCCGTGGTTCCAGCAGCTTTGCAGCGAATGGGTGAAATAGACGATCTTCATGCGGCTTGGGTCCGTCTTGAAAGCGCGTCGCGATAGATCTCGGCCATCCGTGCGGCCGTCGCGGCGGGGGTGTAGCGGGCTGCGTGCTGGCGGGCGGCCTGCCCAAGCGCAGCATGGCGCGCGGGTTCGGCCAGCAGCCCGGCAATGGCATCGGCAAAGCCTTGCGCGTCGCCGGGCGCGACAAAGGTGGCGGCACCGTCCCAGAGTTCGCGGAAGGTCGGGATATCCGACAGAACCAACGGGCAGCCGGCCTGCGCGGCTTCCAGCACGGCAAGGCCGAAGGGCTCGAACCGCGCGGCGCTGGTGAAGACCGGGCGGCGGGCCAGCCAGTGGGCGATGATTTCGGCCGGAAGCGGACCGGTGGCCTGCAGATGCGTAGGCGTGACCGTCGCGCCGTGCGGCGCGCGGGTCGCGCCGATGGCGACAAAGGGGGCGTCCAGCAGGGCGGCGGCCGCATCCAGCGTGGCGCTGTCCTTGACCTCGTCCCACAGCCGCCCGACCGTCAGCGCGCCTTCGAAGGGCGGTGCTTCGGGCAGGGGCAAGGGCGTCCGGCCATTGTGGACCGTCGCGGGCAGGATCGGCAGGGCATACCGCCGCGCAGTGGCCTCGGCATAGGCGCGCGTCGGGGCGACGACGCGATCCGCCGCGCGCAAGCCCCGGCCAACCAGTTCCGGCAGCCAGGCGAGCGCAGGGTCCACGGGACCTCCCCGCGCCGCGTCCCACCAGGTGCCGAGGCAGCCGTGGTTCACCGCGACGACCGGCTGGGCGAAGCGGGCAACCGCCAGCGCGGGGGCGTTCAGATGCACCACATCCGCCTGGACCTCGTGCGCCAGCCTCGCCACGGCCTCGCCCGCGGCCAGCACCGGCGCGGGGCCGTCGCTCAGCCAGTCGAGCGGCAGGCCGGTGTCCACCAGCCTCACGCCCGCCGCCTCCGCCGCCGCGCGCTGGTCGGCATCGGGCGCGGGGCCCAGCACCGCCAGCACCACCTCGGCCTTCAGCGCGGCGGCGAGTTCCAGCGAATACTGCCAGACCCCGCCGACCGCATCGGTGGTCATCAGCAGCCGCGTCATGCCGACTGCTTCAGGGGCGGCTGCCCCACGGGCAGGTTCACGCCGTTTTCCGCAGCCAGCCACTGGGCCAGCCGCGTCACGCCCTCCTGCCAGTCCACCTTGGGCGACAGGTCCAGCGCCTTCTCGGCGGCACGGGTGTCGGCCACGAAATAACGCTGGTCGCCCGCCCGCCAGTCCGAGAACTGGATGTCCACGGGCCGGTCGATGATCCGGCCCACGAAGTCCAGAAGCTGCCGCAGGCTGACCGCGTTCTGCGGCCCGCCGCCCAGGTTGAAGACGCGGCCCTGCACTTCCTCGATCCGCGCCCACGCCGCGAGATAGGCTTCCACGGCGTTCGACACGTCGAGGATGTCGCGGACCTGGCAGCCGTCGCCGAACAGCGTGATCTGCTGGCCCTTGAGCGCGCGGATCAGGAAATGGGCGACCCACCCTTGGTCCTCGGTCCCCATCTGGCGCTGGCCATAGATGCAGGACATCCGCAAGACACAGGTGGGCACGCCGTAGCTGCGGGCATAGTCCAGCACATACTGGTCCGCCGCGCCCTTGGAACAGCCATAAGGCGTGTGGAAATCCAGCGGGCGGGCCTCGCCGATCCCATGAGCGCGCACGTCGGCGTCGGTGGGCTCGTAGGCCTCGCCTTCCAGCGCGAAGTCGAGGTCGGCCAGGTCGCCATAGACCTTGTTGGTCGAGGCGAAGATCAGCGGAGTGCCGTCACCCTTGGCGCGCAGGGCCTCGAGCAGGTTCACGGTGCCGATCAGGTTGATCGTCATGTCCTCGATCGGTTCGACCATGCTGGTGGTCACGGCGACCTGCGCGGCCATGTGGAACACCACCTTGGCCTCGCGTGCGACCTGCGCCAGCCGGGCGCCGTCGCGGATGTCGGCCTGCACATGGACGATCTTCTCGCCGTGGCGGGACTGCAGCCAGGCAAGGTTGCGTTCCACGCCGGGACGGCTCATCGCGTCATAGACGATGACCCGGTGGCCGTCCGAGGCCAGCCGGTCGGCGAGGTTCGAGCCGATGAAGCCCGCGCCGCCCGTGACCAGCACGGGCCGGGGATCGGCGGATGCGTCGGTCCGCCGCGTCATGCCACCAGCCCGCGCTTGTCGAGCTCGGCCCGCATCTTCTCGACATTGTCCACGGCGGTCTGGCTGGCGACCCATTCGGCCAGCTCCGCCAACCCTTCGCGGAAGTCGGTGTCGGCGCGGAAGCCCAGCTTCTCGGCAGCAAGCGTCGTGTCGCAGAAGCAGTGGCGGATGTCGCCAATGCGCGCCTTGCCGACGATCAGGGGTTCGAGGTCATTGCGGCCCATGGCCCGGCCCAGTTCCTGCGCAACCTCGGTCACGGAACGGTCATTGCCCGAGCCGATGTTGAAGGTGCCGCCCGCCGCCTGCGGCAGGCTCAGCGCCTCGGCGAAGGCGCGGGCCACGTCCGAGACATGGACGAAGTCGCGGCGCTGCTCGCCGTCCTCGAAGATCATCGGCGCCTGGCCGTTCAGGTAGCGCGAGGCGAAGATCGCCAGAACGCCGGTATAGGGGTTCGACAGCGCCTGTCCGGGGCCGAAGACGTTGAACAACCGCAGGCACACGCCCTCGATCCCATAGGGGGCGGACATGATGTGGGTCGTGCGTTCCTGCACATACTTGTTCAGCGCATAGATCGAGGCGAGGTTCGGCTGCTTCCATTCGGGCGTGGCGACCGGGGTCAGCGGGCGGCCCTGCGCATCGACCGGGTCCCACTGCTTCAGCCCGTCGCGGATGCCTACGCGCTCGGCGTCCTGCACCAGCGCGCCGTCGGCATCCTTGTAAAGCCCCTCGCCATAGATCGACATGGACGAGGCGGTGACGACGCGGCGCACGGGATTGTCGATCAGCTTCTCGAAGAGGACCGCGGTGCCCACGTCGTTGGTCGAGGTGTAGCGCTCGACCTCGTACATGGACTGGCCGACGCCGACCTCGGCGGCGAGGTGGATCACGCTGTCCACGCCCTTCAGCGCGCGTGCCACGGCCTCCCCGTCGCGGACGTCGCCGTGGATGAACTCGGCGTCCTTGTTCAGCGCCTCGGGGCGGCCCGCGCCCTCGCCATGCACCTGCGGGATCAGCGCGTCCAGCACGCGGACCTGGTGGCCGCGCCGCAGAAGCTCGTCCGCGACGAAGCGGCCGATGAACCCTGCACCCCCGGTGATCAGAACCTTTTCCAACTTGTCCCTCGTCGTCGGTTTCTTGGAAATTGAAGCAGTCTCAATGTCGTGATGTAAAAGCCTTCATGCGACAAGGGTTCCATCTTCTTCTTCATCTTTGTTGCTTGACATGGTTTTTACGGCACAGCGGGGGCTTGGCATGGGCGTTCTGATCGGGCTGGTCCGCCACGGATCGCATGACGACCTGGGCACATGGCTGAGCGGACGGACCCGCAACGTGGCGCTGAACGCGGCGGGGCGCGAGGAAACGGTGGCCCTTGCGCGGCGGCTTTCAGGAAAGGGCGTTGCGGCGATCAGCACCAGTCCGCGCCGCCGGACGGTGGAGACGGCGGACATCTTGGGCGCCGGGCTGAACCTGACGCCGGTCCTTGCGCCGGACCTCGACGAGATCGACTTCGGCGGCTGGTCGGGGCGGCGCTTCGCCGACCTGGATGGCGAGCCGGACTGGGACCGCTGGAACGCCGCGCGCGGAACGGCGCCGACCCCGGGGGGCGAGACGATGGCGGCGGCGGTCGCCCGCGCCATGCGCCACATCGACCATCTGGCGGGGCAGGGCGGCGGCCCGGTGCTGTGCGTCAGCCATTGCGACGTGATCCGGGGGGTGGTCGCGCAGGTGCTGGGGCTGCCCTTGGACAACCTGCTGCGCTTCGAGATCGCGCCCGCCTCGGTCAGCTGGCTGATGGCGCATGGACAAGGCGCGGGGCATGTCCTAACCCTCAACGGCACTGCCTGACGGAACGGACAATGAACGCAACGCAGATCGCGCAAAGGGTCGAGGGTCTCGGGCCGTGGTTCCACAACCTGGACCTGAACGGCATCCGCACCGCTCCCGGCCATTTCCTGGGGGATTACCCCGCCGACAAGTTCGCCCGCTTTTCGCATCTGGTGCCGGAGGATCTGACCGGGAAAACCGTGCTCGACATCGGCTGCAACGCCGGCTTCTACAGCTTCGAGATGCGCCGCCGGGGTGCCGCCCGCGTGCTGGGCATCGACATGGACGCCCGCTACCTGGCGCAGGCCCGCTTTGCCGCCGAGGTGCTGGGCGAGGACGGCGTCGAGTTCCGCCAGATGGGCGTCTATGACGTGGGGCGCCTGGGCGAACGCTTCGACCTCGTGATCTTCATGGGCGTGCTTTATCACCTGCGCCACCCGCTGCTGGCGCTGGACCTGATCCGCGAGCATGTCGCGGGCGACATGATGCTGTTCCAGACGCTGACGCGCGGCCCCGACACCGTGGCCGAGCACGCCGAGGACTACGACTTTTCGGAAGATGCCCATTTCCAGCAGCCCGACTGGCCCCGCATGGCCTTCATCGAGCGGAAATGGGCCCATGACTGGACCAACTGGTGGGTCCCGAACCGCGCGGGGGTCGAGGCGATGCTGCGCGCCTCGGGCTTTGCCGTGGAAGCCGGCCCCGCCGACGAGGTCTATCTGTGCCGCACCGCCGAGGTGCCCTTCGCCAATTACGGACCCCACGTGGTCTATCCCGCCCGACCCGAGGAGCCTGCCCGATGATCGAAGCCGCGATGATCTGGAACGAGCCGAACAACAAGTCCCACTGGGACCCTGAACTCGACCCGGACTGGTCGCGCTTCGGCCAATGCGTCACGCTCGCGGGGCAGGCGATCAAGGCGGCGAACCCCGCGATCACCCGCGTCCTCGGCGGCATGTCCCCGATCGATCCGCTGTGGGTGCAGCGGATGCAGGGCCACGGGGCGCTGGACCACGTGGACGTGGTCGCGGTGCATGGCTTCCCGCTGGACTGGAACCTGTGGCAGATCCAGGAATGGCCCGCCAAGGTGGCCGAGATCGAGGCCGTGACGGACAAGCCCGTCTGGGTGACCGAGGTCGGCGTCGGTTCCTTCGGCGCGGAAGAGGTGCAGGTCTTCGGCGTCCAGAAGACGGCCGAGCTGCTGGTCGGCCGGGTGCCGCGCATCTTCTGGTATTCGCTGTTCGACCTGCCGCAGGAATGGGGCGCGACGACGCGGCACCGCGAGGCCGAGGGCTCCTCTTACTACCGCCATTTCTACATGGGCCTGATCCGCGCGGACGGCACGCCCAAGCCGGGGCTGGACGCCTATGCGCCCCACGCCGCCGACATGGGGCTGATGCAGTGGTTCCATTACCAGGACCCGCGCCTTGATGACGCGGTCGCCTGGATGAAGCGGCTGGGCGTGAAACACCTCCGCACGGGCCTGTCTTGGGCCGACAGCTTCCGCCCCGACGCGCTGGGCTGGTTCGACCGCCAGATGGAGGCGCTGGCCGATTTCGACACCACCGTCACCTTCTGCTTCACACCGGAACATCTCGGCCCCGGCGCGCATCACACCAGCCCGCCGCATGATCCGCAGCAGTTCGCGGATTTCTGCGCCGCGATGATCGAACGATATGCGCCCGCGCGGGTTGAGGCGGCGCCGGCCGCGCTCCAGCCGGCCCTGACCTGAAGGCCCTCCGCATGAAAGACGCCCACATGCCGATCAACATCGCCATCGTCGGGGTCGGCAACTGCGCCAGCTCGCTGGTGCAGGGCCTGACCCACTATGCCGGGCGCAACGACGCCATCGGGCTGATGCATCACGCCCTGGGCGGCTATCGCCCCGACGACATCCGCGTCGTTGCGGCCTGGGACATCGACACCCGCAAGGTCGGCCGCGACGTGGCGCAGGCGATCTTCGCCGCGCCCAACTGCACCGCCGTCTTCGCCCCCGAGGTGCCGGACACGGGCGCGGTGGTCCGCATGGGCCGCGTCCTCGACGGCGTGGCCGAGCACATGGCCGACCACCCGGCCGAGCGGACCTTCATGCCCTCGGATGCGCCTGAGCCCTCGCGTGAGGAAGTGGTCGCCGCGCTGCGCGAGGCGCGGGTGGACGTGCTGATGAACTACCTGCCCGTCGGCAGCCAGAAGGCGACCGAGTTCTATGCCGAATGCGCGCTGGACGCGGGCGTGGCCTTCGTCAACAACATCCCCGTCTTCATCGCCTCGGACCCGGCCTGGGCCGAGCGCTTCCGCAAGGCGGGCGTCCCGATCATCGGGGACGACATCAAGGCCCAGCTTGGCGCGACCATCGTGCACCGCGTGCTGACGGACCTGTTCGCCAAGCGCGGCGTCAAGCTCTGCCGGACCTACCAGCTGAACACCGGCGGCAACACCGACTTCCTGAACATGGCCAACCGCAAGCGGCTGGAAAGCAAGAAGATCTCGAAGACGGAGGCCGTGCAGTCCGTCGCCGCCGAGCGGATCGCGGACGAGAACATCCACGTCGGCCCCTCGGACTATGTCGCCTGGCAGAAGGACAACAAGGTCTGCTTCCTGCGGATGGAAGGCGAGCTGTTCGGCGGCGTCCCCATGAACCTGGAACTGCGCCTGTCGGTCGAGGACAGCCCGAACTCGGCCGGCGTCGCCATCGACATGATCCGCTGCGCCGCCATTGCCCGCGACCGGGGCCTTTCCGGTCCGGTGCTGGCCCCGGCGGCGTATTTCTGCAAGCACCCGCCGCGACAGATGACCGATGACGAGGCCTATGAGGCCGTCGAGGCCTTCATCGCGGAGCCGACCCTGGCCGCCCCGGCGTCGTGAGTGCGGGGATGACCGGGGGCGCCGCCGTCCCCTTCGACCTCTTCCAGCGCGTCAAGGACCTGCTCGGGATCGACGTTCTTCTCGACCTCCTCGACGGCCTGTTCGTCGATCGGCACATCCAGTTTCTCGGCCATCCGGTGAATGACGGTCGCGAGCTTGCTCAACTCGTCCTCGGTCAGCAGGCTGACGTGCAGCGTGAAGTCGGCGCGGGCGTCGGCGCGCTGCTCCTCGCGCCGCTGGTTCATCAGCACGAAAAGCGACAGGAAGATCGCCTCGGTCGAAGCGACCGAGCCGATCAGCCCCAGCCCGTCGCCGAAGGGGATCGGGACCGGGATCAGGTCCGTCAGGACCAGCAGTGCGCCGCCGTAGAAGACGACGTGCAGGATGATGAATGTCATCGAGCCCGCGACGCGGGTGATGGTTTCTGCCACACGGTCGCTCAGCGAGGCGCGGGCGTCCTCCTCGCGCCGCCGCTTGACCAGCCGCATGATGTTGCTGGTCAGTTGCTCCTTCATGCCCTCGTCGGACGGGGCGGGATCTTCGCGGTCCATGACAGCCTTTCCACCTTTGCCATCCACAAGGGGAGGCGCCGCGATCCGGTTCCGGCCCCCGACATTGTTACGGACGATTGACGATGACCCAGACCATGCGTGCGGCGGTCCTTGAGGGACCGCAGCGGTTTTCCGTGGCCGAAGTGCCCGTCCCCCAGCCCGGCCCCGGCGAGGTGCTGATCCGGCTGGAAGGCTGCGGCGTCTGCGCCTCGAACGTCGAACCGTGGGAGGGCCAGCCCTGGTCCACCTGGCCCGGTGCGCCCGGCGGCATGGGGCACGAGGGCTGGGGCCGGATCGTTGCCTTGGGCGAGGGCGTCCAGGGCCTGTCAGTGGGCGACCGCGTGACGGCGCTGACGGAACGGTCCTATGCCGAATACGACGTGGCCCGCGCCGACATGGTGGTGCCGCTTCCCGGGGCGCTCGACGGAATGCCGGTTCCGGGCGAGCCCGTGGCCTGCGCCATGAACATCTTCGCGCGCTCGGACGTGCGCCCCGGCCAGACCGTCGTGATCGTCGGAATCGGCTTCCTGGGCGCGATCCTGACGCGGCTGGCGACGGACGCAGGTGCGCGGGTGATCGCCGTGTCGCGCCGGGCCGAGACGCTGGACCTCGCCCGCCGGATGGGCGCCGCCGAGACCATCCCGATGGACGACCACTGGCGCATCATCGAGGACGTGAAGCGCCTGACCGGCGGCCGCATGGCCGAGCGGGTGATTGAATGCGTGGGCAAGCAGTGGCCCTTGGACCTTGCGGGGGAACTCGTGGCCGAGGGCGGGCGTCTGGTGATCGCAGGCTATCACCAGGACGGACCCCGGCAAGTGAACATGCAGATGTGGAACTGGAAGGGCATCGACATCGTCAGCGCCCATGAACGGGACGCAGGCGTCCGCGTGGCGGGCCTGCGGGCGGCGGTCGATGCGCTGGCCTCGGGCCGGTTGGACCTGTCGCCGCTGCTGACCGGGACCTATGCGCTGGACCAGTTGGGCGAGGCGCTGACTGCCACCCGCGACAAGCCGGGCGCCTTCGTCAAGGCTTGGGTGGCGCTGTGAGCCGCCCGCGGCTTGGTTTCCTCGGCACCGGCTGGATCGGGCGGCACCGGATGGCGGCGCTGGCCGCGACCGGGCTGGCCGAGATCGTCGCGGTGGCCGAGCCCGACGACAACGGCGCGGCCGAGGCGCTGGCGCTGGCACCGGGTGCGCGGCGGGTCGAGGGACTGGAGGCGCTGCTGCGCGAGGACATCGATGCGGTGGTGATCGCCACCCCGAGCGCGGCGCACGCCGAGCAGTCCATCGCCGCCCTGAACGCGGGCAAGGCCGTCTTCTGCCAGAAGCCCCTGGGCCGCACCGGCCCCGAGGTTGCCGAGGTGGTCGAGGCCGCCCGCCGCGCCGACTGCCTGCTGGGCGTGGACCTGTCCTATCGCCAGACCGCCGCGATGGGAGCGATCCGGACTTTGCTGGACGCCCGTGCGCTGGGGCATGTCTATGGCGTGGACGTGACCTTCCACAACGCTTGGGGACCGGACAAGCCGTGGTTCTACGACCCCGCGCTTTCGGGCGGGGGCTGCGTCGTGGACCTCGGCGTCCACCTGATCGATCTCGCGCTGTGGTCGCTCGGCTGGCCCGAGGTGACGGGCGTCGAAAGCCGCCTTTACGCAAAGGGCGCGCCGCTGGCCGACCCTTCGCGCCAAGTCGAGGACTATGCCGTCGCCACGCTGGACCTCGCGGGCGGGACCGTGGTGCGGCTCGCCTGTTCCTGGGGGCTGCAGGCCGGGCGCGAGGCCGTGATCGCGGCCGAGTTCTACGGCACGGAAGGGGGCGCATCCCTGCGCAACGTGGGCGGGTCCTTCTACGACCTGCGGGCCGAGCGGCATCACCATATCCGCGCCGAAAGCCTCGCCGAGCCGCCGGACGACTGGGGCGGGCGCGCGGCGGTGGACTGGCTGACGCGGCTGGCCCAAGGGGCGCGTTATGACGACGAGGCGCGGCATCTGGTAACGGTCGCGCGGGTGATCGACCGGATCTACGGGCGATAGGATGCGCGTCGGAGTCCTGACCTTCCACCGCTGCATCAACTACGGCAGCTACTGGCAGGCCCGCTGCCTGGTCGAGGCCATCGCCGCGCGGGGCCATGACGCCGTGCTGCTGGACCACCAGTCCTGCGAGGTCACCTCGCGCGAGTGGCGCTATGCCTTCCAGCCGCTGACGCCCGACCGCTCGTCCCGCGCGGACGTGGCGCAATACGGGCGCAAGCTGCGCAAGTTCCTCGACGCCTTCCGGGCGCTGCCGCTGTCCGCGCTCTTCGATCTGGACGTGCCCGAGGCGATGCCGCCGGTCGATCTGGCGGTGATCGGCAGCGACGAGGTGCTGAACCTCTCGCACCCCTGGTATGGCGGCAAGCCGGTCTTCTGGGGCGAAGGGATCGCCGCGCCGCGCGTCGTGACCTATGCCGCCAGCTTCGGGAACTACGCCGCCGATTTCGTCGAGCCCGAGTGGTCCGACCGCCTGCGCGCGCTGGACGCGATCTCGGTGCGCGATGACAACAGCTTCGGGCTGGTGGCGGGCGCGACGGGCGCCGAGCCCGCGATGGTGCTGGACCCGGTGCTGCTGAACCCGCCCCGCGTTCAGGCAGCGGAGGAAGCGCCCTATGTGCTGGTCTACGGCCACCA
The DNA here is from genome assembly GCF_042432925.1 of Paracoccus niistensis. NCBI lineage: Bacteria > Pseudomonadati > Pseudomonadota > Alphaproteobacteria > Rhodobacterales > Paracoccaceae > Paracoccus > Paracoccus niistensis. The sequence continues at coordinate 120,036 of NZ_JBHLWE010000017.1, read as the reverse complement.
CATCCCCGGCTGGTTCGCCGCCCGCGTCAGCGAGGCGGCGCAGGCGCGCGGCCTGCGGACACTCAGCGTCGGCTATCGCAACGACTGGGCCGACGAGCAGCGGCTGGATGCCGGGCCGGAAGAGTTCGCCGCGCTGGTGGCGGGGGCCGAGGCCGTGGCGACGACCTATTTCCACGGCTGCTGCTTTGCGCTGCTGAACGGCAAGCCGCTGGCCTGCGCGCCTTCGGATTACCGCTGGACCAAGGTCCGCGACCTGACCTCGCTGCTGGGGGCCGAGCGGCACCTGACCTTCGAGGACCGCGACCCCGCCGATGTCGCCGCGCTGCTTTCCGAGCCGGTTTCAGAGGCGGTGCAGGCGCGCATCGCCGACCTGCGGGCGCAGTCCTCCGCGTGGCTCGACGCGGCGCTGGCGGGGCGGGCATGACGCAGCCGCTCAGCCCCGCGCAGATCGTCCGCTCGGGCCTCTGCATCGGCTGCGGAGCCTGTGCCTCGGGCACCGATGCCACCATGAAGTGGGACGACTACGGTCAGTTGAAGCCCATCGGCCCCGCCACCCACCGGCGCAGCGAGAGCTTCGCCCGGCTCTGCCCCTTCTCGCCCGAGGCGGCGAACGAGGACCAGATCGCCGCCGCCCGCTTCCCCGAGGCGCCGCATCACGATCTCCGCTTGGGCCGGTACACCTCCTGCCATGTCGGCGCGGTGGCCGAGCCGCCCTTCCGCGAGCGGGGCAGTTCCGGCGGCATGGTCAGCTGGGTCGCGGCCGAGCTGATGCGGCGCGGCGAGATCGACGGTGTCCTGCACGTCCATCCCGGCGCGCCGGGGCAGCCCTTCTTCGGCTATCGCATCAGCCGGTCCGAGGAGGAACTGCTGGCCGGCGCCCGGTCCCGCTATCACCCGATCCATCTGGCCGAGGTGCTGGACCAGGTCCGCGCCATCCCGGGCCGCTATGCCGTGGTCGGCATTCCCTGCTTCATCAAGGCCGTGCATCTGGCCCGCGCGCAGGATCCGGTGCTGGCGGAACGGATCACGCATTTCCTTGGCCTTTTCTGCGGTCACATGAAAAGCGCGCGCTTCGTCCAAAGCTTTGCCTGGCAGCTTGGCGCGGACCATGACCGGGTGCGGGCGGTCGAATACCGGCTGAAGGACGCGAACCGGCCCGCGAACTGGTACACCGCGCATCTGACGCTGGACGACGGCTCGACGGTGCAGAACGAATGGTTCCATCTGGCGGATGGCGACTGGGGCGCGGGGTATTTCCAGAACTCGGCCTGCAACTTCTGCGACGACGTGGTGGCGGAAACCGCGGATGTCAGCTTCGGCGACGCCTGGGTCGAGCCCTATTCCTCGGACGGCCGAGGGACCAACGTGGTCGTCGTCCGCGCCCCCCTGATCCAGCGCCTGATCGACGAGGCCCGCGCCGAGGGGCGGCTGGACCTGCAACCGGTCGGTGCCGATTTCGTCGCCGACACGCAGGCCGCCGGCTTCAGGCAACGGCGCGAGGGACTGGCCTATCGCCTGACATGGGCCAAGCGCGGCATCCGGCCGGTCAAACGGGTTGCACCGCAGGCGAAAGGGATCGGCTGGCGCCGCAAGCTCGTCTATCGCACCCGCGCGGCGATCAGCCGGGGCTCGCACCGGATGGCCTGGCTTGCGGCCCGGACGGGGCGGCCGCAGCTTTACCTCGGCTGGGCACGGCGGGCCTATGCGATCTATGAGGGACTGACCTATGATCGCGGCCGCTTCGCGCCGCTGTTTTCCCGCATCGAGCGCGCGGCCGGACGGCGGCCGGACGGCGGGGGATCCTAGGCCGCCTTCCGACGCAGGCGGCGGGCGCGGGCCTGCGCGGTTTTTGTGGACAAAAGAGGCAATGCGCGGTCCAAACTGGGCGCATCCGTGATCCACTTGCGAGGCCGCGATGCAGGACTTCGACCATGCCGGCTTCCTGAAGTCATGGTTCCCCTCGATTGCGGCAACCAACCACCCGGCGCGGTTCTTCTGGGCTCATAACGAGTTCCTCTGCACCACTCCGGCCGCCAAACGCGCGGTGCTGGACGACAAGCTGCTGTTTTCCGGGCTGCTGGCGGTCAGCGGCCTGCCTGCGCCCCGGACGCTGCTGGCGATCCTGGGGGGGCGGTTCGTCTCGGGCTCGGGCGAGGAACTGGACGAGGCCGAAGCGGTGCGCCGCCTTCAGGGTCGGGGGGCCTTTGCCAAGACGCGGACCGGCTGGGGCGGCGAGGGCTCGTTCCGCATCGGCGCGGACGGGACGATCCACGGCACGGACGGGACAAGGGTGGCAAAGAGCCTGGGCGGGTGGCTGAGGCGGATCAGGAAGTCCGACTACCTGGTGCAGGAGCTGGTGCAACAGGACGAGCGCTGCGCGCAGGCGGCGCCCGCCTCGGTCAACACCGTGCGCTGCATCACCTTTCCCGGCAGCGGCGATGACGTTCCCCGCGTGGCGCTGGCCTTCTGGCGCGTCGGGAACGGCCGAACCGTCGTGGACAACATCTCGAGCGGAGGGATGATCTGCGCGGTGGACCCGTCAACCGGGCGCGTCACCAGCGCGGCGGCCGACAAGACGCGGGCGACCTACGAGGCGCATCCGGTCACCGGCTTCCGCTTCCGGGGGGCCGACCTGCCGGGCTTCGACGCGATCCTGCGCACGGTCAGGGCCGGGCACCGGGCGCTGGACACCTCCATGTCCATCGCGTGGGACGTGGCGGTCACGCCCGAGGGACCCGTGATCCTGGAAGGCAACGGCCATTGGGGGATCAGCCTCGAGGACCTGATCCAGCCCGGCTACGAGCAGGTGCTGTGGGACGCCTTCATGGCGGGCCGCAGGGTCGAAGGCCGCGGCTTCCCGGCCGAGGCGGGGCCCGTTGCCGAGACGGACATGGTCCGCGCCACCTTGACGATCCGCGGCAAGGTGCAGGGCGTGGGCTACCGCCGCTGGGTGACGCGCCATGCCGCCGACCGCGGCGTACAGGCCGAGGCAAGGAACCTGAGCGACGGCACCGTGCGCTGCCGCCTGTCGGGGCAGCGCTGGCGGGTCGAGTTCGTGACGCTCGCCTGCCATCGCGGCCCCCCGGCGGCCGGGGTCGAAGGGATCGACGTCCGGGACGTGCGGCGGCTGCGCTGAGGGGGAGGGATGGTGGACAGCGGGACCATGTTCGAGCGGGCGCATGTCAGGCTGCCGCGCCGCTTTTCGAGCCGCAAGAGCGCCGAGCTGATCGCGCGTGCCGCGCTGGACAAGGGCCTGAAGGTCCGGAAGATCTCGGGGGACATCTTTCTCGTCGAGGGGCGCGGCCGGCGCGAGTTCTTCGACGCGACCATGGCAGGCTCGATCAGCCACCTGGCGCGGACGATCGTCACCAGCAAGGATCTGGCCAAGCTGTTCCTGTCGCGCAACGGCATTCCCGTGCCCGAGGGTCTGGCCTTCCCGCGCCGGGCGGTCGGCAAGGCGGTGGACTTCATGGCGCGTTCACCGGGTTCGCAGTTCGTGCTGAAGCCCACGAATGGCGGGCTTGGCGCCAATGTCTTCATGGGCATCGACGGCGAGCGGAAGCTGCGCGAGAAGATCGCCGCGACCCCGCGCGAGTTCCGCAGGCTGCTGCTGGAGGAGCAGGTCGAGGGTCCCGAATGCCGCTACTTCGCGCTGGGCGACGAGGTGATCGCGGTGGCCGAGCGCCGCCCGGCCAGCGTGAAGGGTGACGGCACCCTGACGGTCGAGGACCTGGTCGCCGCCAAGAACGAGGCCCGCAAGGGTCATCTGGCGCTGTCCGGCATCGCGCTGGACGGCGAAACGCTGGAACTGCTGGCCGAGCAGGGCCTTGCGCCCGGGGACGTACCGGCACCGGGGCGTGTGGTGCGGCTGAAGCGGGTGTCCAACATCTCGCAGGGCGGGGACAGCGTGGACCGGACGGATGAGGTTCATCCCGAGCTGAAGGCGCTGGTGGTTGCGGCGCTGAGGTCCGTACCCATGCTGCCTTACGCGGGCGTGGACGTGATCGCCGAGGACCACTCGGCGCCCCTTGCGGGGCAGCGGGTGGCGGTGCTGGAGTTGAACTGGTTCCCGATGCTGCGCATCCACCACGCCCCCGCCGAGGGCCAGCCGCGCGACGTGGCGGGCGCGATCATCGACCACCTGTTCTGCCGGTGAGATCCGCCGCAATGGGAATCAATCGGCGCCATCCCTGCGGTGGATCGAGGCGGGTTGTCCGAGGGAAAAGGCCGGAAAGACCCCTGCTGCCGCCCGGTGTTGCGTCCCGCGCGGTTGGGTGTTGCGCTATTTATCCTTTTGAATATAAATGATTAAACGGGATTCCGGAAGGTCCTGCCTGCCCAGGCGGATTGACTTTGCGAACGGTCCAAGATACACATTCGACATGCTGGGAGAAGTGGGCAAGCGGCCGGGTCGGTGACCTCGGGCCGCTTTTTCGTTTCTCGCTCGTGCGGACAGGCACAGGGGCGGGGCATCACACAACATGGACATGAGCTTCGAGCCGGGGGGCGCACCCCTGGAGGGACCTTTCGTTGGCGGGGGGAACGAGGGGGCGCTTGGCGCGGGCGAGGCGATCGACGTCGCGGGGGAAATGTTCCGCGAGGTCGCCGAGGAGCTGCACAGGCTGAGGATCGGGCTGCGGGGAGGCAGCACCGAGGACGTCAAGGACACCGCGAGGCTGGTGCGCGACCTGAGGGCCGCGACCCAGCTGGTGCTGGAGGAAAGGAACCGAGTTGACAAGCTTCGCAAGGAAGTCGCCGGAGATGTCGGGGCCGGCCGCCTCGACCTTGCCGCCGCACGAGACGAGATCGGGCGCCGCCTGGCTTGCCTCCGCCGGGCCTCAGGAGGTTGACGCCTTCATCTCGGGGCTGTCGGACAACGCGCTGGCCTCGTTGCCCTGGCTGTTCGAGTTCTGGGCCCTGCCGCACCAGTTGCCCCCCGCGGGCGACTGGAAGTCCTGGGTGATCATGGGCGGGCGCGGGGCGGGGAAGACCCGCGCCGGGTCCGAATGGGTGCGCGCGCAGGTCGAGGGGGCGACGCCCGAGGCGCCGGGGCGGGCGCGGCGGGTAGCGCTGGTGGCCGAGACCTTTGACCAGGGGCGGGATGTCATGGTGATGGGGGACAGCGGGATTCTGGCCTGCTGTCCGCCGGATCGGCGGCCTGTCTGGGAGGCCGGGCGGCGGCGGCTGGTGTGGCCGAACGGGGCGACTGCCACGGTCTATTCTGCGCATGAGCCCGAGGCGCTGCGGGGACCGCAGTTCGACGCGGCCTGGGTGGACGAACTGGCCAAGTGGAAGAAGGCCGAGGAGACTTGGGACATGCTACAGTTCGCGCTGCGGCTGGGAGAGAACCCGCAGCAGGTGGTCACCACCACGCCGCGCAACGTCGGCGTTCTGAAGGCGATCCTGCGAAACGCCTCGACCGTGGTGACCCATGCGCCGACGGATGCGAACCGGGCCTATCTGGCCGAGAGTTTCCTGGCCGAGGTCCAGGCGCGCTATGCCGGGACGCGGCTGGGGCGGCAGGAGCTTGAGGGCGTGCTGCTGGACGACGTCGAGGGTGCGCTGTGGACGACCGCCATGCTGGAAGGTTGCCGGGTGGACGCGGCGCCTGCAATGGACCGGGTGGTGGTCGCAGTGGATCCGGCGGTGACCGGGGGAGCCGCCAGCGACGAATGCGGGATCGTGGTTGCAGGCGTTGTCTGCGAGGGGCCGCCGCAGGAGTGGCGGGCCTATGTGCTGGAGGATGCCTCGGTGCGGGGCGGGCCGGTGGACTGGGCGCGGGCGGCGATTGCGGCGGTCGAGCGGCACGGGGCCGAGCGGCTGGTGGCCGAGGTCAACCAGGGCGGCGATCTGGTCGAAAGCGTGATCCGGCAGGTGGACCCTCTGGTACCCTTCCGGGCCTTGCGCGCCGGTCGCGGCAAGGGGCTGCGAGCCGAGCCGGTGGCCGCACTGTATGAGCAGGGGCGGGTGAAGCATCTGCGGAGCGGCCGGCTGGGGGCTCTGGAGGACCAGATGTGCCGGATGACGGTGCGGGGATATGAGGGACGAGGAAGCCCCGACCGGCTGGATGCGCTGGTCTGGGCGGTCCACGAGCTGATGATCGAGCCGGCGGCGAGTTATCGGCGCCCTCAGGTCCGAGGTCTGTAGCGAGGCGCCTTGTTGCGCTGTTTGAGGCAGGAAGAAGCCGGCTTGGGCTTTGGCAGGATCGAAGGGGTCGTCCTTTGGGGGCGGCCCTTTTTCTTTGGGTCAGGAGGCACGCATGGCGATGCGGTGGTTCGGGCGGCGCGCGCCGCGGGAAGGCATGGGCGCCCCTGAAGGGGCCGCCGAGGTGAAGGTGGCGCCGGTCGCGGCCGTGGTCGAGGCCAAGGCGAGCGCCGCCGGGAAGGTGATGGCGGCGCAGGCAGCCGGGCGGGCGCTGTGGGGCGCGCGCGACACGGGCGCGCTGACGCGGGGGGGCTTTGTCGGCAACCCGGTGGGCTTCCGGGCGGTCAAGCTGGTGGCCGAGGCAGCGGCGGCGGTTCCACTGGTCTGCCAGGACGCCGAGCGGCGCTATGACGTGCATCCGGTGCTGGACCTGATGCGGCGGCCCAATCCGGGGCAGGGCCGGGCCGAGCTGTTCGAGGCGCTTTTCGGGCAGATCCTGCTGTCGGGGAACGGGTTTCTTGAGGCGGTGGACGTGGGTGCCTCGGGGTTGCCGGGCGAGTTGCACGTGCTGCGCTCGGACCGGATGAGCGTGGTGCCGGGGGCGGATGGCTGGCCTGTGGCATATGAGTATGCGGTGGGCGGGCGCAAGCATCGCTTCGACATGACCGGCTCGCCCGATCCGATCTGCCATATCCGCAGCTTCCATCCGACGGATGACCACTATGGGCTGTCGCCCATGCAGGCGGCGGCAGTGGCGGTGGATGTCCACAACTCGGCCAGCGCGTGGTCGCGGGCGCTTCTGGACAACGCGGCGCGGCCGAGCGGCGCGATCATCTACAAGGGCGCGGACGGGCAGGGGGTGCTGAGCCCCGATCAGTACGACCGCCTCGTCAGCGAGATGGAGCAGCATCATCAGGGCGCTCGGAACGCGGGCCGTCCGATGCTGCTGGAGGGCGGGCTCGACTGGAAGCCGATGGGGTTCTCGCCCTCGGACATGGAGTTCCACGAGACCAAGCTGGCGGCGGCGCGCGAGATCGCCATGGCCTTCGGGGTGCCGCCGATGCTGATCGGCATTCCAGGGGACGCGACCTACGCAAACTACGCCGAGGCGCATCGGGCCTTCTATCGGCTGACGGTGCTGCCGCTGGCGACGCGCGTCGCGGCAGGGGTGGCCTGGTGGCTGTCCGAGCATCTGGGCGCCGAGATCGACCTGAAGCCGGACCTGGACCAGATCCCGGCGCTGGCCGAGGAGCGGGACCAGCACTGGGCGCGGGTCGGGGCGGCGGGCTTCCTGACGGATGCCGAGAAGCGGGCGGCGCTGGGGCTGCCTCCGGTCGCGGGGGGCTGAGATGGAGGGGTCGAAGTTCATCGACCGCCCCTCGGTCTGGCACGAGCAGAAGCTGGAGGCGCAGGAGCGCATCATGGCGCTGCAGTTCGGGCAGGTGGACAAGCGGCTCGAGCGCATCGAGGCGCTGATCGAGGGGCTGGAAGGGCGGCTGTGGATGACGGTCTACGGCGTCATCGCCGTGATCCTGACGCAGGCGATCCAGTCGATCCTGCAATTCGCGGAAAAAGGGGTCTGAGGGATGCGGATGGACGATCTGGGGCTTGAGCTGAAGTTCGCGGGCGGCGCGCCCGTGCTGACGGAAGGCCATGTGATCGAGGGCTATGCGAGCCTGTTCGGCCTGGCCGACCAGGGCGGCGACATCGTGGCGCCGGGGGCATACGCGGCGAGCCTGGCGCGGCTGGCCGCCCGGGGGGACAAGGTGCGGATGCTGTGGCAGCACGACCCCGCCCAGCCCATCGGCATCTGGGAGGAGATCCGCGAGGACTCGCAGGGTCTCTGGGTGCGCGGCCGGCTGCTGCCCGAGGTGGCGCAGGCGCGCGAGGCGGCGGCGCTGATCGCGGCGGGGGCCATCGACGGGCTGTCGATCGGCTATCGCACGGTGCGGGCCGAGCGCGACCGCGAGGGGCGCCGGGTGCTGGCGGAGGTCGAGCTGTGGGAGGTATCGCTGGTGACCTTCCCGATGCTGCGCGAGGCCAAGGTCGGGCGGAAGTCCGAGGAACTCGGGGCCGGCGAGGAACTGGCTGAGGCGCTGCGGGCGGCCTCGGCCGTGCTGCGGGGCTGACAAAGGGATCGCGGTCGGGCGGCGGGAGGGCGGGGCTGGTGAGGCGCCCCGGACCCGCCGCCTTGGGGCCGCTGAGGGGACCGGCCGGGCCATGCGCCCGCGCCGACGGCAGGCGGTCGGGGCGCAAAGGCGCTGCGGCCGCCTTTTCTGACGAGGAGAAACGGCGATGACCGAGGCAAGGACCGGCTTTGGGGAGGCCTGCGGCAGCGGGACGCCTGCCGGGCTGAAGGGCGCGATGGCCGAGTTCGTGAACGAACTCAAGGCTTTCCGTGAGAACGTCGAAGAGAAACTGCAAGCACAGGACAAACGCATGACCATGCTGGACCGCAAGACCGCCTTCCGGGGCCGCTCGCCCCTGTCGCAGGCCGCCGACACCGAGGCGCCGCATCAGAAGGCCTTCGCGGCCTACCTGCGCCGCGGTGATGACACGGCCCTGCGCAGCCTGGCGCTGGAGGAGAAGGCGATGGCCTCGGGCACCGACGGGGGGTATCTCGCCGCGCCCACGATCTCGGGCACCGTGCAGGCGGTGCTGCGCGCGACGGGCTCGATCCGCTCGCTGGCGACGGTCGTGCAGGTCGAGTCCTCGTCCTACGAAGTGCTGATGGACAAGTCGGACATCGGCGCGGGCTGGGCGTCCGAGGTCGCCTCGACCGCCGAAACGGACACGCCGCAGGTCGAGAAGATCTCGATCGCGCTGCATGAACTGGCGGCAATGCCCAAGGCCACGCAGCGCCTGCTGGACGACGCCTCGTTCGACCTGGAAAGCTGGCTGGCCGAGCGCATCGCCGAGAAGTTCGCCCGCGCGGAGGCAGCCGCCTTCATCAACGGCAGCGGCCTGGACAAGCCCAAGGGCATCCTGAACGTGCCGATGGCGCCGCAGGCCACCGCGACCGAGGCGCAGGTGGGCTTCGTCCTGACGGGCGTGCCGGGCGACTTCGCGGCCTCGGCTCCGGCCAACGCTCTGATCGACATGGTCTATGCGCTGGGCGCGGCTTATCGCGCCAACGCCACCTGGCTCATGAACAGCCGCCTGGCCGGAATGGTGCGCCGCATGCGCGACGGGGACGGCCGCTACCTGTGGTCGGACGGGCTGGCCGCGGGCGAGCCCGCGCGCCTGCTGGGCTATCCGGTGCTGATCAGCGAGGACATGCCGAACCCGGCGGCGGGGGCCAAGACCATCGCCTTCGGTGACTTCCGCCAGGCTTACACCATCGCCGAGCGGCCCGACTTGCGCATCCTGCGCGATCCCTACTCGGCCAAGCCGCACGTGCTGTTCTACGCGACCAAGCGCGTGGGCGGCACGGTGGTCGATCCTCGCGCCTTCAAGCTGCTGCACATGGGCACCTGAGGATCGCGGGGCGGGGCCGCGCAGGGCTGCCGGCCAGACCGGCAAAGCCACTGTCCGCGCGCGCTGTGGCCTGTGGCCGTGCCGCGGCCCCGATCTTCACCAGCGGCTGCTAGAGAAACGGGAGGTTTCAGGAATGTTGCTCGTCGAGGAAACCGCACCGGCACAGGCGTCGCTGCCCGTCGCCGCGCTGCGGGGCCACCTGCGGATGGGGTCGGGATTCGAACTGGTCGAGGATGCGACCGAGGACGCGGCGCTGGCGGGGTTCCTGCGCGCCGCCATCGCCACGGTCGAGGCGCGCACCGGCAAGGTGCTGCTGACGCGGGTCTTCCGCATGAGGCTGGAGGACTGGCGCGACCCGGCAGGCCAGCCTTTGCCGCTGGCCCCCGCGCTGTCGGTCGAGACGGTCGAGATGACGGACCGCGAGGGTCGGGTGAGCGAGGTGCCGCCCGCCCTGTGGCGGCTGGTGCCCGACAACCAGCGTCCGATCCTGGCGCCTACGGGGTCCAGCCTGCCGGCTGTGCCGCGGGGCGGCTTTGTCACGGTGCGCTTCGCGGCGGGCTTCGGGACCAGCTGGGACCGGGTGCCGGGCGATCTTGCACAGGCGGTGATGATGCTGGCCGCGCGCTATTACGAGGACCGGGGCTTCGACGGCAGCCAGCTTGCCCTGCCGCACGGGGTCAGCGCGCTGATCGAGCGGTGGCGGGCGGTCAGGACGCTCGCAGGACGCGGGGGGCGGGCATGAGCGCGCCCAGGGCGACGGTTCCGCTGGTGCTGGAACGCCCCGAGCGGGTGGCGGACGGCATGGGTGGCTACCGCATGGAATGGCGCTCGCTGGGCATCCTTTACGCGCAGATGCGCGCGGGCTCGGGCGCCGAGCGGCAGGGCGAGGTCGGGGCGGAAAGCGTCGTCCCCTGGCGGATCACCGTCCGCGCGGCGCGCGCCGGCGATCCGCGAAGGCCCGGCGCGGGGCAGCGCTTCCGCATGGGCGGGCGGGTCTTCCGCATCGAGGCGGTGGCCGAGGCGGACGGGGCCGGGCTGTGGCTGGACTGCCGCGCAAGGGAAGAGGGTCTGACATGAGTTTCCGTGCATCCGCGGCATTGCAGGCCGCGGTCTATCAGGCGTTGCGGGGTAACCCCGCGCTGGCCGCGCTGGTGGGCGACGCGATCTTCGACGCGATGCCCGCGACCCCGCCCACCGGCACCCACGTGGCGCTGGGCCCCGAGGACGTGGCGGACGCGGGCGACATGACGGGCGGCGGGGCGCGGCATGACTTCGTCGTCTCGGTGTTGTCGGGCACCGAGGACAGCGGCGGCTTTGCGGCGGTCAAGGCGGCCGCCGCGGCGGTGGTCGAGGCGCTGGAAGATGGCGGGCTTTCGCTTTCGACCGGCCATCTGGCCGGGTTGTGGTTCGTCAGCGCGCGGGCGCGGCGGGCCGATGGCGGCGCGGGTCGGCGCGTGGACATGACGTTCCGCGCGCGGATCGACCTGGGCCTGAAGGTGGCATGAGGAGGATGGATTGATGGCGGTGCAGAACGGGCGCGACCTGCTGATCAAGATGGACATGACGGGCGACGGCAGCTTTTCCACCATTGCCGGGCTGCGGGCGACGCGGCTCGCCTTCAACGCGGAAACCATCGACGTGACCTCGGTCGCAAGCGAAGGCGGCTGGCGCGAGCTGCTGGGCGGCGCGGGGGTGCGGTCGGCCTCGATTTCCGGGTCGGGGGTCTTCCGCGACGAGGCGACGGACGCACGGGCGCGGCAGGCCTTCTTCGACGGCGAGGTGCCGCGCTTTCAGGTGGTTATCCCCGGCTTCGGCACGGTCGAGGGGCCTTTCCAGATCACCGGGCTTGAATACGCGGGTAGCTACAACGGCGAGGCGACCTATGAGCTGTCGCTGGCCTCGGCGGGGGCGCTGAGCTTCCTGGCTGTGGCGGTGGTCGAGCCGTGAGCGTGAACCCGCACAGGGGCGAGGTGGCGGTGGTGCTGGACGGCCGCCGCCACGTCGCCCGGCTGACGTTGGGGGCGCTGGCGGCGCTGGAGGCAGACCTGGGCTGCGACAGCCTGCTGGGCGTGATCGAGCGGTTCGAGAGCGGGCGGTTTTCCAGCCGCGACGTGATCGCGGTGCTGGTCGCGGGTCTGCGCGGCGGCGGCTGGCAGGGCGAGCCGCCCGACCTGATGGTGGTGGAGGTGGAGGGCGGGCCGGTCGGGGCGGCGCGGGTCGCGGCCGAGCTGATCGCGCGCGCTTTCCACGGGCAGGCATGAGCGGCGCGGGCGGCGGGGAGGCTGCCCGCGCGCGGGAGGGTGGCCCGGGCCTCGACTGGCCGGGGCTGATGCGCGCGGGGATGCGTGGGCTGGGCCTGAGGCCGCGCGAGTTCTGGGACCTGACGCCCGCCGAACTGGCGCTGATGCTGGGGATCGAGTTCGGCGCGGGCGCGATGACGCGCGGGCGGCTGGACGCCCTGATGGCCGAGTTCCCCGACGGCTGAGCAATGGAGAAAGCGGATGGCGGACAGGGACGGCTTCGGCCGTGACGGGCTTGATCGTCTGGGCGAGCGCCTGGACCAGTCGGGCCGGATGACGGCGGCCTTCGAGGCCGAGCTTTCGCGGCTGGGCCAGGTCATGGGTCAGACGGGGCGCGAGGTGTCCTCGCTGACCTCGGGCTTTGGCGGGGGCCTGCGGCGGGCGTTCGAGGGCGTGGTGTTCGACGGGGTGAAGCTGTCGGACGCGCTGAAGGGCGTGGCACGAAGCATGGCGGACACGGTTTTCGCCGTAGCGATGCGGCCCGTGCAGCAGGCGGTGGCAGGTGCCTTGGCGCAGGGGGTCGGCGGGATGCTGGGCGGCGCGCTGCCCTTTGCCGATGGAGGCGCCTTTTCCCAAGGGCGGGTCATGCCCTTCGCCAAGGGAGGCGTCGTCAGCCAGCCCACCTTCTTCCCGATGCGCGGGGCGACCGGGCTGATGGGCGAGGCGGGCCCCGAGGCGATCATGCCGCTGCGGCGGGGCGCCGACGGGCGGCTGGGCGTGGCCGCGGCAGGTGGAGGGCGGCCGGTGAACGTCACCTTCAACGTGACGACACCGGACGTGGCCGGGTTCCAGCGCAGCCAGAGCCAGATCGCGGCGCGGCTGGGGCGGGTGATCGCCAGAGGCGAGCGGAACGGGTGAGGGCTTCGGCCCCGCCGCCTGCGGCTCTCTCGGGTATTTGGGTCAGGAAAGAAGCACGGGTCGTGCTGGGAAGGTTGCAGAATGGCATTTCATGAGGTGCGGTTTCCGGCCGATCTGTCCTTCGGCTCGATGGGCGGACCCGAGCGGCGGACCGAGATCGTGACGCTGACCAACGGCTTCGAGGAGCGCAACAGCCCCTGGGCGCATTCGCGCAGGCGCTATGACGCGGGGCTGGGTTTACGGGGCCTCGACGATATCGCGGCGCTGATCGCCTTCTTCGAGGCGCGGGGCGGGCAGTTGCACGGCTTCCGCTGGAAGGACTGGACGGACTGGAAGTCCTGCGTGCCGAGCCGCGCGGTCGCCTTCGACGACCAGGTGATCGGGCAGGGCGACGGGCGGACGATCGAGTTCCGGTTGAGCAAGCTTTACCGCTCGGGGACGGCCGAGTATCGGCGGCCGGTCGTGAAGCCGGTCGAGGGAACGGTGCGCGTCGGCATCGGCGGGGTCGAGAAGTTCGAGACGATCGACTTCACCTGCGACCACGCGACGGGGGTGATCCGGCTGAAGGACGCGCCGATGCGGGACGCGCCGGTCACGGCAGGCTTCGAGTTCGACGTGCCGGTGCGCTTCGATACCGACCGGATCGCGGTGTCGGTGGCGAGTTTCCAGGCGGGCGACGTGCCGCAGATCCCGGTGGTCGAGGTGCGGACATGACGGCGACCACGATTGCGCGGGCTTGGGCGGTCCGGCGCGCTGACGGGCTGACCTTGGGGTTCACGGACCACGACGGGGTGCTGTCCTTCGAGGGGATCGCGTTCCGGCCCGAGGCGGGGCTGACGGCGCAGGCTCTGGTGCAGGGGCTTGGCCTTGCGGTGGACAACACCGAGGCGCAGGGCGTGCTGTCAGACGAGGCTATCACCGCCGAGGACCTGGCGGCGGGCCGCTGGGACGGCGCCGAGGTGCGGCTGTGGGAGGTGGACTGGACCGATGTGACCTCGCGCCGGTTGGTGTTTCGCGGCTCGCTGGGCGAGATCACCTTTGCGGCGGGCGCCTTCCGGGCCGAGTTGCGGGGCTTGGCCGAGGCGCTGAACCGGGCGCAGGGGCGGGTCTATCACCCGCGCTGCTCGGCCCTGCTGGGGGATGGGCAGTGCCGGTTCGACCTGGACCGCGAGGGGTTCTGGGCCGAGGGCACCATCGCCTCGCTGGACGAAGGCGGCGCGCGGCTGGAGCTGCACGGTGTCCCGGCGCATCGGGCCGAGTGGTTCGAGCATGGGCGGATCGCCTTCCTGGACGGTGCGGCGCAGGGGCTGGCGGGCGCGGTCAAGATCGACGCCATGCCGGAGCCCGGCGTCAGGACGGTCGAGTTGTGGGCGGCGCCCGGTGCGGCGCCGGCCGTGGGGGACCGGGTGCGGCTCACGGCGGGTTGCGACAAGCGGGCCGAGACCTGCCGGGGGAAGTTCCTCAACTTTCTCAACTTCCGGGGTTTTCCGCATCTGCCGCCCGAGGACTGGCTGATCGCGCCGCAGGCGAACGGGGGGCGGCAATGAGCGCGCGGGCGGTCGAACTGGCGCGGGAGTGGATCGGGACGCCCTACGTGCATCAGGGCTCGGCCCAAGGGGCAGGGGCGGATTGCCTTGGCCTGGTGCGGGGCGTCTGGCGCGGGCTTTACGGGACCGAGCCGGAGACCGCGCCCCCCTATACCGCCGACTGGGGCGAGACTGGGGGCGGCGAGCCCCTGCTGACGGCCGCGCTGCGGAACCTGGTGGCGGTGGCGCCGGATGTGCCCGAGACGCCGGGCGAGGTGCTGCTGTTTCGCATGAGGGACGGGGCGGTCGCCAAGCACCTGGGCATCCGCGCGGGGGTCGGCAGCGAGGCGAGCTTCGTTCACGCCTATGACCGTCACGGGGTCGTCGAAAGCCCGCTTTCCGCCCCATGGCGGGCGCGGATCGCGGCACGGTTCCGATGGCCCGAGCCGTGAGGCGGGCCTGAGGGCCGCCAATTCAGGACAGATGGGAGAAGGCGATGGCGACCATCCTTTTGGCGGCGGCCGGGTCGGCCGTGGGCGCGGGCTTTGGCGGCACGATGCTGGGCCTGACCGGCGCGGTCGTCGGCCGTGCGGTGGGTGCGACGGTCGGCCGCGTGATCGATCAGCGGCTGCTGGGCGGCGGCGCGCGGTCCGTTGAGACGGGGCGCATCGACCGGCTGCGGCTGCAGACGGCGGGCGAGGGGACCGCGATCCCGCGCGTTTGGGGGCAGATGCGGGTGCCGGGCCATGTCATCTGGGCCTCGCCCGTGACCGAGATCAGCCGGACGCAGGACGCGGGCGGCAAGGGATCGGGGCCGCGCGTGACCGAGATCAGCTACCGGCTGAGCCTGGCCATCGCCTTGTGCGAGGGGCCGATCCTGTCGGTGGGGCGTGTCTGGGCGGATGGGGAGGAGGTCGCGGCCTCGGACCTGAACCTGCGCGTCTATCGCGGGGACGAGGTGCAATTGCCGGACCCCGCAGTCGCCGCGCACGAGGGCGAGGCGGCGCCCGCCTATCGCGGTATCGCATATGTGGTGTTGGAGGATCTGGCGCTGGAGCGCTGGGGCAACCGGGTGCCGCAGTTGAGTTTCGAGGTGACGCGCGGCGTGAATGGCACGGCCTCGCTGGCCGAGAACGTGCAGGCGGTCGCGCTGATCCCGGGGACGGGGGAATACGCGCTGGCGACGCGGCAGGTGTCCATCGACCTCGGGCTGGGCGAGACGCGCATCCTCAACCGCAACACGCCTATGGGCGGGACGGACTTTCAGGTCTCGCTGGCGACCTTGGGGCGCGAACTGCCGAAGGTGGAGTCTGTGTCGCTGGTCGTGTCGTGGTTCGGAGACGACCTGCGGGCGGGGAACTGCTCCGTGCAGCCGAAGGTCGAGCAGACCGAGATCGACGCCGAGGAGATGCCGTGGCGCGCGGGCGGGATCGGGCGCGGCGAGGCCGCGACCATCGCGCGGAAGGACGGGCGGTCGATCTACGGGGGGACTCCGTCCGACGGGTCGGTGGTTGAGGCAATCCGGGCAATCCGCGCCTCGGGCAAGGCAGCCGTGTTCTATCCGTTCATCCTGATGGAGCAGATGGCCGGGAACGGGCGTGCGGACCCTTGGACGGGGGCCGATGACCAGCCGGTCATGCCTTGGCGGGGGAGGATCACGACCTCGGTTGCCGCCGGTCGCAAGGGCTCGCCCCAAGGGACGGCTGTGGCAGATGCCGAGGTGGCGGCGTTCTTCGGGACGGCCTCGGTCGGGGACTTTGCCGAGAAGGACGGGCGGATCGTCTATTCGGGGCCGCAGGAATGGGGCTATCGCCGCTTCATCCTGCATTACGCGCATCTGTGCCGGATGGCGGGCGGGATCGACGCCTTCCTGATCGGGTCCGAGATGATCGGGCTGACGCAGATCCGGGGGGCGCAGGGCTATCCGGCTGTTGCGGCGCTGCGGCGGCTGGCGGCGGAGGTGCGTTCGATCATCGGGCCCGGCGTCAAGCTGGGCTATGCGGCGGACTGGTCCGAGTATTTCGGGCATCATCCGGGCGGGGGCGAGGCGGTGTTCCACCTCGATCCGCTGTGGGGCGACGAGAACATCGATTTCGTTGGCATCGACAACTACATGCCGCTGTCGGACTGGCGCGAGGGCGAGGGGCATCTCGACGCGCATTGGGGCGACATCCGCAATGTCGATTACCTGCGCGCCAATGTCTGCGGCGGCGAGGGGTTCGACTGGTATTATGCCAGCGACGAGCATCGCTTGGCGCAGGTCCGCACGCCCATCACGGACGGGCAGGGCGAGCCGTGGATCTGGCGCTACAAGGACCTGAAGGGCTGGTGGTCGAACTGGCACTACGACCGAGGGCCGGATGGCGCGCGGTCGGCCGAGCCGACGCCTTGGGTGCCGGGGTCGAAGCCGATCTGGTTCACGGAATACGGCTGCGCGGCCCTGGACAAGGGGACCAACCAGCCCAACAAGTTCCTCGACGCCATGAGCAGCGAGTCGATGCTGCCCTGGTTCTCGGACGGGCGGCGGGATGATGCGATCCAGGCGGCCTATGTCGAGGCGGTGACGTCGTACTGGGCCGATCCGGCGAACAACCCTGTCCTGAAGGGCGGGGGCCGTATGGTCGAGCTGTCTCGCGCCCATGTCTGGGCTTGGGACGCGCGGCCCTATCCGGCCTTCCCGGCGCGGGGTGACCTGTGGTCGGACGGGCCTGCGTGGGAGCGGGGGCACTGGCTGAACGGCCGGGCGGGCGCGGTGCCGCTGGCGGATGTGGTGCGTGACATCTGTGAAGGTGCAGGCGTCGCGGCCTTCGACGTGAGCGGGCTGCATGGGATAGTGCGCGGCTATGCCGTCAGCGGGGCCGAGAGTGGGCGGGCAGCGTTGCAGCCCTTGATGCTCGCGCATGGCTTCGACGCTGTGGAACGGGACGGCGTGCTGCGCTTCGTCATGCGGGACGGACGGGTGGACGCGGTGCTGGCCGAGGACGAGCTTGCGGTCGCCGAGGAGGTCGGCGGCTTCGAGATCACCCGCGCTCCCTTGGCCGAGACGGTGGGCCGGGTGCGGCTGAGCCATGTCGAGGCAGGCGCCGACTATGGCGCGCGGACGGCCGAGGCGGCCTTGCCGGACGGGCAGGTCCTATCGGTGTCGGACAGCGATTTGCCGATGGTGCTGACGCTGGGCGAAGGGCACGCGGTCGCCGCGCGCTGGCTGGTCGAGGCGAAGGTGGCGCAGGATGCGGCGCGCTTTGCCTTGCCGCCGTCACGGGCCGATCTGGGGCCCGGTGACGTGGTACGGCTGGCGGATGGCGTAGGGGCCGGGGACCGCTGGCGCATCGATCGGGTCGAGCGGGCGGGGGCCGCTCTGGTGGAGGCTGTGCGGGTTGAGCCGGGGGTCTATAGGCCCGCGCCTTACGTCACCGGTGAGTTGCGCGGGAAGGCGCATGTTCCGGCGGGGCCGGTCTGGCCGGTCTTCCTGGACCTGCCGCTGATGCGGGGAACCGAGGTGTCTCATGCGCCGTGGCTGGCGGCCACGGGGACTCCGTGGCCCGGCGCAGTGCGGGCCTGGATGTCTGTCGAGGAGGACGGCGGCTGGCAGCCGAACGTCGTCCTGCCCAGCCGAGCGGTCATGGGGGTGACGCTGGGGGCGCTGCCTGCGGCGAGGTCGGGTGTTCTGGACCGGGGACCTGCACTGCGGCTCCGGGTCAAGGGCGGGAACCTGCGGTCGATCAGCCGCAACGCGCTGCTGGCGGGCAGCAACGTGCTGGCGATCGGGGACGGCTCGCCAGGAAATTGGGAGCTGATGCAGTTCTCCGAGGCGAAGCTGGTGGCGCCGGGCGAGTGGGAGATCTCGGGGCGGGTGCGGGGGCAGGCGGGGACCGATGCGCTGATGCCGGCGGAGTGGCCGGCAGGCAGCGTGGTCGTGCTGATGGACGGCTCTCCGCGTCAGGTCGATGTGGAGCCGGACGCGCGGCGGCAGTTGCGCCACTGGCGGATCGGGCCATCGAGCCAAGGGCCTGACGACGAGAGCTATCGGCAGCAGTCCCATGCCTTTGCGGGTGCGGGCCTGCGGCCGCTGTCGCCCTGCCATCTCGCGGTCAACGGCCGGGAGGTGACCTGGGTCCGGCGCACCAGGACCGGCGGTGACGGTTGGGACGCGCCCGAGGTGCCTCTGGGCGAGGCTTATGAACGCTATGTCCTGCGGCTGGTCCGGGGCACGGCCGAACTGCACCGGCAGGAAGTTACGCAACCTTCCTGGACGATCCCCGAGAGCGTCTGGACGCGCGCGGCGCAGGGGGGCGGCTTCGCCATCGAGGTGGCGCAGCTATCCGAAATCTACGGGCCCGGCCCGTCTGTCAGGAGGAATATCCATGTCTGAACAGGCAACGCTGCGCTGCGGGCTGCCCTTGCTGCAGCCCGCGCAGGCGCAGAAGCATGTCACGGTGAACGACGGGCTGATGCGGCTGGATGGGCTGGTGAACCTGGTGCTGCAGAGCGTCACGGTCGCCAGCCCTCCGGTCGCGGTGACGGACGGGCAGTGCTGGGCCGTGCCCTTCGGCGCGGGCGGTCCATGGGGAGGGCACGCGGGACGCATCGCCATCGGCGCGAATGGCGGCTGGGTCTTTGCCGAGCCTCAGCGCGGGCAGCGGGCCTTTGTGGTGGATCAGGGCTCAAGCGCGCTGTGGGATGGGTCCGCCTGGTTGCCGGGTGCGCTGACCATGGGGGCCATGGGGGGTGGCCTCAGCGCCGGGATAACGGCGGGCGAGGCAGGGATCACCGCGGGCACGACGGTGGCGACGGGCGTCTTCATCCCGGCGAACGTGCTTGTCCTTGGGGTCACCGGCCGCGTCGTCGAGCCCGTCACCGGCACGCTGACAAGCTGGATGATCGGGGTGAGCGGGGCGGACAACCGCTTCGGCTCGGGGCTTGGGCTGCCGCTGAACTCGTGGGGGCAGGGGCTGCTGTCAGCGCCCTTCGCCGTCTATGCACCGCAGGAGCTGCGGCTGACCGCCACGGGGGGCAACTTCGCCGGCGGGCGGGTACGCCTGGCGATCCACTGGCTTTCCCTTCGCGTTCCCGATCCGGTCTGAGGCTTTCCGTCGTCCTCAACCTTCCCTAAATGGGAAAAGGCGACGAAAGGAACCGTGACATGGACGGACAGCCCTATGCCGATAGCCCCGAGGTGACCCACGCCTCGGTCTGGCACCAGATCCAGCGCGAGGCCGCCGAGGCGGCCGCCGCCGAGCCTCTGCTGGGCGCCCTGATCCACGCGGGGCTGCTGCACCACCGGACCTTTCCGGCGGCGCTGGGCTATCGCTTTTCGCTGAAGCTCGCCTCGGGCGAGATGAGCGAGCAGATCCTGCGCGAGATCGCCGATGACGCCCACCGGCGTGAGCCGGCGCTGGCTATGGCCGCCGAGGCCGACCTGCGCGCAGTTTACGAACGCGACCCGGCCTGCCACCGACTGATGCAGCCGATGCTGTTCTTCAAGGGCTTCCAGGCGCTGCAGGCTTACCGGATCGGGCACTGGCTGTGGGACCACGGCCGCCGCGACATGGCCTATTTCGTGCAGATGCGCTGTTCCGAGGTCTTCGGCGTGGACATCCACCCCGCCGCCCGGATCGGGACGGGGGTGATGATTGACCACGCCCATTCCATCGTGATCGGGGAAACGGCAGTCGTGGGCAACGATGTATCCATGCTGCATTCGGTGACGCTGGGCGGCACCGGAAAAGAGGACGGCGACCGCCATCCCAAGATCGGGGATGGCGTGCTGATCGGCGCGGGTGCGAAGGTGCTGGGCAACATCAGCGTGGGCCGCTGCAGCCGCATTGCCGCAGGCTCGGTCGTGCTGACGGACGTGCCGCCCTGCAAGACTGTTGCCGGGGTTCCCGCGCGGATCGTGGGCGACGCGGGCTGCAGCGCGCCTTCGGACATGATGAACCAGATCCTGGGACTGGAAGGGATCGTCTAGGCTGCCCATCGGTCGGCTGCGCTGCCGGTGAGGTCGGCAAGCTTTGTATTCCCGGCCACGAGCCGGGCGTCGAGGCCGTGCGCGATGCGATCAGCGAGCGAGAAGCCTTGGTAGATGAGGGCGCTGTAGATTTGGAGGGCCGAGGCGCCCGCCTCGATCTTGGACCAAGCCTCGTCCACGGAGCCGATGCCGCCCACGCCGATGATCGGCAGGCTGCCGCCGAGATGGCGGTAAAGGCGGGCGAGCATCCTTGTGGATAGGTCGAACAGGGGGGTGCCCGAGAGGCCGCCGGTTTCGCTCGCGTGGCGCGAGGCCAAGCCGTTGCGGGTCAATGTGGTGTTGGTGGCGATGGCGCCGTCAACACCGCTATCTTTCAGCACGGCGGCGAGTTCGGCCAGCGCCTGCTCGTCGAGGTCGGGAGCGATCTTGACGAAAACCGGCGGGCGCGCTTCCGAGGCGTTGCGGGCGTCGAGAACACCTTGGATCAGGGCCGACAGGGCGCGGGCGCCCTGCAGGTCGCGCAGCTTCTCGGTGTTGGGGGAACTGACGTTGATCGTCAGGAAGTCGGCCACGGGTGCGGCAAGGCTCGCCACGCGGGCAAAGTCGGCGGCGCGGTCGGCGCTGTCCTTGTTGGCGCCGATGTTGAGGCCGACCGGGACGCCGTTGCGTGGGCATGCGCCGAGACGGGCGCAGACGGCCTCGGCGCCTTCGTTGTTGAAGCCGAAGCGGTTGATGATCGCTTGGTCTTCGGTCAGGCGAAAAAGCCTTGGTTTCGGGTTGCCAGGCTGGGGCCGGGGCGTGGCGGCTCCGACCTCGACGAAGCCGAAGCCTGCGCGGGTCAGGGGTCCGATCACGCGGGCGTTCTTGTCGTAGCCTGCGGCGAGGCCGACCGGGTTCGGGAGGTCCAGCCCGGCCAGACGCGTGGCAAGCCGCGGCGAGGTGAAGGGTTTGCCCGGCAACGGCACGAGGCCGGTGGAGAGCGCCTTGAGCGACAGGTCATGGGCGCGTTCCGGGTCGAGCCGGTGAAGGGCGGCAAGGCCTGCACGTTCGATCAGGCTCATGCGAGTTCCCCCGGTTCGTGGCCTGCGCGACCGAGCGGGATGAGGCGGTGCCACACCACGTCCGAGAGGCGAAGTTCCCGGTAGAGATGCGGGAAGAGTGCGCCACCACGCGAGGGCTCCCACCGAAGGGCGGGGGAAAGCGAGTCGCCCTCGCAGGCAAGAAGGATAAGGTTGTTCTCGCCTGCAAAATGCTTGGAAAGTGTGGTCGGAAGCTGCTCGGCCGTCGAGAAATGGATATAGCCGTCCGCCACGTCCACCGGAGCGCCATCGGTGCGACCGGCGGCTTGCAGGGCCGCCCATTCCTCGGCGCGAAGCGCCTTGTAGATCAGCATGTTTCCTCTTGCGGCAGGACCGCCAGCACGCCTGCGGCGATACGGCGGTCGTCGTCATTCTCAGGCCCGTCGTTCCACGGGCAGAAGCGCAGGCGGAAGGCGGACAGCCGGGTATCGGCAGCGGCCGACGGGTAACCGATGCGGTCGAGCATGGCGGCGAGCGGTGCCTCTGCCGTGCCAATGCCCGCTCTCAGCGCAAGGCCTTGGCGGGCAAGGCGTTCCCAGTCGAAGCGGGGGCCAGGATCGGTCTTGCGGCCTGGTGCCAGGTCCGAATGGGCGATCACGCGATGGGGCAGGATGGACCAGCGGGCCATGATCCCGATCAGCAGGGCTTCCAGCGCGGTCATCTGCGGATGGGGGAAGGGGCGGTCGCCTGGGTTGGCAAGCTCGATGCCGATGGATTGCGAGTTCACGTCCTCACGCCCCTGCCAACTGCCAGCGCCGGCGTGCCAGGCGCGGCGACCCTCGGGAACCAGCGCCTCGGTTGTGCCGTCGGCGTCGATGATCCAATGGGCCGAGACCTCGGCGGCGGGATCGCAGAGGCGGGCACGGGCCGAGGCATGGTCGACCATGCCGGTGTAGTGGATCACGATCAGGTCGGGCGCCTGCGGGCCGCGCCGCTCGCCATGGTTGGGGGACGGAAAGCTCATGCTTGGCCGGTCCCGTCAGGGGCGGCGCAGGCGCAGGGGATCATCGGACGGGCGAGGCGGCCGCAGGGCGGAAGCTGCAGGCGTAACCGTCGCCGTCGGGGTCGAGGCCCAGCCGGTCACGCTCGGGCCCGCCTTCGGCGATAAAGGCGCGCTGGGCGGCGATGGCGGTCCGATAGGCGGCGCAGTTGCCCGTGGCACCAACGGCACGCGGATAGATCGGCGCGACGTTCCCTTCGAGCCGGCGCGAGGTGACAGGGGCCGGAACGGTGACGCGCGCAGCGGGCACAACCGTGCGCTGGCGCACCACGGGCGCGACCGGCACCGGCAGCACCGTCCGCTCGCTGGGCAGCACCGAGCGGGTGCTGGGAAGCGTGGGCGGGCGCGGATCGACGGCGGGTGCGCCGCGGAACGGCACTTGGCGCGGAGGCAGGCCGTTCGGCGTCACCGCCTGTTCCAGGATCTGGACCGGCGAAGGGCCTGCGATCTGGGCCGGGGTCGGCGCGCGGACGGGCAGGGCAACCGGGATCACCCGCGGCGGCTCCGCCCGCTGGCCGGTCAGGGCAAGCTCGCGCCCCCGCAGGTAGTCGCCGTAAGGCGTCGCGTTCGCCCGATAGTTCGGGTTCCAGCCCTGATTCTCGCCTGAACAGGCGGCAAGCACGAGGAGCGGGATCAGGGTCAGGGCACGCATCTCATTCTCCTCGGAGGGTGGGTGTCAGCCTACCCCTTACCACCAGCGTTCGGGCTTGGCGACAAATCCTGCAGCCTGTTCCAGAACGGCGCCATGGTTCAGAAGGTTGCCTTCGTCCCACGGCTGGCCGATCAGTTGCAGTCCCAGCGGCAGGCCCTGCGCGTCAAGCCCGACCGGCACCGCAAGGCCGGGCAGCCCTGCCAGGTTCACCGTCACGGTGAAGACGTCGTTGAGATACATCTGGACGGGATCCGCATCCGTCATCGCGCCCAGCGGGAAGGCGGCCGAAGGCGTCGCGGGCGTCAGGATCGTGTCGATGCCTTCCGCGAAGACCTGGTCGAAGTCGCGCTTGATCAGCGCGCGGACCTTGCGGGCGCGGTTGTAATAGGCGTCGTAGAAGCCTGCCGACAGCACATAGGTGCCGATCATCACGCGACGCTGGACTTCGTGCCCGAAGCCCTCGGCGCGGGTCTTCTCGTACATCTCGGTGATGCCGTCGCCTTGGCCCAGCCGCGCGCGGCGGCCATAGCGGACGCCGTCATAGCGGGCGAGGTTCGAGGACGCCTCGGCCGGGGCGATCACGTAATAGGCGGGCAGGGCGTATTTCGTGTGCGGCAGCGAGATGTCCACGATCTCGGCGCCCGCGTCGCGCAGCATGGCGGCGCCCTGCTTCCACAGCGCATCGATCTCGGCCGGCATCCCGTCCATGCGGTATTCGCGCGGGATGCCGATGCGCTTGCCGCGAATGTCTCCGGTCAGGGCGGCCTCGTAATCCTCGACCGGGCGGTCAGCGGAGGTCGAATCCTTCGGATCGACCGAGGCCATTGCGCCCAGCATGATCGCCGCGTCGCGGACGGTCTTGGTCATCGGCCCCGCTTGGTCCAGCGACGAGGCGAAGGCGATCGTGCCCCAGCGGCTGACCCGCCCATAGGTCGGCTTCAGCCCCACGGTCCCGGTAAAGGCCGCGGGCTGGCGGATCGAACCGCCGGTGTCGGTGCCGGTCGCCGCAAGGCACAGGTCCGCCGCCACCGCCGCCGCCGAGCCGCCCGAGGAACCGCCCGGCGTCAGTTGCCGGCCATCCAGCTTCCACGGGTTCACCACGTTGCCATAGACGCTGGTCTCGTTCGACGAGCCCATGGCGAATTCGTCCATGTTCAGCTTGCCGAGCATCACTGCGCCGGCATCGAACAGGTTCTGCGTGATGGTCGATTCGTATTCCGGGCGGAAGCCTTCAAGGATGCGCGAGGCCGCCTGCGAGGGCACGCCCTTCGTACAGAACAGATCCTTTATCCCCACCGGAATCCCGCACATCGCCGGCGCATCGCCGGAGGCGAGCCGCTCGTCCGCCGCCTTGGCCTGCTGGCGCGCGATTTCGGGCGTGTGGTGGACAAAGGCGTTCAGGGCTCCTGCGCCCTCGACGGCGGAAAGGCAGGCGTCGGTCAGCTCGGTGGCCGTGATCTCGCGCGCGCGCAGGCGGTCGCGGGCTTCCGCGATGGTCAGTTCGTTCAGGCTCATTCCACCACCTTCGGCACGGCAAAGAACCCCTCGCGCGCGTCGGGGGCGTTGCGCAGGATCGCTTCCTGCCGGTCGCCGTCGGTCACCACGTCCTCGCGGCGCTTGAGGCGCATCTTCTCGACCCCCGTCATGGGCTCGACGCCGTCGACATCGACCTCGTTCAGCTGCTCCATGAACTGCAGGATGCCGTTCAATTCGGCGGCGAGCGCGGGCAGCGCCTCGTCCGCGACCGCGATCCGCGCCAGATGCGCGACCTTTCGGGCCTCGGCTTCGGTGATGGACATGGGGGTTCCTTTCGCTTGGCGCGCGGTTTACCGCCGGTGGACCGGCCCTGCAAGCCGCGCTAGCCTGCGCCCCGAAACGCAGGAGGTGTTGGATGAAACTGACCTGGCTGGGCCACGCGGGCTTTCGTCTGGAAATCGAGGGTGCCGTGATCCTGATCGACCCGTGGCTGACCGGGAACCCGGTGTTCCCCACGGACCGGCGCGAGGAGGCGGTGCGCGGTGCGACCCACATCCTGCTGACCCACGGCCACGGCGACCACACCGGCGACGCGGTGGCGCTGGCGAAGGAACTCGGGGCCACGGTCGTCGGCATCGCCGACCTGATCGGCTACTGGGGTGAGGCCGAGGGTCTGGACGGCATCGGCTTCAACAGGGGCGGCACGGTGGACCTGAACGGGGCCAGGGTCACGATGGTGAACGCCAGCCATTCCTCCTCGCTGATGGTGGACGGCAAGCCGGTCTATGCGGGGCATGAATCGGGCTACATGATCCGGGGCGAGGGGCGGACGATCTATGTCTCGGGCGACACCGACATCATGGCCGACATGGAGTGGATGGCCGAATTGCACCGCCCCGAGATCGGCATCCTTTGCGCCGGCGGCTACTATACCATGGACATGGAACGCGCGGCTTGGGCGGCAAAGCGCTATTTCGATTTCAAGACGGTCATCCCCTGCCACTACGACACCTTCCCTGCATTGAAGCAGGACCCCGAGGCGATGCGCCGCGCCCTGCCGGGCGTCGAGGTGCTGACGCCGAAGGTCATGGAGACGGTCGAGCTATAGCCTGCCACTCTGTTTTCTGATGGAAATGCCCGAGAGAGGCAGGACGTGGGGCAGTGCCCCTTCTTTCACCCTTGCGGCGGACGGATCGTGTCGCCGGGCAGGAACGTCGGGGACAGCGCCACGATCCCGCCCTGGGGGCGCGGGTCCTTGCCCGACACGATCCGCGCCGCGCGCCGGCCGATGTCCAGCCGGCGCGCGTCGGTCGTGGCCAGCCGCATCGGCAACCCGTCCAGGAGGTCCACCCCGTTGAAACCCGCAAGCCCCAGCCGCCCGGGGATGTCGATCCCCCGCTCGCGCGCCCAGATCAGCCCGCCCGCCCCGATCAGGTCGTTCGAGTAATAAAGGAAGTCCAGTTCCGGCTCGCGTGCGAGGATTCGCTCGGTCAGTTCGCGCCCCTTCGCCAGCGACGAGCCGCCCTGATAGTATTCGCGCGCGACCAGCGGCACGCCCGCGGCCTCCAGCGTGCGCTCGAAGCCCGCCAGGCGCTTTCGGGCGCGGTGGTCCTCGGGCATATGAGTGCCGATAAAGCCGATGCGGCGATAGCCGGCGGCGAGGATCTGTCCCGCCATCTCGGCCCCCGCGCGATCGTGGCTGATGCCCACGGCCGTGTCGATGGGGGTGCCGTCCACGTCCATGATCTCGACCACCGGGACGCCCGCGCCTTCCAGCATCGCGCGGGACGCCCTGGAATGTTCCAGCCCGGCCAGGATCACGCCGGTCGGCCGCCAGCTCAGCATGTCGTACAGCACCGCCTCTTCCCGGGCGGGGCCGTAGTTCGTGACGCCGATCACCGGCTGCAGGCCGGTATCGTCCAGTTCCGCCGAGATCCCCCCCAGCACGTCCGGGAACACCAGGTTCGACAGCGAGGGAATCACGACGGCCACCAGGTTCACCCTCTGGCTGGCCAGTCCGCCCGCGATCTTGTTCGGCACATATCCCAGCGCGCGGGCGGCGTTCAGCACCTTTTCCCGCGTCGCCGCCGAGACGTCGCCCCGGTTGCGCAGCACCCGGCTGACCGTCATCTCGCTGACCCCCGAGGCCAGCGACACGTCGCGGAGCGTCAGCGGGCGGCGGCGGGGACGGGACAATGTCATGGGCAGATCACCTGGAGGAACGCGCCACCGTTAGCGCATGACAGCCCTCATCCGCAACCTTGCCATCGGGCGCCCGCCCATGCGAGAACGGCACCGACGACCCCGTGGCTCAACTGGATAGAGCAGCCCCCTCCTAAGGGGCAGGTTGGAGGTTCGAATCCTCTCGGGGTCGCCATTCGGGCCGGCAGTTGGCCAGAACGGCCTGCGTTCCGGCGCTTTCCCGCACAACCCTCGTCAGGTCCGCCGTTCCTCTGACGGGCTGACCGAGGCGCCGTGCATCCAGCGGCAACTCGGGGAGGCCTTGGGTCACTGGCAATTCCCGTGAAGAGGCGTTGCACCTGAAGAGGCGGAAGGCCGGCCCTCCGCCTCCTCGGGCCATGTCAGGTCGCCGAGGGAAGCCCGTCGCCCCGCATTCCGGCAAGGTACTGCCGCAGGATCACGGCCCCCAGGATCGCGGCGCCGATCACGGTCGAGACGATCTCGGGCGCGATCAGCAGCAGGGCGGCGATGGGCAGCAGCACGCGCTCGATCAGCAGCAGCGGGCCCAGCAGCCAGTTCGTGATCGCCGCCGACAGGGCGATGATGCCCAGGACCGCGCCGGTGAAGGCCAGCAGGAAGTCGGGCAGGGTGAAGCCCTGCGTCACGATCAGCAGCGAGGGCGAGAAGACGAAGACAAAGGGCACCAGCGCCTTGCCCATCGACAGCCGGAAGGCCGTGTTCCCCGCCTTGAAACCGTTCGCCCCCGCGATCCCCGCCCCGGCATATGCCGCCAGCGCAACGGGCGGCGTCACGTCGGCCAGCACGCCGAAGTAGAAGACGAAGAAGTGCGCCACCAGCGGCTCGACGTTCATCATGCCCAGCACGGGGGCAGCGACCGCGACCATGATGATGTAGTTTGCCGTCGTCGGCACCCCGCAGCCCATCAGCACGCAGACCACTGCCGTCATCACAAGGGTGAACAGCAGCGTCAGCGTCTCGATGCTGAACAGCTCGAAGGGCAGGACGCCCAGCATGCCGTGGAACGAGGTCGCCCATTGCTGCGCGAGGCTGGTGACCATGAAGGCGATCTTGAAGCCCACGCCCGTCAGGGTGACGATGCCGATCACCACGCCGACCAGCGCGGCGGCGGCGGTTACGGCCAGCGACTGCCGCGCGCCCGCGACGAAGCCGTCGTAGATCCCGACGGCGGCTTCCCTGATGCCCCCGGCGAGGCCCGCCGCCATGATCTGCTGGATAAGGTAGACCACGATGCAGGCGGTGATGGCCGAGAAGGCCGACAGGAAGGGCGTGCGGCCCGACATCAGCATCCAGACCAGCAGGATCAGCGGCAGGACCGACAGCCAGCCCTCGCGCAGGACCTTGCCCGCCTTGGGAAGCTCCTCGGCCCGCAGGCCCCGAATGCCCAGCCGCTTGGCCTCCAGGTGGACCTGCACCAGCACGCCGAAGAAATGCATGAAGGCGGGCACGATCGCCGCGATCAGGATCGTGCGCAGCGGAATCCCGAGGTATTCCACCATCAGGAAGGCCACAGCGCCCATGACGGGCGGCGTGATCTGCCCGCCGGTGGACGAGGCGGCCTCGACCGCCGCGGCGAAATGGCGCTTGAAGCCGATCTTGATCATCGCCGGGATGGTCAGCGCGCCCGTCGTCACCGTGTTGGCGATGGACGACCCCGAGATCGTCCCCAGCATGGCCGAGGACACGACAGACACCTTGGCGGGCCCGCCCGCGAAACGGCCCGTCAGCGCCGTCGCCAGATCGATGAACAGCTGCCCCAGCCCGATCTTCTGCGCCATCACCCCGAACAGGACGAAGTGGAACACATAGGTCGCGATCACGCCCAGCGCGGTGCCGTAGATGCCCTGCGAGGTCAGGTACAGGTGGTTGACGATGTTCGCCCAGTCCGCGCCGGGATGGACGAGGATGCCCGGCATCGACTGGCCCCAATAGGCATAGGCGATGAAGGCCAGCGCGATCACGGGCAGCGGCCAGCCCATGGACCGGCGCACGGCCTCCATCAGTGCGACCAGCAGGATCGTGCCCATGGCGATGTCGATGGGCAGCGGGTTGCCGACGCGGAAGGCCAGCTGGTCATAGATCCAGGGCACGTAGAAGGCACTGACGGCCCCCGCGATGGCCAGCGCCCAGTCCACCACCGGGACGCCCAGGAAGGCGAAGCCGTCGGTCTTGTGGCGGTTGCGCGCAAGTGACGAAAAGGTCAGGAAGATCACGAACAGCGACACGCCCATGTGCAGTCCACGATGGGTCGTCGCGCGCGGGATGCCGAAGCCCGCCGTGTAGAAGTGATACACCGACAGCAGGAACAGCACCGCCCCTGCCAGGATGGCGACGGGGCGGGTGACCGTGCGGAAGCGGGCCTCGGGATCGTATTCTTCTTCCAGCGCGCGCAGTTCGGCTTCGGAAAGCTGGCGAGGGGCGTCGGTCATTCTGGTGTCCTGCATTGCGGATCAATGACAAAGGACGCGGACCGTGATCCGGCCGCGTCCTCCAGTCGGTTCGGGACAAGCTTACTCGAGCTTGCCCGCTTCGCGATAGAAGCGCTCGGCGCCGGGATGGAAGGGAATGCCCGCGCCCTGGGTCGCGCTGTCCAGCGTGATCAGCTTGCCCTTGGCATGGCCCGCCGCGAACAGCTTTTGCGTGTTCTCGTTGTAAAGCGCCTTGGCGATGCCATAGACCAGCTCTTCCGGCTGATCGGCGCTGGTGACCAGCTGCGCGCCGACCGAAAGCGTGGCGACGTCGGCGTCCTGCCCGTCATAGGTGCCCGCCGGAACCGTGTCGGTGGCGAAGAAGGTATAGGTTTCGCGCAGCTTGTCGGCCTCGGGGCCGGCGATCGGCACCAGTGTCACCTCATGCTGGCTGGCCAGCTCGGCGATGGCGCCCGCAGGAAAGCCGCCCACGAAGAAGAAGGCGTCCATCGCGCCGTCGCGCATCCGGTCGGCCGCCTGGTCGGGCTTGAGGTATTCCGCCGTCACGTCGGCTTCTGACAGCCCGAAGGCTTCCAGGATGATCTTGGCATCGACCAGCGTGCCCGAGCCCGGCTCGTCCAGCGAGACGCGCTTGCCCTTGAGGTCCGCGACCGAGGCGATGCCCGCGTCGGCCCGGGCGACCAGGTGGATGCTTTCCGGATAAAGGTTGGCGATCAGCCGCAGCTTCTCGACCGCGGGCTGGCCTTCCCACAGGCCCGTGCCGGTCTGCGCCCAATAGGCCACGTCGGACTGGGTGAACCCGGCCTCCATCGCGCCGCCGTTGATGCCGTTGACGTTTCCGACCGACCCGTTCGAGGCCACCGCCGTCGCCACCAGCCCCGGCACGCCGCAGGAACCGCCATCCTCGCAGGGCCGCGATCCGGGCGGGTTCGAGATTGCGTTCGCGATCAGGCCGCCAATCGGATAATAGGTGCCCGCCGTGCCGCCGGTGCCGATGCGGAAGAACGACATCTCCTGCGCGGCCGAGACCTGCGCGAAGGACGCGGCCACTGCGAATGCCGCCACCAGTCCCCTGATATTCATGAAACGCCCCTGTTTGTGAACTGCCGTGAGGTTAGCCCGAGCCTTGCGGGAACGACAACCGGCCAAACGCATCCTGCCCGGTGCCCCGCCAGCCTCAGGTCGTCACCCGCACCAGCACCACCGCCAGCGCCGAGATCCCCAGCACGCAGGCGGTGGCGATGGTGATGCTGGCGCCCGCCGTTTCGCCCGCAAGCCCGATCATCCCCCAGATGACCGCCAGCGAGAAGCTGGGAAACCGGTCGATCCTGAGCTGGATCCAGACCGAGGCCAGCGCGGCGGCCAGTAGCCCCAGCAGGATCGCGCGTTCCAGCCCGAGGCCCATGTAATAGGCCAGCAGGCTGAGCGAGGCGCAGGTGGCCATAACGAACCAGCCGCAGAGAAAGGCGATGGGAAAGCAGCCCAGGCCCCGTTCGGGCGCGGGGTGGGTCTTGATGCCGTAGACCAGCAGGCCGCAGGCCAGCCCGCCCAGCGCCAGCCCCGCGATCGGGACGCTGTTGATCACCCAGGGGGCGGCGGTGGCGGCCAGCAGGCCCAGGTTCATCGCCCTCGGCAGCGGCGGGCCGAAGCGTTCCTGCAACCGCCCCACGACATGCAGGATGGCCGCCGTCACCGCCGCCGCCAGCAGCCCCCACAGGATCACGTTGGTAGGCTGCGCGAAGACGCCCAGCAGGTTGACCTCGGTGCCGCCGCCCTGCAGCGCCATCCGTCCCATGATGGGGCGGTCGAAGGTCAGAGGGTCGGTGTAAAGGTCATCCCAGGCGGTGACGGTCCGCAATGCGGTCAGGGCCGCCGAGATCGCAAACAATCCCGCGGTGAACGCTTCGATCACGGCCTGAAGGTTCCGACTCATGCCGGGGGAACGCCGCAGGATTTGCGCAGGGTCCATCGCCCGCCGAGCTTTTTCGCCGGGCCCGTGGCCGCGCCGCCCGGGCGGCGGATCAGGCCAGCGTTCCCTGCGCGGTCAGCCGCGTGGCGCCGCCCAGATAGGGATGCAGCGCTTCGGGCAGCACGACCGAGCCGTCCGCCTGCTGGCCGTTTTCCAGCACCGCGATCAGCGTGCGCCCCACCGCCAGTCCCGAGCCGTTCAGGGTATGCACGAACTCCGGCCTGCCGCCGCCTGCCGGGCGATAGCGCGCGTTCATGCGCCGCGCCTGGAAGTCGCCGCAGTAGCTGACCGAGGAAATCTCGCGGTAGCGGTCCTGGCCGGGCAGCCAGACCTCGATGTCATGGGTGATGCGCGCGCCGAAGCCCATGTCGCCGGTGCAGAGGACAATGGTGCGATAGGGCAGGCCCAGCGCTTCCAGCACGGCCTCAGCGCATTTCGTCATCCGCTCGTGCTCGGCAAGGCCGGTGTCGGCGTCGGTGATGGACACCATCTCGACCTTCTCGAACTGGTGCTGGCGCAGCATCCCCGTGGTGTCGCGGCCCGCGCTGCCGGCCTCGGACCGGAAGCACTGCGAATGGGCGACCATGCGGCGGGGCAGGGTGGCGTGGTCCACCAGGTCGCCGTGGACGGTGTTGGTCAGCGTGACCTCGGCGGTGGGGATCAGCCACCAGCCCTCGCGCGTCTGATAGGAGTCCTCGCCGAATTTGGGCAACTGGCCGGTGCCCTCCATCATCTCGGACAGGACGAGGACGGGGGTCCAGGTCTCGGTCAGCCCGTGGCGGTCGATGTGCAGGTCCAGCATGAACTGCGCCAGCGCCCGGTGGATGCGGGCGACCGCGCCCGTCAGCAGGACGAAGCGCGCGCCCGACAGCTTGACGGCAGTGGCGAAGTCCATGCCGCCTTTCGCCCCGGCGATCTCGAAATGCTCGACCGGGGTGAAGTCCAGCGCCTTGGGCTCGCCCCAGCGGCGGATCTCGACGTTGTCGTTCTCGTCCTTCCCCTCGGGCACGCTGTCCAGCGGCAGGTTGGGGATCGTCATCAGCAACTCGCGCAGCTTCGCATCCAGGGCCGAGGCTTCGGCCTGCATGGCCGCGACCTCGTCCTTCTTGGTGCCGACAAGGGCGCGCAGCCGCTGGAATTCCTCGTCGTCGCCACGGGCCTTGGCGGCGCCGACGTCCTTGCTGGCTCGGTTCTGTTCCGCCTGTGCGGTTTCGGCCGCGGCGATGCGGGCGCGGCGCTCGGCATCCAGCGCCAGGATCTCGGGCGACATCGGCGCAAGACCCCGGCGGGCCAGGGCGGCGTCGAACGCCGCCGGGTCGTCGCGGATCACGCGGATGTCGTGCATGGCCTGTCCCTTTCGCTGCCGGTCCGGGTTGGACGAAATCCAACCGCGCGGGTCTGCCTTAGCGCAGGGCCGCGCGCGGCAAAAGGGGCGGGCTCACGCCACCAAGCCGCCCAGGGCGCGCCAGAAGGTCTGGGGATCGTCGTAGCCCTCGAACCTCCCGATCTCCATGCCGTTTTCCAGCAGGATGAAGGTCGGCGAGGCCTGAGGCGCGCGGGCCAGTGCCAGCCCGTCCGGCCAGGGTCCGTCGATCGGTACGGCCGTCAGCGGCGCGGCACGGCCCAAGGGATGCGAGGCATAGCTTGGCAGCACCTCGCGCCGGAAGGCCGCGCAGAAGGGGCAGCGCGGCGCCTCGACCATCAGCAGCGCGCGGCCTTTCGGCGCAGGCGCCGCCAGGGCAGGAAAGGCGGCGGCCAAGGCAAGGGTGGTCAGAACGGTGCGGCGGTGCATGGGACAGCTTTTCTGCGGAAACTCCGCTCAGGTCTCGCCTGCCCGGCAATCGGTCGCAAGCAGATCAGTGCCCTGACCACGGCTTCCGGGTTTCTTCTTCGTACAAGTATCCTCCGGGATCGTCGTATACGACGATGGGGGTGGAAAACCCCCGGTGCGGCGCATCAGCCGGCGCTGTCATATCCAGCCTGAGCCAGCTTCCGCTCGATCCCGATCAGCGCCTGCTTGCGCCACAGTCCACCTGCGTAACCCGTCAGGCTGCCGTCCGCGCCGATGACACGGTGGCAGGGGATCACGATGGCGATCTGGTTCGTGCCCACTGCACGGGCCACGGCGCGCGCGGCCGAGGGGCGGCCCAGCCGCGTGGCAAGCTGGCTGTAGCTGACGGTCGCGCCCGGTGGAATCGCGCGCAGCTCGGTCCAGACATCGCGCAGGAAGGGCGTGCCATGCAGCGTCAGGGGCAGGTCGAACGCCCCGCACTCGCCCGCGAAATAGCGCGCAAGCTGCGCCTCGGCCGCGTCCGTGACGGCGCTGCGTCCCAACCCGATCCTGCCCTGCGCTGCGGCCGACAGCCGCCGCAGTTCCGCCGCCAGTTCCCTGCGGTCGGTGAACTCCAGAAGGTGCAGGCTGTGGTCGTCCGCAACCGCGATCATCCCGCCCAGGGGG
The DNA here is from genome assembly GCF_042432925.1 of Paracoccus niistensis. Classification (NCBI taxonomy): domain Bacteria; kingdom Pseudomonadati; phylum Pseudomonadota; class Alphaproteobacteria; order Rhodobacterales; family Paracoccaceae; genus Paracoccus; species Paracoccus niistensis. Next base: position 86,480 of record NZ_JBHLWE010000017.1, on the reverse strand, counting down.
GTGTCGAGCCAGTCGGCCACCAGCCCCGGCCCGCCCCGCGCCAAGGCAGCGGGAGGATGGCCGAAAAGCCGCGCGAAGGCCTCGCGGAAGCCGCTGGCGCTGTCGAAGCCCGCGTCAAGCTGCGCCTCGATCACCGGGGCGCCCTCTGACAGCCCGCGCAGGCCCGCGCGCAGGCGGGACTGGCGGGCGTAATCGAGAAAGCTCATGCCGAAATGCCTCCTGAAGGCGCGCCGCACGGTGGAGGGGTCGAGCCCCAGCTCCGCCACCCCGGCCTCGGTCCAGCGGCGCGCGGGATCGGCCGCAAGCGCCGCCAGCATCCGCCGGACCACGGGATCGCCCTCCGCCTCGGGCGCCACGGGATGGCAGCGCAGGCAGGGGCGGAAGCCTGCGCCCAAGGCCGCCGCCGGGCTGTCGAACCATTGGCAGTTCTCGGGCCGGGGCTTCCGCGCGGGGCAGGTCAGGCGGCAGAAGATGCCGGTCGTCCTGACCCCGACCCAGGCCCGGCCCTCGTAGGCCGGGTCGCGGTCCGTCAGCGCGCGGTAAAGCGTGGCGTCGTCGGGAAGGGAGAAGAGCGTGTCCATGCGCCGACCTTAGCCGATTCGCGCGGCCGTGCAGCCGAAGATCGGGCGCGGTATCCGGTTTGCGCGGCCGAACCGGGGCGCTGCCCCGGACCCCGGGATACTTAAGCGAAGAAGAACATGCCGGAATATAGGCAGGGAGGACTCACTCCAGCCAGGCCAGCATCTCGGCCGCCGCGGCCACCGGATCGGCGCGCCCGGCGGCGACCTCGGCGCCGAGTGCCGCCAGGCGGCCTGCCGCCGGCTCGCGGCGAAGGCGCGCCAGCAGGCCCGCGCGAACCTCGGACAGAAACCAGCTTTCGGCCTGTTCGGCCCGGTGGCGGGCGAAGTGGCTCGTCTGACGGCGCCAGTCGGCAAGGGCTTGCATCTCCTCCCAGGCGCGCGAAAGACCGTCGCCTTCCAAGGCCGAGACGGGCAGGGCCTTGGGGAAGCCCTCGGGATCCTGCGGGCGCTTGCGCAGCAGCCGCAGGGCGCCCGCGTAGTCGGCCACGGTGCGGTTGGCGGTGGCCTTCAGCTCTCCGTCCGCCTTGTTGACCAGGATCAGGTCGGCGATCTCCATGATGCCGCGCTTGACACCCTGCAGTTCGTCCCCGCCCGCTGGGGCCAGCAGCAGGACGAAAAGGTCGCTCATCTCGGCCACCAGCGTCTCGGACTGGCCGACGCCGACCGTCTCGATCAGCACCACGTCGAAGCCCGCGGCCTCGGCCAGGCGCACGACCTCGCGTGTGCGGCGGCCGACGCCGCCCAGTTCCGCCTGGCTGGGCGAGGGGCGGATGAAGGCATTGGGGGCGCGCGACAGCCGCTCCATCCGCGTCTTGTCGCCAAGGATCGAGCCGCCCGAGCGCGCCGAGGAGGGGTCCACCGCCAGCACCGCCACCCGCAGCCCCTGGCCTGTCAGCATCAGCCCGAAGGCCTCGATGAACGAGGACTTGCCGACGCCCGGCGTGCCCGAAAGCCCGATCCGCAGCGCCTGGCGCGGTGGCAGGGCCGCCAGCAGGGCGATGGCCTGCGCCCGGTGGTCGGGGCGGGCACTTTCGACCAGCGTGATCGCGCGGGCCAGTGCCCGGCGTTCGCCCGCGACCAGGCGCGCGGCAAGGTCGCTGATGTCGGGCGCGGTCGGGTCGGGCATGGGCGTTCCCCCTGATGGGCCTTGGGATCGCCCCGTGGTATTGGGGCGATGTCGGCTTGCCAAGACGGGGCTGCACGTGATTCGGGCTTGACGCGGACCGCTTCAGCCCCTATCCACGCGCAACGGATTTCCGGGCGCTGCCAGTCGGCGCCCTTTCAATTTCCGGCACCCGAGCAGCGGGGCCGGACGCTGCAACGAAGGATCAACATCATGTCGCGCGTCTGCGAACTGACCGGCAAGGGGCCGATGACCGGCAACAACGTCAGCCACGCCAACAACAAGACCCGTCGCCGGTTCCTGCCGAACCTGAACGACGTCACGCTGATCTCGGACAAGCTGGGCCAGTCCTATTCGCTGCGCATCTCGGCTGCGGCGCTGCGCTCGGTCGATCACCGCGGCGGCCTGGACGCCTTCCTGGCGAAGGCCAAGGACGACGAGCTGTCGCCCCGCGCCCTGAAGATCAAGCGCGAGCTGGCGAAGGCCTGAGCCTTTCACCGCCGCGATTTCGTCAAGGCCTCGCCGGCAGCGGCGGGGCCTTTGCCGTTGGCGGGTGTCGCACGCTCTTGGCGGGCGCGGGCTTCAGCCCTAAAGCTGCGTCATGGTGATCCGCCTTGCCCTGATCGCGCTTGTTCTGCTGACCAGCCTGTCGCTGGGCATGGCGCGCGGGCAGCTGCGCACGGGGACCGAGCTTGTCCTGTGCGGCGGCATGGCCGTCGTCACCGATCCCGATGATCCGGGGCAGGCGAGCTTTTGCCCCGACATGGCGCTGGGCCTGCTGGCAGCCTTGGATGCGCCGCCGCTGAGGGTCGCGCCCGGTGCGGGACCACTCCGCCGCGCGGATCTGCCCAAGTCGGTCCGTTTCTCGCCCTTGTCGCAACCGGTGCCACAGGCGCGCGGTCCCCCGGCGCCCCGCACCGCCTGACCGAACCCTTTGCGACATCTCCAAGCGAGTTTGACCTGACATGAACCGGACCCTGATCCTTGCCGCCGCGCTGGCGGCCCTTCCTCTTGCCGTTTCCGCCCATGAGGGGCACGACCATGGCACCACCGTGGGCGACCTGACCGTCACCGGCGCCTATGCGCGCTCCACCAACCCCAAGGCGGGCGCGGCCTTCATGACCATCGAGAACAAGGGCGCCGCCAACTGCGTCCTGACGGCGGTCAGCGCCCCCGAGGTGACCGACCGGGCCGAACTGCATACTCACCGCGAGGAAAACGGCGTCATGTCCATGGTACCGATCGAGTCCGTCACCGTTCCTGCGGGTGGAACCCACGCGCTGGAACGCGGGGGCGACCATGTCATGCTGATGGACACGAAGGCCCCGCTGGCCGAGGGCGACGAACTCGCCCTGACGCTGGATTTCGGCGCCTGCGGGCAGGTGCCGCTGACGGTGAAGGTGGACAACAAGGCCGGGATGCCGGCCGGCCACGCGCATGGCGCGGGGCACGGGGCCGCGGCGAACTGACGCTCAGGGCTGCGGGTCGGTCTGGCCCGCAGCCGTTCCCCCTGGCCCGGCCAGCCGGTCCACCGCAGCTTCCACGGCGGCGGCGGCGGCGTCCAGCCCTTCTCCGGTCAGGCGGGCCACGGGGATTGTCTCGCGTTCGTTTTCACCATGCCGGGCGCGGTGCTTTTCATAACGGGGGTCGTAATGCTCGCGCATCAGTTCCTCGGCAAGCGAAACCCAGTCGGCGCGCTGGGCCATGCCGCGCCAGGCCGCGATCCGCTCGGCCGGATGCAGGGGGGCAAGCCGGGCGACAGAGGCCTCGACCCGGCCCGGTTCGGCCACCGCATCGGCATAGGCCCGCGCGGTATAGATCGCACGCGCCGCCAAGGGCACCTCGAGCCGCAGCCGGGGCGCGGCACAGAGCGCCTGCCACATGGCACGCGGCACCGCGAGATCGCCGATGCGCGAGCTTTCCGCCTCGACCACGGCGGGGCGCGACGGGTCCAGCGCGGCCAGCGCCATCGCAAGGCGGCTTTCGAACAGCTTCTGCGCGGGTTGCCCGCCGGGCATCCCGCCGAACAGGCTGCCCCGGTGGTTCGCCAGCCCTTCGAGGTCGATCACCTGCACCCCGCGCCGCGCGAGCCGCGCCAGGATCTCGGTCTTGGCTGAGCCGGTGTTGCCGTCCAGCACGACCAGGGGCGAGGGCGGGCCGAGGTCCTGCACCTGCCGCAAAACAAGCGCGCGCCAGGATTTCCAGCCGCCCTCGAGCCGCGAGGTCCGCCACCCGATCTGCGCAAGGATCGTCGAGAAGGCGCCCGAGCGCTGTCCGCCGCGCCAGCAATAGACCAGGGGCCGCCAGCCCCCGTCCCGGTCCGCCAGAGGCCCCGCCACGTGGCGCGCGACATTGGCCGCCGCGATGGCGCCGCCGATCTTGCGGGCCTGGAAGGGCGAGACCTGCTTGTAGATCGTGCCGACCTCGGCCCGCTGGGCATCGTCCAGAACAGGCAGGTTGATCGCGCCGGGCAGGTGATCCTCGGCGTATTCGGACGGGGATCGCGCGTCGATGATCGTGTCGAACCCGGCTTTCGCCAGGTCCGACAGGCGGGTCACGCGGAACTCGGCCGGCTGCAAGCTCAGTAGACGTAGACGGGGGCGCCGATCGGCACCTTGTCATACAGGTCCATCACCGCCTCGTTGCGCATGCGGATGCAGCCGTTGGACACGGCCCGCCCGATCGAACCGGGGTCGGTCGTGCCGTGGATACGGATGGCGGTGTCGTTGCCGTTGACGGTGTGAAGGTACAGCGCCCGCGCGCCCAGCGGGTTTTCGGGGCCGCCGGGCATGCCGTTCTCGTACTTCTTGTACTGCTCGGGCTTGCGCTCGATCATGGACTTGGTGGGGGTCCAGCTGGGCCATTCGACCTTGCGGCCGACCAGCGCGCGGCCCTTCCAGACCAGCTCGTCCGTGCCCACGGCCACGCCGTAGCGGATGGCGCGGCCCGGCGCGATCACGTGATAAAGGTAGTAGTCGCCCGAAACGACTACGATCGAGCCCACTTCGAACCCTTCGCGGATCGGCACCTCGGTCGGCGCCGGGTCGTAGGCGGCCTTGGTCCTTGCCGGGGCCGCGGGGGCCTTGGGCGGGGCCGCGGGGGCGGTCGCCTGCGCCATCAGCGCGGCCGGAGCGGCGATCAGCGGCAGGGTCAGCATCATCATCTGGCGGCGGTTCATCGACACTCGGTCCCTCGTGGTTCGTGCCTTTTGGCTTTTGCGCTAACGTTTATGGGTCGGCATTTCAACTCAAAGCGGCGTCAATGGGCGGCGTTGCGCTCTGACAGGCAAGGTCCCATATGGAGTCCCGCAAGGAGAACGCCCATGTGCTGCCGTTCCGCCACCCCCCGACCCGCGAGGCCCCCGCGCCGCGCGCCCGTGCGTCCGGCGCATCTGTGCCGGGGACAGGGCGGGCGCGGCTGCCGCTGCCACCAGCGGGACCGCGGGCTTGCGGCGCGGGCGTCCATGGCCCTGCGTGCAAGGGACGCCGTCCTGCTTCCGGTGCTGCGGCCCGCCGAGGCCGCCGCCGATCCGCCGGGGCGTCCGCAGGCCCCGCCCGTCGCCCTTTCGACTCCGATGAAACATGGAATCGAAAAGGCTTTGTCATGGCACAAACACAACAGATCGAATTCGAGCTTGAGGGCCTGAGCTGCGCCTCTTGCGTGGGCCGGGCCGAGCGCGCGCTTGCCGCCGTCCCCGGCGTCGCCCGCGCCAGCGTCAACCTTGCCACCCGCCGCGCGCGCCTGGATCTCGACGACCCCGCCGCCGCCGGACCCGCCATCGAGGCGGTGGGCCGCGCGGGCTATCCCGCCACGCTGAAGACCACGCGGCTGGCGGTGGAAGGGATGACCTGCGCCAGCTGCACGGGCCGGGTCGAACGCGCGCTGACCGCGCTGCCCGGCGTGACGGGCGCGGTGGCGAACCTTGCCACGCGGTCGGTCACGGTGACGCATGGCCCGTCGGTCACGCCCGCCGCGCTGGCCGGGGCGGTGAAGCGCGCGGGCTACAAGGCGGCGGCTCCTGACGCTGCGGCCGAACCTGACCGCGACGCGCGGCGCGAAGAGGCCGCGGGGCTGCGCGGGCGCTTCATCCTCGCCGCCGTCCTGACGCTGCCGCTGTTCGTCCTCGAGATGGGCGCGCACCTGTTCCCGCCCTTCCATCACTGGCTGATGTCGGCGGCGGACACGCGGCTGCTGTGGGCGGTGCAGTTCGTCCTGACGCTGGCGGTGCTGGCCGGGCCGGGGCGGATCTTCTTCGCCCACGGCATCCCGGCACTCCTGCGGGGCGCGCCCGAGATGAACAGCCTTGTCGCGTTGGGGGCGGGGGCGGCGTTCCTGTATTCCACCGTGGCTACCTTCGCGCCGGGGCTGCTGCCTGCCGACGCGCTGCATGTCTATTACGAGGCCGCTGCGGTCATCGTGACGCTGATCCTGCTGGGCCGCTGGCTGGAAGCGCGGGCGCGCGGACAGGCGGGGCAGGCGATCCGGCGGCTGGTCGAACTCGCCCCGTCCACGGCCCGCGTGCGGCGCGGCGGCGCAGTGGCCGAGGTGCCGGTCGCGGAACTGGTCCCCGGCGACCTGGTCGAGTTGCTGCCCGGCGAGCGCGTGGCGGTGGACGGCGAGATCACCGAAGGCCAGGGCGTGATCGACGAGTCCATGCTGACGGGCGAGCCGCTGCCTGTGCCCAAGGTCCCCGGCGACCGCGTGACGGGGGGCACCGTGAACGGCGCCTCGGCGCTGAGCTATCGCGTGACGGCAGTGGGTGCCGACACCGCGCTTGCGCGGATCGTGCGGATGGTCGAGGACGCGCAGGCCGCAAAGCTGCCCGTGCAGGGCATGGTGGACCGGGTCACGCGGGTTTTCGTGCCCGTGGTGATCGCGCTTGCGGTCCTGACCTTCGCCGTCTGGATGCTGGCGGGGGCGGGGCTGACGGGCGCGCTGGTGTCTGCCATCTCGGTCCTGATCATCGCCTGCCCCTGCGCGATGGGGCTGGCGGTGCCGGTGTCGATCATGGTGGGCACGGGACGGGGCGCGGAGCTGGGCATCCTGTTCCGGCGCGGCGACGCGCTGCAGCGACTGGCCGATGCGCGGGTCGTGGGCTTCGACAAGACCGGCACGCTGACGCTGGGACGCCCGGCGCTGGTCGCCCTCGAGGCGCGCGGCATCGAGGACGCCGAGGCCCTGCGGCTGGCTGCGGCCGCCGAGGCGCGGTCCGAGCATCCGCTGGCCGCCGCCGTCCTGACCGGCGCGCGCGAACGGGGGATCGAGGTGCCCGCCGCCTCGGCCGTGTCCGCCAGCGCGGGCCGGGGGCTGCGGGCCACGGTCGAGGGCCGCGCGGTGCTGATCGGCAACGCGCGCGCTTTGGAGGAGGCGGGGATTGCCCCCGACGCGGGGCTGCTCGCGCGGGCCGAGGCGCTGTCGGCCGAAGCCGCGACTCCGGTGCACCTGGCGGTGGACGGGGTTCATGTCGCGGTGATGGGCATGGCCGATCCCGTGCGGGAAAGCTCGGCGCAGGCCGTGGCCGCGCTGCACGGGCTGGGGATCGGGACGCGCATGATCTCGGGTGACGTTCCCGCCGCCGCCGAGGCCGTGGGCCGGCGGCTCGGCATCGACCATGTGACCGGGGGCGTGCTGCCCGAGGGCAAGCTGGAGGCGATCCGAAGCATGGGCGAGGGCAGCGTCTTCGTGGGCGACGGCATCAACGACGCGCCCGCGCTGGCGGCAGCCGAGACCGGAATCGCCATTGGCTCGGGAACCGACGTGGCGATCGAGGCGGCCGAGGTCGTGCTGGCCTCGGGCGACCCGTCCGCCGTGGCGAAGGCGATCCGGTTGAGCCGCGCGGTCATGCGCAACATCCGGCAGAACCTGTTCTGGGCCTTTGCCTACAACGTCGCGCTGATCCCGGTGGCGATGGGGGTGCTGGTGCCTCTGGGCGGGCCGCGCCTGTCGCCCATGCTGGGCGCGGCGGCCATGGCGCTGTCCTCTGTCTTTGTGGTGACAAATGCGCTGAGGCTGCGGCGGTTTCGCTGAGGGCGGACGTGGGACCGGGGCGCTGCCCCGGACCCCGGGATACTTGGACGAAGAAGAACGAACCGGGGAGTTCAGCCGATCAGCGAGGTGACCCATTCGGGGACGGTGCGGCTGGCGGGACCCTCGATCACCCGGCCGAAGCGGCCGGGGGCGGTCGGCGCGAGGTTGAGTTCCACCGTTTCGGCGCCGTTCATCGTGGCGATGTCCACGAAGCCCGCGGCCGGATAGACGTTCCCCGAGGTACCGATGGCCGCGAAAATGTCGGCGCTGTCCAGCGCGGCCTCGATCCGGTCCAGGTAATAGGGCATCTCGCCGAACCACACGATGTCGGGACGCGCCGCGGGCCTGCCGCACGACGGGCAGGCCATGCCCACGGGCATCCTGTCGGGCGCGGGCCAGCGGTGACCGCAGGCGCCGCACAGGGCCGAGTCGAGGCGGCCGTGCATGTGGATCACATCCTTTGCACCCGCGCGGTCCAGCAGCGCGTCCACGTTCTGGGTGATCAGCGTCACGCCGGGCTGGCGGCTGAGCCGGGCCAGCGCCTCGTGTGCCGGGTTGGGCCGAGCGGACGCCGCCCCTACCCGGCGTGCGTCGTAGAAGCGCATGACCAGCGCGGGGTCGCCACGTCCTCGACCCGGTGCTGTTCCCAAAGCCCGTCCGAGGCGCGGAAGGTCGCGAGCCCACTTTCGGCCGACAGTCCCGCGCCGGTCAGGACGACGATCCTCACCGTGCGCAGTAGCGTTCGGCAGTCGCGGCGAAGACCTTGTAGCGGTCCCAGAACTGGTTGTCGGCGGCGCGCTTGGACATGCGCACATCCTGCGCCTGCTGGGCGTTGCGGAAGAACCCGGCGGCGCGGCGCTGGTCGGCGCGCGACAGGGTCTGGTCCGCGACCTGCTGGATGCAGCCGCAGAGCCCCGGGCTGCGGGCGCCGCGGTCGGACCGGATGCAGGCGTTGTCGATGGGGCCGGCCTCGGCGAAGGGGGTGGTCAGAAGGATGGCGGCGATGGCCACGACGGGCTTCATCATCTGGTGTCTCCTCGTCCTGAATGCTGCCTTTGCGGCAGTCGTGCCTTGGTTCCGCCGGTGGTTGCGGACAGGTTCAGGAATACCATCGCCGAGGCAATGCGGCAACGAAACAGAATGCCGCAAATCCATGCGCGAAGGGGCGCGGGACCGACACCGGGGCAGGGGCCGGAGGCGCTGATTCGACGCCCCTTTATTCGACCGGGACAGCGGTGTAGCCCGCTTCCTTGATGACCTCGGCCGCCCGCGCGCTGCCCATGCCCTCGACCGTGACCGTCTTGCTGTCCAGGTCGGTGCGGGCCTGCCCCCCGGCCTGGGCGATGGCGGCCTCGATGGTGGCGGTGCAATGGCCGCAGCTCATGTCTTCGACGTGGAACTTCATGGCGAAAGCCTTTCGTGCTTGACGCGAGAAGGCCAGTCTAGCATCGCCGGGGACATGACCGCCACCAGTCCCCTGAACACGTCGGAGGCCACGGCCAACCTGCGCGCGGCGCTGCTGATGGTCGGCGCCATGGCGACATTCGCGGTCGAGGATGCCGCGATCAAGGCCCTGACCATGAGGCTGCCGGTGGGGCAGGTGCTGGTCACGCTGGGCCTGCTGGGAATGGCGGTCTTCTGGGTCCTGCTCAGGCGGGCAGGGGGGCGGCTGTTCACCCGCGCGCTGCTGATCCCGGCCGTCCTGCTGCGCAACGGGGGCGAGGCAGTGGGCGCCGTCGGCCTCACGCTCGCGCTGGCGCTGACGGACCTGGCCTCGGCTTCGGCCATCCTGCAGGCGCTGCCGCTGGCGCTGGTCATGGGAAGCGCATTGTTCCTGAAGGAGAAGGTCGGCTGGCGGCGCTGGGCGGCGATCCTTGTCGGCTTTGCGGGCGTGCTGCTGATCATCCGCCCCGGCGCGGCGGGCTTCCAGCCGCAGTCGGCGCTGGCGCTGGTGGGCGTCGTGGGACTTGCCGCCCGCGATCTCGCCACGCGGCGGATGCCGGCGCGGGTGCCCTCGCACCAGCTGTCGGCTTCGGCCTTCGCGGCGCTGGTGCCGGCGGGGCTGGCGCTGGCCTGGGTGCAGGGAACGCCGATGCTGGTCCCCACGCAGCCCGAGGCGCTGGGCTTCCTGATCTGCATGGCCTTCAGCGTCCTGGGCTACGCCATGATGGTCGGCGCGACCCGCGCCGGAGAGGCTTCACTGATCGCGCCCCTGCGCTATGTCCGCCTGATCTTCGCCCTGCTGATCGCCGTCGCCGTCTTCGGCGAGCGGCCCGACGCGGCGACCCTTGCGGGGGCCGCGCTGATCGTCGGATCAGGCGGTTTCGCCATGTGGCGCGAGCTTGTGCGCAACCGCCCTCGCTGACCCCTTCCCGCAAGCGCGGCGCCCCTGTATTAGCCGCGCATGACCCAGCTTGACCTCATCCGCAACTTCTCGATCGTGGCCCATATCGACCACGGCAAATCCACGCTCGCCGACCGGCTGATCCAGTCGACCGGCACGGTCGCCGACCGCGACATGAAGGAGCAGCTGCTCGACAGCATGGATATCGAGCGCGAACGCGGCATCACCATCAAGGCCAACACCGTCCGCATCACCTACAAGGCCAAGGACGGGCAGACCTATACGCTGAACCTGATCGACACCCCCGGTCACGTCGACTTCGCCTACGAGGTATCGCGGTCGATGCGGGCCGTGGAAGGGTCGCTGCTGGTGGTCGATGCGACGCAGGGGGTCGAGGCGCAGACGCTGGCCAATGTCTATCAGGCGATCGACGCGGGGCACGAGATCGTGCCGGTGCTGAACAAGATCGACCTGCCGGCGGCGGAACCCGAGCGGGTCAAGGAACAGATCGAGGACGTGATCGGCATCGACGCCTCGGACGCGGTGCTGATCTCGGCCAAGACGGGCCTCGGCATCCCCGACGTGCTGGAAGCCATCGTCACCCGCCTGCCCGCGCCCAAGGGCACCCGCGAGGCGCCGCTGAAGGCGATGCTGGTGGATTCGTGGTATGACGCCTACCTCGGCGTCGTCGTGATGATCCGCGTCATGGACGGCGTGATCCGCAAGGGCGACCGCGTCCGCATGATGCAGACCGGCGCCGTCTACGGCATCGACAAGCTGGCCGTGCTGACCCCGCGCATGGTGGACATCCCCGAACTCGGCCCCGGCGAGATCGGCGTCTTCACCGCATCGATCAAGCAGGTCCGCGACACCCGCGTGGGCGACACCATCACACATGAGCGCAAGGGCACCGATGAACCGCTGCCCGGCTTCAAGCCCGCGCAGCCCGTGGTCTTCTGCGGCCTTTTCCCCGTGGACGCCAACGACTTCGACGCCTTGCGCGACGCGATCGAGAAGCTGGCGCTGAACGATGCCAGTTTCTCCTACGAGATGGAAACCTCGGCCGCGCTCGGCTTCGGCTTCCGCTGCGGCTTCCTGGGGCTTCTGCACCTGGAAGTCATCCGCGACCGGCTGGAACGGGAATACGACCTCGACCTGATCACCACCGCGCCGAGCGTGGTCTTCAAGCTGCACATGAAGGACGGCGAGGTGCGCGAGCTGCACAATCCCGCCGACATGCCCGACCCCATGCAGATCGACCATATCGAGGAACCGCGGATCAAGGCCACGATCATGGTCCCCGACGACTACCTGGGCGACGTGCTGAAGCTGTGCCAGGACCGCCGCGGCATCCAGCTTGACCTGACCTATGCGGGGTCGCGCGCGATGGTCGTCTATGACCTGCCGCTGGCCGAGGTCGTCTTCGACTTCTACGACCGGCTGAAGTCGGTGACCAAGGGCTATGCCTCGTTCGACTACCAGATCTCGGAATACCGCGAGGACAACCTGGTCAAGATGTCGATCCTGGTGAATGACGAGCCGGTGGACGCCCTCTCGATCATGGTCCATCGCGACCGCGCCGAGTCCCGCGGCCGCGCGATGGTGGAAAAGCTGAAAGAACTGATCCCCCGCCACATGTTCAAGATCCCGATCCAGGCGGCCATCGGCGGGAGGGTGATCGCGCGGGAAACGCTGGCCGCGCTGCGCAAAGACGTGACCGCCAAGTGCTACGGCGGCGACGCGACGCGGAAGAAGAAGCTGCTGGAGAAGCAGAAGGCCGGCAAGAAGAAGATGCGCCAGTTCGGGAAGGTGGAGATCCCACAGTCGGCGTTTATTTCGGCGCTGAAGATGGATGGGTAGGATGGAGCAGCATCACTAGATGCTTCCTCTTGCAAGGTGTACGACAACTATCCCTCTCCCTGCTCTTCTTTGCCTGCATTCAGGTAGCGCACTTTGATCGTGCACAATGCAAAAATCAAACACGGCGAGACTGAAGAACGTGCTCTGCCCTTAGGAACATTATAATATGCCCTTGGCCGGGCATAATTAAATTCTTATTGCTAATGTTTATTCCTTGAGCGCGCGGCTTTTCAGGGAATGTTTCTTGATAGAGCTCATGTTCCACTAATACTGGGCATACCCCAGAAACTTCCGATATTGCATTGACTTGCAAGTCTTGAACATAAGTCTTGTATCTTACTTTTGAATAGGCCTGCCCATCAATGTGCATGGTAATTGTCCGGTGGCGGGCAATCTGGTGCTTCGTTGCAGGCAGCTTTACACTCTTAGATCCCTCCCCATTTGTAGTTTCGCGTTCCTCCTCGCATGAAGGATAGGTATCGATTGATTTACCATTTATTTTGAATTCCCTTAGCTCTGTCGAAATTTCGCCAGCCCCTCTCTCATAGCTGTATGTGTAGGAAATATATTCGACATGGCTGTGCGGTGCAATTTCTATACTGCACCTTTCCTCCAGCGTCATTATTCCGGTTTTCTCGTCGAACGATGTTACACGATAGTCCCTAAAAACTTTCTTGAAGTAGTAGTCTTTTGTCCTTGGAAGGTAGGAGTTCATAATTGATTCGTAGATCGCATCCTTCAGTTCTGGAAACCTTCTCCTACAAAGGCAATTGGTGGCTCTTTTCCATATTTCCTCTATATCGCTTCGATTTGATAAGTGCTCCTCTCCTGTTATGACGTCAATCAGTGCATCTGCATACAAGCTCTTAAAAAATCTTGCCGTTGTAACGGCTGAGACGACACCCCCTGTAATAATGGCGGTTCCCACCGTCTTCATTGACTGGTTGTCAAAATTGTAACCCGCGACAACAACAATAAACCCAATCGCAAGAAAGATAACAAAGCTGTTGTTCCTGACGAAATCTACGCCAGCCAAAAGAATGCGCATGTCAAAAGAAGCAAACCTCATCTGTTTCAATCTTCGAGATTGCTCATTTAATTTTATTCTAACACATCTTGCCCCTTCAAACAACCTGGCTATCACCTAGCAAGCGTAGGGTGCGTGCTCCGCACGCACCATCCCACCGCAAAGGTGCGTGGAAACCACGCACCCTACGGATCGCCCACGGCCCATTCCCATTGAGGCCCGCCGATCTCGCGGTGAACCGAAGAGAACGGCCACGCTTCCGCCCACTCCACCACCCGTGCTTCACCGGATTGAACCAGCGGTACCGCAGATGCGCCGCCGGATCAGCCTCGTCGCGGATGTGATGCTCCCAATACCGCCGCTGCCACACCGCGCGCTCGCCACGCGCCACATGGCTCGGGCGCCGCGTCTCTGCCTCCACCCCCCGCGAAAACCGCGCCTTGATGAGCCGCCATCGGGTCGCGTAATCCGCATCTTCCTCCGGCATCCGCCAGATGCAGTGCAGATGGTCGGGCAGCACCACCCATGCCTCGATGGCGAACGGCCGTTCGGCGCGGGTGTTGCGGACGGCCTGCCGCAGCCGCTCCACCTCGGCGACCGGCAGGTGCGATCTGCGCTGCGACAGCGCGACCGTGGAGAAGATCGTGGCACCGGCACGGCGCGGGCGGATGTAGCGCGACGTTCCCGCACACTGCGGCGCGCGCGGTTAACAAAGCCTCACCGCATTGACCCGCACCAGCGCCTCGGCCCATCATCGCCGCCAGACCGGCCGGAGCCCCCCATGAACCCCACCCACACCAAACTCCACCACCTGCGCCGCTGCATCGAGCTTGCGGCCGAGGCGCTTGCGGCAGGGGACCAGCCCTTCGGCTCGGTTCTTGTGGCGGCGGACGGGACGGTGCTGGCCGAGGATCGGAACCGCACCGGGGGCGGCGACGCGACCCTCCATCCCGAACTCGCGCTGGCACAATGGGCCGCCCGCCACATGACACCGGAGGAGCGGAAGGCAGCCACCGTCTTTACCTCGGGCGAGCATTGCCCCATGTGCGCCGCCGCGCATGGCTGGGTCGGGCTGGGGCGGATTGTCTATGTCCACTCGGCCCAACAGTACGCCGACTGGATGGCCGAGCTTGGCCGCGGTCCCCTTCCCGTCCGCCCCATTCCGATCCAGGAGGTGGTGCCGGGCATCCCGGTCGAGGGGCCAGTGCCCGAACTGGCAGAGGAAATGCGCGATCTCCACCGCCGCCATGCCCGGCAGCACTCATAGGCAGATCTCCTCGCATCCTCCACCCGGCGGTGGCATCCCCGAATGATCCCCGGCGCGCATCGGCGCCAGCCGGCTGCGGCGGAACCCCGCAGCCCGAACCCTCGGGCTTGACGAAAGGGCAGGCCCCCGCTGATCTGGACTCCACCACAGCCAGCAAGGGAAGGGCACACCATGACCCCCGAAGCCGCCAGGGAAATCCTTCTTGCCCGCCGGGCCGAGCTGCTCGGCAACATCGCCCGCATCGAGGACCAGCTGGACGATCCCGTGCCCAAGGACTGGGAGGATGCGGCCTCGGAACGGCAGGGGGACGAGGTGCTGACCGCGCTCGGCCAGTCAGACCAGGCCGAGATCAGGCGCATCGATGCGGCGCTCGCGCGGATCGCGGCGGGGGAATACGGCGACTGCGTGCAATGCGGCAATCCCATCGCCGAACGGCGGCTGCAGCTTCTACCGGACACGCCCTTCTGCGCCAACTGTTCGCCCTGAGGCAGCCGGGGAACATTCGGGCCGCTGGCGCATTTCCAGCCTGAGAGCCCCCTTTGCGAAGGCAACGCCATGCGTCACCCCGCCCGCTATTCCGCCATCCAGATCGCGCTTCACTGGGCGGTCTTCGCCCTGGTCCTCGTCCAGCTTCTGACCGGAGGCTGGATGGCCGAATATTTCCGTGCCCTGATGCGGGCCGAGGAGGGACGGCCGATCATGGGCAATGCCGTCTGGCACATGGTGTCGGGCATCGCGATCCTGATCTTCATGCTGACGCGGCTGGCGCTGCGCTTCACCCATGGCGCGCCGCCCTCCAAGGCGGATTCGCCCGGTTGGGACAAGGTGCTGTCCAAGCTGAACCACTGGCTGTTCTATGTCGTGCTGATCGCCATGCCGCTGGTCGGGATGGCCGCCTATCTGATCCCCAGCCGGGCCATGGGAGAGTTGCACGAGA
This sequence comes from Paracoccus niistensis, assembly GCF_042432925.1. NCBI lineage: Bacteria > Pseudomonadati > Pseudomonadota > Alphaproteobacteria > Rhodobacterales > Paracoccaceae > Paracoccus > Paracoccus niistensis. The sequence goes on along the minus strand of NZ_JBHLWE010000017.1, from coordinate 71,314 downwards.
ACACCGTGCCGGTCCTGCTGGCGCTGGTGGCGCTGCACCTGGCAGGAGTCGTTTATCACCAGTTCATACGCAAGGACGGGCTGATCCGGCGCATGACGCGCCCCGAGCAGGGGGTGGAACGCGTGCCTCCTGTCGATCCACGCCGCCGGGGCTGATCTGGATCAAGGCATGGCCCGCCGCCCTGGCTTAGGCGGGCCGAAACGAGACAAAGAGGTTGGGCGATGTCGCGGCTGTTCCTGTTTCTTGCGATGATGTCGGTGCCGACGCTGGCGGGCATCGGCGTCATCATCATGCTGACATTGGGTTATTACGACTGGCGCGCGATGCTGTCGGCTGCCGCCATCGGCGCGGTGGGCGGGTTCCCGGTCGCCTGGCTGGTCGCCAAGCGCATCCAGGCGACGGACCCCAAGGACAGCCTCTGACGCTCAGCCGTTCAGGAAGTCCACGATCCGGGCCGCGACCTGGCCCGGCTTTTCGGCGTGCAACCAATGGCCCGTGCCAGGGATCGCTTCGATGACCGCCTGCGGAAAGAACTCGCGGATCGCAGCCTCACCCTGGGCGGTGACGTAGTCGCTGTCGCCGCCGCGCAGGAACAGGGCGGGGCCATCGAAGGTCGTGCCGCTTTCGGGCCAGCCGGTCAGGTTCTCCATGTTGGCGCGCAGGGCCGCGAGGTTCATCTTCCAGCGCGGCGGGCTGGCCTTGAGGTCCAGCGATTGCAGCAGGAAGGCGCGGACGCTGTGGTCGTCCAGCTGCTCGGCCAGCAGCGTATCAGCACCGCTGCGGCTGGCGGCGCTGGCGACATCGGTGGCCTCCAGCGCCTCGATGATGCCGTCCTGAGTGTGGCCATAGGCGACAGGCGCGATATCCAGCACCGCCAGCCGCCGGACCATGTCGCCGCGCGTCAGCGCCAGCCACATCGACGCCTTGCCACCCATGGAGTGACCCACGACATCCGCACGGCCGCCATACGCCGCGATCACCTCGGCCAGGTCGCCGGCCAGGGCGTCATAATCGTGCCGGTCGTCCCAGGGCGACTCGCCGTGGTTGCGCATGTCCACGGCCAGCACCTGCCGCGTGTCGGACAGGGCGCGCGAGATCACGCCGAGGTTCCGCGCCTGCCCGAACAGGCCATGCGCGACAAGAACGGGGGGCTGGGGGCCGGGCTGGCCCGAGATGGTGAGCGACAGTTTCATGGGGGCGATGCTAGCCCGTCTGGCGAAGCGCCCGCAAGCGACCTATCCTTTCGCGCGATGCGGACGGCAGGGGACAGGGGAATGGCGCAGGACGACGTGCGGGCGATGGCCGACGAGGTGGCGGCGCTGATGGCGCAGCGCTTGGGCGGCGCGCGGCGGGGCACGCAGCCCGACCTTGCCACCATGCTGCGCCGCCGGGGCAGGGCGCTGCCGCGCCGCCAGCGCCGGGCGGCGGAGGTACTGGCCCGCGCGCAGAAGGCGGCCGTGACGCCGAAGCTGTCGCGGCAGATGGACAGCACCGCCGCCGCACGGGCCCATGCCGAACTGATCCGCTATCTTCGTCCGCTGGGCGCCTCGGCCCGCTGGCAGGAAGGCGCCCTGAACGTGGCGGCTGCGGTGATGCTGGGACTGCTGCTGGTCGGCGCCATCGCCGTCTGGATCATGGTCCGGCGCGGGCTGGTGTGACCCGATGACGGTGCGTGCGAAGCACGCAAAGTGTGGCCCGCTCAGGGGCTGGGCGCGCCGGATGGGCCGGCGCGCCTAGGGGCCTTACAGGCCTTCGTAAAGCGGGAAGCGTGCGCAGAGCGCCTTGACCTCGCCCGCGACGCGGGCCTCGACTTCGGCATTGCCCTCGGGACCGTTGGCGGCCAAGCCGTCCACGACCTGAACGATCCAGCGGCCGATCTGGCGGAACTCCTCTTCCCCGAAGCCGCGGGTGGTGCCGGCGGGCGAGCCCAGGCGGACGCCCGAGGTCACGGTCGGCTTTTCCGGGTCGAAGGGGATGCCGTTCTTGTTGCAGGTGATATGGGCGCGGCCCAGAGCGTCCTCGGTCTGGTTGCCCTTCACGCCCTTGGGCCGCAGGTCCACCAGCATCAGGTGGGTGTCGGTGCCGCCGGTGACGATATCCAGCCCGCCCTTCATCAGCTCGTCCGCCAGCGCCTGCGCGTTCAGGACGACCTGCTTCGCATAGTCCTTGAAGTCCGGCCGCAGCGCCTCGCCGAAGGCCACGGCCTTGCCGGCGATCACATGCATCAGCGGCCCGCCCTGGATGCCGGGGAAGATGGCCGAGTTCACCTTTTTCGCGATATCCGCGTCGTTGGTCAGGATCATGCCCCCGCGCGGGCCGCGCAGCGTCTTGTGCGTGGTCGTCGTCGCCACATGGGCGTGCGGGAAGGGCGAGGGGTAAAGCCCCGCCGCCACCAGCCCAGCGAAATGGGCCATGTCCACGATCAGATAGGCCCCGACCTGGTCCGCGATCTGGCGCAGGCGCGCGAAGTCGATGATGCGCGGGATGGCCGAGCCGCCCGCGATGATCGCCTTCGGCTTGTGCTCGTTCGCCAGCGCCTCGACCTGGTCATAGTCGAGCAGGCTGTCCTGCTTGCGCACCCCGTATTGCACCGCGTTGAACCACTTGCCCGACTGGTTGGGGCGCGCGCCATGGGTCAGGTGCCCGCCCGCGTCGAGGCTCATCCCGAGGATGGTGTCGCCGGGGGTCAGCAGCGCCTGGAAGACGCCCTGGTTCGCCTGGCTGCCCGAGTTCGGCTGGACGTTCACGAAGTCGCAGCCGAACAGCTGCTTGGCGCGGTCGATCGCGAGGTTCTCGGCGATGTCCACGAACTCGCAGCCGCCGTAATAGCGCTTGCCCGGATAGCCTTCGGCATACTTGTTCGTCAGGACCGAGCCCTGCGCTTCCAGCACCGCGTGGCTGACGATGTTCTCGGACGCGATCAGCTCGATCTCGTCGCGCTGGCGGCCGAGTTCGCGGCGCACCGCGTCGAAGATTTCGGGGTCGCGGGTGGAAAGGGCTTCGGTGAAGAATGCGCTGTCGGTCATGGGGGTCCTCCGGGCCAGGGTCAGCGTCCTGTTAGCCACTTTGCGCCGGCCCTTCCAGCGCCTCGGCGCCGCCGAGGCTTGCCAAGGGCCGGGCAGGGTGCATGGATGCCACCCATGACCGCGTTCCATTTCACCGCAAACGACACCGATGTTGCCCAGAACGCCCTTGGCCGGCTGATGGAGCGTTACGGCCAGACCCCCGCGACCCGCGCCGACGTGGTGGTGGCGCTAGGGGGCGACGGCTTTCTTCTGTCCACGCTGCGCCAGAACCTCGGGCGGCCGGTCTACGGGATGAACCGCGGCACCGTCGGCTTCCTGATGAACGGCTATGACGAGGATGGCCTGCCCGAGCGCATCGCCCATGCCGAGGAAACGGTCATCAACCCGCTGTCGATGGTGGCAGGGGCGATCGACGGGGACGAATACCGGGCGCTGGCGATCAACGAGGTCTCGATGCTGCGCGCCGGTCCCCAGGCCGCGCGCATCCGCATCAGCGTGGACGGCCGCGTGCGGATGGAGGAACTGGTCTGCGACGGGCTGATGGTGGCGACGCCTGCGGGATCGACCGCCTACAACTATTCGGCGGGCGGGCCGATCCTGCCGATGGGCTCGGACGTGCTGGCGCTGACGGCCATCGCGCCCTTTCGCCCGCGCCGCTGGCGGGGGGCGATCCTGCGCCACGATTCGGTGATCCGCATGGACGTGCTGGACCCGCGCAAGCGCCCCGTCATGGCGGATGCCGATGCCAAGCAGGTAGACCGCGTGCTGTGGGTCGAGATCCGCACCGAGCCCCGCATCGCCCACCGCCTGCTGTTCGATCCCGGCCACGGGATGGAGGAGCGGATGCTGCGCGAGCAGTTCACATGACTCAGGCGATGCCCCTGACCGTCCGTCCGCTGAGGCCCGATGATCGCGCGGCGTGGCAGGTTCTGCATGAAGGCTATCACGCCTTTTACGACCGGCCCGGCTTGCCGCAATCCTTCCATGACCAGGCATTCCAGCGGCTGATGTCCGGCAACGCGCAGGATTTCCACGGGCTGGTGGCCGATGACGGCGGGCGGCTGCTGGGACTGGTGCATTACGTCTTCCACCCGCACCTGTGGCGGCCCGAGGGCGTCTGCTACCTGCAGGACCTGTTCACCGCCCCGGTCGCGCGCGGTCAGGGCGTCGGGCGGGCGCTGATCGAGGCCGTCTATGCGGCCGCCGATGCGGAAGGGGTGCCCGCCGTCTACTGGACGACGCAGGAATTCAACTACGCGGGCCGGATCCTTTACGACAAGGTCGGCACGCGGACCCCGTTCATCCGCTACACGCGTCCGCTTTAGGGCGCCGTGTCGGGGTCCGAGCGGCCAGCGCCCATGCCCAGACCCATGCCGCCGCCACCGGCATCCATGCCCCCACCGCCGCCTCGTCCGCCGCCGCCTTCGCCGCGGCCCCGCCCGCCTGCGCCGCTGCCTGGCGGACGCGTCGGCCCCTGTGGCGGGATGGCAAGGCCCGCAGGCACGGGTTCAAGGTCCAGCGCCTCACGGATGAAGTCACGCAGCGAGACGACAAGCTCCTGCGTATGGACCCTCCGGCCTTCGACAAGCTCGCGCGCGGCGCGTTCGGCCAGGCGCACCTGCTCCTCGGTCCCCAGCAGCAGGATGTCGGACAAGGCGGCCTCGACCGCGTCGCGGATGCGGCGGCGGCGGTCGGCGCCGGGGGTGTCGGCATCAAGGCTGTCGGTGGCGCCGTCCTCCTCGGCCATGCGCTGGCGCAGGTCGCGCAGATGGGTGGGATCCACGGACAACTCGCCGGTGAAGGACCCGCCGAGCGTCTTGTAGGCGGCGATCAGCAGTTTCAGCCGCTCGTTGATCTGCCGGTTCATCCGCTCGCGCCGCGCCTGGACCGTGAACATCACAAGCAGGCGGATGCCGATCCCGATCAGCGCGAACAGCGCGATGCCGATCAGCGCCGAAAGAAAGTCATTCCATGAAGTGATGCTGATGCCGCGCATGTCGTCCCGGGGTTGCTACGCCCCCGAACGCGCGGCCCCATTGCCCGTTCCGCCTGTCAGCGCAGGCCGGTCTCGTCCAGCAGGCCCTTGCGCTTGGCTTCGTAATAGTAGCCGCGCGAATACCATTTGACGGCGGCATCGTGGTTGCCGCCCGCGACCAGGTAGGCGCCGCGCAGGTATTTCACGCCGTATTTCAGGTTCGTCTCGGCATCCAGCAACCCCTGGGGCGAGCCGCGGTAGCCCATGCCGCGGGCAGTGGCGGGGACCATCTGCATCAGCCCGTAGTATTTCCCGTTCCGCGCCCCGGGGCGATGGCGGCTTTCGCGGATGACGACGCGATGGACCAGTTCCTCGGGGACGCCATACATGGCGGAATACTTGCTGATGAGGGCGCGCAGCTCGGGCGTCTCGTTGGGGTGCAGCTCGGCCTGGCTGATACGGGGCTGGGCCAGGTACATCAGGTCCGACTTTTCTGCGCCGCCGCCGCAGGCCGCAAGAACGGTCACCAGCGCAAGTGCGCCGAGACGGGTCATGGTTGGGGTCATCACTGTCCTGCCGGAGTCTGTTTATGGTTGGCAGGACGATAGCCACAGGCAGTCCTCGCGCCAGACGCAAAGCGAAACCCCGCTGCCGCAGACTGCTTGATCGGCAAGAAAACGCCGAGAGGTTGTGGAACCCCTCGGCGTCCTTCTGACCGGATAGCCGGATCGGAAGCCGGGCCGGGCACCGGGCCCGGCCTTTCCCGTCAGATGTGGATCGCGCCGTCGCCGCAGGCCAGCGCCGCCTCGCGCACCGCCTCGCTGACGGTCGGATGGGCGTGGCAGGTGAGCGCCAGATCCTGCGCCGCCGCGCCGAACTCCATTGCCACGCAGACCTCGTGGATCATCTCGCCCGCGCCAGGGCCGATGATGTGGCAGCCGAGGATGCGGTCGGTGTCGGCATCCGCGATCAGCTTCACGAAGCCTTCCGCCTGCAGCATCGCCTTGGCCCGCGCGTTACCCATCAGGGGGAACTTGCCGACCTTGACCTTGCGGCCCGTGGCCTTGGCGCCTTCCTCGGTCAGGCCGACGGCGGCGACCTCAGGCGTGGTGTAGATGACGCCGGGGATGGCGTCGTAGTTCACGTGGCCGTGCTTGCCGGCGAGGATCTCGGCCACGGCCATGCCCTCGTCCTCGGCCTTGTGGGCCAGCATCGGGCCGGGCACCGCGTCGCCGATGGCATAAACGCCGGGGACGCTGGTGGCGAAGTGGCCGTCGATGGCAATCTGGCCGCGATCCGTCAGCTTGACCCCCAGCGCGTCAAGGCCGAGACCGTCGTGATAGGGACGGCGGCCCGTGGCGACCAGCACCACCTCGGCGTCCAGTGTCTGCGCGTCGCCGCCCTTCTTGGGCGTGTAGGTGACGGTCGCGCGACCCCCCGCAGTCTCGACGCCCGAGACGGCGGCGCCCATCACGAACTTGAGGCCCTGCTTGGACAGGATGCGCTGGAATTGCTTCTGCACTTCGCCGTCCATGCCGGGGGTGATGGCGTCGAGATATTCGACCACCGTGACCTGCGTGCCGAGGCGGCTGTAGACCGAGCCGAGCTCCAGCCCGATCACGCCCGCGCCGATCACGACCATGGTCTGCGGGATCTTCTTCAGCGCCAGGACGCCGGTGGAATCGACCACGATGCCGGCGTCGTTGTCCACCTCGACGCCCTTCAGCGCGGTCGAGACGGAACCCGAGGCGATGACGATGTTCTTCGTCTCGTGCACCTGGTCGCCGACCTGCACCTTGCCCGCCGCCGGGATCGAGGCCCAGCCCTTGAGCCAGTCGATCTTGTTCTTCTTGAACAGGAACTCGATGCCCTTGGTGTTGGTGCCCACGGTTTCGGTCTTATAGGCCTGCATCCGGTCCCAGTCGATGTCGGCATGGGCGTTCATCAGGCCCATCTTCGCGAAGTTCTCGTGCATCTCGTGGGCCATGTGGCTGGCGTGCAGCAGCGCCTTGGACGGGATGCAGCCGACGTTCAGGCAGGTGCCGCCCAAGGTTTCGCGGCCTTCGACGCAGGCGACCTTGAGGCCCAGCTGCGCGGCGCGGATGGCGCAGACATAGCCTCCGGGGCCCGCGCCGATCACGATCAGATCATACATGACATCGTCCTTTGTTCTTGGCCGCTGGACCGGGGGCTTCGCGCCCCCAGACCCCTGCGGGATATTTCTGTCCGGCCCGAGGTCAGAAGAGAGCCGTCAGGATCATCAGCATCGTGGCGAGAAACCCCACCCCGAAGATCAGCGAGCGCTAGGGCGACCAGCCCAGCGCATAGGCCGGGACATAAAGGGCGCGGGCGATCAGGTAGACCCAGGCGCAGACGGCCGTGAGACCGCTGTTCGACTGGGTGAACTGGACCAGGACGACGGCAATGGTGAAGAAGGCCAGCGCCTCGAAATGGTTGTTCACCGCGCGGCGCAGGCGGCCCGTCCGGGGCGAGAACTGCGGCTCGCCGTCTCGGGGGCCGACATTCCACTGCTGCAGCCCGTCCCGGCCCATCGACCAGCCGGCAAGGGCGATCTGGATCGCCTGCAGGATGGCCGAAAGGCCGAGGACAACCAGTTCTGGCGAAGGCGGGATCATGCCGTCTGCACCGCGTGATATTCGGCGTTCTGCACGCCCGCGCGCCCGTTGAAGACCTGCGCCGCACCCTGAAGATAGTCGAGCGCGCGCTTGCCGTCGGCAACCTGATACAGCACCCAGACCCGTCCCGTCCCCTCGCGCCAGATCTGCAGCACCGACAGCGAGGCATTGCCGCGGTCCTCGGCATCCGCATCGAACTCGGCCCGGAACTGGGCGTAATCGGCGATGTCGTAGCGGGCGATGATCTGGTTGGTCATGGAGTGGTCCTTTCTTCGGAACGGGGCGTTCAGCGGTCCGAACGCCCCGGACCGGATCAGAGGTCCATCAGCAGCCGGCGGGGATCTTCCAGCGCTTCCTTGACGCGCACGAGGAAGGTCACCGCGCCCTTGCCGTCCACGATGCGGTGGTCGTAGCTGAGGGCCAGGTACATCATCGGGCGGATCACGATCTGGCCGCCGACCACGACCGGGCGGTCCTGGATCTTGTGCATCCCCAGGATGCCCGACTGCGGCGGGTTCAGGATCGGCGAGGACATCAGCGAGCCGTAGACGCCGCCGTTCGAGATGGTGAAGGTGCCGCCCTGCATGTCGGCCATGGTCAGCTTGCCGTCACGGGCGCGGACGCCCAGTTCGGCGATTTCCTTCTCGATGCCCGCGAAGGACTTCTGGTCGGCGTCGCGCACGACCGGGACCACGAGGCCGTTCGGCGTGCCGACCGCCACGCCCATGTGGACGAAGTTCTTGTAGACGATGTCGCCGCCGTCGATCTCGGCATTGACCTCGGGCACTTCCTTCAGCGCATGGCAGCAGGCCTTCACGAAGAAGGACATGAAGCCGAGCTTCACCTTGTGCTTCTTCTCGAACTGGTCCTTGTAGGCGTTCCGCAGGTCCATGACGCCCGACATGTCCACCTCGTTGTAGGTGGTCAGGATCGCGGCGGTGTTCTGGGCGTCCTTCAGGCGGCGGGCGATGGTCGCGCGCAGGCGGGTCATCTTGACCCGCTCCTCGCGGCGCATGTCCTCGGCCGAGGACGGCGCGCGGGGGGCGGGGGCGGGCTGGGGCGCCTCGGTCCGCTGCGGCGCGGGCGCGGGGGCCTGAGCCGCGCGGGCCACGTCCTCCTTCATCACGCGGCCGTCGCGGCCCGAACCCTGGACCTGGTCGCGGCTGACGCCGGCTTCCGCCATGGCCTTGCGGGCCGAGGGCGCGTCCTCGATGTCGGTGCGGCCCGCATCTTCGCGCGGAACGATCTGCTCGGGGCCGTCGCCGGGCGAGCCGACCTCGTCGGCCTTCTGGATGCGCTTGTCGGGATCGACCACGGGCGCGTCGCCCGGACCGCCGATGCCGACGGCGCCGCCTGCGGCTCCGTTCTCGGTGATCAGCGCAAGGCGGGCCTTGGCGTCAATGGTGGCGCCTTCCTCGGCCAGGATCTCGGTCAGCACGCCCGAGGCGGGGCTGGGCACCTCGACCGACACCTTGTCGGTTTCCAGTTCGCACAGCATCTCGTCCTGACGGACGGTGTCGCCCACCTTCTTGAACCAGGTGGCGACCGTCGCCTCGGTCACGCTTTCGCCGAGCGTCGGCACCATCACGTCAACCTTGTTTCCCGCCATCTTCGGCTTTCCCCCGTCTGCGGTCTTGTCCTGGGCGGGCTGGGCCGCCGTTGCAGTGTCGCGCGGGGCGGCAGCCGCCCCGCCTTCGGTGATCTGCGCCAGAAGCGCGTTGGGCCCCACCGTCTCGCCCTCGGGCGCCACGATCTCGGCCAGGATGCCGGCGGCGGGCGAGGGGACCTCGACCGTCACCTTGTCGGTTTCCAGTTCGCACAGCATCTCGTCCACGGCCACGGCATCGCCGGGCTTCTTGAACCAGGTGGCGATCGTGGCCTCGCTGACGCTTTCGCCCAGCGCGGGCACTCGGACTTCGGTCGTCATCTCAGGCTCCGATCGTGATGGCTTCGTGCACCAGCGCGTCCTGCTCCGCCTTGTGGCGGCTGGCCAGGCCCGTGGCGACCGAGGCCTGGGCCACGCGGCCAACATAGCGGGCGCGCGGGTGGCTGGCGCCGACGCGGTTCAGGACCCATTCGATGTTCGGCTCGACGAAGCTCCAGGCGCCCTGGTTCTTGGGCTCTTCCTGGCACCAGACGATCTCGGCCCCCTTGAAGCGTTCCAGCTCCTTGGACATCGACTGGGCCGGGAAGGGATAGAACTGTTCCAGCCGCAGCAGATAGACGTCCTTCGCCCCCGCCTCGTTCCGGGCCGCGAGCAGGTCGTAATAGACCTTGCCCGAGCAGATCACGACGCGGCGGATCTGGTCGTCGGGCGCCAGCTGGAAGTCCACCTTCCCGCGTTCCGCGTCGTCATGCAGCACGCGGTGGAAGGTCGAGCCCGTCTGGAACTCGTCCGCCGTCGAGACCGCCTGCGGATGGCGCAGCAGCGACTTGGGCGTCATCAGGATCAGCGGCTTGCGGAAGCCCCGGTGCAGCTGGCGGCGCAGGATGTGGAAGTAGTTGGCCGGGGTCGTCAGGTTGGCGACGATCCAGTTGTCCTCGGCCGACATCTGCAGCCAGCGCTCCAGCCGGGCCGAGGAGTGTTCCGGCCCCTGGCCCTCGAAGCCGTGGGGCATCAGGACGACCAGGCCCGACATCCGCAGCCATTTCTTTTCGCCCGACGAGATGAACTGGTCGAACATGATCTGCGCGCCGTTGGCGAAGTCGCCGAACTGGGCTTCCCACAGCGTCAGCGCGTTCGGCTCGGCCATGGAATAGCCGTATTCGAAACCCAGCACCGCGTATTCCGACAGCATCGAGTCGATGACCTCGTACCGCGCCTGTCCGTTGCGGATGTGGTTCAGCGGGTAATGTCGGTCCTCGGTGGTCTGGTCCACGAAGGCCGAGTGACGCTGGCTGAAGGTGCCGCGGGTCGAGTCCTGCCCGGCAAGCCGGACCGGATGCCCTTCCACCAGCAGCGAGCCGAAGGCCAGCGCCTCGCCCGTGGCCCAGTCGAAGCCGCGCCCGGTCTCGAACATGGCGCGCTTGCTGTCCAGCAGCCGGCCCACCGTCCTGTGCAGGTCGAAGCCGTCCGGCACGCGGGTCAGCGCCGCGCCGACCTGGGCCATCGTCTCGGCCGAAATGCCGGTCTCTCCGGGGTGATACTCGGACCCCTCGGGTTTCAGCCCGGACCACTTGCCGTCCAGCCAGTCGGCCTTGTTCGGCTTGAAGGTCTTGCCCAGCTCGAATTCCTCGTTGAGCGTCGCCTGGAAGGCGGCCTTCATGTCCTCGATCTCGCCCTCGGGGATCAGGCCGTCCTTGACCAGCCGCTCGGTGTAGAGTTGCAGCGTCGTCTTGTGGCCCTTGATGTGCTTGTACATCGTCGGGTTGGTGAACATCGGCTCGTCGCCTTCGTTGTGACCGAAGCGGCGATAGCAGAAGATGTCGATGACCACGTCCTTGTGGAACTGCTGGCGGAACTCGGTCGCGACCTTGGCGGCATGCACCACGGCCTCGGGGTCGTCGCCGTTCACATGGAAGATCGGCGCCTCGACCATCAGGGCGATGTCGGTCGGATAGGGGCTCGTCCGGCTGAAATGCGGCGCCGTGGTGAAGCCGATCTGGTTGTTGACGATGATGTGGATCGTCCCGCCCGTGCGATGGCCGCGGATGCCCGACAGCTGCAGGCATTCCGCGACAACGCCCTGGCCCGCGAAGGCCGCGTCGCCGTGCAGCAGCACGGGGATCACGCTCGTGCGGTCGTGATGGTCGTTGTACTGGTCCTGCTTGGCGCGGACCTTGCCCAGCACCACCGGGTTCACCGCCTCCAGGTGCGAGGGGTTCGCGGTCAGCGACAGGTGGACGGTATTGCCGTCGAACTCGCGGTCGGACGAGGCGCCGAGGTGGTATTTCACGTCGCCCGAGCCGTCCACGTCCTCGGGCTTGTAGCTGCCGCCCTGGAATTCGTGGAAGATCGCGCGGAAGGGCTTGCCCATCACGTTGGCCAGCACCGACAGGCGGCCCCGGTGGGGCATCCCGATGACGACCTCTTTCGCGCCCAGCGCGCCGCCGCGCTTGATGATCTGCTCCATCGCCGGGATCAGCGCCTCGCCGCCGTCAAGGCCGAAGCGCTTGGTCCCCATGTATTTCACATGGAGGAACTTTTCGAAGCCCTCGGCCTCGACCAGCTTGTTCAGGATCGCCTTGCGGCCTTCTTGGGTGAAGGCGATCTCCTTGCCGTAGCCCTCGATCCGCTCCTTCAGCCAGGCGGCCTGCTCGGGGTCCGAGATATGCATGAACTGCAGCGCGAAAGTGCCGCAGTAGGTGCGCTTCATCAGCTCGGTGATCTGGCGGATCGAGGCGACCTGCAGACCCAGCACGTTGTCGATGAAGATCGGCCGGTCGAGGTCCGAGGCGGTGAAGCCGTAGGTCGCCGGGTCAAGCTCGCCCAGCGGCGGCATCTCGCGCATCCCCAGCGGGTCGAGGTCGGCGTGCAGGTGGCCCCGGATGCGGTAGGCGCGGATCAGCATGATCGCGCGGACGCTGTCCAGCACGGCGCGCTGCAGCTGCTCGTCCGACAGCGACACGCCCTTTTCGTCGGCCTTGGCGGTGATCTTCTTGATCGCGGCCTTTGCCTCGGCCTGCGAGGCCATCGGCCATTCGCCGGTCAGCGCGGCAGTGTTTTCGTCCGCCGGCATGGGCGGCCAGTCGGGGCGCGCCCAGCTTGCGCCCTGGGCACCGCGCGCGGCGGTCGCCTGCGCCTCGCCCAGGCTGCGGAAGTATTCGTCCCAGGCCTGGTCGACGGCGGCCGGATCCTTCGCCCACTGGCCGTAGAGCTGTTCCACATAGGCCGCGTTCGCCCCCTGCAGGAAGGACGAGTCACGGAAGGCGGAGTTCGGGGATTGATCGTTCATGACGGACACCTGACCATATGGCCTTGTGAAAAGGGCAGGGGCCTTGCTCCGCCCCCGGGAAAGTCTTGCCGCCCCAACCTATGCAGGGGCGGCCCGTTATCAACAGCCTTAGCGGCCCATGGCTTTCAGCACGGCCTCGCCCAGGCCCGCGGGGCTGTCGGCGACGATGATGCCGGCGGCCTTCATCGCGGCGATCTTGGATTCCGCGTCGCCCTTGCCGCCCGAGACGATGGCGCCCGCATGGCCCATGCGACGGCCGGGAGGCGCGGTGCGGCCCGCGATGAAGCCCGCGGTGGGTTTCCAGCGGCCGCGCTTTTTCTCGTCGGCCAGGAACTGCGCCGCGTCCTCCTCGGCGGAACCCCCGATCTCGCCGATCATGATGATGGCGTCAGTCTCGTCGTCGGCCAGGAACATCTCCAGCACGTCGATGTGCTCCATCCCCTTGATCGGGTCGCCGCCGATGCCTACGGCCGAGGACTGGCCCAAGCCCACGTCCGAGGTCTGCTTGACCGCCTCATAGGTCAGCGTGCCGGAACGCGAGACCACGCCCACGCGGCCGCGCTTGAAGATCGAGCCGGGCATGATGCCGATCTTGCATTCGTCGGGCGTCATGATGCCGGGGCAGTTCGGTCCGATCAGGCGGCTGGAGGAACCTTCCAGCGCGCGCTTGACCTTCATCATGTCCAGCACCGGGATGCCCTCGGTGATGCAGACAATCAGCGGCACCTGCGCGTCTATTGCCTCCAGGATCGAGTCCGCCGCGAAGGGCGGAGGGACGTAGATCACCGAGGCGTTCGCGCCGGTCTTCTCCACGGCCTCGTGGACCGAGTTGAAGACGGGCAGGTCCAGATGCGTCGTCCCGCCCTTTCCGGGGGTCACGCCGCCGACCATCTGCGTGCCATAGGCGATCGCCTGCTCGGTGTGGAAGGTCCCCTGGCTGCCGGTGATGCCTTGAGTGATGACCTTGGTGTTCTTGTCGACGAGAATGGCCATTGAATATGCCTCTGATCAGTTCGGAACGGCGGCGACGATCGCGGCGCCCCGGATGATGGGAATGTGTGGAGTGGGCAGGACACCCATCAGGACCGTCGAGCCCTTGAAGGTACCTTGCCAGCGGTCGGGCATGTTGCGAGTGGGCGCCACCGGCCTTGCATTGGCAGCCTGCACCCAAGGCTGGATCAGCGCCCGGCCCTGCGCCGGTGTCATGCGATCCACGGCGACGAAGCAGGCAGTCTCGGCGCTTGTTCCATTGCTTGAACGAAGCGTCGTGAAGGCAACTCCGACCCGCATCCCGGGATCGGTGTAGAGCTTCAGTTGGCCGTTAGCCTCCTTCAACTGAAACCCCACGGCCGCCATAGCCTTGGACATGGCGCGGGTATCGGGCAGGTGAGCGGCACAAGCCTGCGCTCCCGCGGCCCCCAGGGCGAGGTTTTCGTCCCTCGCCTGAGCAGCAGCGCTGGTGGCCGACGCCACCATGACCGACAGGGCCAGGGCGATGCGGCGCATCACCCCTTGACCGCCTTCACGATCTTCTCGGCGGCATCCGACAGGTCGTCCGCCGGGATCACGTTCAGGCCCGAGTCGCGAATGATCTGCTTGCCGAGGTCCACGTTCGTGCCCTCGAGCCGCACGACCAGCGGGACCTGCAGGCCGACTTCCTTCACCGCGGCGATGATGCCTTCCGCGATGATGTCGCAGCGCATGATGCCGCCGAAGATGTTGACGAGGATGCCTTTGACGTTCGGGTCCGACGTGATGATCTTGAAGGCCTCGGTGACCTTCTCCTTCGAGGCGCCGCCGCCGACGTCCAGGAAGTTCGCCGGTTCCGCGCCGTAAAGCTTGATGATGTCCATCGTCGCCATCGCAAGCCCGGCGCCGTTCACCATGCAGCCGATCTCGCCGTCCAGCGCGATGTAGTTCAGGTCGTATTTCGAGGCTTCGAGTTCCTTGGGGTCTTCCTCGGTCTCGTCACGCAGGCCCATCACCTCTTTCTGGCGATACAGCGCGTTGTTGTCGAAGCTGACCTTGGCGTCGAGGACCTTGATCTGCCCCTGCTCGGTCACGATCAGCGGGTTGATCTCCAGCATCTCCATGTCGCGCTCGACGAAGGCTTTATACAGCAGCTTCACCAGCGCGACGCATTGCTTGACCTGGTCGCCGGTCAGGCCCAGCGCAAAGGCCACGCGGCGGCCGTGGAAATCTGACAGGCCCGAGGCGGGATCGACGGAGAAGGACACGATCTTCTCGGGGGTCGAGGCCGCGACTTCCTCGATGTCCATGCCGCCCTCGGTCGAGGCGACGAAGCTGATGCGCGAGGACGAGCGGTCCACCAGCAGCGCCAGATACAGCTCGCGCGCGATGTCCGAGCCGTCTTCCAGGTAGATGCGGTTCACCTGCTTGCCGGCGGGGCCGGTCTGGTGGGTGACCAGCGTCGAGCCGAGCATCTGGCGCACGTTCTCGACGACCTCCTCGACCGACTTGGCCAGGCGGACGCCGCCCTTCTCGCCGGCCTCGGCTTCCTTGAACCGGCCCTTGCCGCGGCCGCCCGCGTGGATCTGCGACTTGACGACCCAGAGGGGCCCCGGCAGTTCACGGGCCTTCGCCTCGGCCTCGTCGGCGCTGAGGACCGGGCGGCCCTCGGACACCGGGGCGCCATATTGCTTGAGCAGTGCCTTGGCCTGGTATTCGTGGATGTTCATGGGAACCTCGCAAGGAAACTTGCGGTTCATGTGCCAGAACGCGCGTGCAAAGCAAAGCCGCGCGTTCCGCTTTTGATGCAGGGCAGCACTTTTTGCGAGTTCCGTGATCACACGCCATCGGCATGTGATCACAGTGTTCATGTGCCTTTGTATGCCGCCGCGGGTCCAGTCCTGCCGGACCCTGCCGCACAAGAGAAAGGGCCGCCCAGCCGGGCGGCCCTGATCATGTGACGATAGGCAGGCGCGCTTACGCCAGCGAGTTGTCGATGCCCTTGCAGGCTTCCACGAGGCCCTTCACCGCGTCGATCGACTTCTGCATCATCGCCTGCTCTTCGGCGTTCATGTCGATCTCGATGACCTTCTCGATGCCGTTCGCGCCGATCACGGTCGGGACGCCGACATACATGCCGTCAAGGCCATAGGCGTTCTGGACATAGGCCGCGCAGGGCAGGACGCGCTTCTGGTCCTTGAGATAGGATTCCGCCATCTCGATGGCCGAGGTCGCCGGGGCGTAGAAGGCCGAGCCGGTCTTGAGCAGGCCGACGATCTCGGCGCCGCCGTCGCGGGTGCGCTGGACGATGGAGTCCAGCTTCTCCTGCGTGGTCCAGCCCATCTTGACCAGGTCGGGCAGGGGGATGCCGGCGACGGTCGAATAGCGGACCAGCGGAACCATGGTGTCGCCGTGGCCGCCCAGGACGAAGGCCGTCACGTCGCGCATCGAGACGCCGAACTCGAGGCTCAGGAAGTGCCGGAAGCGCGCCGAGTCCAGAACGCCCGCCATGCCCACGACCTTCTCGTGCGGCAGGCCGGAAAACTCGCGCAGCGCCCAGACCATCGCGTCCAGCGGGTTGGTGATGCAGATGACGAAGGCGTTCGGCGCGTGTGCCTTGATGCCCTCGCCCACGGACTTCATGACCTTGAGGTTGATGCCCAGCAGGTCATCGCGGCTCATGCCCGGCTTGCGCGGAACGCCGGCGGTCACGATGCAGACATCGGCGCCCGCGATGTCGGCGTAATCGCTGGTGCCCTTGAACGCGCCGTCGAAGCCTTCGGAGGGTCCGGACTGCGCGATGTCCAGCGCCTTGCCCTGAGGCGTGCCTTCGGCGATGTCGAACAGCACGACGTCGCCGAGTTCCTTGATGGCGGCGAGATGCGCCAGCGTGCCGCCGATCTGTCCGGCGCCGATGAGGGCGATCTTGGGACGGGCCATGGAGTCCTCCGTTTGGCTGATGATCGGCGCCGCGATAGACCCTTTGCCCCCCGGCGCGCAAGGCGTAGACCGGGCGCGCGCGGCGGTGTTTGCGCTAAAAAGCAAGGCAATCGGGGGCGGGACAGGTGGAACTGACAACAGCGGGCTGGCTGCTGCTGGCGCTGGCCTCGGCGCTGGTGGGGCTGGCCAAGGGCGGGCTGGCGATGGTGGGGATGCTGGCGGTGCCGATCCTGTCGCTGGCCATGTCGCCGGTGCAGGCTGCGGGCGTGCTGCTGCCGGTCTATGTCGTCTCGGACATCTTCGGGCTGATCGCCTATCGCCGCCACTGGGACCGGCTCGTGCTGGCGCGGCTGCTGCCGGGGTCGGTCGCCGGGATCGCGCTGGGCTGGGCCACGGCGAGCCTGGTGAACGACGCGGCGGTGGGCGGGATCGTGGGCATCATCGGGGCGAGCTTTGCTGTCATGACGCTGCTGCGCCCTCCGGCCCCCGACGCGGCCCCGCGCCAGGCCGACTGGACGCGCGGCACCGGCTGGGGGCTGATCACCGGCTATACCAGCTTTGTCAGCCACTCGGGCGCACCACCCTACCAGATCTATGTCCAGCCGCTGCGGCTGGGCAAGGAAACCTATGCGGGGACCGTCACCGTCTATTTCGCGGTCGTGAACGCGGTGAAGCTGATTCCCTATGCGGCGCTGGGCCAGCTTGGCGCGGACAATCTGGGCAAGGCCGCGGCCATGATCCCGGTCGCGGCGATCAGCGTGGGGGCGGGGGTGTGGCTGGTGCGCCGCATTCCGCAGCGCGCCTTCTACCTGTTCATCACCTGGGCGCTGCTGGCGGTGTCCCTGAAGCTGATCGCCGACGCGGTGATGTGACGCCGGGCCCGCGTGGCAGGCCCGGCGGAACGGATCATTCCTGTTCGTCGTCCTCGTCGTCCAAGCTGTCGGGCGACTCGCCTGCGGCCATCGGGTTGGCGCGGTCCTCGGCGATCTCGGACAGAAGCTCGTCGGCGGCCTCTTCCTGCTCAAGGATGTCGTTCATCAGGTCGGCCACTTGGTCGAGGCCCAGCAGTTCCGCATAGGCGCGCAGGCTGCCGTAGCGGGCGATCTCGTAATGCTCGACCGCCTGGCACGAGAAGATGATCGCCGCGTCTCCGGCCGCGGTGCCGCCGAAGTCCTGCAGAAGCGAATCGCCTTCCTTCAGGATGCCGTCCATCGCGTCGCATTTCTCGGAACGGGGCTTTTCGCCCATCGCCTCGAAGGCCTCCTCGAGCATGGTGATCTGCTCGGCGGTTTCCTCGAGGTGGCGTTCCAGGCCGCGCTTGAGTTCGGGGTCCTGGGCGGCCGCGATCATCTTGGGCAGCGCCTTCTGGATGCGCGCCTCGGCGTAATACATGTCCTCGAGCCCGTGCTTGAGCAGGTCGGTCAGGCCCATCTCTTCGCTTGCCATGTGCTGTCCTTTCGGGGTTGAGCGGAGCAGGTCGTCGGACGTGGAAAGCCCGAGGGGGCCGCTCGGGTTCCACTAACAAACTCTAAGGACGCGCGCCGAACGCCCTTGCCGAGCCCGGACCAAGCGGGCACTCATCCGGGGGACTTTTTCCAGCAGGAGAGATTGCCGCCATGTCGCGCCCCTATCGCTCGGTCCTCTACATCCCCGCAGCCAACCAGCGCGCCATGGAAAAGGCGCGGACGCTGGCGGCCGACGCGATCATCTTCGACCTCGAGGATGCGGTGGCGCCGGCCGAGAAACCCGGCGCCCGGGACTTGCTGCGTCAGGCGCTGGCACAGGATTACGGCGGGCGGGCGCGGATCGTGCGGATCAACGGCTTCGACACCGAATGGGGGCGCGAGGACGCTGCGGCCTTCGCCACGGGTGCGGATGCGGTGCTGGTGCCCAAGGTCAGCCGCCCCGAGGACCTGGACGCGGTCGCGGCCATCGTTCCCGACACGCCGCTGTGGGCGATGATGGAAACCGCGCTGGGAATGCTGAACGCCGCCGCCATCGCCGCCCATCCGCGGCTTGAGGGAATGGTGATGGGCACCAATGACCTTGCCAAGGAACTGGGCAGCCGCAACCGGCCCGACCGGCTGGCGATGCAGGCGGGCCTCGGGCTTTGCCTGCTGGCGGCGCGGGCGAATGGGCGGGTGATCGTGGACGGCGTCTTCAACGCCTTCAAGGACGAGGACGGCTTGCGCGCCGAATGCGAGCAGGGCCGCGACATGGGCTTCGACGGCAAGACCCTGATCCACCCCGCGCAGCTGGACACCGCCAACGCCGCCTTTGCGCCGTCCGAGGCCGAGGTGGACCTGTCGCGCCGCCAGATCGAGGCCTACGAGGCCGCCATCGCGGAAGGCAAGGCCGTGGCGGTCGTCGATGGCCGCATCGTCGAGAACCTGCATGTCGAGACAGCGCGCCGCACCCTGGCCAAGGCCCAGGCGATTGCCGCGCTGGGCGGCTGATGGCAGGGTGGCACCAAACCGGATGAAGGACGCCCTTCCATGATCCTGATGATCCTCGGCCTTGCGCTCTGGTGGGGCGCGCATCTCTACAAGCGCATGGCGCCGCATCCCGGCCCGGACAACCGGCGCAAGGGCATCGTCGCGCTGGCGCTGGTCGTCTCGGTGATCCTGATGACCATCGGCTACCAGCGGGCCGACGTGACGATGTGGTGGGCGGCGGGCCCGGCGCTGAAGGGCATCAACAACCTGCTGGTGCTGGTGGCCTTCTTCCTGTTCGCCTCGGCGGGGATCAGGAACCGCATCGGCACCCAGATGCGGCACCCGCAGCTGACGGGCTTTTCGCTCTGGGCCTTCGCGCATCTGCTGACGAACGGCGACCTGCCGTCCTTTGTGCTGTTCGGCGGGCTGCTTTTGTGGGCGCTGGTCGAGATGGCCGTCATCAACCGGGCCGAGCCGAACTGGGTCCGCCCCCCGCACCAGACCGTGATGCGGAAAGAGGTCATGGCCGCCGTCGGCGCCCTGGTCGTCTATCTGGTCGTCGGCCTGATCCACGGATGGGTCGGCCCCAACCCCTTCGGAGCCTGAGGATGCCCCTGATCTATCGCCTGCTGACCGAGGATGACACCTCGGCCTTCTGCCACAAGGTCAGCCTGGCGCTGTCGAAGGGCTGGACGCTGCATGGCGCGCCCTCGATCGCCTTCGACCCGACCCGCGGCGTCATGCGCTGCGCGCAAGGAGTCACGAAGGAGATCGAGGCCGACTATCACCCCGACATGAAGCTGGGCGAGCAATGACCAAGACCAACGCAGGCCGTTTCTTCGAGGATTACCGCGTCGGGGACGTCATCCGCCACGCCGTTCCCCGCACCGTCTCGGGCGGCGAGCGGGCGCTGTATCATGCGCTTTACCCGGCGCGCCACGCGCTGCATTCCTCGGACGACTTCGCGCGGGCTTGCGGGCTGGCGGCCTCGCCGCTGGACGACCTGATCACCTTCCACACGGTCTTCGGCAAGACGGTGCCGGACGTGTCGCTGAACGCGGTGGCGAACCTGGGCTATGCCGAGGGGCGCTGGCTGGAGCCCGTCTGGCCCGGCGACACCCTGCGCGCGGAATCCGAGGTGATCGGGCTCAAGCAGAACTCGAACGGGACCTCGGGGAACGTTTATGTCCGCACGCGCGGATTGAACCAGCGCGACGTGCCGGTGCTGGAATATGTCCGCTGGGTGATGGTGCGGAAACGCGACGCCGCCAGCCCCGCGCCCGACGAGGTCGTGCCGCGCCTCGACCGCGTGGTGCTTCCCGACGCGCTGGTGATCCCGGACGGGCTGGATTTCAGCGACTACGACTTCACCCTGGCGGGAGAGCCGCACCGCTGGGGCGATTATCAGGTGGGCGAGATCATCGATCACGTGGACGCCGTGACGGTGGAGGAGGCCGAGCACATGCTCGCCACCCGCCTGTGGCAGAACACGGCCAAGGTCCATTTCGACGCGACCTTCCGCGAGGACGGCAAGCGCCTGATCTATGGCGGCCATGTCATCAGCCTGGCGCGCGCGCTGTCCTTCAACGGTCTGGCCAACGCGCAGATGATCGTGGCGCTGAACGCGGGCGCGCACGCCAACCCCTGCTTCGCAGGCGACACCGTGCGCGCCTGGTCCGAGGTGCTGGACCGCGCGCCGACCAACGCCCCGGGCGTGGGTGCCGTCCGCCTGCGGCTGGTTGCCCACAAGGGTCCGCCCGGCGACCTGACGCTGAAACGCGAGGATGGCCGCTATGCGCCGCACGTCCTGCTCGACCTCGACTACTGGGCGCTGATGCCGCTGTGAGGCGCGGGCTTGCAGCCGCGGCCCTTGCTGCGGGGCTCGTGGTGCTGGGTGCGACCTTTGCAGGCCCGCTGCATCCGGCGGGCGACTCGCTGGCCGTGGGGCGGCCCTTCCTGGCGGCGCTGCTGGTGATCGCCGGGCTGCTTCTTCGGGGAAGGATGGGCTGGGCGGCCGTGGCCGGCGGGGTCGTGGCGCTGGCGCCGATCCTCTGGGCCATGCGGCCGGTCGAGAAACCCGAGCCGGGGCAGGGGATCGTCGTTTATCAGAAGAACCTGCTCTATTCCGTTGACGATCCGGCGCAAATTGCCGCCGACATCCGGGACAGCGGCGCGGACGTGGCACTGCTGCAGGAACTCAGCGCGCAGAACGGCGAACTGACCGGGATGCTGGCCGATGTGCTGCCGCATCAGGCGGTCTGTCCCTCGAACACGCCTGGCACCGTATCGATCCTGTCGCGCTGGCCCTTTCAGGGAGAGCCCTACTGCGCCACAGGCGTCGGACTTGCCTGGGTCCGGGTGGCGCTGCCGCAGGGAGAGGCGGCGGTGGCCTCGCTGCACCTCGACTGGCCCTGGCCCCAGAGCCAGCCGGAGCAGGTCGCACAACTGCTGCCCATGCTGCGCGATCTGCCGCATCCGGTGATCCTGGCGGGCGACTTCAATGCCGTGCCATGGTCGCAGACGGTCGCCAGCATCGCCGAGGCCACCGGGACAAACCGCGCGGGTCCCCTGCGGCCCAGCTTCTCGCTAGGCGGCCTGCCGATCACCATCGACCACCTGCTTGCCCCGGAAGGCTGGACTGCCGTCACCGAGATGCGGCCGGGGCTCGGTTCTGACCATCAAGGTCAAAGGGCGACCCTGGTGCCCTGACTTTGTGATCACTGTCTCGCAGCTTGTGATCACGATTTGCGCTAACAGCGCGAAAGCCTGTCGGGGACTTGAACAATCCCGTGACAGCGACGAAAGGATGACTAGAGAGACTCCGATTTCAAGCCAGCCCGCGCGCCAGCTTGGCCCGCGCTTTTCGGACAGGAGCGCCCATGGCAGACATCCCCCGCGGCAACCGCCCGCTTTCGCCCCATCTGACCGTCTATCGCCTGCCGATGGCGGCGATCACCTCGATCATGACCCGCATCACCGGGCAGGCCATGCTGGCCGGGCTTCTGCTGATCGTCTGGTGGCTGGTGGCCGCGGCGACCGGGCCCCGCGCCTTTGCCACCGCCGACTGGGTGGTGCGCAGCTGGATCGGCTACC
The DNA here is from genome assembly GCF_042432925.1 of Paracoccus niistensis. NCBI lineage: Bacteria > Pseudomonadati > Pseudomonadota > Alphaproteobacteria > Rhodobacterales > Paracoccaceae > Paracoccus > Paracoccus niistensis. Next base: position 49,345 of record NZ_JBHLWE010000017.1, on the reverse strand, counting down.
TGGTCCTGTTCGGCTCGGCCTGGGCGCTGTGGTTCCACTTCCTGTCCGGCATCCGGCACCTGTGCTATGACGCGGGCCTGCTGCTGACCCGCGACGACGCGCAGCGCGCAAGCTGGGTGCTGATCATCGGCTCGGTGGTGCTGACGCTCATCACCGCCATCCTGTTCGTGTTCTGAGGGGACGTTTCATGCGCTACATCACTCCCCGCAAGGCCGCCCGCGGCCTCGGCGCCGCCGGTCCCAGCACCGGCACCGCGCAGCACTGGTCGATGACGGTCAGCTCGGTCGCGCTGCTGATCCTGACGCCCGCCTTCATCTTCGTCGTCGCGTCGGCGCTGGGCCTGCCGCACCACGCGGTCTTCGCCTATTTCAGCCGTCCCTATCCGGCGATCGTCACCGCGCTGTTCCTGATCGTGGGCATGCTGCACTACATCAACGGCACCCGCATCATGATCGACGACTATGCCGATCACACCGAGCGCCGCGTCGCCATCCTTGCCTCGCAACTGTTCGGCTGGGCGGTGATCGCCGTGGTCGTCTATGCGCTGGCGCGCATGGCGCTGTCCCCCGTGGTCGCGCCCGTGGCCGCCGTCGTCGTCAACTGAGGTTTCCATGTCCGCTTACGAATATCAGACGCACGACTATGACGTGGTGGTGGTGGGGGCCGGCGGCGCGGGCCTGCGCGCCACCCTCGGCATGGCCGAGCAGGGCTTCCGCACCGCCTGCGTGACGAAGGTCTTCCCGACCCGCAGCCACACCGTCGCGGCCCAGGGCGGTATCGCCGCCTCGCTGTCGAACATGGGACCGGACAGCTGGCAGTGGCACCTTTACGACACCGTGAAGGGCTCGGACTGGCTGGGCGACACGGACGCGATGGAATACCTCGCGCGCAGCGCGCCCGCCGCGGTCTATGAGCTTGAGCATTACGGCGTGCCCTTCTCGCGCACCGAGGAAGGCAAGATCTACCAGCGTCCCTTCGGCGGCCACACGACCGAGTTCGGCGAGGGCCCGCCCGTCCAGCGCACCTGCGCCGCCGCCGACCGCACCGGCCACGCCATCCTGCACACGCTGTATGGGCAAAGCCTCAAGGAAAAGGCCGAGTTCTTCATCGAATATTTCGCGCTCGACCTCATCATCACGGACGGGGCCTGCACGGGCGTCGTCTGCTGGAAGCTCGACGACGGCACGATCCACGTCTTTAACGCCAAGATGGTGGTGCTGGCGACCGGCGGCTATGGCCGCGCCTATTTCAGCGCGACCTCGGCCCACAGCTGCACCGGCGACGGCGGCGGCATGGTGGCCCGCGCGGGCCTGCCCCTGCAGGACATGGAGTTCGTGCAGTTCCACCCCACCGGCATCTACGGCTCGGGCTGCCTCATCACCGAAGGCGCGCGGGGCGAGGGCGGGTATCTCACCAACTCGGAAGGCGAGCGGTTCATGGAACGCTACGCCCCGACCTACAAGGACCTTGCGTCCCGCGACGTGGTCAGCCGCTGCATGACGCTGGAGATCCGCGAGGGCCGCGGCGTGGGCGAGCACAAGGACCACATCTTCCTGCACCTGTCGCACCTGCCGCCCGAAACGCTGCATGAACGCCTGCCGGGCATCAGCGAGTCGGCCAAGATCTTCGCGGGCGTCGATGTCACGCGCGAGCCGATCCCGGTGCTGCCGACCGTCCATTACAACATGGGCGGCATCCCGACGAACTACTGGGGCGAGGTCCTCGCCCCCGAGCAGGGCAACCCGGACCGCGTCTTCCCCGGCCTGATGGCGGTGGGCGAGGCGGGCTGCGCGTCCGTGCATGGCGCGAACCGGCTCGGCTCGAACAGCCTGATCGACCTCGTGGTCTTCGGCCGCGCCGCCGCCATCCGGGCGGGTGAGGTGGTGGACCGCGCGGGCGCCATCCCCTCGACCAACAGGGCCGAGGTGGAACGCGCGCTCGACCGCTTCGACGCGCTGCGCCATGCCCAAGGCGGCACGCCCACGGCGGTCCTGCGCGACCGGATGCAGCGCACGATGCAGTCGGATGCGGCGGTGTTCCGCACCGACAAGACGCTGGCCGAGGGCGTGGACAAGATGCGCGAGATCGCGCTGGGGCTGGACGACCTGCGTGTCACCGATCGCAGCCTGATCTGGAACAGCGACCTGATGGAAACGCTGGAACTGACCAACCTGATGCCGAACGCGCTGGCGACCATCGTCGCCGCCGAGGCGCGCAAGGAGTCGCGTGGCGCGCACGCGCATGAGGACTACCCCGAGCGGGATGATGCCAACTGGCGCAAGCATTCGCTTGCGTGGGTCGATGGAAATGACGTCAAACTCGCCTATCGGCCCGTCCATCTCGAGCCTTTGACGAAGCACGAGGACGGCGGGATCGATCCAAAGAAGATCGCACCGAAAGCGAGGGTCTACTGATGCGTCTTTCCGTTCTTCCCGTCCTGGCCGCGGCTGCCGCGCTGGCGGGCTGCGTGGCCGTTCCGCCACCCACCGTGGCCCCCGGGCCCGTCGTCGTGGCGCCGCCCGCAGGCGCCGTCGTGGTGACGCCGCCCGCGGCCACGCCGAACAACGCGGCCGCCCGCCAGGTCATCAACGCCGAGATGGCGCGCCGCCTGCCGGGCCGCAACGTGGGGCCGCTGACCGACTGCGTCGTGTCGAACGCGACCATGGCGGAACTGGCCGACATCGCCGCCCAGCAGGGCCAGCCGGGCGCGGCGGGGGCGGTGGCCTCGGTCGTGTCGCGTCCCGCGACCTCGCAGTGCATCGCCAAAGCGGCGACCGCCTGATGAAGGTGCGCGCGCATCCCGCCCTCGCGGCGCTGCTCTTGCTGGCCACGGGCCTTGCGGCCTGCGGGCCGGTTCCCGTGGACCAGGCCGAGCGCAGCTGCCTCAGGGATGCGCGCGAAGCCACAGCCCCGCGCAGCCAAGCCGTGCTGGGCGTGGGCACCGACGGAGACGACGTGGGGGTCCTGGCGGGCTTCAGCGTCTCGGTCTCGTCGGACTACATCACGGGGCGCGACCCGGCCGTGGTGTTCCACGATTGCGTCCTGCGGCGCTCGGGCCAGGTGCCGACCCGCCCGCTGCACCAGCAGCCGGGCTACAGGAGCTGAACATGCCCGACAGCCGCATCGCCCGTCCCGACGGCGCCCCCAAGGGCCTGGTGCGCGCCCATCTGGCGACCTTTCCGGCCCGCGCGGGCATCTTCCGCCGGGTGGTGGACGCCATCCTGCCGCAGGTGGACCGGCTGGTCATCGTCTTCAACGAGATGGACGAGGCGCCCGCCGATCTCGAGGCCGATCCCCGCATCGAGGCGATCACCACCGACCGCGACACCAAGGATCTGGGGCGCTTTTTCACCCGCCCCCGGCCCGACGACATCGTGTTCCTGATCGACGACGACATCGCCTATCCGGCCGACTACGTGGCCCGTTCGATCGAGCGGGCGGATGCGATCGGCTGGGCCGGCAACGTCTTCGGCTACGCCGCCTCGGACTTCCGCCATGGCGCGGAAGGCGAGCGTGGTTGGCGCCGCATCCGCCCCGACGCCGCCCTGCCGCAGCCCTTGGGCGTGCGGATGCTGGGCACCGGCACGGCGCTTGCACGCGGCGACGCGATCCCCACGATCAGCGAGATGGCGCCCTACCTCGGCCACGCCGACGTGGGCTTCGCCCTGCTGAACCACCGCGCGGGCCGCCGCGCCTGGTCGCTGCCGCGCGAGGGCAGGTGGCTGGCGGATGCATTGCCCGAGGATCTGGCGTCCTCGCGCCTGTCCCTGACCTTCCGCGCTCAGCCCTCCCTGCCGGTGGTTGCTGCGATCAACGAGATCATCGGTGCGGACCGTGATCATCCCGGGCAAGCCGCTGGTGCGGCCGAGGATGTGGCCTGAGGCAATGCTGCAGGGCACCGATCACCGGGCTGATGAAAAAGAGCAGGCGGCCGAGCCACGGCCTTCAACCTCCTTTGCCCTGACACTTCCACCCGAAGAGGCGGAGGTCGTGGCCTCCGCCTATGCTTCCGCCTCTGTGATCCTGGAATACGGCAGCGGTGGCTCGACCTTTCTTGCGCTGCGCTCGGGCGCTGGGTTCGTCATGTCGGTCGAAAGCGACAAGGCCTGGTCCGAGCGGATCGCCGCCGCCATGGGCGCCGAGTTCACTCACGACCGCTTCCTTGTCCACCATGCCGACATCGGCCCGACCGGTCCCTGGGGACGGCCCGAAGGCAGCGGCGCTTATCGCCGGTTCCACCTTTACGCCACGGGCATCTGGGACCATCCCGGCTTCCGCCATCCCGATGTCGTGCTGATCGACGGGCGCTTCCGCGTGGCCTGCTTCCTGACCACGATGATCCGCTGCACGCGGCCTGTCACCGTCCTCTTCGATGACTATATCGATCGCAAGTACTACCACTGGATCGAGGAGCTGATCCCCCGCGACGAGATGATCGGGCGGATGGCGCGCTTCACGGTCCGCCCGCAATCCCTGCCGCCCGAACAGCTGACACGCGTCGCGGGCGCCTTCACCGACCCGCGCTGAGCCAGCGACAACATGGGCGGCACGCCCTGAAAGGATAGCCAGATGGTCCAGTTGAACCTTCCGAAGAACAGCCGCATCCGGGTCGGGAAGACTTGGCCCCGGCCCGAGGGCGCGACGAACCTGCGCCGCTTCAACATCTATCGCTGGGACCCGGACACCGGCGAGAACCCGCGGCTCGACACCTACTGGATCGACCTCGACAAATGCGGCCCCATGGTTCTGGACGCGCTGATCAAGATCAAGAACGAGATCGACCCGACGCTGACCTTCCGCCGCTCCTGCCGCGAGGGGATCTGCGGGTCCTGCGCGATGAACATCGACGGCGGCAACCATCTCGCCTGCATCTACGGCATGGACGAGATCAAGGGCGACGTGAACATCTATCCGCTGCCGCACATGCCCGTGGTCAAGGACCTGATCCCCGACCTGACGCATTTCTACGCCCAGCACGCGGCGGTGCATCCCTACCTGATCACCGAGACGCCCGCGCCGGGCAAGGAATGGCGTCAGTCGATCGAGGACCGCAAGAAGCTCGACGGCCTTTATGAATGCATCCTCTGCGCCTCCTGCTCGACGGCCTGCCCGTCCTACTGGTGGAACCAGGACCGCTTCATGGGTCCGGCCGCGCTGCTGACCGCCTATCGCTGGATCATCGATTCCCGCGACGAGGCGACGGGCGAGCGGCTGGACGAGCTGGAGGACCCCTTCAAGGTCTACCGCTGCCACACGATCATGAACTGCACCAACACCTGCCCCAAGGGCCTGAACCCGGCCAAGGCCATCGCCGAAATCAAGCACATGATGGTCGAGCGCGCGATCTGAGTGCGGCGTTATTGTCTGAAAGGCCGCCCCTCCGGGCGGCCTTTTGCATTGCGGCTATGCGCTGGATTGCACGTGACCGAGCGTCACGCGGATGGTCTGCGCTGCGTTGCAGCCCTATATCCAAGCGCGAGGGAGGACCGTCCTCTAGCCAAGGTAAGACACTGGAAATGAACCGCACCGACCACGCCGACCGTCCGCAGGGCCTGATGGCCGATCTCGACAACCGCGCCCGCTCTGTCCGCCGCCTGCCCAACACGCGCGCGCTGGACGTCCTGGCCCAGATGTATGCCTATCACGATATCCAGGCGCCCGCCGGCCAGGTGGACTCGGCCTACGACCACGCGGCCTGAGCCGCGGCCGTCGAACCTGAAACGGGGCCGGACAACCGGCCCTTTTTTCATGCCTGATCGTCGGGGGGCATCTGAAGCTCGACGGCGAGGAAGCGCTCGAAATCGTCGAGATCCAGTGGATCGACCAGCCCGAAGGCGCGCATCCAGACGGCCGCCGGGCGCATCCCCTCGGGGTCGAGCTTGCACCAGGTGATCCGCCCGCGCCGTTCCTGCTGGATCAGCCCGGCGCTTGCCAGCGTCGCCAGGTGCTTCGAGATCGCGGCAAGGCTGATCCCGAAGGGCGCGGCCACGTCCGTCACCGCCATGTCGTCCTCCAGCAGCATCGACAGGATCGCCCGCCGCGTCGGGTCGGCAAGCGCGGCGAAGATGGCGTCGAGGTCGGATTCGGGAGGCATGACTCATGCTCAACTGCAGGGTTGAATGATGAACTGCAGGCCGGTGCGCCGCAAGCCGGCAGCGGGAGTTCAGCTAACCCTTTGATCCGGAATGGGGTGAAGCAAGTGGCGCACTGGTTGACTCGGGGCGGGGGACTGCCTATCAGCACCGCAACTTGAAGGGGGCAGGCGTGTCCGACGACGGCGACGACGGCGTCCAGCAGGCGCGGGACGCCGAACGGCTGAAGGCGCTGGAAGAGCGGCTGGCGCAGGCCCGCCGCGACGACCGGCTGACGCCCCCGGGAATGGACAAGTTCGCCCATGCCAACCAGGCGTGGCGGATGGTCATCGAGCTTGTGGCCGGCCTCGCGGTAGGGTTCGGCGTGGGCTTCGGGCTTGACCGGCTGCTCGGCACGACGCCGATCCTGCTGGTGATCTTCATCTTCCTCGGCTTTGCGGCCGGCGTGAAGACAATGCTGCGGACCGCCGCCGAAATGGGCGGGGCCGCACCGGGAACAGGGCCGGCCAAGCCGGCGGACGACAGGCCGGCGGGTGATCCGGCGAAGGACGAAAGGGACTGAGCGTGGCGACTGAAGAAAGCACGGGCCTGGTGTTCCATCCGATGGACCAGTTCATCGTTCGTCCGCTGTTCGGCGACGGCCCGATCCACTGGTACACGCCCACCAACGTGACGCTGTGGCTGATGCTGGCGGTGCTGGTGGTGTGGCTGCTGTTCGTCGCCGGCACCTCGGGCCGGTCGCTGATCCCGTCGCGCGTGCAGTCGATGGCCGAGCTGACCTATGGCATGGTCCACAAGATGATCGAGGAAGTGTCGGGCAAGGAAGGCCTGCGCTACTTCCCCTACATCTTCACCCTGTTCTGCTTCATCCTCTTCTCGAACCTGTTGGGCCTGGTGCCCAAGTCCTTCACTACGACCTCGCACATCGCCGTGACCGGCGTGCTGGCGCTGATGGTGTTCCTGGGCGTCACCATCCTGGGCTTCGTGCTGAACGGCACCCATTTCCTCGGCCTCTTCTGGGTCAAGTCGGCGCCGCTGGCGCTGCGCCCGGTGCTGGCCGTGATCGAGCTGATCTCGTACTTCGTGCGTCCCGTCAGCCATTCGATCCGACTTGCGGGCAACCTGCTGGCCGGCCACGCCGTGATCAAGGTCTTCGCCGCCTTCGCCGCCATCGCGGTCGTGGCGCCGGTCTCGATCCTCGCCATCGTCGGCATGTATGCCTTCGAGGTCATGGTCTCGGTCATCCAAGCCTATGTCTTCACCATCCTGACCTGCGTGTACCTCAAGGACGCGCTGCACCCGGGCCACTGACGCCCGATCGGGATTTCACTTTCCAAACCGTTTCCAAGCCTCAAGGAGCATATCATGGAAAACGTCGCGACCTACGCCGAGCTGGGCAAATACCTGGGTGCTGGCCTGGCCTGCATCGGCATGGCGGGCGCCGCCATGGGCGTGGGCAACGTCGCCGGCAACTACCTGGCGGGCGCCCTGCGCAACCCCTCGGCTGCCGCGTCGCAGACCGCCACGCTGTTCATCGGCATGGCCTTCGCCGAAGCCCTGGGCATCTTCTCGTTCCTGGTCGCCCTGCTGCTGCTGTTCGCAGCCTGATCCCGGCGCCACTCCTTGCTTTTGGGCGGGCGCCTGACGCGCCCGCCCGATTGCCAACCGCAGGCCAGGGATAGGATATGTTCAGCCTTTTGCAGCAGACCGCCCCGACCGCGGTCGAAACGACCACCACCACGGCTCCCGCCGATCAGGGGTCCACGGCGACGACGATCACCGTGCCGCTGAATGGCGAAGTCGCGAGCACCGGTGCGGCCCCCGCCGCGCCTGTCGGGCAGGGTGCGCCGGCCGCCGCGGAATCGACCGCGGCCCAGACACACGCGACCGACTCGATCATCGTGCCGAACGCCAGCGGGGCCGAAGACGCACCCGCCGTCGCTCAGGACGGTGAAGGCCACCTGCCGACCTCGGCCGTCATCGAACACGCCGACGGCACCACCGAAGCCGTGGGCGCCGCCGTTCCCGGCACCGACGAGACGCACGCCGTGGTCGAGGATCACGCCGCTGCCGAATCCGCCGGGATGCCGCAGCTCGACTTCGCCACCTTCGGCAACCAGATCTTCTGGCTGCTGGTCGCGCTGGCGCTGATCTACTTCATCCTGTCGCGCGTGGCGCTGCCGCGCATCGGCCGGATCCTTGGCGACCGGCAGGGGCTGATGACCGCCGATCTGGCAGCGGCCGAGGACTTCAAGCGCAAGGCGCGCGAAGCAGAAGCCGCTTACGAGAAGGCGCTGGCCGATGCCCGGGCCGAGGCCAACAAGATCGTCGCTGCCAACAAGGCCGAGATCGACGCCGAGCTGAAGACCGCCATCGCCCGCGCGGATGCCGAGATCGCAGCCCGGACGCAGGAATCCGAACGCCGCATCGCCGAGATCCGGCAGTCGGCCGCCTCGGACGCCCGCACCGTTGCCCGCGATGTCGCGGCCGAACTGGTGCGCGCCTTCGGCGGCAACGCCGACGGCTCGATCGACCAGGCTGTCGACGCCCGCATCAAGGGAGCCGTGCTATGATCGCCCGTCTGACCGCCGTGACGGCCGTTCTGGCCGCAAGCCCCGCGCTGGCCGCGACCGGGCCCTTCTTCTCGCTGCGCAACACGGACTTCATCGTCCTGCTGGCGTTCCTGGCCTTCATCGGCATCCTGATGTACTACCGGGTGCCGTCGGCAATCGCGCGTCTGCTGGACAAGCGGGCGGAAGGGATCAAGGCGGATATCGCCGAGGCCCGCCGCCTGCGCGACGAGGCGCAGGAGATCTATGCCAACTACGAGCGCCGCCAGCGCGAGGTTCAGGGTCAGGCCGACGCCATCGTGGCGAACGCCCGCCGCGAGGCGCTGGCCCAGGCCGACAAGGCCAAGGTGGACCTGCAGACCTCCATCGACCGCCGGCTGCAGACAGCGCAGGACCAGATCTCGGCCGCCGAGACCGAGGCCGTGCGCGCCGTCCGCAACCAGGCGATCCAGGTGGCCATGGCCGCCGCGACCGAGGTGCTGGGCCGCCAGATGGGTCCGCAGGACCGCAGTGCCGGCATCGACCGCGCCATCGACGACGTGGCGCATCACCTGAACTGACCGCTGCAGGGCAGTCGGAAAGAAGGAACCCCCGGTGTCGCCACCGGGGGTTTTCGCTTGTCCCGGCCCGTTCAGCGCGTCGGGCGGATGATGATCTCGACCCGGCGGTTCTGCGCGCGGCCTGCTTCGGTCGCATTCGACGCGACCGGCTGGCTTGATCCCATGCCGCTGGTGGCGATGCGGTTCGGCGACACGCCGCCCGAGGTGAGGATGGCCGCGACCGAGCGCGCCCGGCGCTGCGACAGGTCCATGTTGTAGGACGCCGCACCCGTCGAGTCGGTGTGGCCGATCACCTGCACCGTCGAGTTCGGATACTGCTGCAGGTTCCGCGCCAGCGCGTAAAGGTCGTTCTGGGCGGGACCCGAGACGGCGGCGCTGTCGAAGGCGAACAGCACGCCTTCGGGCAGGGTGACGTTCAGCGTCTGTCCGGTGTTGACGACCTGCACGCCGGGCGTGGTCATCTGCTGCTGCAGCGCCCGCGCCTGGGCGTCGAGGACCGAGCCGACCAGTCCGCCCGCCGCGCCGCCCAAGATTGCCCCGCGCGCGATGTCGCGGCCGCGGTTGTTGCTGTCGTCATCGCGGATCGCGCCGAAGATCGCGCCCGTCGCAGCACCGGCGAGAACGCCCTGCTGCGTGCGGCTCATGTTGGTGGGCTGGCCGTAGGGATCGGTCGCACAGGCGCTCAGCACCATGGCGCCGGACACGGCGAGGATCAGGGGAACGCGGCGGGTCATCATACTGTCCTTTCGTAGGCATGGGCCGGGCCGGGAGGTTCTTGCGGCCACCCTTCAGCCCGTGGAACGGCAACAGGCTTGCAGAAGTTCCGTTCCTCGGCCAGCGGAAGCCGCTGAACGGGCGTCACTTTCGCTCGACCGGCCGAGAGGCTTGCGTGCGGGGCCAAGGCCGGGCATCACCCCTCGCATGGCCAAGGACCCGACGCTCATCCTTTCGACACCCCGCACCCGGCGCGCGGCACCCCCGCGGGTCGCGGCGGGGCGCCTGCCGCCGCCCTTGTCCTATGCCGAGCAGGTGGCGATCTTTTCCATCCTGCAGGCGGGCAACCCCAAGCCCGTGACCGAGCTGCGATACCGCGATGCCTTCACGCTGCTGGTCGCCGTGGCCCTGTCGGCGCAGGCGACCGACGCGGGCGTGAACAAGGCCACGCCCGCCCTGTTCGATGCCGCGCCCACGCCGCAGGCCATGGTCGCGCTGGGAGTCGAAGGCGTGACCGACCACATCAAGACCATCGGCCTGTTCCGGCAGAAGGCGAAGAACGTGGTTGCCCTGTCGCAGCGGCTGGTGGAGGAGTTCGGCGGCAAGGTCCCGACCTCGCGCGCCGCGCTGATGAGCCTGCCGGGCGTGGGGCGCAAGACGGCGAACGTCGTGCTGAACTCGTTCTTCGGCATCCCCGCGCAGGCGGTGGACACCCATATCTTCCGCGTCGGCAACCGCACCCGCATCGCGCCCGGTCGCGATGAGTCCGAGGTCGAGCGCGCCATCGAGGACAATGTCCCCGCCGAGTTCCAGCAGGACGCCCATCACTGGCTGATCCTGCACGGCCGCTATGTCTGTCAGGCCCGCCGTCCGCGCTGCACGATCTGCCCGATCCGCGCCCATTGCCCTTATGAGCCGAAGACGACCGATCCCGTATGAGGCGGCCCCTTGTCCCGGCCGTCCGTCGCCGGTTTAAGCGCGGGAACAGCCAAGGGGAACAGTGCATGGCATATCAGGTGATCGGCATCGGCAACGCGGTCATGGACGTGATCTCGACCGCGGGGGACGCGCAGCTGGACCGGCTGGGGGTGCAGAAGGGCATCATGCAGCTGATCGAGCGTGACCGCGCCGAGGTTCTGACCCACGCCAGCAACGGCGCGCGGCTGATCCCCGGCGGCTCGGTCGCCAACACGCTGGCGGGGCTGGGACGGCTGGGGCTCTCCACTGCCTTCATCGGCCGCGTGGCGGGGGACGATCTCGGGCTTGCCTATGCACGCGACATGGGGGCGGACGGCACGGATTTCGTGAACGCGCCGCTGGATGGGGCGGAGCTGCCGACCTCGCGGTCGATCATCTTCGTGACGCCCGACGGCGAGCGGTCGATGAACACCTATCTGGGCATCTCGGCCGAACTGGACGAGGGCGACGTGGACGCAGGCCTGTTTTCCGATGGAAGCTGGCTGTTCCTGGAGGGCTATCTGTTCGACAAGGACAAGGGGAAGGCCGCCTTCCTCAAGGCCGCCGAGGCCTGCCATGCCGCCGGAGGGCAGGCTGGCATCGCGCTCAGCGATCCTTTCTGCGTGGACCGCCACCGCGAGGATTTCCGCCGCCTCGTCGCGGGCCCGATGGATTATGTCATCGGCAACATCCACGAATGGCAGGCGCTTTATCAGGTCGAGGATCTCGAGGAGGCGCTGCGGCTTGCCTCGGCCGACTGCGGAACGGTGATCTGCACGCGTTCGGGCGAGGACGCGATCCTGATCCGGGCGGGCGAGCGGGTGACGGTCCCGGTCCATCGCGTGACGCCCGTGGACGCGACCGGGGCAGGGGACCAGTTCGCGGCGGGGCTGATCTATGGGCTGGCGACGGGAAAGCCGCTGGCCGCCGCGGGCCGCATGGGCTGCATCGCCGCCGCCGAGGTGATCGGCCATGTGGGCGCCCGCCCCGAGGCGGACGTCATGGCGCTGTTCCGCGCCGAAGGGCTGGCCTGAGCCTTACTGACCGGGTGCCGGTGCCGTGGCCGGTCCAGGAGCAGCAGGCGCAGGGGCGTCCGGGGTGGCAGGCTCGCCCGCTGTCGGCTCGGCAGGCTCATCAGCAGCAGGCGCCAAGGGCTCAGGTGCAGCAGCGCTCGTTCCGGGCTCGGCTGCGGCAGGTGTCACCGGCTCTGGTGTTGCAGGCTGCGCCGCAGCGGGCGTGACCGGCTCGGGCGCAGCGGTGGCGGCGACGGGCTCGGGTGCGACGGGTTCGTCCGGCGTGATCCGCCAGACAGTGTTCGACAGGTCGTCGGCCACGATCACGGCGCCGCGCGGATCGACCGTCACGCCGACGGGCCGGCCGCGCGTGTTGTCCGCGTCCTGCAGGAAGCCGGTGACGAAGTCGATCGGCTCTCCGGCGGGCCGTCCGTCCTGAAACGGGACGAAGATCACCTTGTAGCCCGAGGGCGGGTTGCGGTTCCAGCTGCCATGCTCGCCCACGAAGACGCCGTCCGCGAACTGCTCGCCCATCGCCGGAACCGAGAAATCCACCCCCAGCGCCGCGACGTGAGAGCCCAGCGCATAGTCGGGCGCAATGGCCGAGGCGACCTTTTCGGGGTCCTGCGGCTGGGCGCGGATATCGACGTTCTGGCCCCAGTAGCTGTAGGGCCAGCCGTAGAAGCCCCCCTCCTGCACCGAGGTGAGATAGTCGGGAACAAGGTTGTCGCCGATCTCGTCACGCTCGTTCACCACCGCCCAGAGCTGGCCGGTGCCGGGCTGGATCGTCAGCGCCGTGGGGTTGCGCAGGCCGGTCGCATATTGCCGATGCATCCCCGTGGCCACGTCGATCTCCCAGATCATCGCGCGGTCTTCCTCGGCCTCCATCCCGCGCTCGGTGATGTTGCTGTTCGACCCGATGCCCACATACAGGAAGCGGCCATCCTCGCTGGCCGTCATGGCCTTGGTCCAGTGGTGATTGATGACCGACGGCAGTTCCGTCAGCACCTCGGGCGGGCCGCTCGCCTGCGACTGGCCCTCGGTATAGTCGAAGCGTACCACGGCGTCCTGGTTGGCGACGTAGATCGCGCCGTTCACGAAGGCCAAGCCGTAGGGAGAGTTCAGGTTCTCGGCAAAGATCCCCCTGGTTTCATAGGTGCCGTCGCCATCGGCGTCGCGCAGCAGCGTCAGGCGGTTGCCGCCGGACACCGAGCTTTTCCCCCAGGCCTTGATGATCCCGGCGATCAGGTCCTTGGGCCGCAGCGCCGGCGCGCCCTGTCCCTTGCCCTCGGCCACGAGGATGTCGCCGTTGGGCAGGATCAGCGTCTGGCGCGGGATCATCAGGTCGGTGGCGATGGGCTGGATCGTGAAGCCCTCGGGCACCACGGGCCGGTCGTCGCCCCACAGCGCAGGGCGGGGGATCTTCATGGTGGGCAGAAGGCCGCGCTGCGGTTCCCCGAGGGTCGGGTTGGGGCCGTATTCCGGGGGCGGGGTCTGGTCCTGCGCGGATGCGCCGGTTGCCAGGACGCCGATCGCGGCGGCGGTGCCAAGCAGATAAAGCAGGCGCATCATGTCACCTTTCAGTCCGGATGCCGGAAAAGCCGATCCATGCCGCGACAAAGGCCAGCAGCGCCGAGATGGCCGACAGCCATATGGCCTCGGGCATGATGGCCCAGGCATCCTTGGCATGGATGAAGGCGTTCAGCAGGCCGAGCACCCACATGGCCAGCAGGGCCACGAAATAGAGGATTGTGCGCCGCTGCCCCCGCGTTTCCCGGCGGAACAGGTTGATCAGCGCCCAGAGCCCGGCGAAGGCGCCCACGAGCAGGCCCCCGGCGTTCAGCCACTGCGCGAAGTTGTGCCACTGGATCTGGAAGGTCGCGCGATAGGCAAGGTCGCTGGCCAAGGTTCCAAGGAACAGAGGAAAGGGGAAGGACAGGAGGATCGCGTGCAGCGGGTGGATCGGCCTCGGGTCGGCCCGACCGTAGATTGCAACCATGACTGCGCCCCCGCCGTTTCTCTATGGTTGCGAACGCGGGCCTTCGCGGGGGGTTCCCCCGAAGGTTGCAAAAGACGACGGGCGCCGGAGTTTCCTCCAGCGCCCGCCCCTGTTCCTGTTGATCCGGTACTGCCTTACGCGGCCTGCTTCTGTCCGCCAAAGCGGCCGTAGAAGCTTTCGCCTTTGGCGGCCATGTCGCGCAGCAGCGCAGGCGGGGCGAAGCGGTCGCCATGCTCGGCGGTCAGCTTGTCCGCCAGTTCCACCGCGCGCTCGGCCCCCAGCATGTCCAGCCAGCCGAAGGGTCCGCCGGTCCAGGGCGCGAAGCCCCAGCCGAGGATGGCGCCCACGTCGCCCTCGCGGATGTCGGTCAGCACGCCCTGTTCCAGCGCGCGCACCGCCTCCAGCGCCTGCACGAACATCAGGCGGTGCTGGACCTCGGTCAGTTCCGGCTGGTCCTCGGCACGCGCCCAGTTCTCGCCGATGCCGCGCCACAGGTCCCCGCGCTTGCCGGCCTCGTCATAGTCGTAGAAGCCGGCCTTGGCCTTGCGGCCCATCCGGCCCGCATCGGCCAGTCTGAAGATGACCGCGTCCACGTCCCCGTCGGCATAGGCGTCGCCCATCGCCGCCTTGGTCGCCTTGGCGATCTTGACGCCCAGGTCGATCGAGGTCTCGTCCACCAGCTGCAGCGGCCCCAGCGGCATCCCCATCAGCTTGGCCGCGTTCTCGACCAGCGTCGGGTTCACCCCTTCGCCGACCATGCGGATGCCCTCGTTGATATAGGGGATGATGCAGCGGTTGGCGTAGAAGAAGCGTGCGTCGTTGACGACGATCGGCGTCTTGCGGATCTGCCGCACGAAGTCGAGCGCCTTGGCCACCGCCCGGTCGCCGGTCTGCTGGCCGCGGATGATTTCCACCAGCGCCATCTTGTCCACCGGGCTGAAGAAGTGGATGCCGATGAACTGCTCGGGACGCGTGCTGGCCTTGGCAAGATCGCTGATCGGCAGGGTCGAGGTGTTGGTGGCGAAGATCGCGTCGGCGGGGATCACCGCCTCGGCCTTGGCAGTCACGTCGGCCTTGACCTTCGGGTCTTCAAAGACGGCCTCGACGATCAGGTCGCAGCCCGCCAGCGCCGCATAGTCGGTCGTGGCGGTAATGCGGCCCAGAACCTCGGCCTTCTTCTCCTCGGTGACCTTCTTCCGGCTGATGCCCTTGTCGAGGATGCCGGTCGAGTAGGACTTGCCCCGGTCGGCTGCCTCCTGCGTCGAGTCGATCAGCACGACCTCGATGCCTGCGTTGGCCGAGACATAGGCGATGCCCGCGCCCATCATGCCGGCGCCGAGGACGCCGACCTTGCGGACGCGCTGGTCCGGGGCCTCGGGGCGGTTCGCGCCCTTCTCCAGCGCTTCCTTGTTGATGAAGAGGCTGCGGATCATGTTGCCGGACGAGGGGTTCATCAGCACATGGGTGAACCAGCGCGCCTCGATCCGCAGCGCGGTGTCGAAGTCCACCAGCGCGCCTTCATAGACCGCCGACAGCAGCGCCTTGGCCGCCGGATAGACGCCCATGGTCTTGCCGTGGACCATCGCGGCGGCGCCGAGGAAGGTCATGAAGCCGCCTGGGGTATAGGGCGAGCCGCCGGGCATCTTCCAGCTCTTCTGCTCCCACGGCTTGACCAGGTCGGCGTCGGTGGCCTTCAGCACCCATTCGCGGGCCGCGGCCAGCGGGTCTTCGACCACCTCGTCGATGACGCCCGCGGCCTTGGCCTTGGCCGGGTCGTTCATCTTGCCTTCCAGCAGCAGCGGGGCCGCGGCCATCGCGCCCAGCTTGCGGATCAGCCGCGTAGTGCCGCCCGCGCCGGGGAAGATGCCGACCATGATCTCGGGCAGGCCGATCTTGGCCTTGGGGTTGTTCGCGGCAAAGATGCGGTGGGTCGCCAGCGGCAGTTCCAGCCCGATCCCCAGCGCGGTGCCGGGCAGGGCGGCGGCAATCGGCTTGCCGCCCTTCTGCGTCTTGCGGTCCATGCCCGCCAGCTCGATCTTGCGCAGCAGGTGGTGCAGGCTCATCACGCCGTCGAAGACCGCCTGCGGGCCGCCTTCCTTCATCTGCGCCAGCACGTTCAGGTCCATGCCAGCGGCGAAGTCCGCCTTGCCGCTAGTGATGACGATGCCCTTCACGGCCTCATCGGCCAAGGCATCGTCGATGAGGTTGTTCAGTTCCGCCGCGCCGTCCATCGACAGGACGTTCATCGACTTGCCGGGCACGTCCCAGGTGATGACGGCGACGCCGTCGTCGCCCTTCTGCATGGTGAAATCGGTCATGGCTGCCTCACACGCGTTCGATGATCGTTGCCGCGCCCATGCCGGACGCCACGCACAGGGTCGCCAGACCCGTTTCCTTGTCCTGCCGTTCCAGTTCGTCCAGCAGTGTGCCGATGATGATGGCGCCGGTGGCGCCCAGCGGGTGACCCATCGCAATGGCACCGCCGTTCACGTTGACCCTTGCGGGATCCACCTGGAAAGCCTGCATGAAGCGCAGCACGACGGACGAGAAGGCCTCGTTCACCTCGAAAAGGTCGATGTCCGAGATGCTCATGCCCGACTGCTGCAGGACGCGTTCCGTCACCGGCACCGGGCCGGTCAGCATGATCGTGGGGTCGGTGCCGATCTTCGCCGTTGCACGAATGCGCGCGCGCGGCTTGAGGCCGCGGGCCTCGCCCCATTCGCGGCTGCCGATCAGGACCGCGCCTGCGCCGTCCACGATGCCCGAGGAGTTCCCGGCGTGGTGGATATGCTCGATCCGGTCGAGATGGGGATATTTCAGCAGCGCGACCTTGTCGAAGCCGGGCATGACCTCGCCCATGTCCTTGAAGGCAGGCTTCAGCTTGGCCAGGTCCTCCATCGTCGTGCCGGGGCGCATGTATTCGTCGTGGTCGAGGATCACGATGCCGTTCTGGTCGCGCACCGGAACGATGGATTTTGCGAAGCGCCCTTCCTGCCACGCCTGGGCGGCGCGGCGCTGGGATTCGACGCCGAAGGCATCGGCCTCCTCGCGGGTGAAGCCGTATTCTGTGGCGATGATGTCGGCGGAAATGCCCTGCGGGACGAAATAGGTCTTCATGGCAAGGCTGGGATCGACGGCAATCGCCGCTCCGTCCGAGCCCATCGGGACGCGGCCCATCATCTCGACGCCGCCGGCGATATAGGCCTCGCCCGCCCCCGCCTTGACCTGGTTCGCGGCCAGGTTCACGGCCTCCATCCCGCTCGCGCAGAAGCGGTTGATCGAGAGGCCCGGCACCCGCTCGTCGAGGTCCGAGAGCAGCACGGCCGACCGCGCGAGGCATCCGCCCTGTTCGCCCACCTGGGTGACGTTGCCCCAGATCACGTCCTCGACGGCGTGGTCGCTGAGGCCGTTGCGTTCCTTGATCGCGTTCAGCAGGCGTGCGGAGAGCGCAACCGCCGTGACTTCGTGCAGGCTGCCGTCCTTGCGGCCCTTGCCGCGCGGGGTGCGGGCGGCGTCATAGATATAGGCGTCGGTCATGCGTCCTCCTTCAGGCCCGGTCGGCAGGGCTGCCGGGCATCAGATCATAGGGGTGCTTCCAGCCGGGCAGACCCGCGATGCGGTCCAGCCAGGCGTCGATATGCGGCCAGTCGGAACGGTCGAAACCGAAGGGCTCGGGGTAATACAGGTATCCGCAACAGGCGAAGTCGGCGATGGTGGGGGCGGTATCGGCCACCCAGTCGCGCGCGGACAGGTGGTCGTTCAGCACCTGGTAGGCGGCCTTCAGGCGGCCCTGCTGGAAGGCGATCACCTCGGCCGGGCGCTTCTCGGGCGGCAGGAAGTTCGACAGGAAGCGGGTCGAGCCTGCCACGCCCGACAGCTTGTGGTTGTCCCAGAAGAGCCAGCGCAGGACCTCGCTGCGGTCGGTGCCGCCGAGGCGGCCGGTGCGCTCGGCCACGTGCAGTTGGATCACGGCGGACTGGGTCAACGTCAGCCCGCCGTCGCGCAGGACCGGAACCTCTCCCATGGGATTGATGGCGCGGAAGGCGGGACTGCGCGCCTCGCCGTTGAAGAAATCGACCTTGACGGGCTCCCATGCGTAGCCCGCGAGTTCCATCGTCAGCGCGGCCTTGTAGGCGTTGCCCGATTCACCAAAGCACCAGAGTTGCGCCGTCATGCCTGCCCCCGCCATTGCAACCGGGGGCTTCGCGCCCCCATCGTCATATATGACGATCCCCCGCGGGATATTTCCGCGAAGAAGAATGAAGAAGAATTCCGTGAAAGATTAACCGTTCCTCAAGGTTTCATCCTCAGCATTGTTTCCACGGTACAGGCTGGGAAGCCGATGACCGTCGAAGGAGAAGAAAGCCCCGGCCCGCCAGAGATGCCTATGGGCCGCGCGGGCCGGGGCCGCATCCGGCCTGCGTTCTTCTTCGTCCAAATATCCCCGCCGGAGGCTCCGGCCGTGCCGCAGGCGGGGAGGGTGGTCATTTCAGAACTGCTCGGCCGCCAGCGCCATCACCGTGTCCGAACCCGACTGGATGCGGGCCAGGTGCGTCGCGGTCATCGGCAGCTGCCGCTTCATGTAATAGCGGCCGGTCGCCAGCTTGGTGCGGTAGAACTCGGCATCGCCCCGGCCCTCGTCCAGCGCATTCTGCGCGGCAACGGCCATCCGGCCCCACATCAGGCCCAGCACCGTGTGCCCGAAGAGGTGCATGAAGTCATAGGAGCCCGCCAGCGCGTCGTTCGGATTCTTCATGCCGCGTTCCATGAAGAACATGGCTGCCGCCTGAAGGTCCTTGGACGCGGCCTTCAGGGGCTCGAGGAAGTCGGCCTTCAGCGCCGCGTTGCCCTCGTTCTCGCGGATGAAGCCCTTGACCATCTCGAAGAAGCTCATGACGTGCTTGCCGCCGTCCAGCGCCAGCTTGCGGCCGACGAGGTCCAGCGCCTGGATGCCGTTCGCGCCCTCGTAGATCATGGCGATGCGGGCGTCGCGGACGAACTGCGACATCCCCCACTCTTCGATATAGCCGTGGCCGCCGTAGACCTGCTGGGCCTGGACCGTGCCCTCGAAGCCCTTGTCGGTCAGGAAGCCCTTGATGACCGGAGTCAGCAGCGAGACGAGCCCCTCGGCCTGGGCGTCGCCCGCGTGGCCGCGGTCGATCAGGTCGGCACCCCAGAAGGTCAGCGCGCGGGCGCCTTCCAGAAAGGACTTCTGATCCATCAGCGCGCGGCGGATGTCGGGATGGACGATGATCGGGTCGGCGGGGCCCTGGGGATTCTGCGCCCCGGTCACCGCGCGGCCCTGCAGCCGGTCGCGGGCGTAGATGACGGCGTTCTGGTAAGCCGCCTCGGCGACCGCATAGCCCTGCAGGCCCACGCCCAGCCGCGCCTCGTTCATCATGGTGAACATGGCGCGCATGCCCTTGTGCAGATCGCCCAAGAGCCAGCCCTTCGCCCCGTCATAGTTCATGACGCAGGTCGAGTT
The DNA here is from genome assembly GCF_042432925.1 of Paracoccus niistensis. Classification (NCBI taxonomy): domain Bacteria; kingdom Pseudomonadati; phylum Pseudomonadota; class Alphaproteobacteria; order Rhodobacterales; family Paracoccaceae; genus Paracoccus; species Paracoccus niistensis. The sequence continues at coordinate 29,955 of NZ_JBHLWE010000017.1, read as the reverse complement.
GCCGTGGATGCCCATCTTCTCCTCGATCTTGCCGACCGAGACGGGCTGGCGCTCGCCGAGGGATCCGTCCTCGTTCACCAAGAACTTGGGCACGATGAACAGGCTGATGCCCTTGGTGCCCTCGCCGCCGCCGGGGGCCTTGGCGAGCACGAGGTGGATCACGTTCTCGGACAGGTCGTGGTCGCCGGCCGAGATGAAGATCTTCTGACCGGTGATCAGGTAGCTGCCGTCCTGTTGCGGCTCGGCGCGGGTGCGCAGCATGCCGAGGTCCGTGCCGCAATGGGGCTCGGTCAGGTTCATGGTGCCGGTCCAGTCGCAGGACACCATCTTGGGCAGGTAGGTGCGCTTCTGCTCGTCCGTGCCATGGGCATGGATGGCGGAATAGGCGCCGTGGGTCAGGCCCTGGTACATGTTGAAGGCCATGTTGGCCGCCACGAAGATCTCGCCCGTGGCCACGCCCATGACATAGGGCATCCCTTGGCCGCCGTATTCGGGATCGCAGTCGAGGCCGGTCCAGCCGCCTTCCTTCACCGCCTCGAAGGCGGCCTTGAAGCCCTCGGGCGTGCGGACCACGCCGTTTTCCAGCACGCAGCCCTGGCTGTCGCCGACCGCGTTCAGGGGGGCCAGAACCTCGCTGGCCAGCTGGCCCGCGGCTTCCAGGATCGCCTCGGTGAACGAGGGTTCCAGGTCCGAGCGTCCGGGCAGGTCCGAGGCGGACACGTCGAGGACATCGTGCAGCAGGAACTGCATGTCGCGGATCGGGGCGTTGTAGGCGGTCATGGGGCCTCCACGGCAGCTGTCGCGGATGCGGGCGACGCGCGCCCCGGCCTTGCGGCGGGCGCGCCAGGGCTGCGCTGCATCCACGGGATCACGTCGGATGGCTGCCGTGGCGGACGGGCGGACAGCAGAATGTCGGACATCGCTGAACCCCTCCCCTCGTCAGCCTTGCACGACAAGAGTTACAGCGCGTCCGCCGCTTCGCCAGCGGGGACGCTGCGTCATGGGCCCGGCTGCCGGGACGTCAGTTGGCGGCGGCCTCGTCCTCGGAGGGCATGCTGCCCAGCAGCTCGACAGTCTCGTCGCGCAGCCTGCGCAGGTCGGTCATGGAGGCCTCGATCTCGTCGCGCTGGGCGGCCAGCACGTCGAGCTGGCGGGTGGCGAGATCCACCCAGACCTCGTATTGGGCGCGGGTGCCCTGCTGCTGGTAGATCAGCAGCCACTGCCGGATGTCCTCCAGGCTGAAGCCGAAGCGGCGGCCGCGCATGATCAGTTTCATGCGGGCGATCTCGCGCGGGCCATACCAGCGGGCGCGGCCTTCGCGCCGGGGGCTGAGAAGTTCGATATATTCGTAATAACGCAGCGTGCGTGGAGTCACGTCGAACCGGGCGCACATTTCCTTGAAACTGATCCAGCTTTCGTCCGGCATTCCCTGCGTCCCCGTGCGTTGTGCCGCAACGTAACGCAGCCTGCCGCCGACCTCAACCGCAACGGGTGTCGCACGGGCGGACTTGCGGGGCGGCACCGGGCAGGGCAGTCATCCGGGAACCACATGGCGAGGACGAGGATGGAACTTCTGCCCGGTGCCCGGACCGAGGACGCGGCCGAGATGGCCCGGATCTTCATGACCGTCATCCCCCATGCGCGCGCCCTGGGGATGGAACTGGTCGAGGCGACCCCCGGCGTGGTCGAGATCGCCATGCCCTGGAGCGCGGAGTTCGTGGGGGACCCGCGCACGGGCGTGCTGCATGGCGGCGTGATCTCGGCGCTGATGGACACCTGCTGCGGGGCGGCGGTGATGACCCATCCCGCCCGTCCCGCGACAACGGCCACGATCGATCTGAGGATCGACTATCTGCGCTCGGCCACGCCGGGGCAGCGGGTGCGGACGCGGGCCGAGTGCTTTCACATGACGCGCTCGGTCGCCTTCGTACGGGCCGTCGCGCGGGACGAGGGCGACACGCCCGTGGCGACGGCCACCGGCAGCTTCACCGTGGGAGGCTGAGATGGACGGCATGGCGATGACGCGCGAATCGGTGATCAACCAGCTGCTGGCGCAGGTGCCCTATGTCCGTTGGCTGGGAGTCGCCGTGGACCGGCACGGGGACGAGCTGACCGCCGTGCTGCCCTTTTCCGACAAGCTGATCGGCAACCCGGTCCTGCCTGCGCTGCATGGCGGCGTCACGGCGGCCTTTCTTGAAACAACCGCCGTGCTGGGCCTGTTGTGGGCGACGCTGGATGGAAGCCGCGGCCTTCCGCTGGGAGAGGAGGGGCTGCCCCGGCTGCCCAAGACCATCGACTTCACGGTGGACTACCTGCGGTCGGGCGCGGCGCGGGACGCCTATGCGCGGGCCCGCGTGGTCCGGCTGGGGCGGCGCTATGCCAGCGTGCAGGTCGAGGCCTGGCAGGACCGCCGCGACCGCCCCTTCGCGCAGGCGAACGGGCATTTCCTGATGCCGCAGGGATAAGGCCCCGAGTTCATGAAAAAAGGCCCCCGAGGGGGCCTTTGCGCCGGGGCAGGGCCGGTCAGGCCTCCGAGGCGATCTGGCGGCGCGCTTCTTCGCGCAGTTCGACCATCTTGGCGCGGATCGTCGCTTCGTCGGCGCGCCCGGCCAGGTCCTCGGACAGCTTGCGGAACACGTCGTCCTCGCCCGGCTCCTCGAAGTCCGAGGTCACGACGGTCAGCGCATAGGTGCGCGCCTCGTCGCCGGTCTTGCCCAGCAGGCCGGCCGCCCATTCGCCCAGAAGGCGGTTGCGGCGCGCCTCGGCCTTGAAGCGCAGTTCGGCGTCATGGGCGAACTTGGTTTCAAAGGACCGTTCGCGGTCGTCGAAGGTGGTCATCGCGGCCTCCGTTGCAAGATTGCGCCTGATATGCCTGCACGGCATGGCTCTCGCAAGCTCGTATTGCCCCCGCGGCCCGAACGGCGTTATGGGTGCGGCAAAGTTTGCAGTTTTCCCGGACGAAAGGCGCGATCATGGCCCCCAGGCGCAAGAAGATCTATGAGGGCAAGGCCAAGATCCTTTACGAAGGCACAGAGCCCGGCACCCTGATCCAGTATTTCAAGGACGACGCCACCGCCTTCAACGCCCAGAAGAAGGCGGTAATCGAGGGCAAGGGCGTGCTGAACAACCGTCTGTCCGAGTTCTTCATGCAGGGCCTGGGCAACATCGGCGTGCCGACCCATTTCATCCGCCGCATCAACATGCGCGAGCAGCTGATCCGCCAGGTCGAGATCATCCCGCTGGAGGTGATCGTGCGGAACTTCGCCGCCGGGTCCATCGCCAAGCGGCTGGGGATGGAGGAGGGGACCCAGCTGCCCCGCCCGATCGTCGAATACAGCTACAAGAACGACGAGCTCGGCGACCCGATGGTGTCCGAGGAATACGTGATCGCCTTCGGCTGGGCGACCCAGCAGGACCTGGACGACATCGTCAGCCTTGCGCTGCGGGTCAACGACTTCCTGTCGGGCGTCTTCTACGGCGTCGGCATCAAGCTGGTTGATTTCAAGATCGAGATCGGGCGGATCTGGGACGGGGATTTCATGCGGCTGGTCGTGGCCGACGAGATCAGCCCCGACAGCTGCCGCCTGTGGGACGTCAAGACCGGGCAGAAGCTGGACAAGGACGTATTCCGCCGCGACCTGGGCAACCTGACCGACGCCTATACCGAGGTCGCCCGGCGCCTGGGCGTCATGCCCGCAGCGGCGCCCGTCAAACCGACGCTGATCAACTGAAGGAACGCCGCGCATGAAAGCGAAAGTCACGATCATGCTGAAGAACGGCGTCCTCGATCCCCAGGGCGAGGCGATCCGCCACGCGCTGGGCACGCTGGGCTTTTCGGGTGTGAACGGCGTCCGGCAGGGCAAGGTGATCGAGCTGGACCTGGCCGCGACCGACCGCGCTGCCGCCGAGGCCGAGGTCGGCCAGATGTGCGAGAAGCTGCTGGCGAACACCGTCATTGAAAGCTGGCGGGTTGAGATTCTTTGAGCGCCTGCCGGCGCGAGCCGGGGCTCTGCCCCGCTCGGGCCTTGCCCCTTGCTCGCTCGAAACCGTCCACCGGACGGTTTCGCGGGCGCTCGCAAGCCCAGGGTATTTGGCCGAAGAAGAATGAGCTGAGGCCGCGTCCATGATCGACCGGCTTCACGCCTTCATGGTGCTGGCGCGTGAACAGCATTTCGGCCGTGCCGCCGAGGCGCTGGGGATCACCCAGCCCTCGCTCTCCTCGGCGCTGAAGTCGCTGGAGGATCAATTGGGCGTGCAGCTTGTCCGGCGCGGCTCGCGCTTTCACGGACTGACGCCGGAAGGCGAGCGGGTGCTGGACTGGGCGCGGCGCATCGTGGGCGACGTGCGGACCATGCAGGCCGAGTTGCGCGCGACCCGCAGCGGCGTATCCGGGCGGCTGCGGCTGGGGGTGATCCCGACGGCCATGCCGCGCATCGCCGAGCTGACGGCGCCCTTCCTTGCCCGCCATCCGGCGGCCGAGGTCACGATCCTGTCGCGGTCCTCGGACGAGATCCGCGACCAGATCGCCGCGCTGGAACTGGACGCGGGCGTGACCTATCTGGATGGCGAGCACCTGGGGCGCTTGCGGACGGTTCCGCTGTTCATGGAAACGCTCTGCCTTGTGGACCGGACCGAGGCGGGCGGGCCGGTCTCCTGGTCCGATGCGGCGACGCGTCCGCTTTGCCTGCTGACCCCCGACATGCAGAACCGCCGGATCGTGTCCGCGCGGCTGGCCGAGGCAGAGGCGTCGGCGGTGCCGCGGGTCGAATCGAATTCAATGCTGGCGATCCTGTCCCATGTGGCCAGCGGCGACTGGGCTGCGATCCTTCCGCAGGCGCTGGCCGAGGGGTTGTCCTTGCCCGTGGGCGTCAGGGCGCGGCCGCTGTCGGGCGGGCCGGGCAACATGGTCGGGCTGGTGCTGGCCGCGCGCGAGCCCTTGCCGCCGCTGGTCGAGGCGCTGATGCAGGTGGCGGAGCAGTTTTCTGATAGATAGCGCCTATCAAGGAACGGCACTTCAGGATTGATCCACCTATCGCGCAGGCCTAATCCTGTGGCGCCAGCGGCCATTCCGGAGCAAGCCCATGCAGTCACCCGCCAACGCGCCCCATTCTCCGAACACGCCCAAGGTCGCGGCGCTGGATGGCGAGGGCCTCGAGCGGTTGGGGGCCATCATCGCGCGTCATGCGGGGAGCGAGGGTCCGTTGCTGCCGATCCTGCATGACGTGCAGGCGGAATGGGGCATGATCCCCGAGGCTGCCCAGCCGATCATCGGCAATGCGCTGGGGATGAGCCGGGCCGAGGTTTACGGCGTCGTCAGCTTCTACCACGATTTCCGCGAGGCGCCTGCGGGCCGCCATGTCCTGCGGCTGTGCCGGGCCGAGGCCTGTCAGTCGATGGGCGCGGATGCCTTGGCCGATCAGGTGCAAGCGGCGCTGGGGCTCGACTGGCACGAGACGACGGCGGACGGGGGGCTGACGTTGGAGCCGGTGTTCTGCCTTGGGCTCTGCGCCTGCGGGCCTGCCGCGCAGATGGACGACCGGTTGGTCGGGCGGGCGACCGTGCAGCGGGTGGTGGCGCTGGCAGAGGGGGTGCGGTGATGCGGGTCTGGGTTCCGATCGACGCCGCTGCCCGCGCGCTGGGCGCCGACGAGGTGGCCGAGGCCGTCCAGCGCGAGATGGGCGTGGCGCCCGTGCGCAACGGCTCTCGCGGGATGATCTGGCTCGAGCCGCTGATGGAGGTCGAGATCGACGGGGTGCGGCATGGCTTCGGGCCGGTGACGCCCCAGGACGTGCCCGTGATCCTCGCCGATCCCAAGGGGCATCCGCTGGCGCTTGGGCCGGTCGAGGACCTGCCCTGGATGAAGCGGCAGACGCGGCTGACCTTTGCCCGCGTTGGGGTGATCGACCCGCTGTCGCTGGAGGACTACAAGGCCCACGGCGGGCTTGAGGGGTTGAAGGCGGCGCTGGCCGCGCCCGAGAAGATCGTGGCCGAGGTTACGGAGTCCGGCCTGCGCGGACGTGGCGGCGCGGGCTTCCCGACCGGCATCAAGTGGGCGACCGTCGCCAGGGCCGCCGCCGACCGCAAGTACATCGTCTGCAACGCCGACGAGGGCGACAGCGGCACCTTCGCCGACAGGATGCTGATGGAGGGCGACCCCTTCACGCTGATCGAGGGCATGGCGATTGCCGGCATCGCCGTGGGAGCGACCCAAGGCTACGTCTATATCCGCAGCGAATACCCCGACGCGATCCGCGCCATGCGTGCGGCCATCGACATCGCGCGGGCGGCGGGGGTGCTGGGCGGCTCGATCCTCGGCTCGACACATGGCTTCGACATGGAGGTGCGGGTTGGCGCCGGCGCCTATGTCTGCGGCGAGGAAACCAGCCTGCTGAACAGCCTGGAAGGCAAGCGCGGCATCGTGCGGGCCAAGCCCCCGATCCCGGCGCTGGAGGGCTTCCTGGGCAAGCCCACGGTGGTCAACAACGTCCTGTCGCTGGCGACCGTCCCGTGGATCATGGCAAACGGGGCTGCGGCTTACGCGGCCCACGGCATCGGCCGGTCTCGCGGAACCATGCCGTTGCAGATCGCGGGAAACGTGAAGCATGGCGGGCTGTTCGAGGTGGCCTTCGGCCTGTCGCTCGGCGAGATCGTGGACGAGATCGGGGGCGGCACTGCCTCGGGGCGACCCGTGAAGGCTGTGCAGGTCGGCGGCCCCCTGGGCGCCTATTTCCCGCGCGCGCTGTTCGACACGCCCTTCGGCTACGAGGAGTTCGCGGGCAAGGAGGGCCTCGTCGGCCACGCGGGCATCGTCATCTTCGACGACACCGCCGACATGCTGGCAATGGCCCGCTTTGCGATGGAGTTCTGCGCCATCGAGTCCTGCGGGAAATGCACCCCCTGCCGCATCGGCTCGACTCGCGGGGTGGAAACAATCGACCGGATCGCGGGCGGGGATCTTGAAGCCATCCCGATCCTCACCGATCTTTGCAACACGATGAAATGGGGAAGCCTCTGCGCGCTTGGGGGCTTTGCGCCCTATCCGGTCATGTCCGCGCTGACGCATTTCCCCGATGATTTCACCGGACGGCCCTCGACAGGAACGGGCGTCCGGGTGGAGGCTGCCGAATGAAGGACTTCATCATCCCCGACGACCGCGACCTCGGCACCCCCGCGTCGCATTCGGACATCACCGTCACCCTGACGGTGGACGGCATCCCCGTCGCGGTCCCTGCGGGGACCTCCGTCATGCGCGCCGCCGCCATTGCCGGGATCACGGTACCGAAGCTCTGCGCGACCGATCACCTGACCGCTTTCGGCTCCTGCCGGCTCTGCGTCGTCCAGATCGACGGGATGCGCGGCACGCCCGCCTCCTGCACGACGCCGGTGGCCGAGGGCATGATCGTCCACACCCAGACCGACGAGGTTGCGCAGATCCGGCGCGGGGTGATGGAGCTTTACATCTCGGACCACCCGCTGGACTGCCTGACCTGCGCGGCCAACGGCGACTGCGAGCTGCAGGATATGGCCGGGGCCGTGGGCCTTCGCGAGGTTCGCTATGAAACCGGCAAGAACCACTTCCAGCGCCGCGAGAACGGCGAGACGAACCCTGAATGGCGGGCCAAGGATCACTCCAACCCCTATTTCACCTTCGATCCGGCGAAATGCATCGTCTGCTCGCGCTGCGTGCGGGCCTGCGAGGAGGTTCAGGGCACCTTTGCCCTGACCATCGACGGTCGCGGCTTCGACAGCCGCGTGTCGGCGGGGCTGGCCTCGGATAGCTTCCTGTCCTCGGACTGCGTATCCTGTGGCGCCTGCGTGCAGGTCTGCCCGACCGCCACGCTGATCGAGAACAAGGTGATTGAGGTCGGCACCCCCGAGCGCGTCGTGAAGACGACCTGCGCCTATTGCGGCGTCGGCTGTTCTTTCGACGCCCATATGCGCGGCGAGACTGTCGTGAAGATGGTGCCCAGCAAGGACGGCAAGGCCAACCGGGGGCATAGCTGCGTCAAGGGTCGCTTCGCCTGGGGCTATGCCACCCATGCCGAGCGCATCCTGAACCCGATGATCCGCGAGGATTACCGCGATCCCTGGCGGGTGGTGTCCTGGGAAGAGGCGATCCGCTTCGCCGCCGACCGCCTGCGCGCGACGCAGGAAAGACACGGCCGCGACTCCGTCGGCGTCATCACCTCGTCGCGCTGCACGAACGAGGAAACCTATCTGGTGCAGAAGCTCGCCCGCGCGGTCTTCGGCAACAACAACACCGACACCTGCGCCCGCGTCTGCCATTCGCCCACGGGCTATGGCCTCAAGACCGCCTTCGGCACCTCGGCGGGGACGCATGACTTCGACTCGGTGGAGGAAACCGACCTCGCGCTGGTGATCGGGGCGAACCCGACCGAGGGCCACCCGGTCTTCGGCTCGCGCCTGCGGCGGCGGCTGCGGGAAGGGGCGGGGCTGATCGTCATCGACCCGCGCCACATCGACCTGCTGGACACGGCGCACCGGAACGACGCGATCCACCTGCCGCTGCTGCCCGGCACCAACGTGGCCGTCCTGACCGCGATGGCCCATGTGATCGCCGCCGAGGGCCTTTACGACGAGGCCTTCATCTGCGAGCGCTGCGACTGGGACGAGTTCCTGGAATATCGCGACTTCCTGTTGGACCCGCGCCATTCGCCCGAGGAGGTCGAGCGACAAAGCAACGTCCCCGCCGACCTGATCCGGCAGGCGGCCCGCGCCTATGCGGCGGCGCCGCGCGCCTCGATCTACTACGGGCTGGGCGTGACCGAGCATTCGCAGGGCTCGACCACCGTCATGGCGATCGCCAACCTTGCCATGATGACCGGCAACATCGGCAAGCCCGGCACCGGCGTAAACCCGCTGCGCGGCCAGAACAACGTGCAGGGATCGTGCGACATGGGGTCCTTCCCGCACGAGTTCCCCGGCTATCGCCACGTGACCGACATCGAGACGCGCAAGCTCTACGAGCAGGTCTGGGGTGTGCCGCTGTCGGACGAGCCGGGGCTTCGAATCCCCAACATGTTCGACGCGGCGACGCAGGGGCGCTTCAAGGGCCTTTATTGCCAGGGCGAGGACGTTCTGCAGTCCGACCCCGACACCAGCCACGTCCAGTCGGCGCTGGCGAGCCTCGACATCCTGATCGTCCACGACCTGTTCCTGAACGAAACCTCGAACTACGCCCATGTCTTCCTGCCGGGGTCGAGCTTCCTGGAAAAGGACGGCACCTTCACCAACGCCGAGCGCCGGATCAACATGGTCCGCAAGGCCATGACCCCCAAGAACGGTTATGCCGACTGGGAGATCACGGTGATGCTGGCCAATGCGCTGGACGCGGGCTGGGACTACAGCCACCCGTCCGAGATCATGGACGAGATCGCGCTGACCACGCCCAGCTTCGCTGGCGTCAGCTACGACCTGCTGGACCGCGAGCAGTCGGTGCAGTGGCCTTGCAATGCCAAGGCGCCGCTGGGCACGCCGGTCATGCACATCGAGGGCTTCGTGCGCGGCAAGGGCAAGTTCATCAACACCGAATACGTGCCCTCTGAAGAACGCACCGGCGGCCGCTTCCCCTTGTTGCTGACCACGGGGCGGACGCTGACGCAGTACAACGTCGGCGCCCAGACCCGGCGCACCGACAACACCGTCTGGCACCCCGAGGACGTGCTGGAGATCCATCCCCACGACGCCGAACAGCGCGGCATCCGCGAGGGCGATTACGTGCGCGTGGCCAGCAGGGCGGGCGACACGACGATCCGGGCGAAGATCACCGAACGGGTCGCGCCGGGCGTGGTCTACACGACCTTCCATCACCCCAACACGCAGGCCAACGTGGTGACGACCGACAACTCGGACTGGGCGACCAACTGCCCCGAGTTCAAGGTGACGGCGGTGCAGGTCAGCCCTTCGAACGGGCCGTCCGAGTGGCAGGAGCAGTATCGCAGCCATTCCGAGCTGTCCCGCCGCATCCTGCCGGCCGCGGAATGAGCGAGGTTGCTTTGGCCGCGGGGCACTCGCCCCTTCGGCACGAGGATTCGGATGTGACGCCGCCGGGTGAGGCAACGCCGTTCATGGACGGCACGGCGGCTGCATCCGAGGACGCGGGGCCGCGCGGGGAAATCCCTCGCGCGGCCGATCCCGTCGCCATTCCTCGCCGCTGGTCGGGCAGCGGATGGGTTCAGGCGGACGCACCTGCCACCCCCGAGGAAGCCGCCGTCGCCATCGTCATCGACGGCACCAGCCAGGCGGTGCTGATGGCGACCCCGCACGACCTCGCAGATTTCGCGCTGGGCTTCGCCTTGACCGAGGGGCTGATCGCCTCGCCCGCCGACGTGACCGACCGCGAGATCGCGCAGGTCCGCCCGCCCGCGCAACTGCCGGGCGTCCCCGCCTACGAAGCGCGCCTGTGGCTGCGCCCCGGCCTCGCCTCGGGCTTGGCCGAGCGGCGGCGCAGCATGGTCGGCCCGGTGGGCTGCGGCCTTTGCGGCGTGGACAGCATCGCGGCGGCCCTGCCGCAGGTGGTTCAAGTGGCCGAGGGTGCGCGCCTTTCTCCGCAGGATATAGGCCGCGCCATGCAGGGGCTGTCGGAAGGCCAGCGCCGCTGGCGCGAGACTCCCGCGATCCATGCAGCGGGCTTCTGGTCGCCCGCGCAGGCCGTGGTGCGCGAGGACGTGGGCCGCCACAACGCGCTCGACAAGCTTGCCGGGGCGCTGGCGGACCAGGCGATAGATGCAAGGACAGGGGCCATCGTCATGTCCTCGCGCCTGTCGGTCGATCTCGTGCAGAAGACGGCGCGCATCGGCGCTTCGGTGCTGATCGGCGCCAGCACGCCGACGCGGCTGGCCATTGCCTGGGCCGAGGCGGCGGGGATCACCCTGATCGGCCGCGCCCGGGGCGAGGCCTTCGACCTTTACACCCATCCCCAGCGCATCGAGGGCTGACGCCTTGTCCGAGATTTCCGAACACTCGCCGCATGACAAGCTGATCCGCATGGCGAACCAGATCGCCGCCTTCTTCCGCAGCCAGCCCGGCCAGCCCGAGATCGCCGTGGCGGGTCACATCAACGACTTCTGGACCTACCGGATGCGCATGGACCTGCTGGCCGCCCTGCGCGCGGGTGAACCCGTGGACCCCATCGTGCAGGCCACCGCCCCGCATATCCGCCTGCCGCACGAAGCGACCGAAGGCGTGAAGCCCGTCGATCCCCTGTCGCATCAGGAATAGGGACCGGCAATTCCCACTGAGAATACGACCTTCCGTGAAGGCTTTCTTCTTTGCCCAAGTATCCTCGGGGGTGCGGGGGTGGAAAACCCCCGCTCCGGCGACGACGCAAGCGCCGCCTCAGCCGCAGCGGGAATGTCCGCAACTGGGGCAGGTCATGCAGCCCTCGATCATGCGCATCCCCGGCGTGCCGCAGGCGGGGCAGGAGGGGCCGACCGGGGCGCTGCCGTCCGCATGGGGGTCGGACTTGAGACCCGCGCCCTCGCCCGACAGGAAGCCTATGGCGATCATGTGGCGCTCGATCACGCCGCCGATGGCGGCCAGGATCGAGGGGACGTAGCGGCCCTCCATCCAGGCGCCGCCGCGGGGGTCGAAGACGGCCTTCAACTCCTCGACCACGAAGCTCACGTCGCCGCCGCGGCGGAAGACGGCCGAGATCATCCGCGTCAGCGCCACGGTCCAGGCGTAATGCTCCATGTTCTTCGAGTTGATGAAGACCTCGAAGGGGCGCCGCCTGCCGCCGTCGTCGATGTCATTCACTGTGATGTAGATTGCGTGCTCGCTGCCGGGGAACTTGAGCTTGTAGGTCGCGCCCACCAGCGACACCGGGCGGTCCATCGGCTTGTCCAGCAGCGCCGGGGCAGTGGCCGCGGCGGGCTTTTCGACCGACAGCACGGACCCGGTCACCTCGTTGGGACGATAGGTGGTGCAGCCCTTGCAGCCTTGGTCCCAGGCGGCAAGGTAGACGTCCTTGAAGGCCTCGAAGAAAATGTCCTCGGGGCAGTTGATGGTCTTGGAAATCGAGCTGTCCACCCAGTCCTGCGCCGCCGCCTGCATGGCGACGTGGTCCAGCGGCGACAGCGTCTGGGCGTTCACGAACCAGTCGGGGAAGGGCGCGTCGCCCATGCGGTCGCGCCACAGTTGGGCGGCGTAGTCCACGACCTCCTCCTCGGTGCGGGTGCCATCCTTCTGCAGGACCTTGCGGGTGTAGCTGTGGGCGAAGACCGGCTCGATGCCCGAACTCACGTTACCGGCATAGAGGCTGATCGTGCCGGTCGGCGCCACGCTGGTCAGCAGGGCGTTGCGGATGCCGTGGGCGCGGACGGCCTCGCGCACGTCCTCGTCCATCTTCTGCATGAATCCCGAGGATAGGTAGGCCTCGGCGTCGAACAGCGGGAAGGCGCCCTTTTCCTTCGCCAGATCAGCGCTGGCGAGATAAGCCGCCCGCGTGATCCGGTGCATCCACTGGCGCGTGGCCTCGGCCGCCTCGGGCGCGCCATAGCGCAGGCCGACCATCATCAGCGCGTCGGCAAGGCCCGTGACGCCCAGCCCGATGCGGCGCTTGGCCTGCGCCTCGGCGGCCTGCTGCGGCAGCGGAAAGCGCGAGGCGTCCACGACATTGTCCATTATCCGCACGGCGGTCGTGACCAGTTCCTCGAGCGCGTCGAGGTCCAGTGCAGCCTTGGGACCAAAGGGGTCCTGCACCAGCCGCGCGAGGTTGATCGAGCCCAGCAAGCAGGCGCCATAGGGCGGCAGGGGCTGCTCGCCGCAGGGGTTGGTGGCAGAGATTTCCTCGACATAACGCAGGTTGTTCATCCGGTTTATGCGGTCAATGAAGATCACGCCCGGCTCGGCATAGTCATAGGTCGCGCGCATGATCCGGTCCCACAGGTCGCGGGCACGGACGGTGCGGTAGACCTTGCCGCCGAAGACCAGCGGCCAGTCGGCGTCGGCCTTGAGCGCCTCCATGAAGGCATCGGTCACCAGCACCGACAGGTTGAACATCCGCAGCCGGGCCGAGTCCTGCTTGGCGGCGATGAAATCCTCGATGTCGGGATGGTCGCAGCGCATCGTGGCCATCATGGCGCCCCGGCGCGAACCCGCCGACATGATCGTGCGGCACATCGCGTCCCACACGTCCATGAAGGACAGCGGTCCCGAGGCATCGGCGGCCACGCCCTTCACCTCGGCCCCCTTGGGGCGGATGGTCGAGAAGTCGTAGCCGATGCCGCCGCCCTGCTGCATGGTCAGCGCGGCTTCCTTGAGCGCGTCGAAGATGCCCCCCATGCTGTCGGGAATCGTGCCCATGACAAAGCAGTTGAACAGCGTGACCGACCGCCCGGTGCCCGCGCCCGCCATGATCCGGCCCGCGGGCAGGAAGCGGAAGTCCTCGAGCGCGGCGTAGAAGCGGCCTTCCCAGGCGGCGGGGTTCGTTTCCACCGAGGCGAGGTCGCGGGCGACGCGCCGCCATGTGTCCTCGACCGTGGCGTCCAGCGGCGTGCCGTCGGCGGCGCGCAGGCGGTATTTCATGTCCCAGATCTGTTCGGCGATGGGGGCGGCGAAACGGTTCATCCGGGTGACCTGCTTGGCATGGAACTCAGTTTTCCGTCATGCATCCCGCGCCTGCCGACGGCAAGCGCCGAGGCACGGCACAATCTTCTTGTATGAAGATGAGTGTTTCTGTCAGTTAAAAGCCTGCATGATTCTGATGGAGCCTGAAGATGCCCCGCCTCCTTCCCCTTGCCCTTCTTGCCGCCACCCTGTCGGGCGGAATGGCGATTGCCTCGGTCCCCGGCGAATATGACACCGGGCCGCAGACGGCGGGCGTGGCCGCCCCGATCAACCTGGCCGAGCCCCGCGAGACGCCGGCCGGGGCCATGACCTATGAGATCTTCGAGGCGACCGTCGAGCATGGCGACATGCCCGAATGCCCCAAGGCGATGGCGCAGGAAGGGCGGTTCTGCCGCGTGGTGCTGCAGAACGACATGCTGCATGTCTTCGCCTTCGCCGAGGATGGCGACCAGCCGATGGTTGCGGTGATGGAATATCCGCTGGACGCCGTCACCTTCCCGCAGTGAGGATCAGGCGTCCTTCCTGGGCGCCTCGCGCAAGGCGCGCCTGTTGATCTTGCCGGTGGGCGTGCGGGGCAGGGCTTTGAGCCGGATGAACTCGCGCGGCTGCTTGTAGCGGGCAAGGCCCGTCTCGGCCGCCGCGCGCATGGCCTCGGGCGTGGCGGGGCCGGTCCAGAATGCGGCGATGATCGAGGCGCCCGGAACCGGCAGTTCGGTCACCGCGACGTCGCCCGCGCCGGGGACGGGCACCAGCACGTCCTCGACCTCGGCAGGCGCGACGCGGAAGCCGCCTGCGTTCATCATGTCGTCGGCGCGGCCCAGGGTCGAGATCGCGCCGTCCTCGGCCTGCACGGCCAGGTCGCCGGTCAGGAACCATTCCCCCTGGAACTTCGCGGCGGTTTCCTCAGGCTGGCCAAGATAGCCCAGAAACAGGCCCGGATCGCTGCGATGGACCGCCAGCACGCCGGGCTGACCGGGGGGCAGGGGCTCGCCTTCATCGGACAGGATCGCCACGCGGCGGCCCGGCTGGGGATAGCCCGCCGAGCCCTCGGGCGCGGGACGGGTAGGCGAGCCCGACAGGAAGGTCGAGCATTCCGACATGCCCATCGCCTCGTGCAGTTCGGTCCCGGTGCGGTCCCTCCATGCCCGGCGCAACTCGGGGTCGAGCCGTTCGCCCGCCGTCAGGCCGTGGCGCAACTCGGGCAGCGGTGCCCAGTCGGCGCGCAGCATCCGGCGGAAGACGCCCGGTGCACCGGCGATGATCGTGGCACCATTGCGACGGGCGAGCAGAGGGATCTGCTCGATCGCCGTGCCGTCGGCCGGGATCAGCGCGGTTGCGCCTGCGGTCCAGGGGTCCATCAGCCCCGTGCCCAGCGTGAAGGTCCAGTTGAAGGCGCCCGCATGCAGCAGCCGGTCGCAGGGCGTCAGCCCGTACCAGCCGTCGAACATCATCTGCCGCGCGAGGATTGCCCGATGCGCGTGCATCACCGCGCGCGGGCGCCCCGAGGTGCCCGAAGTGTAGACGATATAGGCAAGACGGTCGGCGTCGCCCCGGTCGAACTCGGCCGGCGGCAGGAAAGCCATTCCTGACAGCTCGGTCACCGGCATGACCGGCGCCGGGTCGCCTTCGGGCAGGTCGATGCCCTCGCCCGCGATGGTCAGAGCATGGGTGATCTCGCCCGCGATCTTGGTAACCTCGCGCGCTGTCAGCATGGCCGAGGTCGGCACGGGGATCAGCCCGGCTGCGATGCAGGCAAGATAGGCCACGGGGAAGCCCGGCTCGTTCCCGATCCGCAGCAGCACCCGGTCGCCGGGCGTCAGGCCGCGTTCCCGCAGTCCCGTGGCCGTTCCCAGGACGGCGGCGCGCAGCCGCGCATGGGACCAGCGGTCGGCACCGGTGGGCGAGACCACCGCGAGCGCCAGCTTGTCAGGCGAGGCCAGCCCCGCCGCGAGCACATGTTCAGCCAGATTGAAGTCCTGCATGGCGCCCTGAGTGCCGCCTGATGCGCGCCGCTGCAAGTCGCTTGTGCGCATGATCGGCCGCCTGTGTCCCCGACGCACAGCCGGGCTGCATGCATGAAAAAACGGCCTGCGTTTCCGCAGGCCGCCAAGTGGCGCATCCGGACGGAGCGCGATGCGCCTGTGAGATCAGAGCAGCTTGAGATCCGAAGCCGAGGCGCGGCCGTCACGGCCCGACTGCAGCTCGTACTGGATCTTCTGGTTGTCGTTCAGGCCGGTCAGGCCCGCACGCTCAACCGCGGAAATATGGACGAACACGTCCTTGCCGCCATCGTCGGGCGCGATGAAGCCGTAACCCTTGGTGGCATTGAACCATTTAACCGTGCCGGTCGCCATGACCTTCTCTCCTTCAGTATCCCGGTGGCGAGATTGCCAGCCGAGCCGTGCAGCCCTTTCGCAGTCCGGCTGCCCCGTGAAGGGACGCGGTAGAAAGTCATGCTCACGCGAGGTCAGGATGCCCGAATCGCCCGTAAACGCAAGGGGAGAATCGCGGCAAGCTCACGCCCGCGTGACGTTCCGGCAATTCGGCGCCGGTCGCGCGGGTCAGCCCCGCAGGTCCGGGGGCGTACCCTCGGCCACCAGACTTTCCAGCGCCGCGTCCAGCGTCACCGATTCCGACCCTTGCCGGTCCAGGCGGCGGATCGAGACGCTGCGCTCGGCCACCTCCTTCATGCCCACGGCCATGATGACGGGCACCTTCTGCAGCGAATGCTCGCGGACCTTGTAGTTGATCTTCTCGTTGCGGATGTCCGCCTCGGCCCGGATGCCGGCTGCGGTCAGGGCGGCCACCACCTCGCGCACGTAGTCGTCGGCGTCCGAGACGATCGAGGCCACGACCACCTGCCGGGGCGCGAGCCACAGGGGCAGCTTGCCCGCGTAGTTCTCGATCAGCATGCCGATGAAGCGCTCGAAGCTGCCCAGGACCGCCCGGTGCAGCATTACGGGGCGGTGCTTCTGGCCGTCCTCGCCGACATATTCGGCGTCGAGCCGTTCCGGCAGGTTCGGGTCCACCTGCAGCGTGCCGCACTGCCACTGGCGGCCGATGGCGTCGGTCAGGGTGAATTCCAGCTTGGGGCCGTAGAAGGCGCCCTCGCCCTCCTGCACCTCGAAGTCATAGCCCGCGGCGCGGCAGGCGTTGCCCAGCGCAGATTCAACCCGATCCCAGCTTTCGTCCGAGCCGATGCGCTTTTCGGGACGCGTGGAGAGCTTGACCGTCCAGTTGTCGAAGCCGAGGTCGGCGTAGATGCGGGCCAGGAACTCGATGAACTTCTTCGTTTCCGGCTCGATCTGGGCTTCGGTGCAGAAGATATGCGCGTCGTCCTGGGTGAAGCCGCGCACGCGCATGATGCCGTGCAGCGCGCCCGAGGGTTCATAGCGGTTGCAAGACCCGAACTCGGCCATCCGCAGCGGCAGGTCGCGGTAGGATTTCAGGCCCACGTTGAAGATCTGCACATGGCAGGGGCAGTTCATGGGCTTGAGCGCGTTCACCGTCTTTTCGCGCGCGTGTTCCTCGTCCACCTCGACGATGAACATGTTTTCCTGGTAGTTCTGCCAGTGGCCCGAGGCTTCCCACAGCTTGCGGTTCACGACCTGGGGCGTGTTCACCTCGACATAGCCGCCGCGCTTCTGCTGGCGGCGCATGTAGTCCTGAAGCGTCGTGTAGATGTTCCAGCCGTTCGGGTGCCAGAAGACCTGTCCCGGCGCTTCCTCCTGCATGTGGAACAGGTCCATCTCGCGGCCCAGCTTGCGGTGGTCGCGCTTGGCGGCCTCCTCGAGCATGGTCATGTGGGCCTTGAGCTCGTCGCGGTTGCGGAAGGCCACGCCGTAGATGCGCTGCAGCATGGGGCGGGTGTTGTCGCCCAGCCAGTAGGCGCCCGCCACATGGGTCAGCTTGAAGGCGTCGGCCGGAAGCTGGCCGGTGTGCTGCAGGTGCGGACCGCGGCACAGGTCCTGCCAGTCGCCGTGCCAGTACATCCGCAGGTCCTCGCCCTCGGCGATGCGGTGGATCAGCTCGATCTTGAAGGGCTCGCCCGCGGCCTCGTAATGGGCGATGGCGCGGGCACGGTCCCAGACCTCGGTGCGGACGGGATCGCGGGCGGCGATGATCTGCTTCATGCGCGCCTCGATGGCGCCGAGGTCGTCGGGCGTGAAGGGCTCGGCGCGGTCGAAGTCGTAGAACCAGCCGTAGTCGCGGACCGGGCCGATGGTGACCTTCACGTCGGGCCAGAGTTCCTGCACCGCGCGCGCCATGACATGGGCGAGGTCGTGGCGGATCAGTTCCAGCGCAGGCGCGGCGTCCTTCATCGTGTTGATGGCGATGCTGCCGCTTTCCGTCAGCGGCCAGGCGAGGTCGACGTGGCGACCGTCGAGGCTGGCGCTGATGGCGTTCTTCGCGAGGCTGGGCGCGATCGAGGCGGCGACCTGCGCGGCGGTGGTCCCGGCGGGATAGTCGCGGATGCTGCCATCGGGGAAGGTAAGGGAAATCTGGGACATCGCGTCCTCCCAATCGGTTTGGCGCCCACGGAACGCCCGGTTGCGGGTTATGTGAGGGCCCGTGTGGCGTGGGAGGACGGGAGTGTCAATGCGGCGGCCGGTGGTGCGGTCAGGCTGGGGGCTTTACGCCCCTCGTCGTATACGACGATCCCGTGGGATACTTGGTCGAAGAAGAAAGGAGCGAGGACGATGTTTCATCGGACCGCATCGGGGCGGCAACTGGCTTGTGAGCGGCTTGAGGGGCAGGGGCCGGGTGTCGTGTTCCTGCACGGGTTCAAGTCGGACATGGGGGGAACCAAGGCCATCGATCTGGAGGCCTGGTGCCGCGATCAGGGCCGCGCGATGCTGCGCTTCGACCTGTCGGGGCATGGGGCGAGCGGCGGACTGGTCGAGGACTTCGGCATCGGCGACTGGCTGGAGGACGCGCGTGACGTGATCGACACGCTGGCGCCGGGACCGCAGGTGCTGGTCGGCTCGTCACTGGGTGGGTGGCTGGCACTGCTGCTGGCGCGTGCGCAGCCGGAACGCTGGGCGGGGCTGGTGACGATCGCCGCCGCGCCGGATTTCACCGCGCGGATGCAGGCGGGCTTCACCGATCAGGACCGGGCGGCGCTGGCGTCGGAGGGCCGGATCACACGGCCGAGCGAATACGGCGAGGATTACGTCTTTTCGCGACGGCTGTTCGAGCAGGGGGCGGAGAACAGCGTCTTCGGGGGACCGCTCAGGTTGCCGATGCCCGCGAGGTTCCTGCAGGGCACGGCGGATGCCGATGTGCCGATGAAGGATGCGCTGCGGCTGCTGTCCCATGCCGAGGGACCGGACATCCGGCTGGCGCTGGTCAAGGACGCCGACCACCGATTCAGCGCACCGCGCGAGCTGCGGATGATCCGCGAGGCAGTGGCGGAACTGGCGGTCTGAACAACGACGCCCGGCCATCGGGGCCGGGCGTCGCGGATGTCAGAAGCTGACGGTGAAGTGGTCGCCGGTGTCGGGCTTGGCGCCGGTGATCTTCGATTTGGCGATCTCGTAGAAGAAGCCGATGCGTCCGGCGGTGGTCCAGACCTCGGCCTCGGACATGGTGAACTTGAGCAGGCGGACGTCCGGGTCGCGTTCATCGTTGCCGAACCAGCTGGAGGCCACGGCGTTCCAGACCTCGTCCAGCTTGGCCTTGTCGTTTGAAAGCTCAAGCTTGCCCTCGATACGGGCGTAAAGCTGACCGTCGCCGTCGCCCACCGCATGAACGGCCTTCTTCGCGCCGCCTTCCACAGCTTCGACCAGGTCGGTGCCGGCGGCGGTGATGAACCACAGCGTGGCGGTTTCCTGCTCGGCGTAATGCGACATGGGCACCAGCCGCCAGTCGGGCTCGGCGCCCAGCATCCCGGCGTTGATGCCTTCGAGGCGTTTCCAGAAGGTGTCACGGTTGTCGGTCATGGGTCCTCCTATGCGCCCTCGTGGCGCGGACAGTCGCAAGTGCAACCCCGCTGCGCTGCAGCGGTTCCGCGCAAGCGAAAGGCCCCGGCGCGGGGGCCGGGGCCTTTGAAAGGGGCAGAAGGATCAGACCGCGATCTTGCTGTCTTCTTCCGCCGGATCGCGGCGGGTGTCGCCGGGTCCGGTCATGCCGCGCAGGCGCTTGGGCCGGCTGGTCTGCTCGGGGTGCTGCGAATGTTCGTCCATGAAATCCAGCACCAGCGGGCGGATGTTGATGCGCCAGCTCTTGCCGGCAAAGATGCCGTAATGCCCCGCGCCGGGTTCAAGATGCTGGGCCTTCTTCTTTTCGGGGACGCCGCTGCACAGCTTCAGCGCCGCCACACACTGGCCGGGCGCCGAGATGTCGTCGTTGGCGCCCTCGACCGTCATCACCGCGACGTCCCTGATCTTGCCGATGTCGACCGCGCGGCCTTCCACCGTGAAGCGGTTGCCCGCGATCTCGCATTTCTTGAAGACGCGCTCAACGGTGGACAGGTAGAACTCGGCCGTCATGTCCATCACGGCAAGGTATTCGTCGTAGAACTTGTTGTGCTTGTCGCCTTCGGAGCCTTCGCCCTTCGCCTCGGCGACGATCTTGTCGCGGAAGGCGCGGGCATGGGTTTCGGCGTTCATGGCGATGAACGAGGTCAGCTGCGCCAGCCCCGGATAGACCATCCGGCCCACGCCCCGGTATTTGAAGCCGACCTGCTGGATGAACAGGTGCTCGAGCTCGCCCATCGTCATGCGGTTGCCGAAATCGGTGACCTCAGTCGCCGCCGCATCCGGGTCAATGGGTCCGCCGATCAGGGTCAGGGTGCGGGGCTGGGCGGCGGGCTCGTCCTCGGCCAGCATGGCGGTGGCGACAAGCGCCAGCGGCGCGGGCTGGCAGACCGCGACCACATGCAGGTCGGGGCCTAGGTGCTTCATGAAGTCGACGAGGTAGCGGGTGTAATCCTCGACGTCGAACTTGCCCTCACTGACCGGAATGTCGCGGGCATTGTGCCAATCCGTCACCCAGACGTCGCAATCGGGCAGCAGGGATGTCACGGTAGAGCGCAGAAGGGTGGCGTAATGGCCGGACATGGGCGCGACGAGCAGGACGCGGCGGGCCATCGGCTCGCGCCGGGCGACGCGGAAATGGACCAGGCTGCCGAAGGGACGGCGGATCACCGGCTCGACATAGACCAGGTGGTCCTGGCCGTCGGCGCTGGGGATCGGCGGGATTTCCCAGTCGGGCTTGATGACCATGCGGGCGAAGCTGCGTTCCGTGACGCGGCCCCAGGCGCTCATGACCTTGAAGAAGGGCGAGGGGATCATGGCGAACAGCGGATAGGAGGCCATGGCCCGGGCCGATGCCCCCATCCATTCGTTCGTGTTACGCAGCGTTTCCATCGCGTCATAGGACAGCATGCCACGCGCGCCTTTGTAGACCATCGCCACGAACTCCCTGGAATATTCCCTGTGCGTAAAGGCGGGTTTGCGATCAGCGTCAACCTGGTCTTTAATGCAGACAGGGGTAGCGAGGATCCAATGTCATGGCCAAGAAACGTCAGAATGACGTGACGGAAAAAGCGCGGCAAACGGCAGCTTCGAACGTTGTCCAGCCGGAACAGCAGCTTGATGCTGCAATCGCAGAAACTTTGGGCGCGACCGTGATGGCTGCGGGGCACGAGGACGCGATCCTGGCCGACGAGATCACGAGCCTGGAATCGGATGTCCCCGTCTCCGTGACCGAGTCGATTCTGGCCGAAGCGGCGGTCTCCGCCCCCTCCGAGACGCAGGAGAAGGACGGACAAACGGCCGTTTCTGAGGAAGAAGAGGCCCGCGGCGAATCGCCGCCCCCTCAGCAGCCCGCCCCCGCCGGAGAGGCGCAGCCTGCCGCCGTCGCGGCCGGCGATCAGGACGAGGATGCATCCGCAGCAAAGCCGTCCGACGAGATCCCCGAGGAGGAGGTGAACCCCCTCGAAAGCCTGGGCGTGATCTCGGCCGAGGAACTGGCCGACGCGGTGGCCGAGGCCGAGGCGGAAGCCGCCGCCGAGCCGGTCACCGTGACCGACGACGACGGGACTGCCGCAGCGCCCGCACCTGCGCCCGTCGCAGAGGGGCAGGGGGCCGCGCCCGCGGCGCATGAGAACCCGCTGACCGCGCCCGGCCTGACCGAGAAGCTGGCCGAGAACATCGCCCGGATCGAAAGCCTCAGCCAGCGTCTGCTGCGCGCCGTTGCCAGCAAGCCGATGCGCGCCGCCTCGATCGAGGGGCCGGGTCCCGAGCTATACGGCTCGGTCGCGCAGGCCTGGGTGAAGCTGGCGACCGAGCAGCCCGCGCGCCTGATCGAGCAGCAGGTCCGTTACTGGGGCGACACGCTGCGCCACGTGGCCGAGGCCCAGGGCGCGTTCCTGCACGGCTTCCAGGCGCCGGCCGGCAGCGACACGTCCGACCGCCGCTTCAAGAACCCGCTGTGGCACACGAATCCCTTCTACAGCTTCGTGATGCGCCAGTATCAGATCAACGCCGAGGCGATCCGCAAGGCCACCGCCGACCTGCAGATCGACAACGAGGTCGAGCGTCGCCGCGTGGACTGGTTCACCCGCCAGATGATCGACATGCTGGCGCCGACCAACTTCCTGGCGACGAACCCCGACGCGCTGGTCAAGGCTTTGGAAACCGAGGGCGACAGCCTCGTGCGCGGGCTGGAAAACCTGGTCCGGGATATCGAGGAAAGCGGCGGCGAGATGATCGTCTCGCTGGCCGACCGCAGCGCCTTCCGCGTGGGCGAGAACATCGGCACCACGCCGGGCGAGGTCGTCCACCGCACCCGGATGTTCGAGCTGATCCAGTACCGGCCCCTGACGGACCAGGTCCACAAGGCGCCGCTGATCGTTTTCCCGCCATGGATCAACAAGTACTACATCATGGACCTCAAGCCGCAGAACAGCCTGCTGCGGTGGCTCGTGGAACAGGGTCACACGCTGTTCGTGGTGTCCTGGAAGAACCCCGACGAAAGCTTCGCCGACGTGGCCATGGACGACTATGTCGCGGCCTACCTCGAGGCGATGGACAAGGCGCTGGAACTGACGGGCGAGCGGCAGCTGAACGCCCTCGGCTACTGCATCGGCGGCACCACCCTGACGGCGACGCTGGGCGTGCTGAAGCAGCGCGGCGATGACCGGGTGAAGTCCGCGACCTTCCTGACCACGCTGACCGACTTCTCGGACCAAGGAGAGTTCACGACCTTCCTGCAGGACGATTTTGTCGGCGGGATCGAGGACGAGGTCCGGCGCACCGGCTACCTGTCGGCCAAGCTGATGCAGCGGACCTTCAGCTTCCTGCGCGCCAACGACCTGATCTGGGGCCCTGCGATCCGCAGCTACATGCTGGGCGAGACGCCGCCCGCCTTCGACCTGCTGTTCTGGAACGGCGACGGCACCAACCTGCCGGGGCGGATGGTCACCCAGTATCTGCGCAAGCTGTGCCAGGCGAATGCGCTGGCGCGCGAGGGCTTCGAGATCCTCGGACACCGCGTCCACCTGTCCGACGTCACGGTGCCGGTCTGCGCCATTGCCTGCGAAAGCGACCACATTGCGCCCTGGCACCACAGCTGGAAGGGGATCGCGCAGATGGCCTCGGCCGATCGCACCTTCATCCTTTCGGAGTCGGGCCATATCGCCGGGATCATCAACCCGCCGGGCAAGGTGAAATACGGGCACTACGTTTCGCAGGCCGATTTCAGCGGCACGCCCGAGGACTGGCGCGGCCATGCCCGGCACAACGAGGGCAGCTGGTGGCCGCGCTGGGCCGAGTGGCTGGCGCAGCATTCGGGACCGATGGTCCCGGCGCGCGAGCCCCAGGTCTCCTTGGCTCCGGCCCCCGGCGTCTATGTCCACGAGGCGGCATGATCTTCGCGGCGCGACCTTCGGGTCGCGCCGCTTTTCATTCTGCCTGCCGGCATCATCCTGATCCGGCCGGCAGAAGGCGCAAGAAATTGCGCATTCATGCTGCAGTGCAGCATGACCTACTTGAAATGCTGCACTGCAGCATCTACTCTAGTGGCACTTCCACCACCCGCTGACTGCCTTTAGGAGAGTTCCGATGGCCAAGACCCCCGACTTCACCAAGCCGTTCCAGGACATGATGGCGAACCTTCCCGTCGACACCTCGTCGATGACGGAGGCCTTCAAGTCCCAGGCCCAACTGAGCGAGCGCATGACCCGCGTGGCCCTGCAGGCAGCCGAGCGTTCGACCGAGATTTCGGCCGCCTGGGCCAAGGACACGCTGGCCCGCATGGGCGAGCTGACCACCTCGAAGGACCAGCCCGCCGACTACGCCAAGGCGATGTCGGACTTCGCCTCGGCCGCTGCCGAACTGGCCGCCGAGCACATGGCCGCCTATGCCGAGGTTGCCAAGAAGGTCCAGATGGACACCGTCGACCTGCTGCTGAACGCCGGCAAGGAAGCCCAGGCCGATGCCCAGCGCATGGCCCAGACCGCGACCACCAACATCCAGAACGTCGCCCGCCAGGCACAGGATGCGGTCACGAACCCGGGCAACAAGGACAAGGCCTGATCCCGGCTGCGGGGCCGGTCCCGGCCCCTCGTTCCTGACCATGACGCAGCGCGCGCCCGCGACGGGCGCGCGTTTTTGCTTTGCAATCGCGGCGCCCCCATCCCATCATTGCTGCAGATGCATCAAAGCGAAGCCGCCATGCCCGCCGAAGCCGCCAAGTCGAAGCCCGAGCCGCTGCTGATCAAGCGCTATGCCAGCCGGCGGCTCTACAATACCGAGACCAGCGACTACATCACGCTTGACGAGATCGCCAAGGTAGTCCGCGAAGGCCGCGAAGTGCGGATCGTGGACCTCCGATCCGGCGACGACCTGACGCGCCAGTATCTTCTGCAAATCATTGCGGAACACGAAAGCCGGGGCGAGAATGTCCTGCCCGTGGACCTTCTGACCGACCTCGTGCGCAGCTATACCGCGCAGGCGCAGTCGGTCGTGCCGCAGTTCCTGGCCGCCAGCTTCGAGATGCTGCGCCACGGGCAGTCCAAGATGATGGAGCAGCTGACCGCCCTGCAGCACCCCATGGCCTCGATGCCCGGTTTTTCGGAAATGCAGCGCCAGCAGCAGCTGTTCCTGAAGGCGATGATGGGCGGCTGGGTCGGCAGCAGCAGCCCCGCCCGCGACGAGGACGAGGACGCCCCCCCGCCCGAGCCCACGCCCTTGCGCGGCAAGTCCCGTCCCGCGCGGCCCGCCTCCGAGGAAGCCGAGGACATCCGCCGCCAGTTGGCCGAATTGCAGGCGCGCATCTCCAAGCTCTGACTTGCAGGGCGCGCCGCGGCGGGCTAAACCCCCGCCACGGACGGTTGGCCGAGTGGTCGAAGGCGCACGCCTGGAAAGTGTGTAGGCGGGGAACCGTCTCGAGGGTTCGAATCCCTCACCGTCCGCCATATAATTCCTGAATAATCATTATGTTTCAGGATCTTATTGGCGCGGCTGAGTTGCCTCAGGTTACACATGAGGTTACACAGCGTGGTCTTAGTCTATGAGATTGGGGCGATCCGGGTCATGTGCCAGCACATCGAGCCGAAGGGCAATCGTTGGTATTATCGGCGGCGGATCCCAAACGACTGCCGCGACCTTCATAGAGCGCCGGGATCCAAGAAGGCCCCTGAGCAGATCTATTTCTCCCTGAAGACTGCGAACAAGGCGGAAGCCTGTCGTCTGGCCGTCAGTCACACCCGGCGGCTGGATGCCCTCTGGAAGGCTCACAGAGAGGGCCTCGCGAATCCTCAGCTTGCGGTGGCTCAGCTAGAGGCCGCAGGGCTCAGCCCAGGTGATGGCGCACGCTATCCAGACCTCGATCCTGTAAGCACCTTCGTTGATGACCTCATGGGCCGCTATGAGCCCTGGGAGGAGCGTCCAGAGCCGACACGTCAGCAGCGGTTGACCTATGACATTCTTATGTCCGGGAAGGTCCCGAGGACGCTCAGCGATGCCCGAGAGAAGCACATCGAGCTCGGCAAGCTCTCCAAGGAGCCCAAACAGATCCGACAGTTTGAGAGGGCTTGGGGCATTCTTATGGAGGTCACAGGAGACATTACCCTCGACAAGCTCAGCCGTGAGCACGCCAATGAGTTTGTCCGCAGAGTGATCGCCAAGGGCAAAGGGCCTCAGGGAAATGGGCCTGCCACCGTAGAGCGCTATCTGAAGCAGATCAGCCCAGTCATCACGACAGCCATTCGGGAGTTTGAGCTGACCATGAACAACCCCTTCGCTGGGGTGGTTATTCCAAACAAGGCAGAGGGCAAACGTAAGCCACGCGACAGCTTCTCACGGGAAGAGCTCAAAGCGATCCAAGAGCGCTGTCGTGAGGTGAATGATCAGCGGCGCTGGGCGATATCCATGATCTCCGACACGGGAGCTCGGCTCGCTGAGATTATCGGCCTCCGGAAATCAGACGTGATCCTAGATGCGTCTGTGCCGCACATCGTCATAACGCCCCATCCCCTGAGACGGCTCAAGACTGCCTCATCGGCTCGCAAGGTCCCGCTCGTCGGAGAGGCCCTCTGGGCGGCTCAGGAGGCGATGGCAACAGAAGGAAAGCTCCTGTTCCCGGTCTTCACGCCCCGAAAGCCAGACGAGCCAATCAACGCTGCATCTGCCTCAGCGGCGCTCAACAAGTGGCTCAAGGACAACAAGCTCGTCAGAGAAGGTCAGACCATCCACAGCTTCAGGCACACGATGAGGGACCGCCTCAGGGACGCTGGAGCACCGATGGATGTGGCGGATGCGATCGGCGGCTGGGCACGGCAGAGTGTCGGTGATAGCTATGGGAGAGGGCACAGCTTGGAGAGGCTGCAAGGGTACCTGACTGCGATAAGTCTGTAAGGTGATTGGAAGAGGCAAATGACGCGGCGATCATCAACCAAGAGGTTCGACTCCCCTCGGCTCCACCATATTTAGAGTCCTAATTAAGGCTCTGATTATATTATAAAAAATCTGTGGACACGCGAAGCTCCCCACACGTCTACCCCACACATTTACCCCAAACAGGTGCATAGCGCCGATTCACCTGCGCGAAGTGCTTCAACCTTAGACTTGCAGTTCATCCCGCAACAGGAGCAGCGTCGTAGTTCGAACAGCGACGAAGCACACGCTTGAGTGCTCAGTCGATCCCCGCCTCAAAGCTCCCCTGCGGCATACTCCGAGGACCATAACGAGCGGACAGCCGCTTTGGTCTTGTTTGCGCCAACCCAATTTACGTGAGAATAATCTTCAGAACATGCCAACGTGTTCTCAGCACAAGCCGGCAAGTTATATACTGCTTCTTTCAACTTGAAAGACTTGTTTCGACAGGCAAATCTATGACACTCGACGGATTTCTTACTTTTTTTGGCATACTGTTCGCGGCGTATGCTGTGATTGATCCGGTAACGAGATTAAGGATACGCTTAGATTCGCCCGCGCAGCTGACGCTTCTGTTTGTCTCCATAGCTGCTGTTATTTTCTTCCAGTTTGTAAATCCAATAGTTTCCGTTCTGCCTCTTCCTTTGGCAACTTGGTTTGTTGGCTTAAGATTCGGGCAGCCGGAAGATGTTCTAAATAATACCCAGATGGCCTTTATCGTTACGCTAGTTTGGAGCGTTTCTGCGGTCACGCTGTATAGCTTTAATCGTCCGAGAGCGAGAAGAATACGTCGCCTTCCGCCGTTAGTGGAACGTCTGTACGACTCGCGTCGCTACATAGAGATTTTGACGCTGGTTTCTCCTTATATTGATGTTCTTAAGCGATCCTTCTACCGAGAACATTTGCTTGAGAAGTTACATGATAGGCTCGAGAAAGCTGGCCGTGGAACTTTCCGGACGATCGATCTCATAAATATGGACAAGAACAGGAAGCAAGCCCGCTACCTCCGCTTTTCTAGTCTAGTATCTTCGATGATACCTTCAGCCCGCAAACGGACCACTGCAGCAAGGGAGATAGTAGACCTGATCGCAAAATCACGCGATATCCGGCATGTTCTTCAAACACAGAAACCAGAGTTTGCAGCAATTTTCTTTAAGACGTTTCAGTCGGAGCTTTACGACGAGTTTGATAGGTATGTTTTAGAAAGCATGATGAATTCGGAAAGCCATCTCAGGAGTGACTTACGAAAAACTACAAATCTAGCCAGAGAAACGTACGCACTTGATCCAAGCGCCATAGTTCTAAACAACTTCCTTGAAGACATCAGTTTTGCGCAACGTTCGGGAATTTGGCGGCCGGTCGGAGAAGCTGCAATAAAGGTCATTGAAGAGGACGAGCAGTATGCTGATGTTATAAGAAGGCCTCCTCCTGTTGAAGACGAAGATTTGTTCAATGATATTACTTACTCAGCAATTCATTTTTTCGATGTGATGGTTACCCGAGCCGCGGTAAGTGGGTTGTGTGATAACATGTGGCTCATGTATCTAATGCACTTCGTTCGAAAAATAATTACCCTCTCTAGTCTCCCGTTGCCTCAATCGTCGCGTCTAAGTGAGTTCCCCACTCTAGGCCTAAGGCTTATTTGGGAATGTCAATATCGCTTAAGTAATTGGGTGGAGCTCTCATGGAGGCTGCCGGAGGGGAATCCTAATTCTTCGCCCTCCAGCTTTGCCGAAGCTCGCGAGATTTGTGCAATACCGTACTGGGCAGCCTGGACCCTCTGCATTGTCGTAAGGAACATTATCACTAGTGACGACATTCCAGAGGAATTCAAGCGAGAGCGGTTCGGGAGCTTTGTTAGAACATGTTCCAAGCTCCCAAAGTCCGGCCCAGGCTCGTACCTTCGGGAGTATATGGCTGAGGCCATTGTTCTCGGCCCTCCTGACGCTCATGATCGAGATCTTTCTGACAGCGTTCGGGACATGCTTTCACACGTGGACGTAGTTGACCGCTTCAATTTTTCGGAACTTAATGTGCGACTTCAGTGATGCTGGTTCTTCTCCTCGATATTCGCTCTGCACGTTGATCGGAATCTGTGGCATCGTTGTGTCGCAGTATTCCTCGTTGGCTGCTTCGCAGTTGTACGAGAGATGCGATGCTACCTGTTTCACTCTTAGTGCGGCGCGTGGAACCGGACCTCTTCAAAGTTTGCTTGGCCGGTGAAGTTGTGTCCTGAAGTCTTGCTAGCGAATATTACGCTGTTGTGCTCAAAGTAAGGGGTCGTATGCGTCTTCTGCATGTTCCGCATACTCCTCGAGAAGGCTGTCGTTCATGTGGGAAAGGTGTGGCGTGTCAGCGATGGCGGAAACAGCTTCGTACGGAAGGTAAGTGCAATACTCGTACAGAGGTCCCCGTTCCAAAAGTGAAAAAACAGGACGCTTGATCTCTCGGAAGACCTTTTCGCGTTTGTCTGATGGTGCCACAATATGGAGACGAATATCCATGTTGGGTTGAAGGGCCAGAAGATCGGCCATGCGGAGTATTCCGCTGTACACCGCAGTCGTGTGTTCAACTTCGAACGCTCGCGCAATAGAGCGGCGCTTAAGCCAAAGAACATCTATGTTCTCAATTGTTCGAAGGGTTACATCATCGTAGTTGAGGGGAAGAGTGTCGATCAGGGTGCGCCGTGCCTCGACCGTTAAGTGCTCGCATACACGGGCCCTATCGTTGCGGGGCACCCAAACGTTGAATTCCATCTTCGCGCCAATTTCAGCTAATCGGGCCTGCATAGTTATGGAGATGCGTTCGTCCGGCTCTTCTGAGGCAACTCTCAGTACGCTGGGCGCCTTGCTCTCGTTGTCGGCATTGTCAGGCACTTCGACAGCTACCTCCCGGTCTAAGCCTCTGACCGTGGACTTGCGGGCGAGCTGTCTGCGATCTCTGTCCGTGAATGGATACTCCTGGGGCTTGGCGGCTTGTGCCCTCAGCCTCTGCAACAGGAACTCACCGTCGGCTTTATTCAGCCTGCGCAACGAGCTTCGGAACTGTCCTGTCCATCCCGACGTGCCTGGCTCAAAACTTTGAGTAGACGAAAGTGTGCGCCAAACTTCATCTTCGAAGATCGGTATGGCTGCCTCAGGCTTCAGAAGCACAATAGGCCTAACCTTAAATCGGAGCACAAAGGGGTCGGGATCGCTAAAGATGGGGGAGTCGTCTTCATACACCGAGGAGATCACTTCAAGTGCGCCGCACCAACGGGACAAGCGAACCAGGTAGCAAACAAAGATGTCGCCCGGCTTTACATCGCTCTCGGCAGCATTTCTCTGCCGAAGCTTGAAGCCCGACACCTCAGCGCCGTTTCGCTGAAATGCCTCCCAAGTGTCCGGAGTAAACAAGTTCAAAATGAACGCCACCGAACTGTTGACCTGCCATGGGATTTTTCCTCCACCGCCGATTAGAGTCCGCCCTAACTCGAGGACGGACA